>JANNBF010000187.1:0-17140 GCA_031385155.1 Rhizobacter sp.
GAAGTCTCCGCGTTCGATGGGGCCTGCCCGCACTGCTGCAACACCCTGACGCGGGCTGCATTGTCACAGTGCCCGCTCCGCTTTGAAATGGTTTGCATACAGCACGCGGGTTATCCCGATGGGCGCATTGCGCAATCGGGGCGCAGCGCTGGGTTCACCCCTCTTCCCAAACCTGTTTTCGTGAGTTCACTGTGCCGATGTGGAGCAACCGACCCGTGGCACAGGCATTGCGAAAACAACGGCGCCACACCACCGTTCGGAGAACACGCTCATGCTGAAACACCCGCTCACAGCCCGCGCTGCCGCCTGGGCCGCAACCGCCTTGTGCGCCATCACCGTGGGCAGCGCGCTCGCCCATGGTGACGTCACGCCGCAAGCCGTTGACACCACCGGCCTGGCGCCGCTGGGCAAGGCCTGGGTGGCCGAGAACCCGTACCGCAAGAACGACGTCGCGGTGCGTATCGGCACCTCGGCCTACAACCAAAACTGCGCGCGCTGCCACGGGCTGGAAGCCATCTCCGGTGGCGTGGCGCCCGACCTGCGCAAGCTCGACAACGACTGCGCCGCCGCCAAGGAGCCCGCCCGTCGCGCCGCCTGCGTCAAGGAGACCGACGACTACTTCGTGAACACCGTGCGCCACGGCCGCGTGCGCAACGGCGCGGTCTACATGCCGCCGTTCGAAGGCACGCTGAATCAAGAGGCCGTGTGGTCGATCAAGGCCTACCTCGAAACGCGCCGCGAGAAGCCGCTGTGAACGCCTTGCAGGGCGGGCCGCTGGGCGCGCTGGGCACCTCGCGCCGTGCGGCGTTGCGCACGCTGGGCGCAGGCGCTGCACTCATCGGCGGGCTCGGCGCGGTGAGTAGCGCGAACGCGCAGGCGATGGAGAAGATCCGCACGCGCGGCAGCCTGATCGTTGCGGTCTACAAAGACCTGCCGCCGTTCAACACCGACGGCCAGGGCATCGACATCGACCTGGCCCAAGCGCTGGCACAAGCGCTGGGCTTGACGTTGTCGCTGCTGCCCTTCAATGCCGACGAGAACATGAACGACGACCTGCGCAACCTCGTGTGGCGCGGTCACTACCTCGGCTTCGGCCCGGCCGATGTGCTGCTGCACGTGCCGGTCGACAAGCCGCTGATGGACGCCACACCTCAGGTCAAGTTCTTCGCGCCGTACTACCGCGAAAGCGTGGCGCTGGCGCGCAGTCTCGCCGCGCTGCCGACGCTCGACGCCATGTCGGCCATCGCCGGCCACAAGGTGGCGGTGGCGGGCCAGTCGCTGGCCGGCTGGCTGATGATCGGCGCCGACGGCGGCGCGTATCAGAGCCAACTCAGCACGCAATGGAAAGACGGCGCGCAGGCCGCGCAGGCGCTGCTGCGCGGCGAGGTCACGGTGGCCGCCGGCAACCTGTCGGAGCTCGAAAGCGTGCTCGCCAAAGACCCGCGCTTCGCCATCGAGCCCTTGCCGAGCCCGCGCGCACCGCGCAACGGCTGGGCCGTGGGCTGCGCGGTCAAGACCGCGTCGGTCGACCTGGCGCAGGCGCTTCAAGGCGCGATGAACGGGCTGGCTGCGAACGGCACGCTGCGCGAGATGTTCGCGCGGCAGAATGTGGCCTGGCGCGGCGCCTGATGCCAACGGCGCAGAACGGGTGGCCTGCGCATCAGTCAATGCGCGTCAGTCAATGCGCGTCAGTCGATCCGCATGTAGCGCTTCGCGCGCAGGTTTTTCTTGATCTCCTGCAGCGTCGCACGCAGTTCGCCCGGCAGGCGCAGCGCGACGGCGGTGGTCAAGATGTCGATCACCATCAGGTGCAGCAGGCGCGAGACCATCGGGCTGTAGCGCTCGAAGTCTTCCGGGTGGTCCACCGCCAGCAGCACCTGGTTCGCGCTCTGCGTGAACTTGGCAAGCGGCGAGTCGCTGGCGGTGATCACGATCAGCGTCGCCCCCTTCTTGCGCGCGATCTCGGCCACGTCCAGCAGGTCGCGGCTGTGGCCCGAGTTGCTGATGATGACGGCGCAGTCGTCCGGGGCCAGCATGGTCGCGCTCATGACCTGCACGTGGCCGTCGCTCACGGCCTGCGCGCGCACGCCGAGGCGGAAGAACTTGTGCTGCGCATCCAGCGCCACGATGCCGGAATTACCCACGCCGTAGAACTCGATGCGGTGGCCGTTCAGGCCGGCGTTGGTCAGCGCCGTGATGGCGCGCTCGAACGCATGGTTGGCGGCGGCGTTGCGGTATTTCAGCAGCGCGCTCACGGCGTTGTCGATCACCTTCACGATGATGTCTGCGCTCTTGTCGTCTTCATCGACCGAGCGGTGCACGAAGGGCACCCCCTCGTTGACGCTGCCGGCGAGCTTGCGCTTGAAGTCGGTCAGGCCGTCATACCCCACGCTGCGGCAAAAGCGCACGACGGTCGGCTTGCTGACATGCGAGCGCTCAGCCAGCTCCACCACCGGCAGGCTCGCGAACGCCCGGGGGTCGGCCAGCACCAGCTTCGCCACGCGCTGCTCGGCCGGCGGCAGCGCGGGAATGGAGGCGCGGATGCGGTCAAGCATGGGAGATGAATTCATTCAATTCATTCACCGCAGAGGGGCGGAGTTTGCGCAGTTCACGCAGAGGAATTCAAAAGATTGAATTGAACTCTGCGCTCCTCCGCCAACTCCTTTGACGCTGCGGTGAAGCATTCGCATTTCATTGCTCTTCCGACCAGGCAAACCCATCCCGCGCAACGAGCGCGCTGGCAGCGGCCGGGCCCCACGTGCCGGCTGCGTAGGGCCGCGGGCCGATGGGGTCGGCGGCCCAGGCGTTGAGCACGGGCTCGACCCAGCGCCAGGCCTGCTCTTGTTCGTCGCTGCGCACGAACAGGTTCAGGCGGCCGGCGAGCGCGTCCATCAACAGGCGCTCGTAGGCGCCCACGCGGTTGGCGGCGAAGGCCTTGTCGAAGTCCAGGTCCAGGAACACCGGCGACAGCGCCTCGGTCTGCCCCGAGCCTTTGGCCGCGAGCAGGTGCAGCTCCAGCCCGTCGTCGGGTTGCAGCTTGATGACCAGCTTGTTCGGCTGGTTCATGCCGGGGAAGATGCTGTGCGGCGTCGGCCGGAAGTTGATGACGATCTGCGCATCACGCGCGGCCAGCCGCTTGCCGGTGCGCAGGTAGAACGGTACGCCGGCCCAGCGCCAGTTCTGCACCTCGGTGCGCAGCGCCACAAAGGTTTCGGTCGTGCTGCCATCGGGCACCTTCAGCTCTTCGAGGTAGCCCAGCGCGCGGTCGCCATCGCAGTTGCCGGCGCGGTACTGGCCGCGCACCACATCGCGCGCCACGCTTTCTTCGGTGAAGGGCTTGAGTGAACGCAGCACCTTCAGCTTCTCGTCGCGGATGGCGTCGGCGTCGTTGCGGCTCGGCGGCTCCATCGCGACCATCGTGAGCAGCTGCAGCGCGTGGTTCTGGATCATGTCGCGCAGCGCGCCGGTGCGGTCGTAGAAGTCACCGCGCGTGCCCACGCCCAGGCTTTCGGCAATGGTGATCTGCACGTTGGCAATGCTCTCGCGCCGCCACAGCGGCTCGAACAGCGCATTGCCGAAGCGCAGCGCCATCAGGTTCTGCACCGCCGACTTGCCCAGGTAGTGGTCGATGCGCAAGGCCTGCTCTTCGCGGAACGCGCCGCTGACCGCGCGGTTGATCTCTTGCGCACTGGCCAGGTCGTGACCGAGCGGCTTCTCCAGCACCACGCGCACCTTCGGCCCGTTCAGGCCGACCTGGCCGAGCTGCTCGCAGATCTGCGGGAAGAGGTGCGGGCTGGTCGCGAGGAACAGCACCACCGTGTCGGCGCCGCGCTCGTCGGCCCACTGCTTGAGGCCCGCGTAGTCGGCCGGGTGCGACAGGTCCATGCGCCGGTAGTGCAGCAGTTCGGCGAAGCGCGCGAACTCGTCGTCGGTCGGGCGCTTGGCGGGCTCGACCTCGATGAAGCGTTCCTTGATGAAGGCGCGGTATTCACCGTCGCTGCGCTCGTCTCGCGCCACCGAGAGAATGCGCCCGCCCTCGGGCAGCTTGCCGTGGCGCCAGGCTTGGAACAGCGCCGGCATCAGCTTGCGCCAGGTCAGGTCGCCGGTGCCACCGAAGAAGACGAGGTCGAATGACATGTGCTGAGCGCCGCACCGTCAGGCGGCGATGTAACTTTGTTTCACCTTCGATGATGCCGAAGTTTCTTTGGTCGGTCAATGTGTCCAACAATGCAGGCGTCGCAAACGCGCCGTTGCGCTGCGACGAAAAGCCTCCAAGGGCACGACCTTGTGCCGTGTTCAAAGAGGGCCGCTGCGGGCGGCGCATTTGCGCTCTTGACTGGACCATCGAATTTCAACGAGAAGTACCTATGAAACGAATCACATTTTCCGCCGGTAAACCCACCGTTGCCGCGCACGGCACCCGAGCGCTGACCGCGCGCGCCACGCTGGCCGCCCTCGGCGCCATCACCCTCGCGCTGTCCGCCTGCGGCGGCAGCTCGGACGCTCCATCCGGTGCCGATCTCTTGCCCGCACCCTCTGCCGCTCTTGTCGGCACGGCGTACCTGAAGACAAGCAACACGGTTCACTACCGCGGCAAGGACCGGGGTCTTGCGCGCGAGGCGTTCCAGGCGCAGGTCGACCAATGCAACAGCCTGCGTTCGCTTTACTACGGCCTGCAGGCGGTGTCGCCGCCCGAAGCCACGCTGGCAAGCCTTGACGTTTCGGTGCACGAGAAGTTCTTCGACACGGACAAGGCATTGACGCTCATCACCGGCACGAGCCTGACCTTGCCCGACGTTGAGCGTTGGCTGAAAGACGCCGGAGTGAGCGCCGCAGCCGGCACGTACCCGGCGGTGCCGATGGACTGCGCCCAGGTCCAGCGCAACGAGATCAAGAACGGCACGCTGTGGCGCGACGGCATCAAGTACGAACTGCGTTATGCCACGCTCACCGCCACCGGGACCCGCGTTGACACCAGCCCCACGGTGTTCAAAAGCGCCGCAGAGTTTGCCGCGCTCCCGGCAGGCATCTTCCTGGGCCAGGCCTGCCGCCAGGTCACAGCCCCGGCGACCGCCCTGTTGGCGGCCGGCAGCACGGCATGCATCTGGGACGCCTTCCCGTACGTGGGCTTCCTGAACTTGCCGTTCGCACTCAGCGGCGAGCTCGCGTTCGGTACCGGCACGGCGTTGGTCGAAACCATCGAGCCGCTCGCCGTCGAGCGCGGCAAGGCCATCGCGGCGTCGACTTTCACGATCCCCGCCGGCTTCACGACCACCGCGCTCGACGCAGGGGCGCCGTGATGCGTGAGGGGCTCGCGGCGGCCGCTGGCCGGCAGCGCGGCGCCAGCCTCGTCGAGGCCACGGTGGTGCTCCCGTTGCTGCTGTTCATCGTGCTGGCCATGATGCAGGCGGCCTCGGTGTTCTATGCCAAGAGCAACCTCAACTACGCCTCGCTCGAGGCGGCCCGGGCTGGCTCGGTGAACCACGCCAGCGCCACCTCGATCCAGATCGCATTCCAGAAGGCGCTGGTGCCGTACTACGGTGGCGGCACGACGGTGGGCGAACTCACTGCGACGCTGGCGAAGGTCGTGGCCGACGCCGGCAACGCGGCGGTTCGCGTCGAGATCCTGTCGCCCACGCAAGAAAGCTTCAACGACTACAACAGCCCGAAGCTGCAAAGTGTTCTGAAGACGGCTGAGCCGGTGATCCCGAATGTCGGTCTGGACGAGCTGAACTGCCCGCGCGACGTGCCCGGCTGCAACGCTGACCCGAAGACCAACGCCAGTGGCCAGACGCTGCTCGATGCGAACCTGCTCAAGCTGCGCATCACCTACGGCATCCCCGAACGCAAGCAGATGCCCATCGTCGGCCGCTTCTACACCTGGGCGCTGGGGATGACGGGCGCCGTCGGCGCGGACCCGTTCGCCCAGGCGCTGCTCGTCGCCAATCGAATCCCCGTCGTCACGCACACCGTTGTGCGCATGCAGTCCGATGCGATCAAGAACACGCTGATGGTGAGTTCGCCCGGGCCGGGCAACAACGGCACACCGACCGACCCAGGCCTTCCGCCGGTCAAGCCCCTGCCTGACTGCCCACCCGCCAACCCCACGTGCCGCGGCAGCGATGCACCCCCTCCGGAGCCGCCGCCATGCGTCTGATCGCCCCCACGTCGACCTGGCAGCGGTGGCTGCTGGCCTGGATGGCCGCTGTGCTGATGCTCGGCCACGCGCCGCCGAGTTTTGCCGACGTGGCCTACAAAATTTGCCCCGACCCCGGCGTGTGCTTCGCTGACAAGGCGGCCAAGGACCGCTGGGCTGCGAAGAACAGTTGCAAGTTCCTCGAAGACGTTTGCGACAAGTCGGCCGCGCGCGACAGCGTTGGCGCGCCCGAGGCCGACAGAGGCTTCTGGGGCGACCTGTGGGCCGGCGTCAAGGGCGGCCTTCAGTACGGCTACCAGTTCGTCAAGGGCGTCGTCGCCGGCTTGACGGACCAGGTGACGGGCATCGTCGCGCTCTTGACGAACTTCGACGATGTCGTTTCCGGCCTGATCCACCTGGGCAAGTCGTTTTACGACGACCCCAAAGGCACGGCCACCAAGCTCGCCGAGGTTCTGGGCAACGAGGTCGTCGACACCATCATCCGGGCCAGCCTGTGCGGCCCCTATGACCTGGGCAAGGTCATCGGCCAGAACGTCAGCCCGGTGCTGGTGGCCAAGCTGGCGATCAAGATCGCCCGGTTCTCCGGCGACCTTCGCCTGGCAGCGCGGGCCACCAAGCTCGAACTCGGCTGCGCGAGCTTCGAGGCCGGCACGCCGGTGCTCACGCCGGCCGGCCCGGTGCCGATCGAGCGCATCGCGGTCGGGCAAGCGGTGCTGTCACGCAGCGAGCGCGGGTTTGCCGACGCACCCCAGAGCGTCGCGAAAACCTTCAACCGAACTGTCGACCACGTCTACAGCCTGACCACCGAGTTCGAGACCTTGAGCGTCTCCGACGAGCACCCGCTGTGGCAGCAAGGCAAAGGCTGGACGCCGGTGCGCGAGATCAAGCGCGGAGACATCGTCGCCACCGCCTCGGGCGACGTCACGGTGCTGAACAACGAGCGCGTCGAACGCGCCACGCGGGTGTTCAACTTCAGCGTCAACGAGACACCGAGCTACTTCGTCGGCGAGGGGGTGTGGGCGCACAACGCGGCGTGCGATCTGCCCAGCAAGCTCTACCGCGGCAGCAGCGGGAGCAAGTACGCATTGGGCGCGAGTGATGGTGGTCCGGGCGTATGGTCGAACAAGGACGGTGCCGGTAGGCTGATCAACCGAACCGACTCGACCGGGAGGCCCGACTACCTCTATCAGCGGGAGGTGACGCGCGCCCCGCCGAACGCAGAGTACCTGGTCGGTGGGAAACTTTTCGACGGTGTGGACGTGGCCAGGAAAGTACTGATCGACGCCAAGCGCTACGAGCCCGGGAACATCTTGACGAAGCAGGGTGTCCCTGCGCCGGTGCTAAAGGGCTTCATCGACAGCGTGCTGGCGGACGCCCGAGGGCAGCTTGGCGCGGCAAGCAAGGCGGGATTCAACGTCGAGTGGCATGTCTCGGGCCGTACCGAAGCCGATGCACTGAGGGCTCTCTTCAAGAGTAAGGGATTGGATATCGTGGTGGTCTGGACGCCCCGAATCGCCGGCTGAACCAATGCCATGGAAACGCACTGAGCATCATCAACACATGACTGAATCGATTCGATTGTTTGCCAAGTGGCCCGAACTGTCGTTGACCACCGGTCAGTACACCGAGCTTGCCAAGACCCTCCTGTTGCAAATCGAGGAGCTGCATCCTCGGCTCGCGTCATTGGGCCTTTTGGGTAAGGGCGGGCGACTCGTTCCGCTGTCCTCGCCGTTTGATAGCCTCTACGAAGCGTTGGTGGAGACCAGATTCGGCCATGCGCGCTTGGTCGACTTCAGCAACCTTGATGAACGTAAGCGGCTGACGCCAGAGAGCACGAATTGCTTCGGCATGCGGATGACGGTCTTTAGCGATTCTCCGGGGGATGACCCCTGGGCTTCGTCGTCAGGAGAAGGGCGCATCGAGGCAGGTTTGTACACCGGCTCGTCATTTTCCTTTGCCACGGGAGATTTCAAGCTCTTCCTCCCCGACGAAACGTGCGGTGATCTGCAGACCGAGGTGTTCGTTCGACGCGCAATTCATGCGATCGTCTCTGCACTGTGCCCCGCGTTGCTCAGTGTTGATTCTGTAGCGTTTTGCGATGCTGCTTATGGCGAGCGGATCGAAGGTCATGGCTTCGGCGATCGATGTGTGTGGCCGGGTTGGATGACCTACCTTCGGGTACCGGGTCTCGAACACTACATTCCGGCTGACATCGACAGCGAATGTCTGCCGGACGGGGGCGTGATTTTGTTTGCGAGCCGCGCGCGACCGGAGGCCGGCGAACCGCGCGCATCGAATAAAGCTCGCCGGATCCTGGCCGTTTTGGAAGACCTTCACTTGGTTCAGAGCACTGTGACGCTCTGGGGCTGGCCGGTGGCCCCGGAAGAGGAGCGCTACGCCAGTCAGATCACCGGCGCACCGCATGGTTACGTCTATCGAGTGGCACTCTCCGAGTTTTCAGGGTGGGATCGGGAGCGCCAGGTGCTGCTGTGGGCACACCTCTTTCCCTATTGGAATGCTGATCGGTTTCACTGGTCACCCCAGCAGGTGAAGCCGCTGGAGACCGAGCCGGTCGTGGCTGAAGCCTTCAAGCAACTTCGGTCTCTCGAGTTGGCCGGCTCCAACGTTCCTATCGAATGGCACATCGGCCGCAGCGAGCTCGTCGAACCGTTGCGAACCCTGCTCCATCGACATGCTGGCATCGATGAAGCGCGGCTGCGGGTGGTGTCGACCCCGTATGTCGCGTAGGTCACATACGCCGCATGCGCTGCAAGGCTCGATCCTCGTGCGTTGCGATCCTCACCCTGCATTGCGAGAAACTCTGATGCTGTCTCTCTATCTCGTCGGCAACCTCATCGGTCGCCTGCTGATGGCCTACCTCGTGGTGTGGCTCGTCTGCCTGGCATTGGCACGCGGCAATGGGCGCGCCGCGTTCGCGCGAAGCCGGCGCTGGCCGGCCGTGCTGGCGCTACTGGTTTTGGTCGGGCTCGGGCTGGCGGGCTCGGTCGGGCCGGCGGTCGGCCCATCGTTCGGGCAATGATGCCGATGCGCCGCCTCACCCGGTCGACCGCTGTGCTGCTGGTGCTCGTCGCCGGGGCGTTGTTGCCACCGCTGGCGCCTGCAGCCGAGCGCGTGAAGCGCGAGATGCAGATCCATAAGGTCCCCGAGCTCGGGCTCGAGATCTGGGTCGAGAACGAGCCACCCTGGGACGCCGAGGTCATGAAGGCCGTGACACTGCCGAGCTTCGTCGTGCAGAGCCCGGCCGACTACTACCCGCCGGCCGTGATGACCTACATCAGCCTGCCGGCCGCGACGGTCGACGACACAGCGATGCTGGGCATGGCCACGACCGCGATCCGCCGTGCCGCCGAGAACTACCGCGTCACGCCGGCCAAGCGCATCGCACTCAAGCCGCAGCCGGCAATCTACGGTGAATTCAGCGGCTTCGAGGCCGACTTCGAAGGCTGGGCCAACGGCGAAGCCGTCGAGGTGAAGGTCTTCGTCGGCCACGTGCCAGGGCGCTTCCCGGTGGCGATGCAGGCCTACACCTTGCGCGGCAAGCTCGCACAGCTCGCTGAGCCGACCCGCCGCGCCTGGGGCCACGTCAAGTACTTGCGCTGACGCTGCCCAGGCGTGCTCGCCGGCATGCGGGGCTGCCGCCATGCGCTGCCCGACCCGCGAGCCCGCATCACTCGACCGTGATGCCGACCTTGCGGATGATCGCGCCCCACTTCTTGCCTTCGCCGTCGATGAACGCCTTGAACTCCGCCGGCGTGCCGCCGCCGACGATGAGCCCTTGTTTGGCGAGTGCGTCGCGCACGGCCGGCTCCTTCATCACGGCGTTGACATCGGCGTTGATGCGCTCGACCACCTCGGCCGGCGTGCCGGCAGGTGCGAACAAGCCGTTCCATGCCAGCGCCTCGAAGCCGGCCGTGCCCGGCACGCCGGACTCGTTGACGGTGGGCAGGTCTTGCGTGGCCTCGTCGCGCTTCAGGCTGGTGGTTGCGATGAGGCGAATGCGCCCGCCTTGCACCAGCGGCAGCAAGGCCGGCTCGACCGCGAACAAGGCCTGCGTTTCGCCGGCCGCGAGCGACGTGGCCGCCGGCGGCGAGCCGGCATACGGCACGTGCACCGCGTCGATGCCGGCCACGCTCTTGAACAGCTCCATCGTCAGGTGCGACGAGCTGCCGTTGCCCACCGAGGCATAGCTGAGCTTGTTGCCTTGCTGCCTCGCCCAGGCCACGAACTCGGGCAGCGTTTTCGCGGGGTTGCTGGCCTGGATCGCCAGCACGTTGGGCTGTGACGTGGTCAGCACGATGGGCAGCAGCTGTTTGGCCGGGTCGTACGGCATCTTCTTGACCATGTAGGGCGCGAACGCCACCGGGCCGTTGAAGCCGATGCCCAGCGTGTAGCCATCGGGGGCGGCCTTGGCCACCACGTCCATGCCCAGCATGCCGCCGGCACCGGCCCTGTTGTCGACGACGACGGGCTGCTTCCAGCGGTCTTTCAGCCTGTCACCGAGCAGGCGCACGATCACGTCGAGCGAGCTGCCGGGCGGTGCCGGCACGAGCACGCGGACCGGCTTGTCGGGCCAGGCCTGCGCGTGGGCGGCGCTGGGTGCGCCGAGCATGAAGGTGGCGACCAGGGCAGCAGCGAACGGGGCGGCGGTGAAGGGTCGGGTCAGCAAAGCGGGCAGGCGTGTCATGGGGCTCTCCGGTGCAGCCCGGCGAGCCCTTCGCGGGGCAGGGTGGGGCATGCGGGGTTGGGGTGCGCGGCCCTTGTGGGTAAGCAGCGGGTTCGTATGATGGCACCCGCTACCGGGAGGCCCCGATGATCCGAGTCGTCATGTTCGACCTTGGCCTGACGCTGATCGACGCGCACGACAAGCCGTTTGCGCACGTCGCCGAGGCGCTGGCCACCATCAAGGACCTGAAGGCCGCCGATGGCAAGCGGCTGCGCATCTGTCTCGTCTCCGACTTCACGATGGCCGAGCCGCCGAATGCGGCGCAAAAGGTGCGCACCTTGTTCACCGAGTACCTCGCGCGGCTCGCGCCCAGTGGGTTGCGGCCGTTCTTCGAGCCGGTGCAGCGCTGCATCACCTTGTCGACGCAGGCCGGCGCGCTCAAGCCAGAGCGCGTGGTGTTCGAGACCGCACTGCGGCGCCTGCAGGTCAAGGCCACGCTTGCCGAGTGCCTGTTCATCACCGAGAACGCCGCGCACGTGAAGGCAGCGCGCAGCGTGCTCCACATGAAGGCGCTGCAGTTCGGCCCGGCGGGCGCACCCGGCGTTGATTTCAGCGACTGGTCACAGGCCCCGGCGTTGATTGCGCACCTGCTGGCCGCCAACACTGCCAGCGCTGCTCACGCCAACACGCATGCCAACACGCACGCCGCCAACACGCACACTGCCGTCACCGCGCACCTGGCAGCCCAGGGCATGACCGTGACCGCCCTGCAGGCGGGCAAGGTACAAGGCCACCTGAAGGCCTACGGGCACGCGTGGCACGCTGTCTCGGTGGCGGGCGAGCCGGATTTGCAACAGGTTCAGATGTCGGTGCCGGTCGATGCCGACGTGTCGCGCGGCCCGGCCGGCGAGGTGCATGCGAAGGTGAACCCGCCCGCCCGGGAGCACGTGGACGAGGCCACGGCCTTCGCTGCGAGCCTGGCCGCGAACAAACAGATCGGCGCGCCCGGCGCCACCCGCGCCGCCGGTGCCACGCACGAGATCACCACCGCCGCCAACGGCCAGCGCCGGCTGGTGCGCAAGCGGTTCAGCGCGGTCTAGCGCGGTCTAGCGCGGTCTGGCTTCCGGCCCGCCGCTGCAGCGCGGCGCGCGGCCTACAGGCACACGCGGCACATGCACTGGAAGCGTGTGCGCTGCAGCACCTTCTTCCCGGCCACCGTCTTGATGGCGTGCGTGGCGTGGCTCAGGTGGCCGCTTTCGGCCACAGCGCCTTTCGCCCCTCGCGCTGCCTTTGAAGGCGTCACGAACGCGATGCGCCGGTGCACCAGCAAGGACTCGACGAAGGCCTGCACCTCGCTGTCGGTATCGGCGTTGTGCGGCACCGCGCCCATCACGGCGGCGCGCCCGCCCGAGGCGCCCACCATGACCGGGTCATGCGCCAACGCGACCACGCCCTTGAGCTGCGCGCTCAGCTTGCCCAGATCGACCGCGCGCGTTTGAACGGCGTTCACCACCTTGGTACCGAACACGTCGCCGGCCGACAGGCTGAGCGTGGCGCCGCGCACCGCGCCCATGCGCACGAGCAGGTCCTTGCGGGTCGATGCATCGAGCGTGGCCTTCTTCGGCGCAGCCCCCGCCAGCGCCATCGACGGCGCGAGCATCGCGTTCGAGCCGAGCAGGAGGTTGTGGCGCCCGAACGCATCGCGGATCGCCACGCGGTTGGCGCCGGCGTGCAGCGAGCCATCGGCCAGCGTCATGGCGCGGCCGACCGACTGCATGAAGCGCGGCGTCACCACCGCCGCCTTGGCGCCGGCAATCAGCAGCTCGCCGGCCAACCGCGCGGCGGTGAGCAGCGTGACCTCGGTGTGCTGCGCCTGGGCGGCGAACAGGTTCGCGATCAAGTCCCAGAAACAACCGGTGAACACCATGCCGAAGCTGTGCACCTCGTTGATCAACGCGCCGGGGCCGCCGTTGCTCGGCAGCGTGCTCGGGATCTGGAACTTGAAGGCGTTGAACGCATGGCGCGGCTCGGCCGCGTTGTGGCCCGGGAAGGCCAGGCCGATGCCGCGCGACAGGTCTTCGGCCGTGCTCTCGACGAAGTTGCGCTTGCGCAGATCCGGCGCCGTCGCCAGCAGCTTCTGCCGCGTTTGCAGATCCCCCATCGCGGTGAGCATGGCCATGCAGTCGCCGAAGGCCTCGTGGAACGCGCCCACTTCGAGGAAGTTCACGTCGAAGAAGTCGGGCCGCACCGAGTCGAGCAACCCGTGGCCGACCTCGTGCGCGACCACGTCGGTGCTGGCGCCCGAGAAGAACGTGGTGTTGCCCACCGCCTGGTGGAAGAACGAGAACGTGTCGCGGTCGTAGAACGCGTTCAGGTCTTCGCCGGCGTCTTGCAGCAGCGGCAGCTTCTTGCGCCCGCCCTGCCACAGCTTGTGCGGCCCGGCCGACGCCTCCCAGGCCTGCACCGCTGCGATGGCCGCTTCACGCGCCTGCCAGAACAGGAACTTCGGCGTGCCCGGCAAGGCCACGCCTTCGGGGCTGGTGTTGCTGAAGATGAAGCCCGAGCGGCTGGCGGGACGCGTGGCGCGGCGCGGCTGCGTGCGGATAGCGGGCGCGGCGGAGCCGGCACGCGGGTCGTTGGGGATGAAGTTGATCGTCATGTCGGTCTCCTGCGGGGCTCGTCGGGCAGTGCAGCTTAGGCCTCGCACTGCGCGGCCGGCATCCCTAAGAGGGTGGATCGGCGGCGCGCTGTGCAAGGCGAGTTTGCCGTGCGCGCTGCCGGGTTAGCACTGAGCCAACGCGCTGCGAATGCGCAGGCCAGCGGGCTACGATGGCCGGGCTCGATGCGTGCACCGCTCTTCCCACCCCGCACGCCGCAAAGGACACCGATGAAGCGATGGACCCTGGCGCTCGCCGCCGCAACCAGCTGTTCGTTCGCCCCCGCCGTGTTGGCGCAGAGCGGCCAGGTCAACGTGATCTGCTCGGTGCAGGCCGACTGGTGCAACCTGATCCAGACGGTGTTCACCAAAAGCACCGGCATCAAGGTCAACATGTCGCTCAAGGGCTCGGGCGAGGCGCTCGCGCAACTGATCGCCGAACGCGCCAACCCGAAGACCGACGTGTGGTTCGGCGGCACCGGTGACCCGCACCTGCAAGCCGCCGAGAGCGACCTGAGCATCGAGTACAAGAGCGCTACCTTGCCGCAGCTTCAGCCGTGGGCGCAGCAGCAGGCACAGCAGTCGGGCTACAAGACCGTGGGTATCTACTCGGGGCCGCTGGGCTTTGGCTACAACACAGAGCTGGTCGCGAAAAAGAAGCTCGATGTGCCCAAGAGCTGGGCCGATTTGTTGAAGCCCGAATACAAGGGCGAGATCCAGGTCGCGAACCCGGCCAGCAGCGGCACCGCATACACGATGATCGCGACCCTCGTGCAGCTGATGGGCGAAGACAAGGCCTTCGACTACCTGAAGGCGCTGCACAAGAACGTCAGCACCTACACGCGCAGCGGCACCGGGCCGATCAAGGCGGTGGCGCGCGGCGAGACGGCGGTGTCGATCAGCTTCGTGCACGACGGCCCCGGCGAGAAGCAGCAGGGCTTCCCGGTGGCCACGATCACGCCGAGCGAAGGCACGGGCGCCGAGATCGGCTCGATGAGCATCATCAAGGGCGCACGCAACCTGGAGCAGGCGAAGAAGTTCTACGAATGGGCGCTCACGCCCGGTGCGCAGCAGTTCGGTGCTGCGGCCAAGCAGTACCAGTTGCCGTCGAACAAGGCGACCGTGGTCGATGCGAACGTGCCCGACTTCAAGAAGGTCAAGCTCATCAACTACGACTATGCGAAATACGGTGCCAGCGCCGAGCGCAAACGCTTGATCGCACGCTGTGAGAAATACGTGAACTCGTTGCCGAGGTGCACCATGGCCACCGTGCGTGAGGGGAACAAGGGCGAAGCCGGCTCCAAAGCGGCCGGGGCCGCCACGCCTTCGTGACGGTTCGTCGCCCGGAGCGCCGCGCGCAAAGCCACACCGGCCGCACCGGCCCCATCGGCGGCTGGCTGCTGTTCGGCCTGGCTGCGTTTGCGCTGCTGCCCTGGTACTTCCCCGCCGACAAGACGCTGCTGCAGTCGCTGGCCGGCGTGTGGAGCGTGGCCGACAGCGCGAGCGGCGCGGTGCAAGTGGCGCGCTTCGGCAAGCCGTGGCTGTGGCTCGTGCCGGCTGCGCTGCTCATCGCACTCATCGGCTGGCGCCTGCCGGCCGGCCGCGCGCAGGGCCGGTGGCTGGCGCTCGGTGGCGGCCTCGGCGTGGCGGGCCTGCTGACGAGCGGCTTTGCCATCGGTGCCAAGGGCTGGGCCTTCGCGTGGCTTGATGCGGGCTTCGGGCCGCTCGCGGCCACGCAGTTCGGTATCGGCTTGGGCGGGGTGTTGACGCTGCTCGCCTTCATCATGCTGCTCGGCGCGGGCATGGCGCGGCTCGGCGCGTTCCGGGGTGACGTGTTCGTGGCCAGCGCGGTCTTGCTGTGCGGTGCGCTGCTCGCGTTGTTCGTGGCGTTGCCGGTGTTGCGTGCGCTGAGCGGCGCGTTCTTCACCGAAGACGGTGCCTTCGGGCTCGGCGCCGTTTGGGCGAGCATCGGCAACGAGCGAACCTGGGGGCTCGCGTGCATCGTGGGCGGCTCGCGCTGCGGCGTGGCGTGGAACACGCTGTTCCTGGCGCTTGCCACGGCGGTGGGCACCACGCTGCTCGGGTTGATGATCGCGCTGCTGGCCGAGCGCGGGCCGGCGCGGATCAAGAAGCCGCTGAACATCCTGGCGCTGCTGCCCATCATCACGCCGCCGTTCGTGGTGGGGCTCGGGCTGATCTTGCTGTTCGGGCGCGCCGGGCTCGTCAACCAGTTCCTGGAGGCGGCTTTCGGTATCACGCCGACGCGCTGGTTCTACGGCGCGTTCGGTGTGTTCCTGGCGCAGCTGTTCGCGTTCACGCCGATCGCGTTCATGATCTTGCGCGGCGTGGTGGCCGGCATCAGCCCGTCGCTCGAAGAGGCGGCGCAAACGCTGCGCGCCGACCGCCGCACGACCTTCTTCACGGTCACGCTGCCGCTGCTCAAGCCGGGCCTGGCAAACGCGTTTCTCGTGGGCTTCATCGAGAGCATGGCCGACTTCGGTAACCCCATCGTCGTGGGCGGGCAGTTCGCGGTGCTGTCGACCGACATCTTCTTCGCCATCGTCGGTGCGCAGTACGACCAGGGGCGCGCCGCGTCGCTCGCGCTGATCCTCACCGTGTTTGCGCTGGCGGTGTTCGCGGTGCAGCGCCAACTGCTCGGCAAGACGAGCTTCACCACCGTGTCGGGCAAGGGCGATGCGGGTGTGCCGCTGCCGCTGCCCGACGGCCTGCGCCGCATCATCGTGGGCATCACGGTGCCGTGGCTGATGTTCACGCTGGTCGTGTACCTGTTCGCCTTCGCCGGGGGCTTCGTGCAGACCTGGGGGCGCGACTACACGCCGACGCTCAAGCACTTCATCACCGCGTTCGATGTGCAGTGGGGCAATGCGGACGTCGGCGGCGGTCTGGTCTGGGCCGGCACCGCGTGGAACTCGCTCTTCACCACGCTGAAGCTCTCGGCGATTGCGGCGCCGGTGTGCGCCGGGCTCGGCCTGCTGATCGCATGGCTGCTCGCACGCACGACCTTCCGCGGGCAAGGCGCGTTCGAGTTCGGCGCGCTGCTCGCGTTCGCGATCCCCGGCACGGTGCTCGGCGTCAGCTACATCCTCGCGTTCAACGTGCCGCCGTTCGAGCTCACGGGCACCGGCATCATTATCGTGCTGTGCTTTGTGTTCCGGAACCTGCCGGTCGGCGTGCGCGCCGGCACAGCGGCATTCAAGCAGCTCGACAAGTCCCTCGACGAAGCCTCGATCATGCTGCGCGCATCGACCGCGACGACGCTGCGCCGCGTCGTGCTGCCGCTGCTCAAACCGGCGCTGGTGGCCGCGCTCGTCTACAGCTTCGTGCGCTCGATGACCACCGTCTCGGCGGTCGTGTTCCTCGTCACGGCCGAGAACGAGCTGGCCACGACCTACATCATCGGCCGCGTCGGCAACGGCGACTACGGCGTGGCGCTGGCCTACTGCACGGTGCTGATCGTGCTGATGTCGCTGGCCATCGCGCTCATCAACGCGTTGGTCGGCGAACGCAAGCTGGGGCGGCGGACGGTGGGGGCCGCTTGAATCCATATCCAATTCATTCACCGCAGAGGGGCGGAGTTGGCGGAGTTGACGCAGAGTAAAGATTTTGAATTGACTCTGCGAAC
>JANNBF010000039.1:0-41315 GCA_031385155.1 Rhizobacter sp.
TCTTCGGCGAGCCGCGAAAGTGTTCGAGCAGTTCGCAGATGAAGGTCCCGGTGCCGGTGGCCGGGTCGAGGATCTCGACGTCCTTGTCGATCAGGTTGCGGCCGAAATGCTTTTCGCACAGCCAGTCGGCGCCCTCGATCATGAAACGCACGATCTCGTTCGGCGTGTAGACCACGCCGAGTCGGTCAGCGGCCTTGGCGTTGTAGACCTTGTAGAAGTTCTCGTAGATGACCTTCAGGAAGGTCTGCTTCTCGTGGTGGTTGCCGATCTGCGCCGCAGCCGCCCGGATCGCGGCGTAGTAGGCCTCCAAGCCCTTGAGCGTGCTCTTCTTCAGGCCGCCGGTGAAGAAGGTCGCCTCCAGTTTGTACAGCTCCTTGGCGACGTTGTTGTCGCGGTGGAACTCGCTGTCGAACACCTTGGAGAAGATCTCTTCGGTGAGGATGTGCTGGATCAGCATCTCGTGCACATCGGCGGCGGTGAGGCCGGGGTTGATGGCCTCTTGCGCGTGCGTCAGGAACTTGGCCGAGGCCTTGTTGAATGCGGCGTTGGCCGTGTGCTCGCGCTCGATCATGGCGCGCAGCGCCTCCAGCACGGCGGGCAGGTCGGTCTTGAACTGCGCCACGGCCTGGCGAAAGTCTGCGATCTCGGCACGCTCGAAGCTGAAGAAGAGTTTGAGCAGTTTTTCGAGCGCGTGCACGTCGGTCACGCTGCACCGCATCACTTCTTCGCGGTGCTGGATCAGCACGGCCTGCGTGCTGTCTTCAAAGATGATGTTGTCTTGCGGGTAGCCGCGCTTGAACTTGAACTCGATCTCGGCATCGAGGTCATCTTTGGCGTCTTTCGCTTCCCAGTAGCCGAAAGGCACGCGCAGTTCGTGCAGCAGCGCCCCGTCGACGAAACGGGTGTCTTTGGTGGCGCTGTCGAGCTTGTATTCGGGGATGAAGACCAGGTCGTGCTGCTTGCCCCAGCCTTTGAGCAAATCCTTGAACGCTTCGCGCACCACCGACTCGCGGTGCGTGCCACCGACCTTCTTGAGAACATCGAGTTGCGCGAGATACTGGTTGATCAGGACTTGACTCATGGGCGCGGTTGGCCGGCAGCGGGTGTCATTGGATTTCAACATACCGGCGCAGCGCCGAGTGGGTCGCTGGAACACAATGTCGCTGTGATCCATGAAGCCCATTCGATGAAGCCCAAGCATGCGTCGGCGTGACCTTCTCGGCGCCACGCTCGGCTGCACCGTGTCGCTTGCGGCGACGGCAGCCGCCGAGCCCTATCGCGGCCCGCTGTTCGACGCGCACCTGCACTACAACGACGAAGCCCACGCCACCGTGCCGCCGGCCGAAGCATTTGCGCGCATGCAACGCAGCGGCGTGCGCGCGATAGTTGCGAACAGCCGGCCCAACAGCGGCACGCGCGAACTCGCCACGGCGTTGCCGTTGGCGCGCGCCGCCGGGGTCACGGTGCTGCCGTTTGTGCGGCTGTACCGCAGCCGGGCCGACTACACCAGTTGGTTCGCCGACGAGTCCATCCACCGCATGGTGCTGGACGAGCTGGCCGCGGGCACGCCGGCCGGGCCGTATCGGGGCATCGGCGAGTTCCACCTGTACGACAGCGCGAACGCGAACGGCCCGGTCGCACGTTCGTTGATGCAGCTTGCGCAGCAACGCGACCTGGTGGTGCTCGCGCATGTCGACGACGTGGCCATCGAGCTGCTGCTGCGCCACGCACCGCAGGCCAAACTCGTGTGGGCGCACACCGGCATCGGCGGCACGCCGGTGGCGCGGGTGCGAGAGCTGATGCGCGCCCACCCCACACTTCGCGGTGAGTTGTCGTACCGGCCCGGGCTGACGGGTGACGATGGGCAGCTGAACCCCGAATGGCGCGCGCTGTTCATCGACCTGCCGCAGCGCTTCATGGTCGGCTCGGACACCTGGATCAACGAGCGCTGGTCGAGCTATGAGGCCTTGATGCAGGAGGCTCGCCGCTGGCTCGGCGGCCTGCCGCCGGCCGTGGCACGCGGCATTGCATGGGACAACGCGGCGGGGCTGTACGGGCTGCCCGCCCCTGTGTGAGCAGCCTGGGGCGAATCGTCAGTGGCTGCTGGCCTCAGCCTCGGGCCACAACGCCGAAAAGTAAAAGCGCAGCGCATGCAACGGCACGGCGAAGCGGATCGCGCCTTTCGGCGTGTCCGACGTGACCAGCCTGCGCTCGAGCAGCGCTGACAACACGCGGTCGGCGCTGCGCGGCGCCAAGCCGGTCATGGCTTTGAACGCGCCCCGGGCCATCGGCCCGCCGAGAAACAGGTAGTGCAACGGCGTCAGTGCTTCCATGCGAATGCCTGAGTCAGGCCGGCTGGACTCGAACGCCAGGCACGCAGCCACGCGCTCTTTCATGGTTTGCATGTCGAGCAGCTGGGTCATGAACGCAGCCTGATCGATGCAGATGTCGAGGAAGTAGTCGCAGAACGCGATCAGGCCTTCTTGACTGAGGTTGCCGCGGCCATCGAGGTCGTTGCGCCGGTGCAGGTCGGCTTGCGCCAACAGCTCGTGGTAGCGCTGCTGCGACCGCGCCAGGCCGCGCAGCGGTGACCACACACCGTTCGTCAAACCGAGCCCTTGCAACAGCACTTGCGAATGCAGCCGCGCGACGCGGCCGTTGCCGTCGATGAACGGGTGCACCCAGGTCAGCCGGTGGTGGGCGGCTGCCACGGCGACGATGGCCAGCTCACCGGCGCGCGTGCGGCCGTACACGGCCGCAAAGCGCTCAAGGAACTGCGGCACGGCTTCGGCACGCGGCGCCACATGCCCGCCCACCGACACATCGCGCGTGCGCCATGCGCCGGGAATGAGCACCTCGCCTTGTTCGCTCTGCCGGTCGAGCGCCGGCAATTGCTCGAACAAGTGCTGGTGCAGCGCTTGCAGCACCGCCGGCTCGAACAGCTGCGGCCATGCTGTGTGTTCGGCGTGTGCTTCGGCCCAGGCTTCGGTGTTCATGTGGGACACGGCCAGGCGCTGGCGGCGGCGGGTGTCGGCGTGAGCTGCGAAGTCGTGGCGCAAGGCCTGCTCGATTTCAATGGGCAACGTGTGCTGGCCTTCGATGCGGTTGGTGTAGTACGAGTTCATGGCGCGCAGCAAAGGCGCAATCGCCAGCATGACGCTGGCGTGTGCGCGGCCTTTGGCGGCCAGCGCCAGGCGCTGCAAGTGATGCGCCTTCTCCAGAAGGGCATCGCGGCGGGGGGATGCCGGCAGCAAGGGTTCGAACTGGCTGATGTGGTCGTACATGGTCATGAGAAGATGATGTTTGGCGAATCTTCTTGGCACGAATGTCCCGTGCCGTTGGAGCAACTTTCTTCCGGTAAATCGCTCGTGATTGTCAGCCTGTGTAGAGAAATTGGCGAGTTATTTGGCGCATGTTTTGGCGAATCTTCTGGCGAGTCTCCCGACCACCTTGACGATGGCGCCGCAGCGCCCGCCACTGGCCGGCCCCACGGCCTGGCCGCCCTGTCACTGCACGGACACGCGAGCCTCGCTAGACTGCGCCCCACACCAACGAGGAGGCCCCATGCCCGCGAGCATCGACTACTACTTTGCGCCCCAGTCGCCGTATGCCTACCTCGGCCATGCGCGCTTCGCCGCCATTGCACAAGCCGCTGGTGCGACCATTCGCGTGCTGCCGGTCGACTTGGGCGGCAAGGTGTTCCCGGTGTCGGGCGGCTTGCCGCTGGCCAAGCGCGCGCCGCAGCGGCAGGCATACCGGCTGCTTGAGCTCAAGCGCTTCAGCGAATGGCTGGACGTGCCGCTCGTGCTGCAGCCGAAGTACTTTCCGGTCAACGCCGACGACGCGGCCAAGTTGATCATCGCCGTCGATCTGAAAGACGGCACGCAAGCCGCGATGAAGACCACCGGCGCGGTGATGCGCGCCGTGTGGCTGCAAGAGCGCAACATTGCCGACGAGGCCGTGCTCGTCGCGCTGCTGGCCGAGCAGGGCCTGAGCGCGGCGCGGCTGGAAGAAGCCCATTCGCAGACGGTGCACGAGCGCTACGAAGTGGACTCGCAACTCGCGATCGACGCCGGCGTGTTCGGCGCGCCGAGCTACGTGATCGACGGCGAGATCTTCTGGGGCCAGGACCGGCTCGACTTCGTGCAGCGGCGCCTGGCGCTCGGCTGACCCCAGCAGACTCGCACGCACGCACACGCGCACGCACCCACAACCTTGCGCGCCCGCACGCTCATTCATCAATCCACGCCCGAGAGACAACCATGACCACCACCGTGCAACTCACCGCCGCCGACGGCCACACCTTCAGCGCCTACGTCGCCGCACCCACCGGCACACCGCGCGGTGCGCTGGTGGTGGTGCAAGAGATCTTTGGCGTGAACTCGCACATCCGCTCGGTGGCCGATGGCTATGCGGCCGATGGCTACCTCGCGATTGCACCGGCGCTGTTCGACCGCACCGAGCGTGGCGTCGACCTCGGCTACTCAGCCACCGACGTGCCGCGCGGCTTCGCGCTCAAGACCGAGTGCAGCGACGACAACGCGCTGCACGACATTGCAGCCGCGCTGGCCCACGTCAACCATGCCGGCAAGGCCGGCATCGTCGGCTACTGCTGGGGCGGCTTGCTGAGTTGGCTTTCGGCATGCAAGGTCGACGGCTTGTCGGCTGCGATCAGCTACTACGG
This sequence comes from Rhizobacter sp., assembly GCA_031385155.1. Taxonomy (GTDB): domain Bacteria; phylum Pseudomonadota; class Gammaproteobacteria; order Burkholderiales; family Burkholderiaceae_C; genus LMDS01. The sequence continues at coordinate 4,685 of JANNBF010000039.1, forward strand.
CGGCGGCATGCCGATGCATGCAGCGCTCACGCCGCATTGCCCGGTGCTGGCGCACTTCGGCGAGCTTGACACGCACATCCCGCTCGACGGCGTGCGCGCGTTCGGCGCGGCGCAACCCGGCGTGAGCTTGCAGCTCTACCCCAACGGTCAGCACGGCTTCAACTGCGATCAGCGCGGATCGTTCGACGCCGCGAGTGCCGCGCTGGCGCGCGAACGCACGCTCGCGTTCCTGCGCGCCCACATCGGCTGAGCCGCCCTCTCGCGACGCGCATCGGCGCGATGCGCGGGCACAAAAAAGCCGGTGCATGCACCGGCTTTTTTGCTGACGCAAACAGCGATCGATCAGCTCAGGTGGCCGTTGATCAGCTTGGTCATTTCGAACATCGACACTTGAGCCTTCTTGAAGATTTCCTTCAGTTTGGCATCGGCGTTGATCATGGTGCGCTTTGCAGCGTCTTGCAGCTTGTTGGCCTTGATGTACTCCCAGACCTTTTTCGTCACCTCGGTGCGCGGCACCGGCTTCGAGCCGATGATCGCAGCCAGGGCGGCGCTGGGGGTCATGGCCTTCATGAAGGCCGCGTTGGGAGTGCGCTTCTTGGCCGGAGCCGCCTTCTTGGCGACAGCCGCTTTCTTCGCGGGTGCTGCCTTCTTGGCGGCGGGAGCCTTCTTCGCGACCGCGGCCTTCTTTGCAGGTGCCGCTTTCTTCGCCGCGGGTGCGGCCTTCTTGGCCGGAGCCTTTTTCGCAGTTGCCATGTTGATTCTCTCCATCAAATGAGTGGTTGATGTGCCCGGGCTGGGCGAGGACCACATGGACCCTCATTTCTCCATAGCACCGTGCGAGGCGAATGGTAATGCCTGTGTCATGCAAATAGAAGCTTGTTTCCCTCTGAAAACCAGCATTCTTTCGAGGAGAGACACGCTTTTGTAGCGGCACGGCATCACTGTGTGCCTTCATGTGCTGTGCGCGGGCCTTGCAGGCGCATCACGCGTGCTGCGCCGCGTCACGCCACATCGTCTTTCGCGGCTGCGTTCTTGCGGCCCGAGAGCATGGCGCGCACCAGGTTTTCGCGATGCCGCCAACCCGTGTAGGCAACGCCAACGAGATGCAGCGCAACGAGCCCGAGCAAGCCCCACGCGAGAACAAGGTGCAGTTGTTCGACGCGCTCGTCGCCCCACAGCCACTCGGTCGTGTAGAGCCAGCCGGTCAGTGCGAGGCCTGCGACGGTGAGCATCAACGCCAGCACCATCCAGCCGCCCAGCGGGTTGTGGCCGATGTAGCGCGCCTCGCGCCGGCGCAGCAGCGCACGCAGGTAAGCGAAGGTGACGCGCGGAGTGCGCACGAACTGCACAAAGCGCGCGTAGCGGCTGCCGGTTGCACCCCAGACCACGCGCAGCACGACGGCGGCAAGCGCGAGCCAACCCGCCGGCTGGTGCGCACCAAACCAAACGAGCGTGGTGAGCCAGGCCAGCAGCACCGACAGCGCGAGCACCCAGTGAAGCAGCCGGACCGGGCGGTCCCAGACCTCGATGCGGCCGGGTTCGTTCATCGAGCGGCCGGGATCACGGGCCGATCACTTCGGTGCCGTCACGCGGTCGAAGGTCTTCGGGTGGAAGAAGGCTTCGACGCGGCCGCCCTTCTCGTCCTTGCCGTAGACCTCGTAGCAGCCGTTCGTGACCTTGACGCGGCTGATCTTCCAGCCCTGGTTGGTGAGCTTGGTTTCGAGCTCGGCTTGCGGCTTCCATTCGGTCTTCGGGATCGCCTCGCATTTTTCGGCGTGTTGTGCGGCGGCGGGGCCGGCAGCGGAAAGGGCCAGCAAGGCGGTGAAGAGGATGCGGTTCATGTCAGAGGTCCTTCAGTCAAGAGGGGTTGGGGGAAAACGGGTTGAAAAGAACGGGTTGAAGAAAAGGGGATTGGGCACAGGCGCGGCGATCAAACGTCGGCCCACATGCGAAGTAGATTGTGGTACGTGCCGGTCAGGCCGATCACGGCTGCATCGGCCTCACCGACGCTGCCGCGCAGCGCCATCAGGTGGGCGTCCATCTCGAACAGCAGGCGCCTCGCCTCATCGCTGCGCACCATGCTCTCGACCCAGAAGAAGCTCGCCAGGCGTTCGCCGCGCGCGACCGGCTCGACGCGGTGCACGCGCGTGCCGGGATACAGCAGCATATCGCCGGCGGGCAGCTTGATGCGCGGCGTGTCGAGCCCGCCTTCGATGGCGAGTTCACCGCCGTCGTAGTCACCGGGTTCGTTCAGGAACAAGGTGCAGCTCAGGTCGGTGCGCACGCGCTCGCCTTGTGTGCCGGGCACGAAGCGCACGGCGTTGTCGACATGGTTGCCGAACGCGTTGGTGGCGCCGGCGTAGCGGTTGAAGAGCGGCGGGAACACGCGCTTGGGCAGCGCTGCCGAGAAGAACGCGGCGTGCCGGTTCAACCCGCCGAGCACGATGCGCTGCAGCGCGCGCGTGGCCTCAGCGTCTTGGGGCAGTTGCTGGTTGTTCTTGGCCTGGGCCGACTGCACCCCGGCCGTCACGCGGCCATCACCCCAGGTGGCGCGCGTGAGCATCACCCGCGCTTCGCGGAGTTCGTCGGCATCGAGCACGCCCTTGAGGTGGGTCAGCACGGCGCGGGCTCGATCAATGCGTGAAGCGCCATCAGAACCGCGCGCTCATCGTGAACTGAACGCTGCGCGCCGCGCCAGGCACGTAGTGGCCGGTGTAGAGCGAATCGGCGTAGAGCTTGTTCGCCACGTTGGCCACGTTCAGCTTCAAGGCCACGCCGTCGGTCAGCGCGAACTCGGCCAACAGGTCGGCGGTGATGAAGCTCGGCGCCACCACGCCGGCCGGGTTGCGGTTCGGCGTTTGCGAGCTGCGCGCATTCAAGCCGCCACCGATGCGCACTTTCGGCGTGAGCTGGTAGGTGGTCCACACCGAGCCGCTGTGGCGCGGCGTCAGCGACGAGCGCGTGCCTTCGCCTTCACCGACCCCGGCCACCGAGCCCGGCGCGCCCACGTCGATGCGCGCGATGGGCGTCCATGCGTACGAGCCGAACACTTCCCACTGCGGCGTGATGCGGCCGGCCACGTCGAACTCGACTCCCGCCGCATGGCGCCGGCCCGAGAGCAGCGCCTGCGTGGCGCCGCTGTCCGGGTCGCGGTTGCGCTCGTTCAGCTTGGTGCTGTGAAAGAGGGCCACGCGCGTGCTCAGCCTGCCGCCCAGCGCATCGACCTTGGCGCCGAGCTCGAAGTTCTGGCTGCCTTCGGGCGGCGTGTTCTTGGTCTGGTCGTCGTACTGGTAGGTGTCGCCCGAGGTGTTGAACGAGGTGCCGTACGAGACGTGGAACGAGGCGTTGTCGGTGGGTTGGTAGAGCACGCCGAAGCGCTTGCTCCACAACCCGTCGGCGCGGGCGCGGTCTGCCGTCTGCGTGCCGATCACCGGCACCGCGGTCGAAGCGGCCGTGGAGTAGGTGCGGTAGTTGCCCTTGAAGTAGTCCCAGCGCAAACCGGCCAGCACCTTCCACGCAGGTGTCAGTTGAACCAGGTCTTGCGCATACACGCCGAGCGACCTGGCGTCGAAGTCGGCTGCCTTGCGTTTGATGCGCGCGGCCTCGTTCACTGCCGTGCGGTCATCGGGCCTGCCGAGCGTGGCGAACGGGGTGTTCTTGTCGAGCGTCACGCCGGCCGGCACGACGGTCGCGTAGTTGTTGAAGACCTCGTGCGCCAGGTCCACCCCGGCGAGCACGTCGTGCTTCACGCCCAGGCCGTTGAACTTGTGGCTGTAGTCGCTCTGGGCAGAGGTGGTCGTCATGTCCTGCACCTTGTTGTTGACGCCGCGGCACAGCTGCGTCGCGTCGCCGATGTTCGCAGCGGTCGGGAAGATCGACCTCTGGCGCACCGTGGTGCTGCCGGTGACGAACGGCGTGAGGCAGCTGTTCGGCAGCGCATTCAGCGGCCTGAATCGGATGGCGCTGGCGCGCAGGTCGCGGTCGTAGCGGGCCTGGCGGATCGCCGATTTCAGCTCGCCGCCACCCGTGAAGCGGTGCATGTGGGCAAGCGTGGCGTGCGCGGCGCCACCGGCGTTGTAGTCGCTCGCGGCGCCGTAGTAATTGCGCGGGTCGATGCTGTCGATCAGCCCCGACGGGTTGGCGCTGCTCGGGTTAGACAAGCGCAGCCACGGGATACCGTAGTTGATGCCGTTGTCGTTGCGCAAGTGGTAGCCCGACAGCACAAACTCGTCGGCGCTGCCGATGCCCCAGCGCAGGCTCGGTGCGAGCCCTTGCTTGTCGGTCTTCAAGCCCTTGTTGTCGGCAATCGTCTCCATCACGTTGATGCGCAGGCTGGCGGCCTCGCTCATCTTGAGGTTGAAGTCGCCGGTCAAGCGCAGGTAGTTGCCGCTGCCCACGGTCGCGTTCACTTCGGTGGCATTGCCGAGGAACGGCAGCTTGCTCACCTGGTTCACGACACCGCCGGTCGAGCCGCGCCCGAACAGCATCGACGCCGAGCCGCGCAGCAGCTCGATGCGCTCGAAGCTGAAGGTGTCGCGCTCGTAGAACGCGGGGTCGCGCAGGCTGTCGACGTAGATGTCACCACTCGCCGCGAGCGAGAAGCCGCGCAGGCGGATGTCTTCTTCGCCGCCCTCGGCGGCCATGAAGCTGATGCCGGCGGTCAGGTGCAGAGCCTCCTTCAGCGTGTCGATGCGGCGGTCTTCGATCAGCTTCTCGGTGATGACGGTGACCGACTGCGGAATGTCGCGCAGCTCCTGGTTGCCCTTGCCGATGCTGCTGGTGGTGGCGCGCAGCGAGGTCGCGTCGGTCTCGGCGCGGGCCTTGACAGTGATCGGCTTCATCGTGGTTTCAGCGGCCGATGCAGCGGCAGCCGAAGAATCTGCGACTTGCGCCAGAGCGCCGGCATTGAACAGGCCGAAGCCAGCGGCCAGTGCGCCGAGCGGCAACAGGCGGTGTTGGGGTGAGGGCGAAGCCATGGCAGTGCGTTCCTTGGTGCAAGGCACGGGCTGGCGATGGCGGGCTGGTGCGGGGTCATTGATGAAAGATCAGGATTCACTTCGTCAGGATGAGCTTGCCCGACGAGGTGTGCTTGAGGCGGTAGATGGCGCCGTGGTGGTCGATGTGGATCTCGGTGGCACGGCCGAAGAGCCGCGCGCTGGAGACGCACAGCGCTGACGCTGACGCTGACGCTGACGCAGACATGGGTTGCGCAGCGGGCGCCTCGGGCGCAGTGGGTGCAGCGAGCCCAGCGGGTGCGGCGAGCGCAGGCACACCGGCTCGCAACAGGGGCCGGGCGTTCAACGCGGCGCCTCCGGCTCGCTGATGAAGCCGACCCTCGTCAAGCCGGCCTTCGACGCATCGGCGAGCGTTTGCGCAACGACCCGGTACGCGACGTTCTGGTCGGCGCGCAGGTGCACTTCGGGCTGCGGCTGGCGCTGGCCTTGCGCCTCCAGACGCGCACGCGCATCGGCGCGCGATACGGCCTCGCCGTTCCAGTACAGCGCGCCGCTCGCGTCGATGGCGAACTCGATCTTCTCGGGCCGCAAGTCATTGACCTGCGAGCTGGCCTTGGGCAACTCGAGCTTGACCGCCTGCGTGAGCAGCGGCGCGGTGACGATGAAGATGACGAGCAGCACGAGCATCACGTCGATCAACGGAACCATGTTGATTTCCGACATCGGTGCGCTGGCGTTTCGGTTGTCGAAACTGGCGAAGGCCATGGTCTTCGCGCCTTATGCTGCGGCCGGCCGCGACGCCATCGCGCGCACGTTGGCGACAGCCGGCGGTGCGTTGAGGCCGGGCGCGAGGGAATGCACGAGGGCGTGCCCCAGCGCCTGACCCATCGACACGAAGGTGTGCAGCTCGTAGGCGAAGGCATCGAGCCGGGCTGCCATCACACGATTGGCACGCGTGAGCCAGTTGTAGCCCATCACCGCAGGGATCGCGACCGCCAGGCCCAGGCCGGTCATGATGAGCGCCTCGCCCACCGGGCCGGCGACTTTGTCGAGCGTGCCGGAGCCGCTCATGCCGATGGCCACGAGCGCGTGGTAGACGCCCCAAACTGTGCCGAACAGGCCGACGAACGGCGCGGTGGCGCCAACCGTGGCCAGCACCGACAAGCCGTTCTCGAGCCGCGTGGTTTCTTCGTCGAGCACCTTCTTGATGGTGCGGGTGACGAAGTCGTTTGCCGAGCCGGCTTCTTCGAGCTTGGCCGCGCCGTACTTCGCATGGTGCGCCTGCGCCTGCATGGCGTGCGCCGTGAGGTGCGAGAACGGGTCGCGCGCGCCGTGCGCGGCGATCTCGGCCGCCACCGCATCGAGCGAGGCCGCATTCCAGAAGAACGCGAGGAAGGCCGTGCTGCGCGCACGCCGCGCCAGCAACGACACGCCCTTGATCGCGATGATGGCCCACGAGGCCACCGACATGACGACGAGGACCGCGAGCAGCGCCTTGCCGACCACGTCGCTCTGGGCGATGAAGTGGCCGAAGCCGAGGCTTGTTTCAAGGTTCATGGCGGTCACTTCTCGAGCTCGAACGGAAAGGGCATGCGAACCCAGCCGCCGGTGGCGCGGCCGTTCTCGGTGTAGGGCTTGAAGCGCGCCTTGCGCACGGCGGCGAGCGCCGCGTCGTCAAGCCGCGCGAAGCCGGACGAACGCTCGATGTGCACGTCATGCGGCAGCCCTTGCTCGTCGGCATAGGCACGCACGACCACGAGGCCGGCTTCGCCCAGCTTCTTCGACAAGCGCGGGTACTCGGGTGCCGGTGCCACGAGGTAGTCGACGGCCGAGGCGGGGATCATCTTCGGCGGCGGCGCAGCGGGGGTGGGTGCTGACGGGGCCACCAGCGCCGGGGTCGAGGGTGCGCCAGGCGCAGCCGGCATCGGATCGGCCTGCGGATCGGCCGCAGGTTCCGCCTGCACCGGCATGACGAACTGCGCAGGCGCCGGGCCCGCTTTGGTGGTCAACACGGGCGCGGGCTGCGGCGGCGTGGCGCGCGGCGGCGGGCGCTGGGTGGCGATGGCGACAGGCGGCTGCGGTGCCGCCGGTGCTGCGATCAGGTCGACGAACACCGGCGCGACTTCCCGGACCGCGTCGCGCACAGCGGCCACTTGCAGCAGGCCCCACAAGCCTGCGACATGGGCGGCCAGCACCCCTGCCACCAGCCACCGGCCTTGCGGCGGCGTGAGGCCATCTGCGAGCCTGAGGTTGGCCTGCATCAACCTGCCCTGACTGTCAGGCGATCAAAAGAATCCATTGGCAGACTTTAACACGAGTGCGAACGATTCGCATTAAGACGTGATGCAACTCGATCATCAAATTCGCAAGCCAGCTCGCAGCGACATGACCGCCCGTGTTCGCAGTCGGCGCGCAGTGATCGCGCGCTATCCTTCCGCCATGAAAATCATCGTTCGTTGGCTTCTTCTCGCTGCCGCTTTGCTGCTGGTGGCGCACCTCTACCCGGGCGTGGTGGTCAAGAGCTTCGGCTCGGCCATGATCGCCGCACTGGTGCTAGGCTTGCTCAACGCCTTGCTGCGGCCGATCTTGGTACTGCTCACGCTGCCGGTCACGCTCGTGACGCTCGGCCTGTTCCTGTTCATCATCAACGCGCTGATGTTCTACTTCGCCGCGCAGTTGATCGACGGCCTGCAAGTGGCCGGCTTCACCGCCGCGCTGATCGGCTCGCTGATCTACAGCCTGTGCGGGATGGTGATCGACGTGGCGATGGAGCGGGTGTTCAAGCGCGGGTAGCGCGCCTTGGAGCAGGTAGCCCTCAGGGCGCCGCGCTCTACTTACCGCTCTTGTCGTCCGCCGCGATCTGCCGGCGCTGCACTTCCACATCACGCAGCCGCGCGTCGATGACCGAGGCGTCGATGAAGTCGACGGCGCCGCCGCTGCGGGCGCGGCGCTGGCCGGCGCGCAGGCGGTCGGCGGCGCCCACGAAATCACCGAGCGCCACGCGGGACTCGGCATCGGCGCGGATCGCCCGCAGCGGCTGGCCCAGCCGCTCGCTGACCTGGCCGAGCGCCGTCCACGCCAGCGCGTCGTGCGGGTTCACAGCCACCCAGGTGGCGAGCGTGGCCGAGCGCTCTTTCAGCGCCGCGTTGTCGGTGCCGGCCAGCGCCGCCTGCGTGGCCAGCAGCAACACCGGGCGCGAATTCTCGGCAGAGTAGGGCTGCAGTGCGGCCAGCGCATTCGCTGCATCGCCTCGCATCAGCAGCGACTGCACCTTGAGCAGCGCCACCGCGCGCACCGCCCGTGCGTCGCTGCGCGGGCTGCCAGCGACGAGGCCTTGGGCTGCGGTGATCGACGCATCAGCACGCGCCCAGTCGCGCAGCAGGCTGGACGCCAGTGCGCTGGAGTAGCGGTTGGCGAGCTTGTCGGCGACGGTCGTTCCGGACGTGTCGGCATCGAGCGCCTGCCAGCGCTTCTGTGCGTCGAAGCGCGGGTCCATCAGCACGCGGGCGCGTGCCTGCGCTGCGGTGTGCTCAAGCGCGCTGACCGTGCCGGTGGGCGATGCGCCGGCTGCGCCGTTTGCCCCGGCAGTGCCGAGCCGCGCGCGCGCCTCGCCGATGCGCTCGCTCGTGAGCGGGTGGCTGCGCAAGTACGGGAAGCCGCCGCTGTCGTTCAGGCGCGATGACTGGTCGAGCTTCTCGAACATCGCCGCCATGCCGCCGGGCGCGAAGCCCGCGCCGGACATCACGGCGAAGCCAACGCGGTCGGCCTCACGTTCCATGTCGCGCGAGAAGTTGAGCTGCCCTTGCACGCCGATCGCCTGGCTGCCGACCACGGCGGCGTTGACCGCGTCGGCGCTGCTGTTGCCGGCGCGGCTGGCCACCAGGATGCCGGCCAGCAAGGTCGCCAGGCTGAGCAGCGACTGGTGCTTGCTGTTGGCGATGCTGCGCGCGATGTGGCGCTGCGTGATGTGCGACAGCTCGTGCGCAAGCACCGAGGCCAGTTCATCGCGCGTGCTCGTCATGGCCATCAGCCCGAGGTGCACGCCGATGTAGCCGCCCGGCAGCGCGAACGCGTTGACGCTGCGGTCGCGCACGAGAAAGGGCTCCCACGCGAGGCGCTGGTCGACATCGGGCGCGATGTTGCCGCGCACCCGCGCCTGCGCCAGCAGCGGCTGCCACAGCGACTGCAGGTATTCGAGCAGCACCGGGTCGTCGATGTAGTCGGGGTCGGCGCGGATCTCGCGCATGATCGCCTCGCCGAGCTTGCGTTCAGCAGCAATGCTGAAGTCTTCGGAGGCCGGGTCACCGAGCGCGGGCAACTGGTTCTGCGCCCGGGCGGGCGGCGCGGCCGCCGGGCACAGCAAGACCAGGGCGGTGGCGGTGGCAACGAAGCGGGTGCGCCAGGTGGCGCGGCGGGGCACGGGGGTGGGCAAGGGGGGCGAAGGCAAGGGCACGGGTATGGGCGGCATGCAGCCAAAGGGCGTGGATATCATGCGCCACAAAGTGGCACGGCCACGTTTCGAGAATGTTTCCGCCATGGCTTCGACACCGGTATCTTCGCCCTTGCAGGCAGCGTCGCCGCTCACGCATTTCGACGCGCAGGGCCAGGCGCACATGGTCGACGTATCGGCCAAGGCCGAAACGCACCGCACCGCCCGTGCGAGCGGCGTGATCCGCATGCAGCCGGCAACGCTTGCGCTCATCACCGGTGGCACGGCGAAGAAGGGCGACGTGCTCGGCGTGGCGCGCATCGCCGCCATCCAGGCCGCCAAACGCACTGCCGAGTTGATCCCGCTGTGCCACCCGCTGCCGATCACGCGCGTGGCGGTCGCGTTCGAATGCGACACGGCGGCGAGCCTGGTGCGCTGCACGGCGCAGGTCGAAACGCTGGGCCGCACCGGGGTCGAGATGGAAGCGCTGACCGCTGTGCAGATCGGCCTGCTGACCGTCTACGACATGTGCAAGGCCGCCGACCGGGGCATGGTGATGGGCGAGATCGGCGTGCTCGAGAAGCACGGGGGTAAGTCGGGGGATTGGGTCGCGGGAGCTTGACTCGCTCTTCGGCGGGCGGCACGACAACGCGCAATCACCTGAAGTCTTCGTACACAAACCCGCGCGCCGGTGGCGCGCACTGGAACGGCGGGCTCGATGCGGGCGCGTCGCAGGGTGCGAAGAACGGCGCGGCCTGCTGGTTGCGGAACTCTTTCAGGCGCTGCGCGATGTAGCGCGCGTGTTCGGTGTCACCGGCTTCGTTGAGGGCGGTGGCCCAGGCCGACATCAGGCGCGAATCGAGCAGGTAGTGGGGCGCCCGCAGGAACGACGCCATCGCCTGCGACGGGTGCTCTGCGGTGGTGGCCGCCGCGTAGTCGGCATGGTGGGCGAAAAACACGCTGCGCCGGCCCTCAATGATGCGCTGCGCGAGCGGCGGCGCGTTGTCGGGCGGCGCGAAGATCGCGACCACACGAACGTAATCGGCCACCGAGCCGATGCTGCCGAGCATCAACAGCAAGGCGGCGATCAGCAGCGGGCGGGTCGCTTCCTTGGGCGGCGCGGCACCGTTCGCCGGCTCGGCAGCCGGGCTTACCGCAAGGCCACCCGCCTGCGCCGGGCCGGCCAGGCACAGGCCGAATGCAAACGCCGCGGGCAGCAGGAAGTAGGCGTACCACAGCGGGTATTCGAGCAGGCTGTGCACCAGCACCATCAACACCATCATGAACGCCGCGCGCAGCATCGGCGCGTCGTCGGTGGCGTTCTCGCCGCCGATGCTGTCGGGCGGGCTGCCGGCGGCTGCGGCACCGCCGCTCGGCCCTTTGGCGCTCGCGAACGCACCCCACAGCGCCCAGGCGAGCAAGGCCAGCACGGCGCCCGCAAGCGGCAGGCCCATCTCGACCGCAAACTGAAGCGGCAGGTTGTGCGTGTGGTCGAAGAACGCCACCGGCCGGCCCGGGAACGGCGTGAGGGTCCACGCGAAATTGAACTCACCGAAGCCCACGCCAACCCAAGGGTGCATGCGGATCAGCGCAAGCGTGTTGGCCCAGATGCCGTAACGCGAGCTGGAGATGTCGCCCTTGGTCGTGAAGCGCGTCTCGCCACCGAACACCTGCTGGCTATGGTCGGCCCAGGCCGAAGCCCCGAGCCAGAACAATGCATACGCGACCGGCGCCAGCATGAGCAGCCAGCGTGCCGGGCGCGACAGGCGCTTGTCCAGCATGCCCCACAGCGCCAGCATGCCCATGCCCAGCGCACCGGTGCGCGAGCCGCTGAGCACCACACCGAACACCAGCAGCAAGCCGACCACCACCACCGCAGCGCGCCGCAACAGGCGCGCATCGCCGAGCCAAACCACCGCGATCAGCGACCACAGCAACAGGCTGCTCAGGTGGTTGGGCTGGCGCATGTTGCCCACGGCACGGCCGGGGAAACTGGTGCGTGCAATCCAGTAGCCGTCGGCCCACCCCGGCAGGTAGACCTGCACGATGCCGATCAGGCTGCTCGCCACGCCCGCCACCAACATGCCGATGCAGAAGGCGCTGAAGGCACTGCGGCCGTGGCCCTCGGCGCGCAGCACGGCAGCGAGTTGAGCTGCAAGCATGCCCGCGCCGATCAGCCCGGCACTCGACAGAGAAAGCGACCAGGGCAACCCCGTCCACAACGGCGCTGCCAGCGCACTGGCGAGCAACAGCGCCATGGCCGCCTGCAGCGCGGCCAGCGGCCCACCCTGGCCAGGCGCCAGCGGCCAAGTGCGCCGCGTTTGCGAGCCGGCCAGCAGCGTGAGCCAGCCGCTCCACCCGATCAGGGCGGCGGCCTGGTTCAGGAACGTGGCCGATGGCGGCACGTTGAACGCCAGGATCATCGGCAAGCCGATGGCAATGCAGGCCAGCACCACAGAGCTGCTGACTGGGGCGCGCTCGGGCGAGGGAGTTGTTTGCATCGGACGATTGTCGATGACACGGCGCGGCCCGGCTTGCACCCGGAGCCCCGCACTACACTCCTGCCGCATGGCACAGGTAACTCTATTTTCGAGGCGCGCGGCAGCACCATGAAGGCTGTCATTCTGGCCGGCGGGCTGGGCACGCGCATCTCGGAAGAGACCCACCTCAAACCCAAGCCGATGATCGAGATCGGCGGCCGGCCGATCCTGTGGCACATCATGAAGACGTACGCGAGCCACGGCATCCACGACTTCGTGGTGTGCTGCGGCTACAAGGGTTATGTCATCAAGGAATACTTCGCGAACTACTTCCTGCACATGTCGGACGTGACGTTCGACCTGGCCGACAACAGCCTGCAGGTCCACCAGCGCAAGGCCGAGCCGTGGAAGGTCACGCTGGTCGATACCGGCGACGACACCATGACCGGCGGGCGCTTGAAGCGCGTCGCGCGCTACATCGAGAACGAGCGCGCGTTCTGCTTCACTTATGGCGACGGCCTGACCGACGCCGACATCACCGCCAGCATCGCCTTCCACCAGTCGCACGGCAAGCTCGCCACCGTCACCGCCGTGCAGCCGCCCGGCCGATATGGCGGGCTGCAGATGGACGGCCAGGCCGTGCGCGGCTTCGTCGAGAAGGCCAAGGGCGATGGCGGCTGGATCAACGGCGGCTTCTTCGTGCTCTCGCCGAAGTGCCTTGAATTGATCGACGCCGACGCCACGCCTTGGGAGGCCGAGCCGCTCACGCAGCTCGCGCAGCAAGGCGAGCTGATGGCGTTCAAGCACGAAGGGTTCTGGCAGCCGATGGACACGCTGCGCGACAAGACGCAGCTCGAAGCGCTCTGGGCCAGCGGCGCCGCGCCGTGGAAGCGCTGGGTGTGAACGTGGGCGCGAGCGTGAACGCCGCGTTCTGGCGCGGCAAGCGGGTCTTCATCACCGGCCACACCGGCTTCAAGGGCGGCTGGCTCGCGCTCTGGCTGAAGCAGCTCGGCGCCGAGTTGCATGGCTATGCACTCGCGCCGCCGACCGAGCCCAACCTGTTCACGGTGGCAGCTCTGCGCGGCCTGTTCGCAAGCCACACCGAGGCCGACGTGCGTGACTCGGTGGCGCTGCGCACCGCGCTCTGCACCGCGCAGCCGCACGCCGTGTTCCACCTCGCTGCGCAACCCCTGGTGCGTGCGTCTTACGTGGAACCGGTGGCAACCTATGCGGTGAACGTGATGGGCACGGTGAACCTGCTCGAAGCCGTGCGCAGCTGCGAGGCGGTGCGCGCCGTGGTGAACGTGACGACCGACAAGTGCTACGAGAACCGCGAGGTGGCCACCGGCTACCGCGAAATTGACGCGCTCGGCGGGCACGACCCGTACAGCAACAGCAAGGCCTGCGCCGAACTCGTGACGGCGGCGTACCGCAACTCCTTCCTCACCGCGTGCGGCGTCAACGTGGCCACGGCGCGCGCCGGCAACGTGATCGGCGGGGGCGATTGGGCCACCGACCGGCTGCTGCCGGATTTCTTCCGCGCGCATGCGGAAGGCCACGCGCTCGAGGTGCGCCACCCGGGCGCGGTACGCCCATGGCAGCACGTTCTCGCGCCGCTCGCCGGCTACCTGATGCTCGCCGAGAAGCTGTGCACGGAAGGCACCGCGTTCGCAAGCGCGTGGAACTTCGGCCCTTCGCAGGCCGACGCGACGCCGGTGCATGCGGTGCTCGACGCATTGGCAGCGCGCGTGCCCGGCGCATCGTGGCGTGCGGTCGCAGACAGCGCAGTTCACGAAGCGAACCTGCTCAGCCTGGACAGCGCCAAGGCGCACGCGCAACTCGGCTGGCAGCCGCGCTGGGCGCTCGGTGAAGCGCTGGCGCGCACGGCCGAATGGCATGCCGCGTGGCGCGCCGGCGCTGACATGGCGGGCGTGAGCCGCGCGCAGATCGCAGCGTACGAGGCTGCTTCAACCCACGCGACCGCATGATCACCACAACCCCCTGGCTCACGCTGCGCGCAACGCCGCTCGCCGACCTGAACGTGATCGAGCGCAGCGTGCGTGACGATGCGCGTGGCTTCTTCAGCCGCGTTTTCTGCGCCGACGAGTTTGCGGTGCTCGGCCTGCGTGAACACGCCAAGTCCATCGCGCAGATCAACCACAGCCACACGCGGCGCCGTGGCTCGGTGCGCGGCCTGCACTTCCAGCACCCGCCCCATGCCGATGCCAAGGTCGTGACCTGCCTGCGCGGCGAGGTGTTCGACGTGGCGGTCGACCTGCGGCACGACTCGCCCACGTACCTGAACTGGCATGCCGAGGTGCTGAGCGCTGCGAACCACCGCAGCCTGGCCATCCCGCGCGGCTTCGCGCATGGCTTCCAGGCGCTGACTGACGACTGCGAGCTGGTCTACCTTCACTCGCAACCGTATGTGCCCGCCGCAGACGACGGCTTCCGCCCGAGCGACCCGGCGCTCGCCGTGGCGTGGCCCTTGCCGTTCACCGATCTCTCGGCACGAGACGCGGGCTTTGCGCCGATCAACCCAACGTTCGCGGGCCTCACCATCGAGCCCTTGCCATGAAGTGCCGCCACTGCCACGCCGAGCTTCGCCTGCCGTTCATCGACCTCGGCACGGCACCCCCGTCCAATGCCTACCTGTCGGCCGCACAGCTCGACGCGCCCGAGGCGTGGTACCCGCTGCGGGTGTTCACCTGCACGACGTGCTGGCTGGTGCAAACGCAAGACTATGCGCATCACGCCGACCTGTTCTCGAACGAATACGGCTACTTCAGCGCCATGTCGGACACCTGGGTCGCGCACGCGAAAGCGTACGTCGATGCGATGGTGCAGCGCTTCGGCCTCACGGCGCAGAGCCATGTGGTGGAGGTTGCCGCGAACGACGGCTACTTGCTGCAACACGTGCAGCGTCTGGGCATCCCGTGCCTGGGGATCGAGCCCACGGGCAGCACCGCGAACGCCGCGCGGGCCAAGGGCATCACCATTCGGCAAGAGTTCTTCGGCGCCGACTGCGCTCGGCGCTTGCAGGCCGACGGGCTCGGTGCCGACCTGATGGCCGCGAACAACGTGCTCGCCCACGTGCCCGACATCAACGACTTCGTGGCCGGCTTCGCGCACGCACTCAAGCCCGCGGGCGTGGCGACCTTCGAGTTCCCCCATCTCCTTCAGCTGGTGCAGCACGGCCAGTTCGACACCGTCTATCACGAGCACTTCTCGTACCTGTCGCTCACCACCGTGCAGCGCATCTTCGAAACCAACGGCCTGCGGGTGTTCGACGTGCAGGCGCTGCCAACCCACGGCGGCAGCCTGCGCGTGTTCGCGCAGCGGCAAGTCACTGGCACGCGTATGGTTGAGCCCACTGTCGCAACGTTGCTCGCGAGCGAGCACGCGGCAGGCATCGCGACCGAGGCCTACTACGAAGGCTTTCAACCGCGCGCCTGCCGCATCAAAGACGACTTCGTCGCCTTCCTCATCGAGGCCAAACGCAAGGGCAAGACCGTGATGGCCTACGGCGCCGCCGCCAAAGGCAACACGCTGCTCAACTTCGCCGGCGTGCGCGGCGACCTGATCGCCTGCGCCGTCGACCGCAGCCCCGGCAAGCAAGGCTTGCACATGCCCGGCAGCCGCATCCCGATCGTCGCCGAGAGCGTGCTTCGCAACGCCCGGCCCGACCACATCGTGATCCTGCCGTGGAACCTGAAGGACGAGGTCACCGCACAACTCGGGTACGCGCGTGAGTGGGGCGCGACCTTCGTGGTGGCGGTGCCTGGGTTACAGGTGTTTTGAGCCCACTGCCGCGCCGCCCGACATGATCGACATCCACCCCACCGCCCGCGTCTCACCGCTGGCCGACATCGAAGACTCGGTGCGCGGCACGCGCATCGTGATTGGAGCGAACGTGGTGATCGACGCATTCGTGAAGGTCAAGCCGGCAGGCGGCACGGGTGACGTGCTCATCGGCGCGAACACGATCATCAACTCCGGCTGCGTGCTCTACACCGGCAACGGCATCCGCATCGGTGCCGACGTCGCCATCGCGGCGAACTGCACCTTCGCGCCGGTCAACCATGAGTACGCCGACCGCAGCAAGCGCATCCGCGCGCAGGGGTTTCGGCCGAGCAAGGGCGGCATCGTGGTCGGTGACGACGTGTGGTTCGGCGCGAACTGCGTGGTGCTCGATGGCGCGGCCGTCAGCGAAGGCTGCGTCATCGGCGCGGGGTGCCTGGTGCGCGGTGTGCTCGATGCCTACGGCGTGTACGGCGGGCACCCGTTGCGGCGCATTGGCGAGCGCACTTGATGTTCACCGTGATCGGTGCGAGCGGCTTCATCGGCAGCGCCTTGCTGGAGCGCTTGCTTGCTGATGGCCACGACGTACTGCAACCGGCGCGCGGCGCCACAGAGCTGTTCACCCAACCGCTCGGCCACGTGATCTACGCCGCCGGCATGACCGCAGACTTCCGCGAGCGGCCGTTCGACACACTGCGCGCCAACACCGGCCTGCTGGCCGACGTGCTCGAACGCGCCGAGTTCGACACGCTGCTGTACCTGTCGTCAGCGCGGGTCTATCGGCACGCCACGCACACGCGCGAAGATGCTTTGATCGCGCTGCAAGCGCACGACCCCGAAGACCTGTACGACCTGACCAAACTCACCGCCGAAGCGCTGTGCCATGCGAGCGGCCGGCCGGTGCGCGTGGTGCGGCTGAGCAATGTCGTCGGCGCTGACTTCACCTCGAAGAACTTCCTGACCGAGCTGATCCGCAGCGCCTGCGACAGCGGCCACATCGCGCTGCGCAGCGCCCTGCATTCGGCGAAAGACTACGTGCTTCTGGCCGACGTGATCGACCTGCTGCCGCGCATCGCGCTGGGCGGCCAGCAGCGCTGCTACAACCTCGGTGCGGGGCGCAACCTCACGCATGCCGAGGTCGTGCAGGCCATCGTGGCCTGCACGGGTGCGCGGCTGAGCACCCTGACCGGGGCTGCGGCCGTCGTGTCGCCAGCGCTCGACATCACGCGGCTGCGCGGCGAGTTCGGCTTCGCGCCCCGCACCGTTCTAGACGCCCTACCGCTGCTCGTCGCGGACTATCAGCAACACCACAGGACCACCGCATGATCCACATCGACCTGCAAGGCGGCACCGTCCGCATCGATGGCGCCGACAGCGCCGAAGGCGAATCGACCCTGGCCATCGGCTCGCCCGAAGCCTTCAAGCTCATCTCCAAGGCCTGGCTGCGCAGCGGCTGGGACGCGAAGTACGTGTATGGCTTCAGCTGGATGGGCCGCCCCGTGATCCAGCTGCCCGAAGACATGCTGCGCATCCAGGAGCTGATCTATCGCGTGGCCCCCGACGTGTTGATCGAAACCGGCATCGCCCACGGCGGCAGCCTGATCTTTTATGCGAGCCTGTTCAAGGCGATGGGCAAGGGCCGCGTGGTCGGAGTCGACGTAGAGATCCGCGCTCACAACCGCAGCGCGATCGAGGCCCACGAAATGGCCCAAGGCATCGCGATGATCGAAGGCTCATCGATCGACCCGCAGGTGGTGCGCGAGGTGGGTGGCCACCTGCGCGCCGGCGAGCGCGGCATGGTGGTGCTGGACTCGAACCACACCCGCGCCCACGTGCTCGGCGAGCTGCGCGCCTATGCCGAGTTCGTGGCTGTGGGTTCGTACATCGTGGCCTGCGACGGCATCATGCAGGAGGTGGTGGGCGCGCTGCGCACCCACCCCGACTGGGCGACCGACAACCCGCAGTCTGCGGTGCAAGACTTCCTGGCCGAGCGCGATGACTTCGTGCTCGAAGAGCCGGCGTTCACCTTCAACGAAGGCCACATCACCGAGCGCGTGACGTATTGGCCGAACTGCTACCTGCGCCGCATCAGTTAAAGCGCTGGCGCGCTGGCGGCCCAGCGCGCGAACATATCGCGGTAGGCGGCTTCGACCTTGCGCGCAAAGGCCGCTTCGTCCATCAACTCGCTGGCCTGCAGCTCGCCACGCAATGTCGAGCGCAAGTGCGCGAGCCGCGGCAAGTCAGTTGCGAGCGCGACCGCGATGTCGACGTAGGCGCGTTCGGAGTCGGCAATCCACTCCGGGTGCCCCACGCCATGAAGAACCGAACTGCCCAACCGGCCCACGCTCGGCCGGCCGGCAAGCGTGACGAACGGGATGCCCATGTACAACGTCTCGAAGAGCGTGGTCCCGGAGTTGTGAGGAAAGCAGTCGAGCCCGATGTCGATGCTGCGCATCACGTCCCAGGGTGGCGAGTGCACGCCGAGTTCGAGCCGCTCGCGAGGAATGCCGTGCGCGGCGAACTTGGCAGCCAATTCATCGCACATGCCGGCATCGCCGTAGTTTTTGCTGTCTACCAGCAGCCGTGAACCGGGCACTCGGTTCAGAAGCGCCGACCACACACGGATCGTGTGGTGGTTGATGCGCACCGAGCGCGTCAGCGTACCGAACGTCACGCCACCCTGCGCCGCAGCGGGCGACTCTCCCACGGCACCCATGCCCAATGCGGGCCGGTAGGCGTAGCACGTGCCTGGCAAGCGCCACGGCGCCTCGGCGAACAGGGGCTCGCTGTCCTCGGGGGCGCTCGGCGCGTCGGTCAGCAGGTAGTTGATCGCGCTCACACCGGTCGTGTAGCCAAAACCCAGCCACGACAATGAGACCGGTGCAGGCTTGCGTGCGAACACGCCAAGGCGGTTGTGCGCGGTGTGGCCAGCGAGGTCGACGAGGATGTCGATCGCGTCGTCACGAATGCGCTGCGCGAGCGCGTCGTCATCGAGCGTGCGCGTATCGACCCAACCTTGCACCAGGCTGCGGTAGCGCGCCGTCACCGCATCGTCCTGCCGCAGTTCGGCATAGGCGGTGACGTGTATCGCGGCGGCGTCGTGGTGCGCGAGCAGCGGTTCGAGAAAGTGACGCACAGGGTGCATGCAAAAGTCGGGTGAGACGTAGCCCACGCGCAGTACGCGGTCGGTGGCGCGCGCGTTCGAATGCTCGCGCCACGCACCGCGGTGCGGCGCACCGAAGCGCTGGTCGAACACGCGGTAGGCATCGAAGATGGATTCGGCGCTCTTGTCGGGGTGGTAGTTCAGCGTGAACAGCAGGTTGCCGTGGCCGCCGGCATGGTCGGGCTTCAGCGCGAGGGCCTGTTCGAACTTCTCGACCGCGCCATCGATGTCGCCTTGCTCTTGCAGCGCGTTGCCCAGGTCTCCGAGCAGCTCGGCATGGCCAGGCATCAGAACGAGTGCCTGTCGATAGCAGTTGATCGCGGCCGCGATCTGGCCATGGTCTTTCAGAATCAGGCCCATGCGGTGACGCAGGTCGGCGCGGTCGGGCGCGAGGCGCAGCGCAGCGGCGTAGCGCTCGATGGCGGCCTGCGGCTCACTCAGGCGCTGGTGCAACGCGCCGAGGTTGGCCAGCGCGTCGGCATCGTCGGGGCGCTGGCGCAGCGCCTCGCGGTAGCTGTCGGCCGCTTCGCTCAAGCGGCCTTGCGACTCCAGCGCGAGTGCCAGGCCGACAAACGCTTGCGGGAACGGCTGGCGCAGCTGTGTGGCGCTGCGGAACAGCTGCTCCACGCGTGCGGCATCGCCCCCATCGAGCAGAGCGAGGCCGAGGTTGTAATGCGCCGACGCGTGGTTCGCATCAAGTGCGATCGCACGCTCGTAGGCCGCCACGGCCTCGGCCACTGCGCCCTTCGGCGCGAGCACCGTGCCCAGGTTCATCCACGCATCGGCCGACGTGTCGTCGGCGGCGATGGCGGCTCGGTACAGACCCTCGGCCTCGTCGAACTGCCCGCGCGCCTCGGCGGCGTGGCCTTGCTTGACGAGGGCGGCGGCACGCGCGTGCGGCACGGGCGTGCTCGGCGTGGGCGTCTCGGCCCAGCGCGCGAACATGCTGCAGTACGCCGCCTCGACCTTGCGCGCGAAGGCCACTTCGTCCATGAGCGGGCTGGCCTGCATGTCGGCGCGAAGCTGCTGGCGCAGTGCAGCGAGCCGGGGGGGGTCGCTCGCCAGCGCTACAGCCTTGTCAACGTACTCGTCTTCGCTGTGCGCGATCCATTCGGGGTGGCCCGCCCCTTCGAGGATGGTGCTGCCCAGGCGGCCCACGCTGGGCCGGCCGGCGAGCGTGATGTACGGCAGGCCCATGTACAGGCTCTCGAAAAGGGTCGTGCCCGAGTTGTGTGGGAAGCAGTCGAGGCCGATGTCAATCGAACGCATCGTGTCCCACGGCGGTGAGTGGAAGCCGATGGCCAGGCGCTCCGCGCCGATGCCGTGCTCCGCGAATGCGCCGAGCAGCGCGTCGCGCGTGGCGGCGTCCTGGTAGTTCACGCTGTCGATCACGAGTCGGGAGCCGGGAACGCGCAACAAGATCTGCGCCCACGTGCGGACGACGCGATGGTTCATGCGGATCGCGCGGGTCAGCGTCCCGAAGGTCACGAAGCCGCGGCGCTCGGCCGGCAAGGGGCCGACCTCGCCCATTCCGACGTTCGGGCGGTAGGCATACGACGGCGTCGGCACCCGCCACACCTGCTCGGCGAACAGGTGTTCGGAGCCCGCAGGCGCCGCCGTTGCATCGGAGAGAAAGTAGTCGATTGCCGACAGGCCAGTGGTGTAGCCGAAGCCCAGCCACGACACCGACACCGGCGCAGGCTTGCGTGCAAATACGCCCATGCGGTTGTTGCTCGTGTGGCCCGCCAGGTCGACGAGGATGTCGATGCGATCCTCACGCACGCGGGCTGCCACCTGCTCGTCTGTCTTGCCGGCGATGGGCACCCAATGGTCGGCTTGGCGCTTGTAGCTGGGCGTGACCGCGTCTTCGACCAGCAGGTCGGCGTAGGCAAAGACCTCGACCACTGCCTTGTCATGGTGGTCGAGGAGCGGGGGCAGAAAGTGCTGCACGGCATGGCGGCGGAAATCCGGCGATATGTAGCCGACCCTGAGCCGCCGCGTCGTGTTGCGCTCATTGGCGTGGGCTAGCGCGGGGTCTTGCCAGCGCAGCCCGAAACGCCGGTCGAAATCAACGTACGCCGCAAAGATTTCTTCGGCGGTTTTGTCCGGGTGGTAGTTGAGCGCGAACAGCATGTTGCTAGAGGCAAGAATGTTGTCCGCGTCAATGGCGGTCGATTTGCCGAGCAATGCGATCGCGATGTCGATCTTGCCCTGCGTCAGCAGCGTGCCGGCCATGTTGTTGGTGGCGCGCTGGTCGTCCGGGCTCAGCACCAAGGCCTGGCGGTAGGCCTCTACGCCTTCTTCGAGTCGGCTCAGGGCAGAGAGCGTGTCGCCAAGGCTGGTATGCACATCGTGCGAGTCGGGCTGCAGCGCAATCGCCTTTCGGTAGCTGGCCACCGAGTCGTCGTCACGCCCCAGTTGATGAAGGGCATAGCCCATGTTCGCGTAGGACTCTGCGTGGTGCTCATCCAGCGCCAAGGCTTGACGATATGCAGAGACTGCGGCCTGGAGCTGTCCGTCGTCGTGCAGCGCTGCGGCCAGGCGGGCTCGCGCGGACGCATCTGCGGGGCTCAGCGTCACGCATCGTCGATGGCTCTCGATCGCGGCAATCCGATGGCCCTGCCGCTTCAGCACTTCACCCAGCGCCTGATGAGCCTGGGCAAAGTCCGGCTTGATCTTGACCGCTTTGCCGAAGGAATCTACCGCTTCGTCCAGTTCACCTCGGGTCACGTGGATGTTGCCCAGCAGAAACGGCATGTCTGCGCACAATGGGCTGGCATGGCGGCCCTCGACCGCCACAGCTTCGGCTGCAGCCAGATCACCCGACTGCGCCAGCGTCTGAATCAGCCGGCTCCGGCACAGCTCGAAGTCGGGCTTGCGTGCGAGCGCCTCGCGCCATCCCGCGATGGCTTCTTCAGGTCGATTCAGCGCGTGGCTTGCGCTACCCAAAAGGTAGTGGGCGTCGTGTGACGTGGGGTCGAGCGCGACGGCCTCGGCCAACCGCCGGTGCGCTTCATCGAAGCGCCCCAGCTCCGACAGCGCGAAGCCCAGGCTGACGAGCGAGTCTGCGGATCGCGGGTCCAGCGCCACGGCTTTCTCATAGCTTGCGAGCGCGGCACCTGTGTTGCCCTTGTCGAGCCAGGCATTTCCTTCCTTGCACAATGCGCGCGCGTGCGCCTGCGGCTCGACCACTGCCGCCGGGCTCGGCGCGTTGGCAACGCTGCGGTCCGCGAACTTGCTCTTAACCCAATTGAACATGGTCTCGGCGCAGCGTTACCCAGGTGCGGGTGGTCAAAGGCGGGTGAGCACCCATTCCGTGAGGTTGTCGACGTAGGCTGCGTCGTAGCCGGCATCCTTGAGCGCCCATTTGAAGGTGTTCCCGAGTTGGGCTTTCCGATAGCCGTTGAGTGAGTGCGCCGCCTTGAACGCAACAATCTTGGCGTCGATGCTTCGCAGGGTGGACTGTGTCTTGGCAGCAAACTTTCTCTCGCCCAAAGCGACACTGACCGGAACTTGCGCAATGAAGTATTGGGCCAAGACAGTACCGAAGCTTTTAGCTTCGCGGGCGTTGAACCAACCAAACATCGGATACCTCTCCTTCAGAACCCGTCGAGCGGGGCAAAGCCGGCGATCTGGCCGGATCGCGCGTCGAGCAGCACGACCCAATCGGTTCGCCGGCCCACCAGCGGCAAGTACACCATGGCGTCTGCCGACTTGCCGCTGCGCCGAATGGCGTCGTCTACCTCTGCGCGGCGTGATGGCTGGCGAGCCAGCAGTGCCGACAAGGGCTTGGCCGCAGTGAGTGCTTCGCGTTGCCCTTCTGCGCCCCAGACACGCCAGAACTTCGGGCGCATGCCAAGGTCGACGCCGGCGAGCGCTGCTTGAATCACATCGTACTTGGCACTTCCATCGATCGGCGACACGGTTTGCACGGTGCGAGGCCCGTCGATCGACAGGCTGCGAAGGCTAGCAGGCGCTTCAGGCAGCTCCTCTTCGGCCACTTCGACGGCCGTGGTGGCGCGAAACCGCTGGCCTTCCAATGCAAGGGCCACGGGCCGCGCGATGAAGGTCGTGTGCAAGCCGTAGCCAAGTGCCGTGAACTGCAACATGACCACGACGAGCAGGTCGCGCTGGAGCGTTGCCTTTTGCTTGCGGCGGTCGAACACCGCGAGCGTGAGCAGCGGGCCGATCACGGCATCGACCGACACCAACAGCGCAAACAACTCGGTACCCCCCGAGACGATGCGGTAGGGCCAGGGATACCACAGTGTGAAGACAAGGCCTGCGGCGAGCGCCGCGACGGCCAGGCTGCAGCCCAGATGGATCGTCGCGGCGCGAATGCGTGAAGGCCAGTCGATTGCCATCGTCGTCAGCGGGTGTTTTGGAGCCCGCATTATGGTGATGTGCCGCTTGCGCCGGTCTGGTGCTTGTCGATGACAAGCGCAGCAACGGGCCAAGTTTTGGAGAGCGCCGGGTAACGCAGCCGGATCGTCTCGTTCCAGAAACTGCCAGCGCGGTTGCATTCACCGGTCGGCCGCAAGTGGCACAACAGTGCCAGTGCTGCCTGTGCCTGCGCATTGCGGCCGTTGAGCGCATCGGCTTCCGCCAGCCGCAACAAGTTGCCCGTGGACGGAAAGTGATAAGCCACCCGCCGAAATTGATCGAGGCTTGCGGCGTCCATGCCCTCGGCAGGTTGCGTCCGCAAATTGGCGAGCAGTTCACCGTACGGTGCCATCCACACCAGACGCGGCGGCGGCCCGAGCGGTGGCAGGTTGGCGATGTGCGCGGCGTGCATTCGCAGCGCGGTCATGTCTTGCTCGACCGACACCTTTTCTGCGAACAGCATGACCAGCGCCACGAGCAACAGACCGCCCGCAGCAGCAACGACCGCTCGCGGAATGACGAGCCACTGCCGGGACTTGCTCGCGGCTTCGACCATGCCGATCATCAAGCCCGCGGGCACCAGGAACAGCGCATACCCGTGCGGCAGTTCGAGCATCGAGTGAACGAGAAATACGCCAAGTGCCAACAGCAGCAAGCGCTGCGCTGCCGTGCCACGCTCGCGCCACCGTCGCACGTACCACACAGCGAAGCCGGCCACGGCCAGCAACCCGATCGGAATGCCGTTCCAAAGCAGCATGTCGATCACCACGTTGTGCATGTAGGTGGTTTGAACCTGGATCGTGGCGTGCTCGGCTGCAAGCGCTACGTGGGCATCGCCGCCCTGGCTCCAACCCCAGCCGAACCAGGGTCGCGCGCCGATGGCGTCCAGCCCGAGGCGCCAAATGGCCGGGCGCTTGCCAGCGACCACCTGATCGGCGAGTGCCAGCACCGGTCC
Organism: Rhizobacter sp.; assembly: GCA_031385155.1. Classification (GTDB taxonomy): domain Bacteria; phylum Pseudomonadota; class Gammaproteobacteria; order Burkholderiales; family Burkholderiaceae_C; genus LMDS01. The sequence goes on from JANNBF010000039.1 coordinate 28,851, forward strand.
GCGCCCCAACTCCGATCCCAATGTCGGCCAGACGATCACGGCGAGGGCGAAGCCGCCGACGAGGGCGAGCACAGCGGCGCGAGGCGCGTGCCGCTTCAGTGCCGGCAGCCGCACGCAGGCCACGCAGGCCAACAGCGCCAGTTCCAGCCAGCCCGCACGCGATTGCGTCATCGCCACGCCCAGGAGCAGGAATGTGACACCCACCAACGCACCGACCGGGCCGATCGCCTTGCGTTCGTACGCCCACCACAACGCGATCAGGCCCCAGACCTGGAGTGTCGCCAGAAGATTGGGGTGGCCCACGTTGGCAAAGGGCCGGCCGCGAGGCGGCAAGTCCCGAACCAGTGAGCCGAACCAGCTCAGGTCCAGCCATTGGTAAAGCTGCAATCCGACCGACAGAACAGCGGCAATGAGAAGACCGGTCAACAGTGCGTCGGCTGCACGTCCCGGCGCCAGGGCTTCCGACCGAAAGCCGGCCAGTACCGCCAGAGCAAAGCCCGCAACGTACAACGCGGCGACGGCGCCATCTGTTGGAAACGCGGTTACGCCGGTGACGGCCTGTAGAAAAGGAACCGTGCCGAGCGCAGCAACGCCGAGTGGAAAGAACGTGGCAGGTAGGCCAGCCGGTGAACGAATCAGCACCCAGGCCAGCAATGACAACGTGACCAGGGCGATCAGCCAGTCTGGGTAGAACGTGGTCCACGGTTGGACACGCGTCTCAAGCAGCCACGGCAGCGCCACAAAGACAGCCAGAAAGGCCCATCCGAGGCCGGCGGGCCGACGGGTATGTTCAAAGTCCATCGAAGGCAATGCGGCAGCCGAAACGAACAAGGGCCCCGTACGGGGCCCTGAGGTCTCGGAAAAGCTGCGCTTTTTACTTGCAGCTGGCCGGGCGGTATTGCTGGGGAATGGAGCCGTTGCAAGTCCAGTTGACGGTCGAGCTGTTGCCTGAGAGGGCCGCTGTCAGCGTGATGTTGCCGGTGGCCATCTTCGCCTCCTTGGTTGTCGAGACGGCAGTAATGGTCGGGCTGGCGTAAGCAAGGCTCGCCACGTACTGCGTCGGGCTGAAGCTCGAGAGGTCGATAGAAGCCGTTGGCGGGAGCGCCGAATACAAACCCACATACTCGGCAATGGCGTTCTTGCCCGAGGAGGCAGCCAAGATCACTTCTGACACTTTGGCTCGGACGGTGTAGTCCTGGTACGCCGGCAGCGCGACCGCTGCCAGGATGCCGATGATCGCCACGACGATCATCAGTTCGATCAAGGTAAAACCTGCTTGCAGCGTGCGCTTCATTCGTTTCTCCGGAGGGTTGGGGGTGAGTGCAGTTCGATAGATGCAGGCTGCATGCCATCACAGCCAGCCAGGGTTTGCGTGATTTTCACCCCCAAAACTGACACAAACAGTCACGAAAACTGGTTCGCCGAACACTTGGCCTGTCTTGACTGCCGTAAATAGTCAGCTTGGCTGTTCGCGAAGCGGTTTCGAGGTCACGGAAAAGTGCGCTATCGGACATGCCTGCAATAGCAAACATGCAACCCCTGCGGACAGCAAGGAGTCAACTTGGAGCACTTGGCCACAAGACGACTTGTGGGGGAACGGTGGTGGTGCCAAAGATCCCTTCGGGCTTCTCGTCACGTCACCGGGCGGCCGACGATGCGGGCACGGCACTCACTCCGCCAGCCACTCACGCCAACCGCATCACCTGCCCCGTCTCCAGCGCATGAATCCGATGCGGCGTGCCCAGGCGGCCGATCTCGGCCATCACGGCGGGCATTTCGCCGGGCTTGATGTGGGTGATGTGCACATCGACGCTGCCTTCGAGCTGCGCCAGTTCGTGGCCCAGCGCGGTGGGGCACAGGTGGCGGCTGATGCGGGCGAGTTGGCGCTCTTCGTCGCTGAAGGCCGTTTCGATCACGAGGTGCGCGACCTTCATGGTGCGCAGCCGCGCCCACAGCGCCGGGTTCGGGCCGGTGTCTCCGGTGAAGACCCACCAGCCCGGGCCCTGACCCTGACCCTGACCCTGACCCTGACCCTGACCCTGACCCTGACCCTGACCCTGACCTTGCCCGTGCCCTTGCCCTTGCCCGTCCATGCGCGGCGGGCATTCGACCGCAAACCCGACCGCCGGTACCGTGTGTTCGGCGCTGAGCACCTCGATGCGCTTACCCGCCAAGGTGAGCACCTGGCCCACCGCGAACGGCTGCAGCACGAGCACCGGTTGCTCGGCGCTGGGCAGGCGCGTGAAGTCGGGCCAGATCACGCCGTTGAAGATGTGGGTGCGCAGCGCGGCCAGGGTTTCGGGCAGCGCGTGCACGGTGATGGGCCCGCGCCCCTGCGCGGCGCGCACCCGCATCACGCCGTCGGCGAGCAGGCCGATGGACAGCACATGGTCGAGGTGCGAATGGCTGATGAGGATGTGGTCGATTCGCGCCAGCGCGTCGAGCGCGAGCGTGCCCACGCCGGTGCCGGCGTCGATGAGCACGTCGCCGTCGAGCAGGAAGGCGGTGGTGTGGCTGCCTGCCGCGATGGAGCCGGAACAGCCGAGCACGTTGAGGATCATTTGCTGTCGAAGGTGTGTGCGCCGTCCCAGCCGGTGGGCGGTGGCGTGGCGCACAAGTGCTGGATGCGTTCGTCGAACTGCTGGTAGAGGCCGGCGAACACCGACTCGGGGTAGCTGCTGCGCAATGCCTTCAGATGCGCCAGTGCCTGCGGCCAATGTTGCAGCCGGTAGGTGGCCAGCGCAAGGCGCCAAAGTCGCATTTCATCGTCAAACGTGGGGGCAGCCGAGATGGCCGCCGCGACGGGCGTGAAAAGCGTCACGCCCTGCTGTTTGCCCTTGACGCGCACGCGGTCGACCTCGACCCAGGTGATGGGCGAAAGGCCCGCTGCGGGCGCGGCATCGGCCGCGTTGCGCGTGGCCTCACCGACCAGCAGGTCGAGCCCGTAATAGCGCGTCAGCGCCTCGATGCGCGAGGCCAGGTTGACCGCGTCGCCCATCACGGTGTAACTGCGCCGCATGGTCGAGCCCATGTCGCCCACGCACACCACGCCGGTGTTCAGGCCGATGCCCAGGCCGATCTCGGGCAGGCCGCGCGCGCGCAGGTCGGTGTTCAGCGCGTGCAGGCGCTGCATCATCGCCATGGCCGCATGCACCGCATGGGCGGCGTGCGCGGGGTCGGCGACCGGCGCGCCCCAGAAGGCCATGATCGCGTCGCCGATGTACTTGTCGAGCGTGCCCCGGCACTCGCGGATGGCGCCGGTCATGCTGCTGAAGAAGCGGTTCACGAGCGAGCGCACGTCTTCGGGCGCCAGCAACTCCGACACGCGGGTGAAGTTGCGCATGTCGCAGAACATCACGGTGAGCTCGCGGTTCTCGGCGCGCATGTCGTAGCGGGCCGGGTCGCGGGCCATCTCCTCGACCAGCTCGGGCGGCACGTAGGTGCCGAACAGGCGCGCCAGTGAGCGCCTACTGCGCCCTTCGACGATGTAGGCCCAGACGGTGATGCTCACGTACATCGCCACGGCGAGCAGCAGCGAGGCCGCCAGCGGCAGCAGCAGGCCGTGGGTTCGGTAGCTCCACAGGTTGACCGCGAGCAAGGTGCCCACCATCACGATGGCGAGCTGCACCGCTCGCAGCGCGCGCAGGCGCGGCACGGCCAGGCCCAGCAGGCCGGCAATGAACAGCAACTGCGGCACCTCGAACGCACTGGCCCACGCCGGCTGCGTGGGCACGCGGCCGTCGAGCAGGCCGGACAGCAGGTTGGCATGCACCTCGACGCCGGGGTACACGGCCGCCACCGGCGTGGAGCGCTGGTCGTACAGGCCGGGTGCGGTGGTGCCGACGATCACGAGCTTGCCCGCCAGGCTGCCTGCCGGCACGCGGCCGGCCAGCAAGTCGGCAGCCGACACATAGCGGAACGAGCCGCCATGCGGCCCGCCTTCGCCCCGGAAGGGGATGCGCACGCGCCCGCGTTCATCGACCGGTATCGATACCTCGTGGCTGCCCTGGCGCAGCACCACGCTGGCCAAGGCATCGTGGTCATGCCATGCGGCGCGCTCGCTGGCAAAGCCGGGCAGCACCTCGGGCGCGCCGGTGTAGACGCGAAACATGGCCAGCGCCAGCGGCGCGTAATAGCGCCCGGCGTGCTCGGCCAGCAGCGGCACGCTGCGCACGAGGCCATCGGCATCGGGCACGGCGTTGAAGAAGCCGGCGCTGGGCGAGGCGCGGGCCAGTACCGGCAGCGGCGCGGCGTAGCCGTCCCAGTGCGTGAGGGCCACGCTGCGGCCGTTCAAGGCGGCGGCATCGAACACCGGCGCGGGCAGCGTGCCGGTGGTGCGGCCGTCGCGGTCGCTCGTCAGGTAGTAGCCGAGCACGGCGTTGCGGCCGCGCAGCGCACGGGCGAATTCGGCGTCGTGGTCGAGCTGGCTGCGGAACGTGAGCAGGCGTGGCGCGAGGTCGGGCGCCTCGACCTGCAGCCGGTCGATCGCGGCCAGGCCGGCGCTGGTGTCGGGCTCGGCGAAGAGCATGTCGAAGCCGACGACGGCCGCCTTCTGGCGGTCGAACAGCTCGTTGGTCAGTGCGGCGAGGCGGTCGCGGCCCCAGGGCCAGCGGCCGACTTCGGCGAGGCTTTTCTCGTCGACATCGACGATCACGATCCGCGCATCGAGCGTGCCCGGCATCAGCAGGCGCTGGCGCGCATCGGCGATGGCGAGTTCGAGCGCGGTGATGAAGCGCAATGGCCGCACGCCACTGGCGTGCAGCAAGGCGCCGAGCACCAATGCCATCAGCAGCACGGCGCGCAACAGGCGCCACAGGCCGGAGCGCGAGGTCATTCGCTGAAGGGCGGTCGCAGGCGGGCGGGGCGCAGACAGGCCGGGCGCGTGCTGGCCGGACGCCGGGCTGGCGCGCCGGCGGGGGCGTCAGGCCTGGACGAACTGCATCTGCGTTCCGGCGAGCTCGATCACGTCGCCGTTCTTCAGGTGCACGGTTTCGCCGACCAGCGAGTTGCCGTTGACGCTGGGTTGCGCGCCGCCCTCGACGTGGGCCAGCACATAGCCGCCGGGCCGCTTGGTGATCGACGCGACCTGCACGCCCGGTTTGCCGACCGTGGTGACGACCTTGGTGAGCGCCACTTCGCGGCCGGCCGCTGCGCCATTGAGCACCCGGATCGAGGCCGGTGCGGCCGCAGTGCCGAGCGCGCCGAAGCCGGAACCGCCGAAGCCGGGTGCCGCAGCCGGCGCGGCCCAGGTGGCCGGTGCGGGCGCGCGCGTGCCAGGCTTCATGATCATGGTCTTCTCGTAGTCGGTGCCGTCTTCGACCATGAACTTGATCTTGTACTTGCCGATCTCGACCGTGTCGTTGTGGCTGAGCAGTTGCTTCTTGACGGCCTTGCCGTTGATGTAGGTGCCGTTGGTGCTGTTCAGGTCTTCGATGAACACATCGGCGCCGACCATCTGCAGCACGGCGTGCTCGCCGCTGACGGCGAGGTTGTCGATCACGATGTCGTTGTAGGGCCGGCGGCCGAGCGTGGTCTTGTCTTTGGTGATCTGCACTTCCTTGATCACCACGCCGTCGAGGGATACGACCAGTTTGCCCATGCTTCTTGACCTCTTGTGTCTAAGTCTTTGCCGCGCCGTCGAGTGTGTGCTCTGGCCTTAGCGCCGGAACGGCCACCACGACTTTGCGGTGCCGGAGGGGCCGCGCACCCGCGCCAGCACCACGGAGATGTTGTCTTTGCCGCCGGCATCGTTGGCGGCGTCGATCAGCGCAGCAGCCGCTTCAGGCAACGATTCGCAGCCCATCAGCAGCTGCCCGATGCTCTCGTCGTCGAGCATGTCGGACAACCCGTCCGAGCATAGCAGGTAGGTGTCGCCGGGCAGCACGTCGTGCAGGTGGGTTTCGAGCAGCACCGTGTCTTCGACACCCACCGCGCGCGTCACCAGGTTCTTGTTCGCCGAGAACGCCGCCTGCTCGGCGGTGATGAGGCCGGAGTCGATCTGCTCTTGCAACAGCGAATGGTCGTGCGTGATCTGCGCCAGGCGCGAGGCGCGCAAGCGGTAGGCGCGCGAGTCGCCCACGTGGCCCATCAACAGGCGCGAATCACGGAACACACCGACCACCAGCGTGGTGCCCATGCCGGCGTACTGCGGGTTCGAGTTGGCGGCATTGAAGATCGCGCGGTTCGCGTTGTCGACGCAGATGTCCATGGCGCGGCGCACATCGGTGTCGGTGGCGTTCTGCGAGGCCTCTGACAGCCAGCGCCCAAGTTCGGACTTGATGAACGAGGTGGCCATGCCGCTGGCCACTTCACCGGCGTTGTAGCCACCCATACCGTCGGCCAGCACGACGAGCGCGGTGGCATCGTCCACGGCCACCGAATCTTCGTTGTTGTTGCGCGCGCGGCCGGTGTCGGTGGCGCAGAAGAACTCAAGTGTCATGGACGGTGATGGGGCGGGCATGAGGGCTCGAATCAGTCGGGGCGATTGTGCCTTGGATCGGTACGCGAATCACCGCCCGGAAGCTCGAATGTGGCCGCCTCCGGCGCCATTGCCAGCAGGTCGGCGGCGAAGCAGTCACCGTCCTGGAAGCGTGCATCGGGGCGCTTTTCGAGCGCGCGCGCAACGACGCCGGCAAGCGCCTGCGGCAGTTCGGGGCGCAAGCTGCGCACATCGGGCGCCACGTCGTTCGCGATCTGGTGCATCAGCCGCCCCATGGCCTCGGCCGTGTGCGGCAAGCTGCCGGTGAGCAGCTGGAACAGCATCACGCCCAGCGCGTACAGGTCGGTGCGGCCGTCGATCACGCCGCCGGCGAGCTGCTCGGGCGCCATGAACGACGGCGTTCCCAAGACAAGGCCGGTGCGGGTTCGGTGGGCGTCGGTGATGCGGGCGATGCCGAAGTCGGTGACCTTGACGACACCGGCCGCACGACTCACGGCCACACCACCCCCGGCCGTGGCCGCGTCGATCATCACGTTGGCCGGCTTCACGTCGCGGTGCACCACGCCGTGGCGGTGCGCGTGGGCGAGCGCTCGGGCCACGCGCGCCACCACTTGAAGCACGGTCGCCACAGGCAGCAGGCGGGCGGCCTGGGTGTGGCGGAACAGGTCGTGGCCGTTCACGTACTCCATCGCGATGAACGCCAGGCCCTGCGCTTCGCCGGCTTCCAGAATGGCCACGATGTCGGGGTGTTGCAGGCGCCCGGCCATGTTGGCTTCGCGAAAGAAGCGTTCACGGGCCTGCGCCAGCTCGGTGCCTTCGAACTCGCTGGCGAGCGCCAGGGTCTTCAGCGCCACGGGCTGGGCCGTTACGCTGTCGTGGGCCAGGTACACGGTGCCCATGGCGCCGCGCCCGAGCGGCCGGTCAAGCCGATAGCGGCCGAGTGTGGCGGGTGCAGGTGCGGTGCTTCGCTGCGAGGTAGCCGCTGGCGCCGGCGCGCGCGCCATCGGCGCGGCTTGCTCTTGTGACCTGCCCGACTTGCGCGAGCGGCGACGAAGCGCGAGCCACGCCAGGCCGGCCACGCACGCCGCCAAAAGCGCAAGCACGAGCCAGAACACGGGCGCCCACCCGGACACGAAGGCCGGCGTCGTCACTCGTTCCACCCCAGGCCGTGCGGCGCAGCAGGCATCAGCCGCAGCGCCGGGTGGCCGGTTCGGGCGCCACCATTCAGGTGTCCGCGGCCACCTTGGTGCGGGCGCGGCGCTGCAGCGCGTTGCCGACCATCACCACGATCACTGCGCCCACGGCGCCTGCAAAGTTGATGCTGTCGTGGGACATCTCGCCGAAGCGCGCGGTGACAGCCGGGTCGGTCAGGAGCATCTCGCCGGCAAGGAAGCCGAGCAGCGCAGCGCCGAGCGTGATGATGATCGGGAAGCGGTCCATCACCTTGAGCAGCAAGGTGCTGCCGAAGATGATCAGCGGGATGCTCACCGCCAGGCCGATCACCAGCAGCAGCGTGTTGCCCTTGGCGGCCGCCGCCACGGCGAGCACGTTGTCGAGGCTCATCACCAGATCGGCGACGAGGATGGTGCGTATCGCCGACATCAGGTTGCCCTGGTGCGCGTGGCCTTCACCGTCACCGTCGTTGTCGCTCAGCAGCGTGATGCCGATGTACAGCAACAGCAGCGCACCGACGATCTTGAGATACGGCCAGCGCAGCATCTCGACCGCGACGATCGTGAGCACGATCCGCATCACGATGGCCGCCGCGCTGCCCCAGAAGATCGCTTTCTTCTGCTGGTGCACGGGCAATGAGCGCGCCGCCATCGCGATGACCACCGCGTTATCGCCCGACAGCACGATGTTGGCGAGGATGATCGAGCCGAGCGCGGCCCAAAAAGCGGTGGTGGTGAAGTCCATGGGTCGGGATTCTAGGCACCGCCGTGGGGCACTTTGTAGTCACTTCCACGGGGGCCGCGCCGACCGTGGAAGTGCGGGTTGCTACAGCAGAGCCTTCAGCAGCTTGCCCATCTCCGACGGGTTGCGCGTGACGGTGAAGCCGCAGGCCTCCATCACTTCGAGCTTGGCGTCGGCTGTGTCGGCCCCGCCCGAGATCAACGCACCGGCGTGGCCCATGCGCTTGCCGGCCGGTGCCGTCACGCCCGCGATGAAGCCGACGATGGGCTTCTTCATGTTCGCCTGGCACCAGCGCGCGGCTTCGGCTTCGTCGGGGCCGCCGATCTCGCCGATCATGATGACGGCGTCGGTGTTCGGGTCGTCGTTGAAGAGCTGCATGATGTCGATGTGCTTGAGCCCGTTGATCGGGTCACCGCCAATGCCGACCGCGCTGCTCTGGCCGATGCCGAGCTCGGTGAGCTGGGCCACCGCTTCATAGGTGAGCGTGCCCGAACGCGAGACCACGCCCACGCGGCCGGCCTTGTGGATGTGCCCGGGCATGATGCCGATCTTGATCTGGTCGGGCGTGATCAACCCCGGGCAGTTCGGCCCGAGCAGCAGCGTCTTCTTGCCGCCCTTGGCCTCCTTGGCGCGCATGCGGTTGCGCACCTCCAGCATGTCGCGCACGGGGATGCCTTCGGTGATGCAGATGGCGAGGTCGAGGTCGGCCTCGACTGCTTCCCAGATGGCCGCAGCCGCGCCGGCGGGCGGCACGTAGATCACGCTGACGGTGGCGCCGGTGGCCTTGGCCGCTTCGGTCACGTTGGCGAAGATGGGGATGCCTTCGAAGTCTTCGCCGGCCTTCTTCGGGTTCACACCGGCCACGAAGCAGGCCTTGCCGTTCGCGTAGTCGCGGCACATGCGGGTGTGGAACTGGCCGGTCTTGCCGGTGATGCCTTGCGTGATGACGCGGGTGTTCTTGTCAATCAAGATGCTCATGATGTTTTTTCCTTTGCGCCTTACTTCTTCAGCGCAGCCATCACGGCTTGCGCGGCGTCGGCCATCGATTCGGCGGTGATGATGGGCAGGCCCGAGTCCTTCAGCATCTTCTTGCCGAGGTCTTCGTTGGTGCCCTTCATGCGCACCACCAGCGGCACGTTCAGGTTGACTGCCTTGCAGGCCGCGATCACGCCTTCTGCGATGGTGTCGCAGCGCATGATGCCGCCGAAGATGTTGACGAGAATCGCCTCGACCTTCGGGTTGCCGAGCATGATCTTGAAGGCCTCGGTCACCTTCTCGGCGGTGGCGCCACCGCCCACGTCCAGGAAGTTCGCCGGCTCGCCGCCGAACAGCTTGATGGTGTCCATCGTCGCCATCGCGAGGCCCGCGCCGTTGACCAGGCAGCCGATGTTGCCGTCGAGCTGGATGTAGGCGAGGTCGAACTTGCTGGCTTCGATCTCGGCCGGGTCTTCTTCGTCGAGGTCGCGGTAGGCCACGATCTCGGGGTGGCGGAACAGCGCGTTCGCATCGAAGTTGAACTTCGCGTCGAGCGCCTTGATGTTGCCCGGCTTGCCGTCCACTGACCCTTCGAGGATGAGCGGGTTGATCTCGGCCAGCGAGCAGTCGGTCGCCATGTAGCAGGCGTAGAGCTTCTTCAGCACGTCGATGGCCTGCGCCTGCGACGCCGCCGGCACGCCGATGCCGTTGGCGAGTTCGGTGCCCTGGGCGTCGGTCAGGCCGACGGCCGGGTCGACGAACACCTTCAGGATCTTCTCGGGCGTGGCGTGGGCCACTTCCTCGATGTCCATTCCGCCTTCGCTGCTGGCCATCATCGCCACCCTCTGGCTGGCGCGGTCGGTCACGGCAGCGACGTAGTATTCTTTTTGGATGTCGGCGCCTTCTTCGATCAGCAGGCGGCGCACCTTCTGGCCGTCGGGGCCGGTCTGGTGGGTCTTGAGCTGCATGCCGAGGATCTCGCTCGCGAGCTTCTTCACGTCGTCGAGCGAGCGCGCCAGCTTCACGCCGCCGCCCTTGCCGCGCCCGCCGGCGTGGATCTGCGCCTTGACCACCCACACCGGGCCGCCGAGCTTCTGCGCGGCTTCAGACGCTTCGAGCACGCTGAACGCGGGGTAGCCGCGCGGCACGGGGATGCCGAACTGGCGCAGGATTTCTTTGCCTTGGTACTCGTGAATCTTCATGGAGGGCTTTCAGGCTGACGGAAGGGGTGGGCTAGCGAAGGAAGGGCTTGGGTTCCGGCGCGAGTTCGGGCCGGAGTTCAGGCTTAGCGCCAGTGGCCGGTTCGGCCTCGGCCGCCTGACCCAGGCCGCGGTGCCAGCGGGGGTAGTAGCGTGCGACCACAGCGCCATCGGCGCGCAGCGCATGGCAACCGTCGATCTGCATTGGCTGGGTGCTGCCGGCATCGCGGCCCGCCACGTCAACCACCCGGCCGGCGAAGGCCTGCATCACGGCAGTCGGCAAGACTTGGCTCAGCTCGGTGATGTGAGTGCAGCCTTTGACGCCGCCGACGCGTTCACGCACGGCACGGCGGAAGCCGCGCATCAGGTTCAGGCCGACGAGCTGGCCGTAGGTGTCGCCGTGGTCCTCGCACGCGCCGGGGTAGGGCCGGGCATCGGTGCGCGCGCCGGCCTCGATCACGTTGAACTGCTCGTCGACGACCAGGCGCAGCAGCATGTCGTGGATCGGCTGGCCGGCGGGCAACATGCCGGTGACGGTCGCGGTGTCTTGGGTGCGCACGTCGCGAACGGTGGCGTCCACTTCCCAGAATCCGGTGCCACGCGAGTAGACGCGCACATCAATGCTGCGCTGGTGGCTGAGCTGGCGCTCGGGGCTTGCAGTGGGGAGGGCCATCGGTAGAGCGTGCGGTCAGCGGCAAGTGTGTGTGGGCTTGACTGCGGGCCACCGGGCAGGTGCCCCACGGGCGAGGGGTCGCCCAACAGCCCACGAATGTAGCATGCTGCTCTGCACCAATTTTGCGCCGCGCCCGGCGGCGGCAGCTGCGGGCGCGGGGGCGCCGGGGGTCAATCGGCGCCGTCGGTGGCGGTACTTCGGGTTCGCCGCAGGACGCTGCGAATGGTGTCCGGCGAGAAGCCGCGGCCGGCGAGAAACCGGGCCTGTCGGGCGCGCACGGCCGGGGTGGCCGGCGCCGTGACCGCGCGAGGCGCGGTGGACGGCGCGCCGAACTTGCGCTCCCAGAGTTGCGTGGCGCGGTCGAGTTCGGTGTCGGCGAGCGCTTGCGCAGCCTCGGGCGACAAGGCCAGCGCATGCTGCTTCAGCTCGCTGCGAATGCGCAGGTTACCGAAGCGCGCCGAGCGCGCATTGACACGCGACTCGACGAAGCGCTCGCCCGACAGGTACTGGTGAGCCTCCAGCCAGTCGAGCAGCGCCTCGACCGTGGCACGCGCCGCGCCGGCGTCGGCCGCTTCGACCAGCGCGTACGGGAGCAACTTGCGCCGCAACTCGACGCGGCTTTGCTCGCGCTGCGCCAACCATTGCAGCGCGCGGGCCTTGAGCGAACGCGTGGGCTTCATGGGTCGCTGGGCTGCTCGACGGCAAGCCTGTTCGGCAAGCGGCAACGCAGGCTTGCCGAGCACGAGCCTCAGTCTTTGACGACCTTCAGCTTGGCGGGCTTGGCGTCACTGCCGTCGACCGCCGGCAGCAGGCGAATGCCGACCTCGGCACGCACCTTGTTCTCAATCTCGAAGGCGAGCGCCGGGTTTTCTTTCAAGAACTCGCGCGCGTTGTCTTTGCCTTGGCCGATCTTCTCGCCCTTGTAGGCATACCAGGAGCCGCTCTTCTCCAGCACCTTGGCCTCGACGCCCATGTCGATGATCTCGCCTTCACGGCTGATGCCCTGGCCGTAGAGGATGTCGAACTCGGCGGTCTTGAACGGTGGCGAGACCTTGTTCTTCACCACCTTCACCTTGGTCTCGTTGCCGATGACTTCTTCGCCCTTCTTGATGCTGCCGATGCGCCGGATGTCGAGCCGCACCGAGGCGTAGAACTTGAGCGCGTTGCCGCCGGTGGTGGTTTCGGGCGAGCCGAACATCACGCCGATCTTCATGCGGATCTGGTTGATGAAGATCACCATGGTGTTGGTGCGCTTGATGCTGCCG
>JANNBF010000042.1:0-10213 GCA_031385155.1 Rhizobacter sp.
TCCGTCACTCTGCGGTGAATGACTTCGCTCTTCGCCCATCAACACTTGAACTGACACAACCCATGCGCCACACCACTCTTGCAGCCGCTGCCCTGCTGACACTCATCGCGCCGTTCGCGATTGCTGCCGATGCGCCGGCGCAGAACGACCAGGTCGTCGTGCCGAAGGTCGAGCGGCGTGACGTGAACGTGCCGAAGATCCCGTCGAACGACTTCGAACTGGGCGCGTTCGCGGGCACCTACGCCACGCAGAACTTCGGCACCAGCGCCGTCGGCGGCGTGCGCCTGGGCTACCACATCACCGAAGACTTCTTCGTCGAAGGCGTGTACGCGCAGACCAAGATCAGCGACGCGGCGTACCGCAACATCCTGCCCGGCGGCATCTTCCCGACCGAGCGCGTTTCGCTCAAGTACTACAACCTGTCGGCCGGCGTGAACGTGCTGCCGGGCGAGGTGTTCATCGGCCGCAACCGCGCGCTCGCATCGGCCGTGTACCTGATCGGCGGCGTGGGCACGACCAAGTTCTACGACCAGAGCCACCAGACCTTCAACCTCGGCCTGGGCGTGCGCGTGTTCGCGAAAGACCGGGGCGCGCTGCAGGTCGACATGCGCGACCACATCTACTCGGTCGACCTGCTCGGCAAGCGCCAGAGCACGCAGAACCTGGAGCTCACCGCCGGGCTCACGTTCTTCTTCTGACGCGTCTGCAACCACCGGGGCTCGCCATGCATCAACCCACACGTTTGCTCCGCCGCGCACGGCACGGGCTGGTCACGACCGGCGCGGTGCTGATGAGCGTCTGCGCCTTCGCCATCGCGCCCGCCATCGTGGCGCCCGACTTCACGCTGCGCACCATCGACGGCCCGAACATGCGCCTGCAAGAGCAGCGCGGCCGTGTCGTGATGGTGAACTTCTGGGCCACCTGGTGCGGCCCCTGCCGCAAGGAAATGCCGCAGCTCAACCGCCTGTATGACAAGTACAAGAGTTCCGGCTTCGTGCTGCTGGGCGTGAACGTCGACGAAGACACGCGCAACGCCGTGGCGGTGGCCACGAAGCTCGGCGTCAAGTTCCCGGTGCTGCTGGACACCGACAAGAAAACCAGCCAGGCCTACGACCTGAACGCCATGCCCTCGACCGTGCTGATCGACCGCGACGGCCGCGTGCGCCATGTGCACCGGGGCTATGTGGACGGCACCGAAGACACCTACGAAGCGCAGATCCGCGCGCTGCTGAAGGAATGACGATGACCCGCCTCCCGACCCCGCGCCTCGCGGCCCTGGCCACGCTGCTGATCGCCGGCTGCCTCGGCGGCTGCGCCATCAAGCCCATCGAGCCCTGGGTCAAGCCCTTCGAGCGCGAGCGCCTGGCCGACCCGATGATGAAGTTCTCACGCAACGCGCTGGCCGACAAGCACCGCGAGCACGTGTTCGACGTGCGCGAAGGCGCACGCGGCGCAACCGGCGTGCAGGGGGGCGGCTGTGGCTGCAATTGACCTGGCTGCGACTGACTTGGCTGTAGCCGACGTCACGGGCAACGGCATGGCGCGCCGCGTCGGCGCCGTGCTCGCGAGCCTGCTCGGCGGTGTGTTCGCCGCCCCGCCGGCCCACGCCGTGGACCTGCCCGAAGACCGCGCCGAAGCGATGGTCCACGTCTACGACGGCGGCGGCACCAAGGCCACCGGCCCGGCGCTGCTGGTGCGCAAGAAGATCGCCGACAAGGTGTCGGTCAGCGGCTCGTACTACATCGACATGGTGAGCAACGCGTCGATCGACGTGGTCACGCAGGCCAGTGCGTACAAAGAGAACCGCTCCGAGTACGCGCTGGGCCTCGACTACGCTTACCGCGACGCGCTGGTCACGCTGTCGGCCGGCGCCAGCCGCGAGCCCGACTACACCGCCAACCGCATCAACCTCGACATCTCGCAAGAGGTGTTCGGCGGCATGACGACGGTCGCGCTCGGCTACACGCGCGGTGCCGACAAGGTCGGCAAGAAGGGCGTGGGCTTCTTCGACGACGCGCAGCACTGGCAATACCGCTTCGGCGTCACGCAGATCCTCACGCCACGTTTGATCGCGGCTGCGAACTTCGAGGCCATTTCCGACAGCGGCTACCTCGGCAGCCCGTACCGCTCGGCCCGCGTGTTCGGCGCCTTCGTGCACGAAGAAGACCCGCGCACCCGCACCAGCCGGGCGATGAAGTTCCGCCTGATTGGCGATGTGGGTGGCATGGCCAATGACATGCTCGGCCGCACCAGCCTGCGCGCCGAGTACCGCTACTTCTGGGACACCTGGGCCATCAAGGCGCACACGCTGGAGCTGGGTGCGAGCCACTACTTCGGCGACGCGTGGCTGGCCGACGCGGGGCTGCGTTACTACACGCAGCAGCACGCGCTCTTCTACAGCGACAACGCGCCGACCGAGACGCGCTACTTCACGCGCAACCGCCAGCTCAGCACCTTCAACAGCGTGGGCTTGAGCGCGAAGCTCGCCTACACCGTCAAGCAGGTGCCGGGGCAGTACGACATCAAGCTCAACGCCGCCTACGAGCGCGTGCGCTTCAAGTACGCCGACTTCACCGACGTGCGCACCGGCGCGGCCTATGCGTTCGACGCGAACGTGCTGCAGCTGTTCGTGTCGGCCACTTTCTGAAAGACCATCGCATGTTGAAGCACCCCGCGCTGAGTTCACTCTTGTTCGCACTCGCCATGGTCATGCCCGCCGCCCACGCCGCGGACGCGGCTTCGGCCGCGCCGGCGGCGCCCGCCGTTGCGCCCGGCGCCACAGCGGTTGCCCTTGCCCCGGCGGCCGCAGCAAGCGCCCCCGCGGCCCCACCCGCCTCCCTCGACACCCGCATCCAGGACGTCAAGGCCGACGTGATCCGCCTGAACCGCGACCTGCTCGTGCTCGAAGAGGAACTGCTGTTCCCGGCCAACACGCAAGTGGCTCTGTTCGTGTCGATGGACGTGGGCAAGATGTTCTCGCTCGATTCGGTGCAAATCAAACTCGACGACAAGCCCGTCACCAACTACCTCTACACACCGGCCGAGGTGAGCGCCCTACACCGCGGCGGCGTGCAGCGCGTGTTCGTGGGCAACCTGAAGTCGGGCGAGCACACCATCGTGGCCTTCTTCACCGGCGGCGGCCCGCACGAGCGCGACTACAAGCGCGGCACGACGATCAAGTTCGACAAGGGGGTGGAGCCCAAGTACATCGAGCTGCAGATCAAGGACTCGATGGCCAAGCTGCAGCCCGAGTTCGACGTCAAGGTCTGGCAGTAAGCGCTGCACGCCGAGCCGATGAATGCAACGCGTTTCACCGTGACCCTACTGCGGCAAATGGCCGTGGCGGCTGCGTGCGCCTGTACGCTCGCGACCTTCGCAACGCATGCAGCGCCCACCGCGCCGCTGGCCGACGCGCCCGCGAGCCCCGTCAAAGACCCGCACTACGGCGACGCGCTGTTCCACTTCTACCAACCGCACTACTTCACCGCGTTGACCACGCTGATGGCCTCGCAGCAACTCGGCCGCGTGGCAAGGCATGCCGATGAAGCCGAGGTGCTGCGCGGCGGCCTGCTGCTGTCATACGGCATGCACGTGGAAGCGGGGCAGCTCTTCGCGCAGCTCATCGACAAGGGCGCGCCGCCTTCGGTGCGCGACCGGGCGTGGTACTTCCTCGCGAAGATCCGCTACCAGCGCGGCTTGCCGGCCGATGCACTGGCCGCACTCGCGCGCATCGAAGCCAGCTTGCCGGCCGAGCTGGAAGACGACCGCCAGTTGCTGCAAGCCAACCTGCTGATGGGCAGCGGCGACTACGCCGGCGCCGCCACGGTGCTCGGCGCCATGACGGCAAAACAGGGCGAGTCGACCGCCGGCTACTTCGGCTTCGGCAAGCGCGACGCCAACGCCGCCGAGAAGACGGCCGCTCGCCAGTACGCGCGCTTCAACCTCGGCGTCTCCCTCATCAAGACCGGTGACCTGACCGGCGGCACCGCCCTGCTCGACGAACTCGGCCGCGCCCCGGCCGCGTTCGAAGAGGCGCGCAGCCTGCGTGACCGGGCCAACGTGGCGCTGGGCTTCGCGGCGCTGCAAGCCAACCAACCCGAGCAGGCGCGCACCTACCTCGAACGCGTGCGCCTGGCGGGCCCGCAGTCGAACAAGGCCTTGCTCGGCTTCGGCTGGGCGGCCGCGAGCATGAAGAACGCGAAGCTCGCACTGGTGCCCTGGACCGAACTCGCCGGCCGCGACGCGAGCGACGCCGCCGTGCTGGAAGCGCGCATCGCCCTTCCCTACGCCTACGCCGAACTCGGCGCGCAGGGCCAGTCGCTGGCCGGCTACAACAGCGCCATCGGCGCCTTCGAGCGCGAGAGTACGGGCCTGGACGAGTCGATCCAATCGATCCGCTCCGGCAAGCTGATGAACGCACTGCTCGCACGCAACCCGGGCGAAGGCTCGGGCGAAGAGATGGGCTGGTTCTGGACGATGCGCGCGCTGCCCGACATGCCGCACGCCGCGCACCTGGCGCAGGTGCTGGCGAAGAACGAGTTCCAGGAAGCCTTCAAGAACTTCCGCGACCTGCGCTTCATGGCCGGCAACCTGCAGCAGTGGGCCGACAACCTGGGCGTGTTCAGCGACATGCTCGACGCCCGCCGCAAGGCCTACACCGAGCGCCTGCCGCAGGTGCTGGCGCGTGCCCGCGAGACCGGCCTGCCAGCCGTGAGCGAGCGCAGCGCCGCACTCGCCAAGGACCTGGCCGACGCCGAGCAGGCCGCCGACGGCGTGGCGCTCGCCGACACGAAGCAGCGCGACCTGATCGAGCGCCTGAACGGCCTGCGCGCCGCTCAGGCGCAGCCCACGCCCGACCCCGAAGTGGCTGCGATGAGCGAACGCATGCGCCGCGTCGCTGGCGCGCTGACGTGGCAGCTCGCGCAAGAGTTCCCGACCAAGGTGTGGGAGGCGAAGAAGGCCGTCGCCGGCATCGACCAGCAGCTCGCGCAAGCCAAGGCGCATGCGGCCGCGCTCGCGCAGGCGCAGGTCGACGAGCCGGCGCGCTTCGAGCGCTTCGCCAAACGCATCGACGAGTTGAAGCCACGCCTGCAGGCGCTGATGCCGCGCGTGGTCGCATTGAGCGGTGAGCAACAGCAAGCCGCGCAAGGCATTGCGGTGGCAGAACTCACGAGCCAGAAGGACCGGCTTGCGGTCTACACCACGCAGGCGCGCTTCGCCGTTGCGCAACTGGTCGACCGCGCGGTGACGTCACAACCGCAGGCGCAGGCCAATACACAAGCGAACACACAAGCGAAACCACAACCGTCGACACAGGCGCAGGAGGCCGACCGTGCTCGCAAGCCATAAGCCCCGCCTGGCCGGCCTGCCCGCCGCGCTGTTGCTGCTCGGCCTGTGCGCCTGCGCCGGCAGCGGCAAGCCCAAGGGCACGCCCGACAACGAACCGACGCTGAAGGCGCTGGCTGGCAGGCAAGTGAACGTGCAGCCCGACGCGGGCGTGAAGGCGAGCGAAGAGCAGGCCATCGCCGCGTACAAGAAGTTCCTCGACGTGGCGCCGCGTGCGCCGCAGCGCGCGCAGGCGATGCGCCGGCTCGGCGACCTGGAGATGGAAGCGGCCGAGAGCCGTTTCGCCGATGCGTCGGCCACGCCGACCACACCGACCACGCCCGCTACGTCGCTCACCACCGCCACCCCTGCGGCCGGCGCCGCAAGCGCTGCCCCGATGGCCGCCGCCGAGTACCGCGCCGCCATCACCCGCTACCGCGACTTCCTCAAAGCCTACCCGGTAGACCCGAACAACGACCGCGTGCTCTACCAACTGGCCCGCGCACACGAGCAAGGCGGCGCGCTCGAACTGGCGTTGACCACGCTTGACCAACTGGTGCGCGAGTACCCGGCCACGGCCTACCGCGATGAGGTCAACTTCCGCCGTGGCGAGCTGCTGTTCGCCACGCGCGAGTACGGCAAAGCCGAGCACGCCTTTGCCCTGGTTCTGACGAGCGACCGGCGCAACACGTATGAAGAACGTTCGCTCTACATGCAAGGCTGGTCGCAGTTCAAGCAAGGCCGGCTGCAAGACGCGCTGACGCCGTTCTTCGGCGTGCTCGACCGCAAGCTCGCCGGGCAGACCGGCAGCGGCGAGCTCGACACGCTGACCGGCAGACAAGGCTTCACACGGGCCGACCGCGAACTGGTCGAAGACACCTTCCGCGTCGCGAGCATCTGCCTGCAAAACCTGCAGGGCGCCGACTCGATTCCGCAGTTCATGACGAGCGACGTGCGGCGCGCTTACGAGTTCCGCGTGTACCAGCAGCTCGGCGAGCTTTACGTGAAGCAAGACCGCAGCAAGGACGCGGCCGACACCTTCGGCGCGTTCGCGCGCGCCCACCCGCTGCACGAGCAAGCGCCGCAGTTGCAGGCCCGAGTGGTCGAGATCTACCAGAGCGCGGGCCTCGCGACCCTGGCGCTCGCGGCGAAGGAGGACTACGTCTCGCGTTACGGCATCGCAGGCGAGTTCCGCCGCGCCAACCCAGCCGGCTGGGCATTGGCGCAACCGCTCGTGAAGACCCACCTCGCCGAGCTGGCGCGCCACCACCACGCGGCCGCGCAGAAGAGCCGCGCGAGTGCCGACTATCAAGAGGCGGTGCGCTGGTACCGCGCTTACCTCGCGTCGTTCCCGAACGACCCGGCGGCCGCGCAAAACAACTTCCTGCTCGCAGAGTTGCTGTTCGAAGACCGGCGCTTCAACGAGGCCGCGGTCGAGTACGAAAAGACGGCCTATGGCTACCCCGCGCACGCCAGGAGCGCCGACGCCGGCTATGCGGCCTTGCTGTCGTATGCGAAGCAGGACAAGACTGCGGCCGACGCGCCTGCGCTGCAGCGCGAGAGCGTGAACAGCGCCCTGCGCTTCGCCGCCGCCTTCAAGGGCGACACCCGCACCGGCACCGTGCTGACGAACGCGGCCGAGCAACTGTTCGCGCTGAAAGACCCGGCGCAGGCCGCGAAGATCGCGCAGCAGGTGCTGGCGCTCGACCCGCCCGCCGACGCCGCGCAACGCCGCACCGCGTGGACGGTGCTCGCGCACACCGCGTTCGAGCGCAACGCCTTCGCCGAGGCCGAGCGCGCTTACGCCGAGGTGCTGGCGCTGGTGCCCGACAAAGACCCGGCACGCAGCGAGTTCACCGAGCGGCTCGCCGCGTCGGTCTACAAGCAAGGCGAAGAGGCACGCACCCAAGGCAATGCGCGTGACGCCGTCGGCCACTTCACGCGCGTGGCGGCTGTCGCGCCGCAATCGAGCGTGCGCGCGAATGCGCAGTACGACGCAGCGGCCGCACTCATCGGCCTGAAAGACTGGGACAACGCCGCCCGAACGCTCGAAGACTTCCGCAGCCGCTTTGCCAACCACCCGCTGCAAGACGACGTGGCCGCGAAGCTCGCGCTGGCCTACACCGAGCGCGGCCAGTGGGCGCAGGCCGCCGGTGAGTTCGAGCGCATGGCGGTCACCGCGAAAGACCCGCAGGTGGCGCGCGCGTCGCTGTGGCAGGCCGCCGAACTGCATGACAAAGCCAACGCGCGCGGCGCCGCCACCAAGGCCTACGAGCGCTACCTCAAGCAATACCCCGAGCCGCTGGAGCCGGCCATCGAGACCCGCCACCGCCTGGCGCGGCTGGCCCGCGCCGAGGGCAATGCAGTGCGCGCATTCACGCTCGCGAAAGACATCTTCATCGCCGACCAGGCCGGCGGCGCGGCCCGCACCGACCGCACCCGCTACCTCGGCGCCAGCGCCGCGCTCACGCTGGCCGAGCCGGCGCTCGCGGGCTACAAGCAAGTGCCGTTGATCGAGCCGCTGGCAAAGCAGTTGAAGCTGAAGAAGGCGAAGCTCGAAGACGTGCTGAAGGCCTATGCGGTGGCGGCCGACTACGGCGTGGCCGACGTGACGACCGCCGCCACCTTCCACATCGCCGCGCTCTACCAGGACTTCGGCCAGGCGATGCTCGGCTCGCAGCGGCCGAAGAAGCTCAGCAAGGCCGAGCTGGAACAGTACAACGTGATGCTCGAAGAGCAGGCCGACCCGTTCGCGCAGAAGGCCACCGAGCTGCACGAGGTGAACGCGCGCCGCGCTGCGAGCGGCCTGTACGACGAGTGGGTGCAGCAGAGCTTCGCAGCACTCGCCGTGTTGCGCCCGCTGCGCTACGGCAAGGTCGAACGCATGGATGTGGCAAGCGCGCCGGCCGCGCCTACCGAGGCCAGCGTCGCGTCACTCGAAGCGGCACTCGCCGCCAACCCGAAGCAGCCGCAAGTCGCGAACCAGCTCGGCATCGCACTGCGCAAGGCAGGCCAGTTCACGAAGGCGCGTGCCGCCTACGAGCGCGCCATCGAGCTCGATGCGACCCAGGCCAACGCAACGCTGAACCTCGCGATCCTGCACGACCTGTACCTCGCCGACAGCGCCCGCGCGCTGGCCTTGTACGACCGCTACCTCGCACTCACCACGGGCGGTGACGCGACCGTCGCGAAGTGGGTTGCCGACCTCAAGAACCGCAAACCGCCAGCCACGTTGCTGAGCAAGAAGGAGCCCTCATGACGCCATTCGTTTCCGCCGCCGCCGGCGCCTCGCTGGGCCTGCTCGGCATGGTGCTCGTCGGCCTCGCGGTGCCGGTGGTGGCGCAGGACCGCGCCGACATCGACCGCTCGCAGATCATCGGCAACCGCGAGTTGCCCAAGGTGCTCTACATCGTGCCGTGGAAGAAGCCGCTGCCCGGTGAGTTGGCCGGCCGCCCGGTGGCAAGCGTCCTCGACGAAGCACTGGCCCCCATCGACCGCGACGTGTTCCGCCGCCAGGTGCAGTACGGCGCGCAGGCTGCGGTCAAGCCTGCCGCCGCCGCGCTGGCCACCGCACCCGGCACGGCACCCAACGTCACGCCGACCGTCACGGCAGCAGCCCCGGCCAAGTAACACCCGATCCGATCCGACCCCGAGTTTTCACAGGAGAAATGTTCGATGAATGCATTCAACACGGCGCTGAAGTTCTTCCAGGACTGCGGCCTGTTCATCTACCCCAGCATCCTCATCATGGCACTGGGCGTGTCCATCGCCATCGAGCGGCTGATCTTCTTGAACCGCGCGCGCAGCCAGAACCGCAAGGTCTGGGCGAAGGTGCTGCCGATGCTGCAGGGCGGGCAGTTCAAGGAGGTGCAAAGCGTGACGGCGAACTCCGACGCTGCCATCGGCCGGATCGTCAACTACGGCCTGACGCGCATGCAGAGCCCCGGCCGCCGTGAAGACTACGACGCCGCGATGGAGGAAGGAATGATGGAAGTGGTGCCGCGTCTGGAGAAGCGCACCCACTACATCGCGACCTTCGCCAACGTGATCACGCTGGTCGGCTTGCTCGGCACCATCATCGGGCTGATCAAGGGCTTCACGGCGGTGGCGCAGGTCAACCCGGCCGAGAAGGCCGAGCTGCTGTCGGCATCGATCTCAATCGCGATGAACAACACGGCGTTCGCGCTGATGGTGGCCATCCCGTTCCTGCTGATCCACTCGTTCCTGCAGGCCCGCACCAGCGAGATCGTCGATGGCCTGGAGGCCGCGAAGATGAGCTTCCTGAACCTGGTTCAGCGCCTCAAGGCTGAACAGGCTGCGGTGCGCTAGATCATGCGCGTGCGTCGCCTGCGCAAGGAGCAGGCCCACCTCGAGATCACCGCGTTCATCAACCTGATCGTGGTGCTGGTGCCGTTCCTGTTGTCGGTGGCGGTGTTCACGCGGCTGGCGGTCATCGACCTGTCGTTGCCGGCACAGACCTCGGGCGTGGAGCAGTTGAAGGCCGAAGACTTGAAGCTGGACGTCGTGATCCGCCCGGATGCGCTGGAGGTCGGTGACCGCATCGGCGGCCTGATCCGGCGCATCGACAACACGCCGGCCGGCCATGACGTGAAAGCCTTGTCGAACCTGATGCAGCAGATCAAGGGCAAGTTCCCGGAGAAGTCAGAGGCCACGCTGCTGGCGCAGCCCGACACGCCCTACGACACGCTGGTGCAGGTGATGGACGCGATGCGCGCGGGGACGTCGGCCGAGGGCACGAAGCTCGTGCGCACCGAGCTGTTTCCGAACATCTCGATCGGCGATGCACCTGTGGTGACGGCAGCGAACTCTGCCGCCAAGCCCGTCGTCTTGGCAAAGAAGTAAGAGGACACCGAGCCATGAAACTCAC
>JANNBF010000045.1:0-28051 GCA_031385155.1 Rhizobacter sp.
CCCCGTGCTTCGCCCGCCGCTGGAGACGCCACGCTGTGGCAATCGTTCTACGGCCATGAGG
Organism: Rhizobacter sp.; assembly: GCA_031385155.1. GTDB lineage: Bacteria > Pseudomonadota > Gammaproteobacteria > Burkholderiales > Burkholderiaceae_C > LMDS01. The sequence goes on from JANNBF010000045.1 coordinate 62, forward strand.
TGTGCTGCAAAACAGATGTATTTACCCCGGAAGTGGCTCAGCTGATGGACTTCACCGCAGGAGCCCAAGGTCAAATCCCCTTCACCTATGTGCTGCCCCTCACAAAACGTCGCGCTTTGATTGAAGCCACTGTTTTTGGCCCGGAACCACTCGGGCCAGTGGCACTGGCGACGCAACTCGATGCCGCTGTGAATCACCACACAGCGGGCCATGCATTTGAAATTACCCGGTCAGAAAGCGGTATGTTGCCAATGGGGTTGACGCGCCAGATCGCCAGCGAGGCGGCTGGTTATGTGGCGGTTGGCGTCATGGCGGGCGGTGCGTTCGTCTCGGTGCCGTTCATGACCTGGTGCAACGTGAAGATGCACAGCGCGGTTGCCACGTCGGCCGCGTTGGGGTTCCCGATCGCGGTGGCGGGAACGGTCGGCTATGTGATCGCGGGTTGGTCGCTGCCCGACATGCCGGGTGGCGCGGTAGGGTTCATCTACCTGCCCGCGCTCGTCACCATTTCACTCGCCAGCGTGTTGACGGCACCGCTCGGCGCCAGCGCCGCACACCGGTTGAATGTGGCGCAACTCAAGCGTGCATTCGCGGTGCTGCTCTACGCGCTGGCTGTGTACATGGCCATCAAGGCCGCACACTTCTGACGGGTCAGGCGGCCCCGAGTTCGAAGCGGATGCTCGCCAGCGTCACGTGGTTGCCGCCGCGCTTGCGCGCTTCGGCCAGCGCCACGTCGGCCGCCTGCATCAGTTCGTCTTCGCCGTGCGCGGTGTGCGGGAAGCTCGCGACACCCATCGACACGGTGAAGCCGAGATCGCGGCCATCAAGCACCACGATCTGCGTGGCGCATTGGCGGCGCAGGCCTTCCATGCGCGAATGCGCGGTCGCAAGGCCGACCCCCGACAGCAGCACGGCGAAACGGTATTCATCGAGCCGGCATGACGCGTCCATGGCGCGTGTGTTGCCGCGCAGCAGCCGGCCCAGCGCTTCGAGAATGCGCGTGCGCGCCGGCACGCCGAGCGCGCTGACGGCTTCGGTGAACGGGTCGAGCGCGATGGAGACGAGCGCGAACTCGCGGTGCTCGCGGGACGACAGGTCGACCTCGCGGCGCAACTGGTCGTCAAAGTGAACGCGCTGGTACAGGCCGGTGGCCTGGTCGCGCAGCCCTTGATCGGGCGTTTCGCGGCGCTGCGATTCGGCGGCAACTTGCTGCTGCTCGAGCTGAGCCAGGGCTTGCTGAAGCTGCTGATCGCGCTGGTGGGCGGCAGTCTGCTCCAGCCACACGCTGAGGACGTGGCGCGCGGGCGTGCCGTCGGTGCGTGGCAGCGCGGTGCGGGTGACGCTGAACTCGCGCTTCAAGCCGTTGCGCTCGATGCGGTGAGCGCTCAGCGTGGGCGTGGCGTGCGCCAGCGCGGCCTGCTCGGCGGCCCGGATGGCGCTGCTTTGCGGCAATTCCATCAGGTCGAGGTCGGTCGCACCGAGGATGTCGGCCGGCGCGCGGCCGAACAGCTCGGCCATGCGCGCGTTCACGTACACATAGCGCCCGCTGGCCACTTCCTTGACGGACATGAGCGCCTGCACGTGGTTCAGCGTTCCGAGCATCGCGCCGCTGAGGGCAGCGCTGTCAGCGCCGACGGCGAGCGCCAAAGCGCGCGCGATTTCGGTGCGGTCAGAAGGCATCGGAGCATTCGCATCGTTCATGAACCAGGCACTTCCTTGACAACATCCCGACAGCACCCAACCCGTTTGTTCTGACCAGCGCGTCTCATCTTGTTCCTGCCGGCGGCGCTTGACAAGCGCATCACACGCTTACGCATCCCGAATCCCCTAACTTGATGATATCGCCCCCGCCGGCCCGTCCATCCGCAGAGAAGCGCCGCGAACCGGTGCACGTCAAAGAGCCGGGCATGGTATTCGCATGGTGCATCGCCGACAGCTCAGCACCACAAGAGTGCTGGCTACTTTCCAAAAGGGTTCCGCGTGTCTTCGTTCAAGAGTTTTCTGAAATCCGGGCACTCGCCCACACTGTTCGCAGCGTTCCTGTATTTCTCGTTCTCGTGCTGCATCTGGGTGCTGAACGGGGCGATGGCGCCGTTCATCACCGAAACCTACAAGCTCGGGCCCGCAGAGAAGGGCTTGATGCTGTCGATCCCGATCCTCGCCGGCGCGTTGATGCGCTTCCCGCTCGGGGTGCTGGCCCAGTACATCGGCCGCAAGAAGGCCACGCTGGTCGAGATGGGCTTGATCGCCGTGGCGATGCTCTACGGCTTTTTCCTGGTCGACAGCTTCAACGACCTCTTGAAGATGGGCGTGCTGCTGGGCATTGCCGGCGCGAGCTTCGGCGTGGCGTTGTCGCTCGGTGCGGGCTCGTTCCCGCCGCAGCACAAGGGCTTGGCGATGGGCCTGGTGGGCGCGGGCAACGTCGGAACCGCGGTGTCGGTGCTCATCGCGCCGCCGCTCGCGCAGTGGCTGGGCTGGCAGGCCGTCTACGGCGTGGCGGCGTTCGCAATTCTGATCCCGCTGGTCGTGATGATCGTGTTCGCGCGCGAACCCGACGACGTGGACAGCCATGCGAGCTTTCGCGAGCACATCGCCTGCCTGTTCGAGAAAGACGGCTGGACCTTCAGCCTGATCTACGGCATCACCTTCGGGGGCTTCATCGGCCTGACCACGTTCTTGCCGACCTACTACTTCGACCAGTTCCATGTCAGCAAGGTGCAGGCGGGCCAGCTCACGATGCTGGCGGCCTTCATGGCCGCCGCCTTGCGCGTGGCCGGTGGCTGGATCTCCGACCGCTGGGGCGGTGTGAACACGTTGACGCTGGTGCTCATCGTGGTCGCGGTGACGCTGCTGCTGATCGCCACGACCACTGACTCGCTGGTGCTGACCACGCTGCTGATGATGCTGTGCTTCGCTGCACTCGGCGCGGGCAACGGTGCGCTGTTCCAGCTGGTGCCGCTGCGCTGGCCCAAGAGCAGCGCGGTGGCGGGCTCGATGATCGGCGAGATCGGTGCGCTGTGCGGGGGCCTGGTGCCGTCGACCATGGGCTTGCTGAGTCAGCGCACCGGCAGCTACGCGGGCGGCTTCGTGGTGTTTGCGGTGCTCACGGTGATCGTGCTGGTGGTGATGCGCACGATGCAGATCCGCTGGACCCGCACCTGGGCCGAAAAGGGTGGGCGGGCACGCCTGACGCCAGCGGCGTAACCGGCGCTAGCGGGGTCAGCGCGGCAGGAACAACAGCCAGAACACCACGAGCAGGTTGACCACCACCGAGACGCCCAGCGCCACCTTCCAGAGCAGGGTCGGGTCGCGCAGCGCCAGCGGTGATGGCGCAGCCGCGCCGAGCGGTCGCGAGGCACCGCGCTCGAGCGCGATGATCAGCTCTTCGGCGGTCTCGAAACGCAGCTTCTTGCCCAGCGCCACGGACTTGAGCGCGACATGGTCGAGCCAGATCGGAACGTCCGGCCGCAGCCGCGAAGGCGGCTTCGGGTCGCGCCGGAAGCGCTGCTTCTGGTAGGGCTCGATCTCACCATACGGCAGGTGGCCGGTGAGCAGTTGGTAGAGCGTTGCGCCGAGCGCAAACAGGTCGGTGCCCGCATCCACAGGCTCGTCGCGCCACAACTCCGGGTTCATGTAGCTGGGTGTGCCGGCGTTGAGCGCGCGCTGCTCGGCGGGCTCGTTGCCCGACACCGCCACGCCGAGGTCGAGCAGGCGCAACTGCCCGTCATCTCCGAGGTGCAGGTTGCCGGGCTTCACGTCGCGATGCACCACGCCCAGGCGGTGCAGCCGGGCCAGCGCGTGGGCCGCCGCAAGAACCCACGCCACCACATCGGCCACCGGCAGCTTGGTGGCACCGCGCTGGGCCGCGAGCTGCTCCAGCGTCTGCCCGCTGTGCCAGTCGTAGAGCAGGTAGAAGGCGCTCGCGTCATGGGCTTCGTCGATGCGCACAAAGCCCGTCGCCTCGCGCTCGCACACGCGCGCCGCGAGCCACGCTTCGTGCGCGAGCATCGCGCGCTCCTCCTCGTCGCTGGCGCGCGAGGGGTGCAGCGTCTTCAGCGCTTTCAGCGTGCGGGTCTTCATGTGGCGCACCTGGTACAGCAGGTGCACGCCGGTATCGGCAACGAGCGCGGTGACCACGTGGCCATCGAGCTCTTCGCCGAGCTTCAGGCGTGGCGGCACCGGCAACACGCGGCCGGCCACCAGCGCATCTTCGAGGCGTGAGCGGGCGAGGCCCAGCACGCGCACGACGAGCGCGGTCGCGTTGTCCTGCCCGCCCGCCGCGAGTGCGGCCTGCACCAGCGCGGCACTCGCCTGCTGCGCGCTGCCCTCACCCGCCAGTCGCACGATCTGGGCTTGCGGCAAGCGGCCGTGCACGCCGTCGGAGACCAGCACGAAAGTGTCGCCGAGGTGCAGCTCGCCTTGCAGGTAGTCGACGCGGATCGCGTCTTCCTGGCCCATGGCCCGCGTCAGGCGGCTCTTGAAGTCGGGGTGGTCGAGGCAGTGGTCCTGCGTCAGGCGCCGGCATTCGGCGCCGCGCAGCAGGTAGGCGCGCGTGTCGCCGACATGGCCCAGCGTCCAGGTGTGGCCGCGCAGGGCGAGCGCGGTGAGCGTGCTCATCGCCGACGCTCTGGTGCGCCGGTTGTGCGAAGCCAGCCAGCTGTTCTGCGCGCTGATCACGCGGTCGAACACGACGGTGGTGTCCCAGGTGGGCGGCGCGGCGAAGAAATCTTCGACCAGTGCGGTGACGCTGGTCTGCGCCGCCATGCGCCCGCCGCCACCGGCCGACACGCCGTCGGCAATGGCGGCGATGAAGCCCAGCGCCTCCTCGTGCGGCGCGGGGCGCTGCGCGGCCGCGAAGTCTTCGTTCTCAGTGCGTGGGCCGCGTTCGCTGGCGTGGCCGATGTCGACGTCGAAGCTCATGGGTGGGAATGCTCAATCACGGTGCAAGCGCCAAACAGGTGCACGCCGGTGGGGCGCAGGGCCCACGAAGCATGAATCATGCGCACTTGCGGTGCGGCTGGCACCGCGAAGCGACATGTTCGGGTGTCATGGCTGGCACCTACCTTGCTCGTTTGTACGCAGCCACCGCACTTGCCGTGGCGCCAAGGACTGTTGATGAAGAAGATGAAACTCGTGATGGTCGGCAATGGAATGGCCGGCGTTCGCACCCTCGAAGAACTGATCAGAATCGCGCCCGACCTGTACGACATCACCGTGTTCGGCGCCGAACCCCACCCGAACTACAACCGCATTCTGCTCAGCCCGGTGCTGGCCGGCGAACAAACGCTCGAAGAGATCGTGCTCAACCCCTTGAGCTGGTACGAAGAGAACCACATCACGCTGCACCTGGGCCGCAAGGTCGTCGACATCAACCGCCGCACCCGCATGGTGACGGCCGACGACGGCACCGAAGCCGAATACGACCGCCTGCTGATGTGCACCGGCTCGGTCCCGTTCATCCTGCCGGTGCCGGGCAAGGAGCTCGAGGGGGTGATCGCCTACCGCGACATCTACGACACGAACACGATGATCGAGGCGGCCACGAAGTACAAGCACGCCGTCGTGATCGGCGGTGGCCTGCTCGGCCTGGAAGCCGCCAACGGGCTGATGCTGCGCGGCATGCAGGTGACCGTGGTGCACATCATGCCGTGGCTGATGGAGCGGCAACTCGACATCGTGGCCGGCCAGTTGCTGCAGAAGTCCCTCGAAGACCGGGGCCTGAAGTTCCTGATCGGCGCGCAGACGCAAGCCCTCATCGGCGACAAGGACGGCCGCGTCATGGCCGTGCAGTTCAAGGACGGCACCGAGGTGCCGGCCGATCTGGTCGTGATGGCCGCCGGCATCCGCCCGAACACCGAGCTGGCGGTGAAGATCGGCCTGCACTGCGGCGCGAACAACCGCAGCGGCATCGTCGTCGACGACACCATGCAGACCGTGACCGACCCGCGCATCTACTCCATCGGCGAGTGCGCGGCGCACCGCGGCACGGTCTACGGCCTGGTGGCGCCGCTGTTCGAACAGGGCAAGGTGTGCGCAACCCACCAGGCGCAGTTTGGTATCGGCCGCTACACCGGCTCACTCACGTCCACCAAGCTCAAGGTCACGGGGATCGACCTGTTCTCGGCCGGCAACTTCACTGGCGGCGAGGGCTATGAAGAGATCGTGATGAGCGACCCGTACGGCGGCGTCTACAAGAAGCTCGTCATCAAGGACGACAAGCTCGTGGGCGCCTGCATGTACGGCGACACGGTCGATGGCTCGTGGTACTTCAAGCTGCTTCGCGAAGGCCGCACCATCCACGACATCCGCGACAAGCTGATGTTCGGCGAATCGAACATCGGCGACACCGGCCACGAAGGCCACAGCAAGGCCGCCGCCATGGCCGACACCGACGAGGTCTGCGGCTGCAACGGCGTGACCAAGGGCGCCATCTGCAAGGCCATCAAGGAGAAGGGCCTGTTCACCATCGAAGAGGTGAAGAAGCACACCAAGGCCAGCGCGTCGTGCGGGTCGTGCACTGGCCTGGTCGAGCAGCTGCTGATGTTCACCGCCGGCGGCGACTACTCGAAGCCACCGACCAAGAAGGCGATGTGCGGCTGCACCGACGCCAGCCACCAAGAGGCGCGCGAGGCCATCAAGGAGCAGCACCTGCTGACGATCGACAGCGTCTACAAGGCGCTCGGCTGGCGCACGCCGAACGGCTGCGCGAGCTGCCGCCCGGCGATCAACTACTACCTCATCAGCTCGTGGCCGAAAGAGGCCAAGGACGACCCGCAGTCGCGCTACATCAACGAGCGCAGCCACGCCAACATCCAGAAGGACGGCACCTACTCGGTGATCCCGCGGATGTGGGGCGGCGAGACCACGTCGAGCGAGCTGCGGCGCATTGCCGACGCGGTCGACAAGTACAAGATCCCAACCGTCAAGGTCACCGGAGGCCAGCGCATCGACCTGCTCGGCGTGCGCAAGGAAGACCTGGTCAACGTCTGGAAAGACATCGGCATGCCCAGCGGCCACGCTTATGCCAAGGCGCTGCGCACCGTCAAGACCTGCGTGGGCAGCGAGTGGTGCCGCTTCGGCACGCAAGACAGCACGCAGATGGGCAAGGACCTGGAGCGCGCGATGTGGCGCATGTACGCGCCGCACAAGGTCAAATTCGCCGTCAGCGGCTGCCCGCGCAACTGCGCCGAGTCGGGTATCAAGGACGTCGGCATCATCGGCGTTGACTCGGGTTGGGAGATGTACGTGGGCGGCAACGGCGGCATCAAGACCGAGGTCGCGCACTTCTTCGTGAAGCTCAAGACCGCCGAAGAAGTGCTCGAGTACACCGGCGCCTTCTGCCAGCTCTACCGCGAGGAAGGCTGGTACCTGGAACGCACGGTGCACTACATCAGCCGCGTCGGCCTGGAGCACGTCAAGAAGAAGGTTCTCGAAGACGCACCGATGCGCAAGGCGTTGTGGGCGAAGCTGCAGTTCTCGCTCGACGGCGAGCCCGACCCGTGGTTCGACTTCGACAAGGCCGCCGTCGACACGCGCCAGTTCAACGCAGTCACGGCCGCATGAAGCGGCGTGCACTGCTGCGCACCGGCGCCTGTGCAGGGCTGATGTCGGTGGGCGTGCCCGGGCCGGCGCATTCACAGGTCACGGATCTCAACGACGCCATCAACAAGGCCGGCCGCCAGCGCATGTTGAGCCAGCGCCTGGCAAAGAGCTGGATGGCGTTGGGCCTGGGCGTGCTGCCCGACATGGCGGGCCGCGCGATGGCGTCGTCCCTCGCGCTGTTCGACCGCCAGTTGTTCGAGTTGAAGGCGTATGCGCCGACCGTCGAGGTCAAGTCGACCTACAGCCAACTCGAAGGCAGCTGGAGCAACTACAAGACCTCACTCGTCGGCACCAAACCCGGCAAGGCCAGCGCCGACGCGGTGCTGACGGATGCCGCGAAGGTGCTGGGCCTCGCACAACTCGGCACCGTGCAACTCGAATCGGTGTCGGGCAAGCCCATCGGCAAGCTGGTCAACGTGTCGGGCCGCCAACGCATGCTCAGCCAACGCATGGCCGCGATGTACCTCAGTGCGAGCTGGGGTGTGCAGGCGGGCCCGTCGGCCACGGCACTGGCGACGGCGCATGCAGAATTCGTCAAGGCGCATGCGCTGCTGAAAAGCGCACCCGAATCGACCCGCGCCATCCTCGACGAGTTGGCGATCGCCGAAGCCCAGTTCGGCTTCTTCGACCGCGCGCTGCAACGCTTGCACCCTGGTGCCCCTGACATCACGCGGATGAATGACGTGTTCACCACCAGTGAGCGCATCCTGCAGGTGATGGACAGTGTCACCGGCCTCTACACCAAACTGAGCTGATCTCTATGAATGACTGGACCCGGATCTGCCGCGTCGACGACATCCCCGTGCTCGGCGCACGCCGCGTGGAGCGCGCCCAAGGCATCGCCGTGGCGGTGTTCCGCAACGGCGAAGACAAGGTGTTCGCGCTGCTCGACCACTGCCCGCACAAGGGCGGCCCGTTGAGCCAGGGCATCGTGTTCGGCGAGAGCGTGGCCTGCCCGCTGCACAACTGGACCATCGGCCTCGCTGACGGCTGTGCGCGCTCGCCCGACGAGGGCACGACACCGCGCTTCGCTTGCAAGGTCGACGGCGACCACGTGTTCCTCCACAGTGGCGAACTCGCCGCACTGGCCATCCACGTCAAGCCGCCGGTGTGTGGCGCGGGTGCCAGCAGCGGCGCGCTCGGCGATGAGAGTTTCAGCGTCCAGGCGCCGCAGGGCGCGTGAGGCCGGCTGCCTGCGCGCGGGCCCCGCAAGGCGAGCGTCATGACTGACACCCGAAGCACCTGCCCGTATTGCGGCGTTGGTTGCGGCGTGATCATCGAGTCGACCGGTGACAGCATCACCGGCGTGCGCGGCGACCCCGACCACCCGGCCAACTTCGGCCGCCTGTGCACCAAGGGCAGCACGCTGCACCTGACTGCCAGCAAGACGGTTGCGATGCAGACGCGCCTGCTGCAGCCGCAGTGGCGCCCGAGCCGCGATGCGCCGCGTCAAGTGGTGTCGTGGGGCACGGCGATCACCACGGCTGCCGACAAGTTTGCCGACATCATCGAGGCCGATGGCCCCGATGCGGTTGGCTTCTACATTTCGGGCCAGCTGCTGACCGAGGACTACTACGTCTTCAACAAGCTCGCCAAGGGCTTGATCGGCACCAACAACGTCGACACCAACTCGCGCCTGTGCATGAGCAGCGCCGTCGCCGGCTACAAGGCCACGCTGGGCGCCGACGCGCCGCCCGCCTGCTACGACGACCTGAACAATGCTGCCACGCTGTTCATCGTCGGCTCGAACACGGCGTTCGCGCACCCTATCCTCTTCCGCCGCATCGAAGACGCGAAGCGCGCGAACCCGCTGCTGCGCACCATCGTCGTCGACCCGCGCCGCACCGAGACGGCCGATGCCGCCGACCTGTTCCTGCAGATCCTCCCCGGCACCGACGTGGCGCTGTTCAACAGCCTGCTCCACGTGATGCTCTGGGAGGGCTGGGTCGACACCGCCTACATCGCGGCCCACACCAGCGGCTTCGATGCACTGAAGGCCCGCGTGCGCGACTTCGCGCCCAAGGAAGTGGCCAAGCTGTGCGGCATCGCTGAAGCCGACCTGCTGCAGGCGGCCAAGTGGTTCGCGGGCATGGACGGTGACCGTGACGCGGGCGCTGCGCGCAAGCCCGTGCTGTCGCTGTATTGCCAGGGCCTGAACCAGAGCAGCAGCGGCACCGCGAAGAACGCCGCGCTCATCAACCTGCACCTGGCCACCGGGCAGATCGGCAAGCCCGGCGCGGGGCCCTTCTCGCTCACCGGCCAACCCAACGCGATGGGCGGGCGCGAAGTCGGCGGCCTGGCCAACCTGCTGAGCGCACACCGCGACCTGGCCAACCCCGAGCACCGCGCCGAAGTGGCGCGGTTGTGGGGCGTGGCCGATGTGCCGGCGAAGCCGGGCAAATCGGCCGTCGAGATGTTCGAGGCGGCGGCCGACGGCGAGATCCGTGCGCTCTGGATCGCCTGTACCAACCCCGCGCAGTCGATGCCGAACGCGACGGCCGTGCGCCGTGCGCTCGAGCGCGCCGAGTTCGTGGTGGTGCAGGAGGCCTTCGCCACGACCGCGACCTGCGCCTATGCCGACCTGCTGCTGCCCGCCAGCACCTGGGGCGAGAAGGACGGCACCGTGACCAACAGCGAACGCCGCATCAGCCGCGTGCGCCGCGCCGTGCCGGCGGTGGGCGAGGCCCGTGACGACTGGCGCATCGCGATGGACTTTGCACGCGCGCTTGAAGCGCGGCTGCGCCCCGGGCGCGACAGCCTGTTCGCCTACGACGATGCCGAATCGGTGTGGAACGAACACCGCGAATCGACGCGCGGGCGCGACCTGGACATCACCGGCCTGAGCTACCCGCTGCTCGAAGCGGGCGCACAGCAGTGGCCGTTCCCGACCGGCGCGGTGCAGGGCAAGTTGCGGCTCTACGAAGACGGCGTGTTCCCGACCGCCGACGGCCGCGCCAAGTTCGTTGACACCGCCTACGTGCCGCTGGCCGAGCCGCGCGACGTGCGGCACCCGTTCTCGCTGAACACCGGACGGCTGCGCGACCAGTGGCACGGCATGAGCCGCACCGGCACCATCGGCCGCCTGTTCGGCCACGTGCCCGAGCCGCAGATCGACATGCACGCGCAAGACATGGCGCGCTTGAAGCTGGTCGATGGCGACCTGGTGCAGGTCACGTCAAAGCGCGGCTCGCTCATCATCCCGGCGCGGGCGAGCGATCAGGTCGGCCTGTCGCAAACCTTCATCGCGATGCACTGGGGCGACGAAACGCTGTCGGGCAGCACCAGCAACGGGGAACGCACGGCGGGCGTCAACGCCCTCACCTCGCCGGCCTTCTGCCCCAGCTCCAAACAGCCCGAGTTGAAGCACGCGGCGGTGCGCATCTTGAAGGCCGAAATGCCCTGGCGCTTGCTGTGTGTGGTGTGGTTGCCGAGTGCCGATGCGCTGCGTGCACGCGAGCAACTGAAGCCGCTGATGCAGGCCTTCCCGTTCGCGGCCGTGGTGCCGTTCGGGCGCGAGCGCAGCGGCGTGCTGTTCCGTGCGGCCGCCTACGAGCCAGCCGACGACGCCCTGCTCGAACGCATCGAAGCCATGCTCGGCTTGAGCGCCAAGGGCGTGCTGCATTACGCCGACAAGCGCCGCGGCCAGCGGCGCAGCATGCATGTGGTGTCGGCCGCCGACGGCACGCGGCTCGACGGCTTCATGCTCGCCGGCGACATCAGCGCCGAGGCCTGGGTCAAGCCGCTTCTGCAAGACGAGTTGCCGGCGCAAGCCTATGGCCGGCTGCTGCTGATCCCCGGCGCCAAGGCCCCGGTGGCGGTGGTGGCACGTGGCAAGCAGGTCTGCAGTTGCTTCGACGTGAGCGAGACGCAGATCACCGACTGCCTCGGCGCGCTGGCCGGGAACGCCGACGACCGGCTGGTGCACCTGCAGGACACGCTGAAGTGCGGCACCAACTGCGGCTCTTGCGTGCCCGAGCTGAAGCGGCTCGTGCGGCTCACGCAGCAAGCGGCCTGATTCACGTCTCTCCGCCCCAGATGCAAGGGCTTGTTTCCTCGGGCAGTTTGGGCCTGAAAATTGCGTTTTGCTCGCGCGGGAGAAGCACATGGCGATAGCAAACTACATCAAGGAAATCGGTCGGGGCAAAGAGGGTGCGCGCTCGTTGACCGAGGAGCAGGCGAACGACCTGATGAGCCAGGTGCTCGGCGGTCAGATCAGCGACCTGGAGCTCGGCGCCTTCGCGCTGGCGATGCGCATCAAGGGCGAGACGGTGGCCGAACTGGCCGGCTTCCTGGCCGCCACGCATGCACGCTGCATCCGCATCGAGCCGTCGCGCCCGACCGTCGTGCTGCCTTCGTACAACGGCGCGCGCAAGCTCCCCAACCTGACCGCGCTGCTGGCCTTGCTGCTCGCGCAGGAAGGCGTGCAGGTGTTGGTGCACGGGCCGATGCGCGATGCAGGCCGTGTCAGTACGGCCGAGATATTCCACGACCTCGGCCTGCCGTTCGCAAGCGACGCGACCGATGTCGAGCATGCGTGGGCGCGCCACGAGCCGGTGTTCATCCGCACCGAGGCCCTGTGCCCGCCGCTGGCGCGGCTGCTCGACGTGCGGCGCGTGGTCGGCTTGCGCAACTCGGGCCACACCATCGCCAAGCTGCTGGCGCCGCTCGGCGCCTGCCAGCCGGTGCTGCGGGTCGTCAATTACACCCACCCCGAATACGCCACGCTGCAAGGCGAGTTCCTTGCGCACACGCACGCCAATGCGCTGCTGCTGCGCGGCACCGAAGGCGAGCCCGTGGCCGACCCGCGCCGCGCGCCGAAGCTTGATGTGTTCATCGACGGCCAACAGCGCGCCGACCTGTCACGCGCGGCACATGAAGGTGTGCTGACCGAGCTGCCGCTGCTGCCGCGCACCTGCGATGCACCGACCACGGCGCTCTACATCCAGTCGGTCGTCAGTGGCGAGAAACCGGCGCCGGTGCCGCTGTTGCAGCAGGTCGATTGCCTGCTGCGCGCGCTGGCCGCCGCCGGCCCCGCCAATGCCACCCGAGAGCAGACGGCATGACCGCATTGAACGCTTCGACCGGCAGGCCCGTGGGCACGGTGGCCCTCGTTGGTGCCGGCCCGGGCGACCCCGAACTGCTGACCTTGAAGGCCGTGCGCGCGATCCGCCGCGCGACCGTGTTGCTGGTCGATGACCTGGTCGGCGACGGCGTGTTGCGCTATGCGCGCCGCTCGGCCCGCATCGTTCACGTGGGCAAGCGCGGCGGCTGCAAGAGCACGCCGCAGGCCTTCATCCAGAAGCTGATGCTGACCGAAGCACTGCGCGGCGAGCGCGTGGTGCGGCTCAAGGGCGGCGACCCGATGGTCTTCGGCCGGGGCGGTGAAGAGGCGGAAGAACTGCGCGCCTACGGCATCGACGTCGAGATCATCAACGGCATCACCGCCGGCCTGGCGGCAGCCACCGCGCTGGGGGTCGGGCTCACGCACCGCGACCATGCGCACGGCGTGATCTTCGTGACCGGCCACGCACGCGCCGATGGCTCGCCGCTGCACTGGCCCACGCTTGCCGCGTGCGCCGCGCAAGGGCTCACGCTGGTGATCTACATGGGCGTGGCCAGCGTCGAGGCGCTGCAGTCAGGGTTGCTCTGCGCGCTGGGGGCCGGCACGCCCGCAGCGGTGCTGCAAGACGCGAGCTTGGCGACCCAGCGGCATGCGGTGTGCACGCTGGGCACGCTTGCCGCCACCGTATCGGCCGAAGGGCTCGCGAGCCCGGCGATCATCATCGTGGGCGATGTGCTGAGCGGCCTGGCTCAGCTTGCGGAGCAGGCGCCGGCGCACCGCGCGGCCTGAGCACCGCGCCGCACTGAAGCCTCGCGGTGCAGACGGCGAGCCGGCAACGCCCCACGATAATCCGCGCCATGAATGACCTCGACAAACTCAACCGCCTGACCGAATCACACGGTGCGCTGCGCCCTGGCAACGGGCTGATCTCGGGCGTGATCGCGCTGTCGCTCGCGATCCTTTGCTTCCTCGGCGTGCTGGCCTTTCACTTCCCGGAATACCTGACCACGCCGCAGCTGCGCAAGTCCTACGACGTCGATGTGATCCGGCTCGTGATGTTCTGGTCGCTCGTGCTGGCCGGTGCGCTGGCGCTGTTCAACATCGTGCGCAACCGTTCGCGTTGGCTGGCGCTCGGCGCCTTCGTGCTGATCGGCCTGACGCTGGCGCTCGGTGGCCACAAGGTGCCGGTCAACGACTTCGCGGACAACACGCCGTACATCGGCCTCGACTGGTTCATCCTCGACCTGCTGGGCTCGGCGCTGATCTTCATCTTCATCGAGAAGCTGTTCGCTTTGCGGCGCGACCAGCCGGTGTTCCGCGCCGAATGGCAGACCGACTTCCACCACTTCATCGTCAACCACATGGTGGTCGGCTTCGTGCTGCTGGCCACCAACCTGCTGGTGCACAAGCTCTTCGGCTGGGCCGCGGAAGACGGCGTGCGTCTTTGGGTGAGCGAGCTGCCGTTCGTCGCGGCCGTGTTCCTGATCGTGCTGGTGGCCGACTTGGTGCAGTACTGGACGCACCGCGCCTACCACGAGGTGCCGACCATGTGGCGGCTGCATGCGGTGCACCACAGCGTCAAGAGCATGGACTGGCTGGCGGGCTCGCGCCAGCACATCCTGGAGCTGATCATCACCCGCACGCTGGTGCTGGCGCCGATCTACGTGCTGGGCTTCAGCAAGGAGGTGATCGATGCCTACATCGTCATCGTCGGCTTCCAGGCGGTGTTCAACCACGCGAACGTGAGCGTTCGTCTCGGCCCGCTGCGCTATGTGATCGTGACACCCAACTTCCACCACTGGCACCACTCGCAGGACGACGCTGCGATCGACAAGAACTACGCCGCGCACTTCGCGTTCCTCGACTACGCGTTCGGCACCGCCGTGAAGTCGGACCGCGCGTGGCCCGAGCGCTACGGCGTGGTCGGCGACTACGTGCCGAACGGGTTCTTCAAGCAACTGGCCTTCCCGTTCAAGTGGAAGGGGTGACGGGTCGGAAGGCAGTGAAGTGAGGCACACCGCGTGACGAGCGCGTTCGACGCCGTCGTCATCGGCGCGGGTGCGGCCGGCCTGCACTGCGCCGGCATCGCCGGCCAGCGCGGCCTGAAGGTGCTGCTGATCGACCACGCGGCCAAGGTGGCGGAGAAGATCCGCATCTCCGGCGGTGGCCGCTGCAACTTCACGAACCGCGACACCACGCCGGCGCAGTTCATCTCCGCCAACCCGCACTTCTGCCGCTCGGCGTTGGCACGCTACACGCCGGGCGACTTCATCGCGCTGCTGCAGCGCCACCGCATCGCGTGGCACGAGAAGCACAAGGGCCAGTTGTTCTGCGACGAGAGCAGCGAAGACATCATCGCAATGCTGCTGCGCGAGTGCGACTCGGGCAGCGTGACGCGCTGGCAACCGTGCGCGGTGGGCGATGTACGAGCCCGTGCCGACGGCTTCGAGCTCGACACCGACCGGGGCCTCGTGCGCAGCGCGCAGGTCGTGATCGCAACCGGCGGCCTGTCGATCCCGAAGATCGGCGCCACCGACTTCGGCTACCGGCTGGCGCGGCAGTTCGGCCACACCATCATCGAGACGCGGCCGGCCCTCGTGCCGCTCACCTTCGACCCGGTGACCTGGGCACCGTTCGCAGCACTTGCCGGCTTGTCGCTCGAAGCACATATCGAATGCGGCAGCGCCAAGGCGCAAGGTGCCTTCACTGAAGACCTGCTGTTCACACACCGGGGCCTGAGCGGCCCGGCCGTGTTGCAGGCGTCGAGCTACTGGGCCGAGGGCACGCCGATCCGGCTCGACCTGGCACCGACCCACGACCTGGCGGCGGCGCTCGTGCGGGCCAAGGCGACGTCGCAGCGCAAGCTCGGCAACGAACTGGCCGAGCTGATCCCGCGCCGGCTCGCAACGGCCTGGCTCGCCGGCACGCCCGACCTGGCCGAACGCGCCATGCCCGAGCAGCGCGACCGCGACCTGGCGCAACTGGCGCTGCGGCTGCAGCACTGGGAGCTCAAGCCGCAAGGCACCGAGGGCTACCGCAAGGCCGAGGTCACTGCCGGCGGCGTGAACACCCGGGAACTCAGCTCGCAGACCATGGAAAGCCAGCGCCAGCGTGGACTTCATTTCATCGGCGAGGTGGTCGACGTGACCGGCTGGCTCGGCGGCTACAACTTCCAGTGGGCCTGGGCCAGCGCGGCCGCCTGTGCCGGGGCGCTGCAGGCCGCACCGAAGTGACCTGCCGCAGCGCCAGCGAAGCGCGCTATAATCGTGGTCTTTGTTAGACACACCAACCGCACATGACTACGATTCGCGTCAAAGAAAACGAGCCATTCGACGTGGCACTGCGCCGCTTCAAGCGCACCATCGAGAAGCTCGGCCTGCTGACCGACCTGCGTGCCCGCGAGTTCTACGAGAAGCCCACCGCCGAGCGCAAGCGCAAGAAGGCAGCCGCAGTGAAGCGCCACTTCAAGCGCGTTCGCAGCATGCAGCTGCCGAAGAAGCTGTTCTAAACCCAGCAGCGCCAGCCCTCAGCGGCTGAACCCCGGAAGCCCGCACCACGCGGGCTTTGTCGTTTGTGCACACTGTGCACTCGATGAAACCACAGCTTGTGGAAAACCCATGACCCTCAAAGACCGCATCACCGACGACATGAAAGCCGCCATGCGCGCGAAAGACGCGCCGCGGCTGCTGACCATCCGCGGCCTGCTGGCCGCCTGCAAGCAGCGCGAAGTCGACGAGCGCATCGTGCTCGACGACGCCGCTGTCATCGCGATCATCGACAAGCTGGTGAAGCAGCGCAAAGACTCGATCACCCAGTTCACGGCCGGCAACCGGCCCGACCTGGTCGAGAAAGAGGCGGCGGAGTTGCTGGTGCTCGAAGCGTACCTGCCGCAGCGCCTGGGGGCCAACGAGGTCGCCACTGAGGTGGCGCGCATTGTCGCGGAACTCGGCGCCACCGGCCCGGGCGACATGGGCAGGGTGATGGCCGGTGTGAAGACGGCGCTCGCCGGCAAGGCCGACATGGGCCTGGTGTCGGCCGCCGTCAAACGGGCGCTCGCGCCTTGATGTCAAAGGGGCTCACACCATGGCCGCACTGACCGCACAAGCACTCACCGCCGACTTCAGCGTCGCACCGCAACTCGACCCTGGCGCGATGGCCTGGGCCGCGCACGCCGGCTTCAAGAGCGTCATCAACAACCGCCCCGACTTCGAAGGCGGCCCCGACCAGCCGACCAGCGCCGAGATCGAAACCGCCGCGCACGCAGCCGGCCTGCGCTACGCGCACCTGCCCGTCTCGCCGATGATGCAGACACCGCAAGAGATTGCGCAATTCGCGCAGTTGCTGGCCGACTTGCCGAAGCCGATCCTCGCGTTCTGCCGCTCCGGCACGCGCTCGGGCAACCTTTACCGCGCCAGCGTGCGCCCGGCCGGCGGCTGAACGCGCCGCGCTGATGCGGGTCGAGCGGCCGGCGCAGCAGCCGGTTCAGCCGCCCATGTACGCGGCAGCGACTCGCGCGTCACCGAGCAGCGCCGCGCCGGTGTTCTCCAGCACGATCTTGCCGCTTTCCAGCACGTAGCCGTGGCTTGCGATCTTCAAGGCCTGGCGAACGTTCTGCTCGACGAGGAAGATCGTCAACCCGTCGCGGTGAATCTCGCGCAGCGTGCGGAAGATGTCCTGCACGATGATCGGGGCCAGGCCCATCGAAGGCTCGTCGAGCAACAACAGCCGGGGCTTGGCGACCAGCGCGCGGCCGATGGCGAGCATCTGCTGTTCACCGCCCGACAGGTTGCCTGCCAGCGCGTCGATGCGCTCTTGCAAGCGCGGGAACAGCGCCAGCACGCGCTCGATGTCATGCGCCACGCTGCGCCGCTCGCGGCGGCGGTAGGCGCCCAGCTCCAGGTTCTCGCGCACCGTGAGCGTGGTCAAGATCGCGCGGCCCTCTGCCACCTGCACGAGACCCCGCTCGACGATCTGGTGGGTCTTCAGGCGCGACAGGTCTTCGCCGTCGAAGCGCATCACCCCGCCCTGCGCCCGCACCAGCCCCGACAGCGCCAGCAAGGTGGTCGACTTGCCCGCACCGTTCGAGCCGACCAGCGTGCGGACCTCGCCCGCCGGCACGTCGAAATCGATGCCCTGCACCGCCTTGACGTGGCCGTACGCCACCTGCAGGCCACGCACCTCGAGCAGCGCGGTCATCGGGCCACCTCTGGCACCGGCGCGTCGTCGTCGCGGCCGAGGTAGGCCTCGATCACCTGCGGGTCAATCTTGATCTGCTCCGGTGTGCCCTGCGCAATCACGCGGCCGAAGTTGAGCACCGCGATCTGCTCGCACAGGCCCATCACGAAGCGCATGTCGTGCTCGATCATGAAGATCGTGTAGCCGCGCTGCGCGATGGTGCGTATGTGCGCCATCAGCTCGACCTTCTCGCTCGCGTTCATGCCGGCCACCGGCTCGTCGAGCAGCAGCAGCTTCGGCTCGGTGGCCAATGCGCGTGCGAGTTCGAGCTTGCGCTGGTCGCCGTACGACAGGTTGTCGGCCGGCTCATTCGCGTTCGCTTCCAGGCCGACCCACGACAACAGCTCGGCGGCCCGCTCGCGCGCGCGCCGCTCCTGCGCACGAAACCCGGGCAGCGAGAGCAGCCACGCCGGCAGGCTGTAATCGAGTTGCGCATGCATGCCGACGATCACGTTGTCGAGCAGGCTCATCTCCTTGAAGATGCGGATGTTCTGGAACGTGCGGCCCAGGCCGAGCCGGGTGATGCGGTGCGGCGCCATGCCGACGAGGCTCTTGCCGGTCAGGGCGATCTCGCCGCCGGTCGGCGCGAGCAGCCCGGTGATGAGGTTGAACACCGTCGTCTTGCCTGCACCGTTCGGGCCGATCAGGCCGAACACGCTGCCGGCCGGCACCTCGAAGCTCACGTCCTGCAGAACGGCCAGGCCACCGAAGTGCTTGGACACATGGCTGAGCTTGAGCATCAGCGCGGCCCGCCGGATGCCGGCTGCGGCGCGGGTGGGCGCGGCGGTGGTGCTTCATTGCGCGGCGCGCGGGCGAACCAGCCTTTGAAGCGCTGCGGGTCCCACAAGCCCTTCGGCAGGAACAGCACGATCAGCACCAGGATCGCGCCGTTGAGCAGCGTGCGGAAGTCCTTGAACGACCTCAGCAACTCGGGCAGCAGCGTGATGATCAATGCGCCCAGCACCGGCCCGGTCAGGCCGCCGGTGCCGCCGAGGATGGTCATCGTCAGGATGTCCACGCCACGGTCGAAACCGAACTCGCTCGGGCCGATGAAGAAGGTCAGGTGCGCATTCAAGGCCCCCGCCAGGCCGGCGATGGCGGCGCCGAGCGCGAAGGCGAGCATCTTGTGCGCCATCACGCCGATGCCCATCAACGACGCGGCCACCGTGTCTTCGCGGATCGCCTCGAACGCGCGGCCGATGCGCGAGCGGCGCAGGCGCCAGAGCAGCATCAACACCACGACCACCGCCACCAGCACATGCCACCACTGCGTGAGCTGCGGGATGCCGTTCAAGCCGAGCGCCCCGCCGGTCAGCGATTCGGCGTTGAGTATCAGCACGCGCACCACCTCGCCGAAGCCGAGCGTCGCCATCGCGAGGTACACACCCGACAAGCGCAGCGTCGGCCCGCCGATCAGCAGCGCCACCAGCGTGGGCGCGGCAATGCCGCCGGCCAGCGCCACCGGGAACGGCGCACCCAGGTTCATGGTCAGCAGCGACGCGGTGTACGCACCGATGCCCATGAACGCCGCGTTGGCCATCGCCAACAGCCCGCACGACAGCGTGAGCCAGATCGACAGCGCAAGCAGCGCGTTCACGCCAACCGTGAGCACCAGGTTGCTGTAGATCTGCCAGAAGTTCTCGAAGGTCATCATCAGAGTGACTTGCTGCTCATGCCTTGCGTTCGAGTACCTTGCCGAACATGCCTTGCGGGCGCAGCAGCAGCACCAAAAACAGCAACCCGAAGGCCACCGCATCGCGCATGGTCGAGCCGATGTAGGCGACCGACATCACTTCCGCGAAGCCCAGGAACAGCCCGCCGATCAGCGCGCCGCGAATGTCGCCCATGCCGCCGAGAATGATGACGGCGATGCCCTTGTGCAGCATCGGCTGGCCCATCAACGGGAACACGGCGTTCGAGTACAGCGCGATCAGCACACCGCTCACGCCACCGAGCGCGGCCGCCGTGGCCGAGGTCATGTAGAACAGGCCTTCGACGTTGATGCCCAGCAGCGCCGCCGCCTTCGGTGACTCGGCAATCGCGCGCAGTGCGCGGCCGAGTTGCGTCTTGCGCATCACGACCAGCAGAGCCGCCATCAGCGCGAATGACAGCACGATGATCGCGACCTCGATCACGCTGATCTGCACGCCCAGGAAGTGCAATTGCGCCTCGGGCAGCAGCTCGGGCGGGAAGCGCAGGTTCTCGGCACCGAACACGCCTTGCGCGGCGTTGTTGAAGAAGATCGCGATGCCGATGGTCGCGATCATCGGGATCAGGTGCGGCGCGTTGCGGTGGCGCAGTGGCCGCAGCACCAGGTAGTCGATCAACAGGCCCACGAATGCACTCACGACGAAAGCCGTGACCAACGCCGCCCACAAGGGCAAGCCGAGCTTCGTCACGACCTGCAGCGCCGCGTATGCGCCGAGCATGAACACCGCGCCATGCGACAGGTTGATCACGCCCAGCACGCCGAACACCAGCGTGAAGCCGAGCGCGAACAGGGCGTACACGCTGCCCAGCGACAGGGCGTTGACGAGCTGTTGGCCGAGCATGGTCAACGATCGGCGCGCTTACTTTTCAATCGAGTATTTGCCGCCCTTGGTGACGCTCACGATGGCCGCCTGTTTCGCGTCATAACCTGCCGGTTTGCCGTCTTTCGTGGTCGCCTGGCGGAACTGGAACGCACCGGTGGCACCCACGTGCGTCACCGCCGGCAGCGCGTCGCGCAGCGCCGAGCGGTCGGCTTCCAGGTTGCCGGTCAGCTTGATCTTGGCAATGGCCTTGGCGACGATGTTCATCGCATCGAAGGCCTGCGCGCTGAACTGGTCGGGTGCGGCCTTGTACTTCTGCGTGTAGGCCACGACGAAGTGCTGGTTCTCTTTCGTCTGGCTCGCCAGCGCCCACGGGCTGCCGGTCCAAAGGTTGTCGGACTTGTCTTTCGCCAGGTCGAAGATCTTTACCGAGTTCATGCCGTTGCCGCCGATGAACGGCAGGTTGATGCCGAGGCCGCGCGCCTGCACCATGATCGGCGCGCCCTCGGCGATCAGCGCCGACAGCACGATGGCGTCCGGGTTGCTGGCCTTGATCTTGGTCAGCTGGGCCTTGAAGTCGACGTCGCCCTTCGCGAACGTCTCGGTCGTGGTGACGGGCACGTTCATGTTGTCGAGCGCCTTCTTGAAGGCGTCGTAGCCGCTCTTCGTGAACACGTCGTCGTTGCCGTAGAGCACCGCCACCTTCTTGATGCCCGCCACCTTGGCCGACACGCGCAGCGTTTCGGGCAGCACATCGGCCTCGGTCACTGAGTTGCGGAACACGTGATCGCCAATGGACGTGATGCCGTCGGCCGTGTTCGAGGTACCGAACACCACGATCTTCGCGGCCTGCGCAATCGGGTCGGCTGCCTGCGCCGAGTTCGACAGCGTCGGGCCGAACAGCATCAACACCTTGTCCTGGAAGATCAGCTTCTTGAAGACGTCGATGGCCTGCTCTTTCTTGCCTTGTTCGTCTTCGAGCACCAGCGTGAGCTTGTTGCCTTTGACGCCACCGGCGGCGTTGATCTCTTCGAGCGCGAGTTCCAGGCCGTTCTTGATCGACTGGCCGTACTGGCCGGCCGGGCCGGTCAAGGCTTCGGCAGCGCCGAGCTTGATGTCGGCGGCCGCCACGACGCCTGCAGCGCCGAATGTGGCGAGAGCGGCAGCCGTGGCAAGCCAGCGGCGCGAGGAATGTGTCAAGGCAAAAGTCATGGGAAGTCTCCGATTGCGGGATCGTATGTTTGGAGGGTCGCGATTATGGCGTGCGGCTCTTCTGGGCCGCACGTGCAGGCGCGCTGCGATGCCGGGTCAAAGACCGGCGATCTTCATGCGCTCGATCAGCACCGAGCCGAGCGTTTTGCTGCCCATCGTGTAGACATCGGCCCCGACGGCGCTGATGGCCTTGAACATGTCGCGCAGGTTGCCGGCGATGGTGATCTCGTGCACCGGGTATTTGATCCGGCCGTTCTCGACCCAGAAGCCGGCTGCGCCGCGCGAGTAGTCACCGGTCACGTAGTTCACGCCCTGCCCCATCAGCTCGATCACGAACAGGCCTCGGTCGAGCTTGCGCAGCATGGCGGGCAGGTCGTCGCCCGGGCTCGTCAGGCGGCTCGTGAGCGCCAGGTTCTGCGAGCCGCCGGCGTGGCCTGTCGTGCGCATGCCGAGCTTGCGCGCCGAATAGCTCGACAGGAAATAGCCCTGCACCACACCACCGCTCACCACGTTGCGCGCGTGCGTCAGCACGCCTTCGTCGTCGAACGGGGCGCTGCCTTTGCCACGCAACACGTGCGCGTCTTCATGCACGTCGATGTGGGCGGGCAGCACCTGCTGGCCCAGGCTGTCTTGCAGGAAGCTCGACTTGCGGTAGAGCGAGCCGCCGCTGGTCGCCTGCACATACGCACCGAGCAGGCCCGAGGCGACTGACGACTCGAACAGCACCGGCACTTCGCAGGTCTTGATCTTGCGGCTCTTCAGGCGCGACAAGGCGCGCTCCGCCGCATAGCGGCCCACGGCTGCGGGCGCGGCCATGTCGGCCGCCGAACGCATCGAGGTGTACCAGGCGTCGCGCTGCATGTCGTCGCCGCGCTTGCCAGGCACCGATGCAATCGGCGCCACCGACAACGAATGGCGCGAGCTGGCGTAACCGCCCCGGAACCCGCCGCTGTTGCCGGCGAAGAAGTGCGACTGTTGCGCCGACACGCCGGCGCCTTCGGAGTTGGTGATGCGCGCATCCACGCCAAGTGCCGCCGCCTCGCACTGCATCGCGAGCTCCAGCGCGCCTTCTGCGTTGATCGCCCACGGGTGGAAGAGGTCGAGGTCGCGCGTGGCGGCGTCGCCCAGCGCCATGTCTTGCTGCTCGGGCAGGCCGGCGGCGGGGTCTTCGGCGGTGAAGCGCGCGATGTCATGTGCGGCGCGCACCGTTTGCTCCATCGCGGCGCGAGAGAAGTCGGACGTGCTCGCGTTGCCGCGGCGCTGGCCCATGTAGACGGTGATGCCCATCGACTTGTCGCGGTTGCGCTCGACGTTCTCGACCTCGCCCTTGCGCACCGACACCGACAGGCCCACGCCCTCGGACACCTCGACACCGGCGTCGCTCGCGCCGAGCTTCTTCGCAAAGGCCAGCGCGTCTTCCACGTACTGCTGGAACTGGTCGCGGCGATAGGCGAAACCGGAATGTGGCGCGGCTTTGGGCTTGGGGGTCGGGGGCATGTGCTGTGGGGTGGCCGGAGCCGAAGTGGTGCGGGCAGGCGGTTGCCTTGCCAGAGGCGAGACTATGATACCGGGCCCTATTTGAGCGGACCTCCACAGTTGCCCATGCCCTCGCTGCCCTCGCCCGAAGATGCTGACGCTGCAGACGCGCCCGCGCTGTCGCCACTCTTCGACCGACCGAGCAAGACGCGGCGCAAGGCCGAATCACATGAGCTTCAGGAACTCGGCGAGGCCGCCGCCGCCCTGCCCGACACGCGCCTGGCGACCTTGCAGGTCTCCGAAGGCCTGCTCGACGCCATCAAGGCCTACAAGAAGACACGCACCCACGAGGGCAAGCGCCGCCAGATGCAGTACATCGGCAAGCTGATGCGGCGCGACGACATCGAGCCCATTCGCCAGGCCGTGACCGACATGGAACTCGGCCGCGCGCAAGACAGCCTGGCGCTGCACCAGGCCGAGCGCTGGCGCGCCGAACTCATCGCAAGCGACGACGCCGTGACGCGCTGGACCGAGCAACACCCCGCGACCGACGTGCAGCAACTGCGCAGCCTGATTCGCGCCGCCCGCAAAGACGCATCGCTCACGCCCGAGAAGCGCAGCGGCCGTGCGTTTCGCGACCTGTTCCAGTTCCTCAAGCAGCAAGAGCCGCGCGAATGAGCGGCCTGGACGCGGTGCGCATCGGCCTGGTCTCGGTCAGCGACCGGGCCTCGGCCGGCGTTTACGCCGACATGGGCATCCCCGCACTGCAAACCTGGTTGACGAGCGCCGTGCGCAACCCGATCACCTGGGAGACGCGCCTGATCCCCGACGAACAACCGGCCATCAGTGCCGCGCTCATCGACCTTGTCGATGTGGCGCGCTGCGATCTGGTCTTCACCACCGGCGGCACTGGCCCCGCGCTGCGCGACGTGACGCCCGAGGCCACGCTGGCCGTTGCAACCAAAGTGATGCCCGGCTTCGGCGAGCAGATGCGCGCGATCAGCCTGCACTTCGTGCCGACAGCGATCTTGTCGCGTCAGGTGGCGGTGGTGCGCGGGCAAGCGCTCGTCATCAACCTGCCGGGGCAGCCGAAGTCCATCGCCGAAACGCTGGCCGGGTTGCCGCAGGCCACGCCGCCGGTTGCGGGCATCTTCGCCGCCGTGCCGTACTGCGTTGACCTGATCGGCGGGCCGTACATTGAAACGGTCGATGTGGTGTGCAAGGCGTTCCGGCCGAAGTCAGCGCAACGCTCGGTGGCGTCGGCATGAGGCGGCTTCGCACGGCAGCCGCCGCGATGGCGCTGTTCGGGGCCTGCGGTCACGCCGCGGCCGCTGACGTGATGCCAGCCGCCAAGGCGGCCGACGCGAAGCCCGTCACCGAGCCGCTGGTCGAGTTCGTGGTCGTCAAGTCCGACACGCTGATCAGCCTGTCGCGCGACGTGCTGGTCTCACCCGCTGCATGGCGCGAAGTGGCCACGCTGAACCGATTGCAGAACCCGAACCGCATCACCCCGGGCCAGGTGCTGCGCATCCCGACCCGCCTGATGCGGGCCACAAAGCGCCAGGCCACACTCATCAGCAGCGCGGGCGACGTTCGCATCGGCGACGCTGCCGCCACTGCCGGCCAGCGCCTCGACGACGGCCAGATGCTTCAGACCGGCGCAGGCGGCTCGGCCGTGCTCGAACTGGCCGACGGCAGCCGCGTGCGCATGCCGCCGTCGAGCTTGGCGCAGATCGTGGGCAGTGAAAGCTACGGCGTGCGCCCGGCCACGGGCGGCGCAGCCGGCGCGGCGGCGTCATCGGGCGGCTGGTTCAGCGGCGCGCTGCGCGTAATGCGCGGCTCGGTCGAGGTGTTCGCCACCAAGGTGCTGCGCGCCAAGCCGCTCGAGGTGATCACACCGACCGCCGTGGTCGGGGTGCGCGGCACGCAGTTCCGCGTTGGACTCGAAGACAACGCGACCGCCCTCACGCACTCCGAGGTGATCGAGGGCAGCACCCGCGTCGACACCGCCAGCCGCGCGGTCGGCGCCTTCGTTGCGACCGGCTTCGGCGCGGCCGTCGACACGAGCGCCAAGCCGCCGCAGGTGGCGAAGCTGCTCGATGCGCCCGACCTGTCGGCCGTGCCGGCGCTGTTCGAGCGGCCCATCGTGCGGCTCGAACTGCCGAGCCAGACGAACGACCTGCGCGTGCAGGTGGCGGCCGACAAGGAGTTCGAGCGCATCGTCAGTGACCAGCGGGTCGAGGCGGGCAAGGAGGTCCGCATTGCGGGCCTCGACGATGCCGCCTGGTACCTGCGCGCGCGCCGCATCGACAGCGCCGGCATCGAAGGCTTCGACGCCGCCCGACCGTTCACGTTGAAAGCGCGGCCGGAGCCGCCGGTGTACCGCTCCCCGCGGGCAGACGGGAAGCAGACAGTCGGCTCGGTCGAGTTCGCGTGGGCTCGCAACACCACGGCGCCGCGGGTGCGCTTGCAGCTTGCAGAAGACGCGGGCTTCACGCGCTTGCTGCAAGACCGCGATGCGCTGAGCGAGACCCAGTTCCGCGCTGATGTGGCGGCGCCTGGCACCTACTTCTGGCGCCTGGCCAGCATTCGCGACAACGGCGACCACGGCCCGTTCGGCGACACGCAGCGCTTCGAGTTGCGCCCGATGCCGGCCACCCCATCCGGCCGCCTGGCCGCCGACGGCAAGTCGATGATCTTCAAGTGGAGCGGCCGGCCGCAGGACCGCCAGGAAGTGCAGCTCGCACGTGATGCAGCGTTCACGCGCATCAGCGCGCAAGCCACGCTCGAGACCACCGAGTGGGCCGTTCCCGCACCGGGCGGCGGGCACTACTTCTTTCGCTACCGCAGCATCGAACCCGATGGGTTCACGGGCCCGTTCAGCGACCCGGTGGATGTGAACATCCCCATCGACTGGACGCCGCTGTTGCTGCTGGCGCCACTGCTGATGCTGTTCTGAGCTGACCGGGTTGAACCTGGGCCGCAGCGCGCACCGGTCGGCGCTGGCCCGGCGCTTACTTCACGAGGCGGTTGAAGCTCTCGGCGTCGAACTGTTCGGTGGTGTGCGCATCGGCCGGAACACAGTCGGTACCCGGCAATTCGCGTGAGCGCGCCGACAACTTCTCGATCGCACCCCACAGCAGGGCAATCTGGTGTTCGTGGGTCGATGCGTTGTCGATCAGCCCGGTCATCGCACGCGCCACCGGGTCGTCGCCCTGGGTGATGCCGTAGGCTGAGAACCCCATCTTCGCTGCCGCCGCTTCGCGAACCACGTCGAGTTCTGCCTGGATCACACGCGCCGGGTTACCCACTGCGGTGGCACCGGGTGGCACCGGCTTGACGACCACCGCGTTGGAACCCACACGCGCGCCATCACCGACCGTGAAGCCGCCCAGCACCTGCGAGTTGGCGCCCACGATCACGCCCTTGCCGAGCGTCGGGTGGCGCTTGGCGCCTTTGGCGAGCGAGGTGCCGCCGAGCGTCACGCCCTGGTAGATGGTGCAGTCGTCGCCGATCTCGGCGGTTTCACCGACCACCACGCCCATGCCGTGATCGATGAACACGCGCCGGCCGATCACCGCGCCGGGGTGGATCTCGATGCCGGTCAGGAAGCGGCCGATGTGCGACGTGAACCTTGCCAGCCAGTGCAGCCCGTGAGCCCGGAACCACGCCGCGCGGCGGTGCAGCACGATGGCGTGCAGGCCGGGGTAGCAGGTGAGCACCTCGAAGGCGCCACGGGCTGCCGGGTCACGTTCGAGGATGCAACTGATGTCTTCGCGTAGCCGCTGAAACATGGCGAGGGCGGAAGTGACTCGAAGCCCAGTTTAGCCGCTGCCAGCCAACCTCGTCAGCCGCGCTCTTTGCCGATGGCGCGGGCAATGCCGCGAAGAATGTGCACTTCCTCTTTCGTGAGTTGCGCGCGGTTCAGCAACTGCTGCAGCCGAGGCATGAGCTTGCGCGGAACCAGCGGGTCGAGGTAGCCGATGTCCACCAGCACGCGCTGCCAGTGGTCGAGCAGGCCGTGCTGTTCGACCGCTTCGGCACGCTGCGCATCGACGGTGCGGCCGACCACGGGAAAGCCGCCCAGCGCCTGGCGCCAGTCGTAGGCAATGAGCTGCACCGCTTGCGCGAGGTTGAGCGAGCCGTAGTCGGCCACGGTCGGCACGCTCAGGCAGGCGTGGCAGCGGTAGACATCGTCGTTCGACATGCCGAAGCGCTCGGAGCCAAACACGAACGCCACGCGGTGCGCCTGCCCGGCCAGGCCCTGGAACAGTACGCGCGGGGCGAAGGTCGGCGGGCCGAAGTCGCGCGGGGTCATCGCGGTGGCGCAGGCGTAGGTGATGCCGTCGAGCGCATCCGCCAGCGTCGAGACGATGCGGGCTTGCGCCAGCACGTCACCGGCGCCACTGGCCATCGCCTGCGCATCGGCTTGCTGCAGCACGTCGGCGAAACGCGGTGCCACCAGCACCAGATCGCTGAACCCCATCACCTTCATCGCCCGCGCCGCCGCACCCACGTTGCCCGGGTGGCTGGTGCCGATGAGGATGAAGCGGGTCGGGTCGGGCGGGTCGGTCGGCGGCATCGGGCGGGGAGATCGCGTAGGGGATCGGGCGAGAGATCGGGCGGCTAAAATCGGGATTATCCGCAGCCGCAAGCACACCCGTTATGCACCCGCGCGCCGCCCGCTCTTTTTTTCCCGCCAGCCCGTACCGACCGACCCGACAGGATTGCCCATGTCCCAAGCGCTTCACCCCATGCTCAACACCGCCATCAAGGCGGCGCGCACCGCGGGGACCGTCATCAACCGGGCATCGCTCGACCTGGACCTGCTCAAGGTCACCACCAAGTCGGCAAACGACTTCGTCACCGAGG
>JANNBF010000077.1:0-13228 GCA_031385155.1 Rhizobacter sp.
CGGGCGCCTGCCAGCGACACATCCGGGAACCCACCAAGACCCATGTCGCGTCGCTTGTCGCCGACCTGAACACGAAGAACCCAGCTGCGCGCGCCACGCTGGTTGACCTGAAGCGCCAGGCCTGCAACGCCGCCAACGAAGTGCAGGCCAGGCGACGCCAGCCGACTTACTGCAAGCGGTCCCAGCTCTTTGGCCTTGCGTCCCATTGAAAGCCTCCGCCGTTTTCCGTACCTATCACCGTACCCATCAATTCTGGTGCGATGAAATGGTACGTCGTGAAGCGGTCGAACGCAAAGAATTTGGCCGAGAGCCAGCATTCATGCGGGTTGCAGGGGGATTGGTGGGATGTCGTGAGACGACATGAAACGTCATCTTGGTGGAAGCGGTGAGATTCGAACTCACGGAGGGGTTGCTCCCTCGGCAGTTTTCAAGACTGCAGCCTTAAACCGCTCGGCCACGCTTCCGCTTGTCGCAGAACCTGATTCTAAAGCGGCAGTGTTGAACTTCACCCGAGCCGTGCGCCTGCGAAGCTCGCCCGCGCAGTTCACCCGCGCAACTCGCCCGAGCAGGCTGCCCAAGGCGTTCATCCGCCGCGCGCCGCGCAGGCCCTTCGGCTGCGGGGTATGGCGCTTCGCGCGTCTGCATCCCTAGGGTCGTGCGGTCGGGCGGTCGGGCGGTCGAAGGCGCTGCGCTTTCAAGGGCGCGGCTGGGTCAGCTGCACTCCACCTGCACCAGCTCGCGCCGCCCGCCGTCGATCCGCATCGCGCTCAGCTGCCGGCCCCACACGCAACCGGTGTCGAGTGCCAGCAGGTCGGGTCGGTTGATCATCCCGAGCGTGGCCCAGTGGCCGAAGGCGATGGGCGTGCCTTCGGTGCGCCGGCCAGGGACTTCGAACCACGGGTGGAAGCCGGGTGGCGCGCCATCGGCGCCGTCTTTCGTGTGCAGGTCGAGCGTGCCATCGGCAGCGACGAAGCGGGTGCGCGTGAGCACGTTGATGATGAAGCGCGCGCGCTCGGCGCCGGTCAGTGCCTCGCTCCAGCGGGCGGGCTTGTCGCCGTACATCGTGGGCAAGAAGTCGGCGAGCCCATCGCTGCGCAGCAACTGTTCTACCTCGCCGGCGAGGGCCAAGGTCTGGGCCACGTCCCACTGCGGCACCACGCCCGCATGCACCATCAGCCAGCCGTGCTCGAAGACGGCCATGCGGCGCTGGCGCAGCCAGGCGAGCCAGTCGCTGCGGTCGGGCGCGTCGAGAATCTCGCCGATCGTGTCGCCCCGGTGCGGTTGGCGCACGCCTTGCGCCACGGCGAGCAGGTTCAGGTCGTGGTTACCGAGCAGGCACACGGCCGAGTCGCCGAAGCCGCGCAGGCGCCGCAAGGTCTCGAGCGACTGCGGCCCTCGGTTGACCAGATCGCCCAGCACATAGATGCAGTCGCGTGACGGTGAAAAGCCGATTTGTTCGAGCAGCCGGTCGAGCGCGCCGCAACAGCCTTGTACGTCGCCGATGAGATGGATCATCGGGTGATTCTGCTACGCTCCCGCACCCACATTGCCGCGCGCCCCGCATGGACGTTGCCCTTCTGTTCTTCCTTATCGTTCTCAACGCGCTGTTCGCGATGTCGGAGATGGCGCTCACCGCCAGCCGCAAGGCGCGGCTTCAGGTGATGGTCGAGTCGGGAGACGCCGGCGCGCAGGCCGCGATGAAGCTGCATGACAACCCGACCAAGTTTCTCTCGGTCGTGCAGGTCGGCATCACCTCGATCAGCGTGCTCAACGGCATCGTCGGTGACGCGGCGTTCTCGGGTCCGTTCGCATTCTGGTTGGCGCAGCACTTCGCCATCTCGCAGCGCGCCGCCGAGATCACCGCCACCGCGATGGTGGTGGTCACCGTCACCTTCATCACCATCATCTTCGGCGAGCTGGTGCCCAAGCGCTTCGGGTTGATGTACCCCGAGCAGGTGGCGCGCGTGGTGGCGCGGCCGATGGAGTGGTTGTCGCTCATCACGCGGCCGTTCATCAAGTTGCTGTCGTGGTGCACCGAGGGCACACTGCGCCTGTTCGGCGTGCAGGGCGCGCCCGACCGCAGCGTGACGGAAGAAGAGATCGCCGCAAGCCTGGAAGAGGGGCTCGACGCCGGCGTGATCGAGGCGCAGGAACACCAGATGGTGCGCAACGTCTTCCGCCTCGATGACCGGCAGGTCGGCTCGATGATGATCCCGCGCGCCGAGATCGCCTGGCTCGACGCCGAAGGCACGACCGAGCATGTGCTCAAGGCCATCGGCAGCGCCGAGCATTCGCGCTACCCGGTGTGCCGTGGCGGGCTCGACGATGTGCTCGGCGTGATCTCAGCCCAGAGCCTGCTGCAGCAGGTCATGCAGGGGCAGGCGATGTCGCTTGCCGACGGCCTGCAGCCGGCGGTGTTCGTGCCCGAAACACTGTCGGGCATGGAGCTGCTGGAGCACTTCCGCGCGTCGAGCGCGCAGCTGGTGCTGGTGGTCGACGAATACGGCGAAGTGCAGGGCATGATCACCGTGCGGGATGTGCTGGAGGCCATCACCGGCGAGTTCACCACGCCGGCCGACGAAAGCTCGTGGGCCATTGAGCGTGCCGACGGCAGCTGGCTCTTCGACGGCCTGATTCCGGTGCCCGAATTGAAGGACCGGCTGGAGTTCAAGGAGCTGCCCGAAGAAGACCGCGGCCGCTACAACACCCTGGCGGGCATGATCATGTTGCTGCTCGGGCGCCTGCCGCTGACCACCGACTCGGTCGTGTGGGACGGCTGGCGCTTCGAGGTGGTCGACATGGACGGCAAGCGCGTCGACAAGGTGCTTGCCAGCCGCTTCGCAGAACCCCCCGCAGGAGACATCGCTTGACAACTTACGCCCTTTACCGCGAACCCGTGGTCCTCGACCGTGTGGCCCACCGCGCCCTTCGCATGAGCCCGCTCAACGACTTCTCGGTTGCCAGGGGCATGCACGCCAGCTACCTGGCCGCCGCCGAGTTCATGCACGCCACCCGCGAGATGGTGGTGGTGTTCGTGCGCAACAGCACAACCGACACCGACCCCGGCCCGGTCTCGCCGGTCGCGATGATGGGCTTGAAGGAGGGCGAGAACCTGTTCGTCGATGGCACGCAGTGGAGTGCCGTCTACAAGCCGGCGTACCTGCGCCGCTACCCGTTCTGGACCGCACGCCTCGCCGGTGCCGATGGCCCCACGGTGCTGATCGACATCGGCTGGAGCGGCTTCTCCGAGACCGTGGGCCAGCCGCTGTTCGATGCCGCCGGCGAACCCACCGAGGCGCTCAAGGCGGCGCTCGCGTTCATCGAAGACTTCGAGCGCGAAGGCGCCCGTACGCAGGCCTTCTGCACCCGCCTGATGGAGCTCGACCTGCTGCGCGAAATGCAGGCCAGCGTCAAGCTCGCAGACGGCGAGGCGCTGTCGCTCAGCGGCTTTCTCGTCGTCGATCAGGAGCGGCTGCTGGCGCTGCCCGACGCGGCCGTGCTGGAGCTGCACCGCACCGGCATGCTCGGGCTGATCCACCAGCATTTCGCCTCGCTGTCGAACCTGCAAGCGCTGGCCGACCGCAAGGACCGGCGCGCGGGCGCAGCGGCTGCCTGAGCGGACCTGTTCACGAGAACCTGACCATGAGCAACGAGCGCCCCGATGACTTCGACCGTGGCGTGGTGATGCGCCGCGCCATGCTGGGCGATGCGTGGGTGGACCAGTCGCTCGACCAGGCCACCGCGTTCAACGCCGAGTTCCAGGACCTCGTCACCCGCCACGCGTGGCACGACATCTGGGGCCGCCCGGGGCTGGACAGCACGACGCGCCGCCTGCTGGTGCTGGGCATGACGATGGGCCAGGCGCGCTGGGAAGAGTTCGAGCTGCATTGCAAGGCGGCGGTGCGCGGCGGCGTGCCGCCCGAGACCCTCAAGGAAGCGTTGATGCAAGGCGCCATCTACTGCGGCGTGCCGGCCGCCAACACGGCGTTCAAGCTCGCCACCAAGGTGCTGCGGGAAGAAGGCCTGCTGCCGCCGCTTGCGCCGCTGTCAGCGAACGTGCGGGTGGCCACGCACCACACCTTCAGCCTGCCGCAGTTGAAGGTGGCGGTGCAGGGCGCGGCAAGCACCGGCCTGCCCATCGTGATGAGCCACGGTCTGGGGCTGGACCTGCACATGTGGGACGCCCTCGCCGCAAATCTGGCGCCTGCCCACCCCGTGCTGCGCTACGACGGCCGGGGCCATGGCGGCTCGGCTGCGGCGGTGGGCCCGAGCACCATGAACGATCTGGTCGACGACGCCGCGCGCCTGGTGCGCGAATGGGGCCGTGGCCCGGTCGTGTGGGTGGGCCTGTCGCTCGGTGGCATGGTGGGCCAGGGCCTTGCCATTCGCCACCCGGAACTGGTCAGGGCGCTGGTGCTGGCCAACACCACCGCGCGCTACCCCGATGCCGGCCGCGCCGTGTGGGCCGAGCGCATGGCGGACGTCGAGCGCGACGGTCTGGCTGCCACCGCCGACGCGGCCGTGGAGCGTTGGTTCACGCCCGCGTTCCGCGCCACGAATGCCAAGCTGGTGGCGGGCTTTCGTGACACGGTGCTGCGCACTGGCGCGGCGAACTACCTGGCCAGCGCGCGTGCGGTGGCGGGTGTTGATTGGCTGGATCAACTTGCAAGCATCACCTGCCCAACGCTCGTGATCGCCGGCAGCGCCGACACGGGCACCCCGGTGGCGATGGCGCAGGCCATTGCCGAGCGCATCGAGGGCGCCGAGCTGGTCGTGCTGCCCGAGGCGGCGCACCTCAGCGTGACTGAGCAGCCGGCACTGTTCGAGCAGCATCTGCGGCGCTTCTTGGCGCGCCTGCCGGGCTGAACAGTCTCTCAGCCCGCAGCGCGCCGCGCTGCTGCCGCCGTTCCCGCGTGCGCCACCGCCAGCGCCGTCATGTTGACCACGCGCCGCACCGTGGCTGACGGCGTCAGGATGTGCGCCGGCGCGTTCACGCCCAGCAGAATCGGCCCGACCGTCACGCCCTGGCCGCCGGTCATCTTGAGCACGTTGAACAGGATGTTGGCGGAGTCGAGGTTCGGGCACACCAGCAGGTTGGCACTGCCGCTCAAGGTCGAGTCGGGCATCACGCTGGCGCGCAGGTCTTCGTCGAAAGCCAGGTCGCCGTGCATCTCGCCGTCGGCCGGCACGTCGGGGTGGCGTGCCACGAACAGGTCGCGCGCGGCGCGCATCTTCAGCGCCGAAGGCCGCTTGCTGCTGCCGTAGGTCGAGTGCGACAGGAACGCGACGCGCGGCGGCAGGCCGAAGTGGCGCACGGCTTCGACCGCCATCGCCGCGATGTCGGCCAGCTCTTCGGCGTTCGGGTCTTCGTTCACGTACGCATCGGTCACGAAGAGGGTGTGCTTGGGCAACATGAGCGCGTTCAGCGTGGCGTAGACCTTGCCGCCCGGGCGCCGGCCGATCACCTCGTGCACGTGGTCGAGGTGGGCCTCGAAGCGGCCGACCAGGCCGCACAGCATGGCCCCGGCGTCGCCGAGGTGCACCATCAGCGCGGCGATGGTGGTGTTCGAGCGCCGCACCATCGCCTTGGCCATCTCGGGGGTGATGCCGTCGCGGGCGTTCAAGCGGTGGTACGTCTCCCAGTACTGGCGGAAGCGGGCGTCGTCTTCCGGGTTCACGACCTCGAAGTCTTGCCCTGGCCGCAGCCGCAGGCCAGCGCGTTCGATGCGCGCGGCAATGACTGCCGGGCGGCCGATCAGGATGGGCTTGACGAGCTTCTCGTCGAGCGCGATCTGCACCGCGCGCAGCACGCGCTCGTCTTCGCCTTCGGCGTAGGCCACGCGCTGCGGGTTGGCTCGCGCCGTGCCAAACACCGGCCGCATGAACATGCCGGTGTGGGTGACGAAGCGGGTGAGCGACTGGCGGTAGGCCTCCATGTCCTTGATGGGCCGTGTCGCCACACCCGAGGCTTCAGCCGCTGCCGCCACGGCCGGCGCAATGCGCAGGATCAGCCGCGAATCGAACGGCGTGGGGATCAGGTAGTCGGGCCCGAAACGCAGCTCGCGCCCGGCATAGGCCGAGGCTACTTCGGCGCTGATCTCGGCCTTGGCGAGGTCGGCGATCTGGCGCACGCAGGCCACCTTCATCGCCTCGGTGATGCTTGTGGCGCCGCTGTCGAGCGCACCGCGGAAGATGTACGGGAAACACAGAACGTTGTTGACCTGGTTCGGGTAATCCGACCGGCCGGTCGCGATGATGCAATCGGGCCGCACCGCCTTGGCGAGCTCCGGGCGGATCTCGGGCTCCGGGTTCGCAAGTGCCAGGATGATCGGCTGGCGCGCCATCGACTTCACCATGTCTTGCGTCACCGCGCCTGCGGCCGAGCAGCCGAGCAGCACGTCGGCCCCATCATCACGTCGGCCAGCGTGCGCGCGGCGGTCTTCTGCACGTAGCGCAGCTTCGAGGCGTCGAGCTTGTCTTCGCGGCGGTCGTGCACCACGCCTTTCGAGTCACACATGAAGACGTTCTCGCGCGCCACGCCGAGCTCCACCATCAGGTCGAGGCAGGCGATGGCCGCCGCACCGGCGCCGGACACGGCGACCTTCACCGCCCCGATCTGCTTGCCCACGAGTTCGAGCCCGTTCAGCAGCGCTGCGGCCGAGATGATGGCGGTGCCGTGCTGGTCGTCGTGGAACACCGGGATCTTCATGCGCTCGCGCAGCTTCTTCTCGATGTAGAAGCACTCGGGGGCCTTGATGTCTTCGAGGTTCACACCCCCCAGCGTGGGCTCGAGCGCGGCGATGATGTCGACCAGCTTGTCGGGGTCGCGCTCGGCGAGTTCGATGTCGAACACATCGATGCCGGCGAACTTCTGGAACAGGCAGCCCTTGCCTTCCATCACCGGCTTGCTGGCAAGCGGGCCGATATCGCCGAGGCCGAGCACCGCCGTGCCGTTGGTGACCACGCCGACGAGGTTGCCGCGCGAGGTGTAGTCGAACGCCAGTGACGGGTTGGCCTCGATCGCAAGGCACGCATAGGCCACGCCGGGCGAGTAGGCGAGCGACAGGTCGCGCTGGTTCGACAGCGGCTTGGTCGGCACCACGGCGATCTTGCCGCGTGACGGCGCGCGGTGGTATTCGAGCGCGGCGTCGCGCAACGCAGCTTCGGCGGCAGACAGCTCGGCAGTGTTCTTTTTCATGGCGGGCCCGGCGAGCGATGGGAGGTGAATATTCCTCCATCGGCGCACCGGTGGCAACCACCGTCACGCCCGTGCCGTGGGCGGCAACCGGGCGTTCAGGTCGCGGTAAGTTCAGGCTGACTGAACCCGGCGCCGCGGTGGGCGCGGTGATGCGTAGCCACTGTCGGCCGGGCGGCTGAGGTCGGGGTCAGCTTCTGTTTCGGCAGGGCTGTCGGTCGACGCGAACGCCGCGTCGGTGGCGCCCGCATGACCTGCCGCGAGCACCGACCGGCTGAGCACCCACGCCGCCGCCACGAACAGCCCGAGCCCCGCGACTGCGAAGGCCACCAGCATGATCCCGGCCATCCAGTCGTTCGCCAGCATCGTGAAGGCAATGGCTGCCGTCAGGGCTGTGCCACCGGCCAACTGCCGCCCGCGAGGTGCCAACAGCCCACCCTGTGCGAGCGCGTAGCCCATGCAGCCCATGAATGCCAGCAGGAGCTGCACCAGGCTCATGGTTGCGAGGGTGTTAAACACGTGGCCGAGCACTGACATGGTCTGCACCTCAACCGAGCGGGCTTGCTCTTGCGTTTCATTACACATCCAAATCGGACCGCGTGCTTGCGCATGCGGCGCGGGCTGTTGTAGGACGTGTCCTGTTCCGCACCAGAGGCGTTGCGCGCGCGCATCGAAGCCTCACTATTCCCACCCAGACACCACGTAAGTGACGGTAAATGCGAGGCTCGGCACGCCGAGTTTGTCTGCGCCAGTCGTCCGCGAGGCGTTGTTGAACCACTCACCGTTCCAGGAGAACAACATGAACAAGATCAACCGCATGGCCGTTGTCGCGGCGTTGGCTTCATTGGCGTTGGGCGCTGTCGGGCCCGCACAGGCCCAGGCCAACGTGGGCGTATCGATCAACATCAACCAGCCGGGCGTGTACGGCCGCATCAACTTCGGCGACATGCCACCGCCGATGGTGGTGCTGCCGCAGCCGGTGGTGATTTATCAGCCGCGCGTGGTGGTCGAGCGACCGCCCATCTACTTGTACGTGCCCACGGCACACCAGCAGGACTGGCGCCGCTACTGCGGCCGCTACAGCGCCTGCGGCCAGCCGGTGTACTTTGTGCAGGAGCGTTGGGTGCGCGAGCGCTATGAAGCGCAGCACCCGGGCTGGGACCGTGGCCGCCACCGTGGCTGGGAGAAGAAGGCCGAGCGGAAGGCGGACCGCCGCGACGACCGGCACGAAGAACGTGGTGATCACGACGACCGTGGCGACCGAGGCAAGGGCCACGGCAAGGGCCACGGCAAGGACTGACCGGCAAATCGACCCGGCGTGCCGGGTCGGAGTGGGCTTGCCTGGCGCAGCGGCCTCGTGTGATGGGAACGAGGCCGATGCGGGGGAGCGCTTTTACGCAGGCACCTGCGTGCCAGTGCGCCGAGCCTTGCGGCGTTACTCTTTCTTGTCGGCCGGCGTCATCTTGTCTTCGATCTTCTCGCCGGTTCGCTTGATGGCCGCGCCCGTCTTGTGCGCGCCGCGCTTGATGGCTTGCGCGGCGCGGTAGCTTTGCTGCGCATCGTCCATGCGCGCCTCTCGCGCGGCTTCCGAGCTGGCGTCAGCCGCAACGGCGGCAATTGGAAGACGCGACCAATGCCGCGCCGATGAGGAATGCAGTTGCTTTCATGGTCTGTCCTTCTTCGCCTGCAACAGTGCAGGTGTTGGCCCGGCATTTCCCAAGCCACCGAGCTAGGCATGGCAAGGGGAGGGGCGGTTCGTCTTTGTGCCGCTGAAGTGGCCGCTTGAGCCCTTGCCGGTCCACTGTCCAGACCCGAGCAGGTACTGTCGCCGAGTGCTGTGACGAGGGCGACGCGGCTTGGTCTTCACGCACTGCAACGGGTGCGGGCCGCGGTGGCCCGCGACGTGCGCCCTGTCACGCGGCCACCCCGGCGCCCGCAGCGCCTGACCCTCACAACCCCCAGCCCTGAGCGCTTCGTTGCGCCTACGGGGCTGCATGCCCGCAATCGCCTTACCTTTGCCCCTGCATCGGTCCGGAAAATAACAAAGGGGTTAGCGGCCTTTGCCCGCTAACCCCTGTCGATTTTTGGTGCCGGTGAGAAGAGTCGAACTCCCGACCTTCGCATTACGAATGCGCTGCTCTACCAACTGAGCTACACCGGCACAGCCCTGGATTCTACTTCAGCGAATCACTTCAAAGAGAAGGCGGCCAGCTTCTTCGCCACGGCCACGTTCTTCAGCGTCACGTACACCGGCAAGCCACCCTTGTACTTCGGGTAGTCCTCGCCCTGGATCAGCGGCGTGAGGTAGCGCTTGCACTTGTCGGTGATGCCGAAGCCGTCCTTCGTGATGAAGTCGCGCGGCATGAACTTCTCGACGTTCGCGACCTTCGCCAGCTCGGCCACGCCGATGCGGTACTTGTACGGCGCATCCGAGATGCGCTCGACCGTCGGCATCACCGCGTTGCGGCCCGCCAGTGCCAGCTCGACGGCCTTGGCGCCCAACTCGTAAGCCTGCTTCACGTCGGTGGCCGATGCGATGTGTCTGGCGGCGCGCTGCAGGTAGTCGGCCACGGCCCAGTGGAACTTGTGGCCGAGCGCGTTCTTCACCATGTTCGCGACGACGGGCGCCGCGCCGCCCAGTTGCGCGTGGCCGAACGCGTCGCGTGCACCTTGCTCGGCGAGGAAGGTGCCATCCGGGTGGTGGCAGCCCTCGGAGACCACGACGGTGCAGAAGCCGTGTTCCTTCACGAGCTTGTCGACACGCTTCAGGAACTTGGCTTCGTTGAATTCGATCTCGGGGAACAGCACGACGACGGGGATGCCGTGGTCTTCGACCAACCCGCCGGCAGCGGCGATCCAGCCCGCGTGGCGGCCCATCACTTCGACCACGAACACCTTGGTCGAGGTCTTGGCCATCGAGCGCACGTCGAACGAGGCTTCCAGCGTGGACACGGCAACGTACTTCGCGACCGAGCCGAAGCCGGGGCAGCAGTCGGTGATCGGCAGGTCGTTGTCGATCGTTTTGGGCACATGGATCGCCTGCAGCGGGTAGCCCATCGCCTGCGACAACTGGCTGACCTTGAAGCAGGTGTCGGCCGAATCGCCGCCGCCGTTGTAAAAAAAGTAGCCGATGTTGTGGGCCTTGAACACCTCGATCAGCCGCTCGTATTCACGCCGGTTGGCGTCGAGCGACTTGAGCTTGAAGCGGCACGAGCCGAACGCCCCGGAAGGTGTGCTGCGCAGCGCGGCGATGGCCGAGGCCGATTCCTTGCCGGTGTCGATCAGGTCTTCGGTGAGCGCGCCGATGATGCCGTTGCGCCCCGCGTAGACCTTGCCGATGCGGTCTTTGTTGAGGCGCGCGGTTTCGATCACGCCGCAGGCGGATGCATTGATGACGGCGGTGACGCCGCCGGACTGTGCGTAGAACGCATTGGTCTTGGCCATGCTCGGTTCTCTCCCTCGGTTGTTCGGATCAGCGGGTCGGGCTCGGTGCGTTCGTGTCAATGGTTCAAGCCGAGCGCATTCGAGATCACCTCGCGCACGTTGGCTGACAAGTCCGGCTTCGCGGCCACGCGCTTCAGCGCCTCTTGCGCCGCGCTGCGGTACGGCTCGGCGAGCTGGCTCCAGCGGTCGCTGACGCGGGCGATGCGCGAGGCGAGCTGCGGGTTCACGGCGTCGAGTTCGAGCACGCGGTCGGCCCAGAAGGCGTAGCCCGCACCGTCGGCGCGGTGGAAGGCCGACGGGTTGTACGCGCACAGCGTGATGAGCAGGCTGCGCGCCCGGTTCGGGTTGCGGATCGAGAAGTCGGCGTGCTTCATCAGCGCGCGGGCCTTCGCGAACACGCGGCCGTCGGCGGTTTCGGGGGCGGCCATCTGCAGCTCGAACCACTTGTCGATGACGAGTGGATCGTCATTGAACATCTCGTGGAAGCGCGCCAGTGCCGGCTGCGCGAGTTCGGCGTGGCTGTGCACCAGCGCGGTCAACGCGCCGATGCGGTCGGTCATGTTGGCGGCGTCCTTGAAGCGCTGATAGGCGCGGCCGGGCCACACGGCATCGCCCGTGGCGGCAGCATCGAGGCACAGCATGCCCAGCGCGCGATTCGCGAGCGAGCGCTTGCCGGACGACACCGGGTCGGGCGTGTAGGCGCCGCCGACCTGGTGCGCATCGAACGCCCATTCCCAGTCGGCACGCAGGTGGCTGGCGTACTGCGCGAGCATGGCTTGGCGGGCGGTGTGAATGCGCTGCGGGTCGACCTCGGTCAGCTGCTCGGCGATGTACGACGCGTTGGGCACGCCGAGCACCAGGTTCTTGAACGCGGCATCGAGTTCCGGGTGGCGCAGCACGCCGCGCATCGCGTCGATGAACGGCGTGTCGAGTTCGAGCGGCACGTCGCCCTTGATGGCCGCGAGCAGCCGCCCCATGGCCAGGCGCTGCCCGGCCTCGCAGCGGTTGAACGGGTCGGGGTCGTGTTGCAGCAGCGTCAGCAGGTCGGCGTCGGTCAAGCCGTCGGTCAGGATCACGGGAGCTGAGAAGCCGCGCAGCAACGACGGCACCGGCTCCGCATCGACGTTGACGAAGGTGAAGAAGCTGCGCGCCTCTTCCAGCACCAGCACGCGCTGGGTCTGGGTCGTGGCGGGCTCATCTTCCAGCTGCAGCGCAAGCGCGCGGCCGTCACGCGCGACCAGGCCGATGGTCAGCGGGATGACGTAGGGCTCCTTGGCCGTTGAGCCGTTCTTCGACGCGGCCTGCTCGACGCCCAGCGTGTAGGTGCGAGACGGCGCGTCGTAGCGGCCGCGTGCCGTCAGGCGCGGCGTGCCGGCTTGCGAGTACCAGCGCTTGAACTGCGGCAGCAGGCGCGCCAGTTCGCTGGCCGGGTTGGCATCGGCAATCGCCTGCGCGAAGTCGTCGCACGTCACAGCCTGGCCATCGAAGCGCTCGAAGTAGAGCGTCATGCCGCGCGCAAAGCCGTCGCGCCCGACCAGCGTGTGCATCATGCGCACGACCTCGGCGCCCTTCTCGTAGACGGTGGCGGTGTAGAAGTTGTTGATCTCGACATAGCTGTCGGGCCGCACCGGGTGCGCCATCGGGCCGGCGTCTTCGGGGAACTGCGATTCGCGCAGGCTGCGCACATCGTCGATGCGCTTGACCGCGCGCGCGCTGGCGAGGCCCGCCATGTCCATGCTGAACTCCTGATCGCGGAAGACCGTCAGGCCTTCCTTCAGGCTGAGCTGGAACCAGTCGCGGCAGGTGATGCGGTTGCCGGTCCAGTTGTGGAAGTACTCGTGCCCGACGACCGACTCGATGCCCGCGTAGTTCTCGTCGGTGGCGGTGGCGGGGCTGGCGAGAACGAACTTCGTGTTGAAGATGTTCAGGCCCTTGTTCTCCATCGCGCCCATGTTGTAGTCGGACACGGCCACGATCATGAAACGCTCCAGATCGAGCGGCAGCTTGAAGCGCGCTTCGTCCCACACGATGGAGGCGATCAGCGAGTTCATCGCGTGCTCGGTCTTGTCGAGGTCGCCGCGGCGCACGAAGATCTGCAGCAGGTGGTCCTTGCCGGAGCGGGTGCGGATCTTCTGTTGCCGCGCCACCAGGTCGGCGGCGACCAGCGCGAACAGGTAGCTCGGTTTCGGGAACGGGTCATGCCACTTCGCGAAGTGGCGGCCGCCTTCGAGATCGCCTTCTTCGTCGAGGTTGCCGTTGCTCAGCAGCACCGGGTACTGGGCCTTGTTGGCGCGCAGTGTCACGGTGTAGACGGCCATCACGTCCGGCCGGTCCAGGAAGTAGGTGATGCGGCGAAAGCCCTCTGCCTCGCACTGCGTGATGAAGCCGCCGCCCGAGGTGTACAGGCCCGACAGCTGCGTGTTCTTCTCGGGCGCGCAGGTGTTGCGGATCTCCAGCACGAAGCTGTCGGCTTCGGGCGGGTTGTCGATGATCAGTTCGCCGCACACCCCTGACGCGCTGGACAAAGTGCTGCGCGCTCTGCGCCCGCTGGCCAACGCGCGCGGCGGCAAGCTGTGGTGCGTGTTTGGC
>JANNBF010000090.1:0-37171 GCA_031385155.1 Rhizobacter sp.
CGCACTGCGTCGGGTTGACCTTGCCCGGCATGATCGAGCTGCCCGGCTCGTTTTCGGGGATGGTGATCTCGCCCAGCCCCGAGCGCGGGCCCGAGGCCAGCCAGCGCACGTCGTTGGCGATCTTCATCAGCGACGCGGCAACCGTCTTCAGGCAACCGTGCGCATGCACCATGGCGTCGTGCGCGGCGAGTGCCTCGAACTTGTTCGGCGCCGAAACGAAGGCCAGTCCGGTCGACAGCGACAGCTCCCAGGCCACGCCGGTGCCGAACTCCGGGTGCGCGTTCAGCCCGGTGCCGACCGCCGTGCCGCCGAGGGCCAGCTCGCACAGGTGCGGCAGCGCGTCGCGCAGGTGCGCCATGCCGTGGTCGAGTTGCGCCACCCAGCCGGAGATTTCCTGGCCCAGCGTCAGCGGCGTGGCGTCCTGCAGGTGCGTGCGGCCGATCTTCACCACCGAGGCGAAAGCTTCGGACTTGGCCCGCAGCGTCTCGCGCAGGGTCTTCAGCGCCGGCAGCAGCTTGCCGTCGATGGCCTGCACCGCGGCCACGCTCATGGCGGTCGGGAAGACGTCGTTGGACGACTGGCCGCGATTCACGTCGTCGTTCGGATGCACCAGGCGGCCGTCGCCCACGGGGCCGCCGAGCAGCTGCGAGGCTCGGTTGGCGAGCACCTCGTTCATGTTCATGTTGGTCTGCGTGCCCGAGCCGGTTTGCCACACCGACAACGGGAACTGCGCGGCATGCTGGCCGGCCAGCACCTCATCGGCCGCGATGACGAGCGCATCGGCCTTCACGGCATCGAGCTCGCCGAGCGCGCGGTTCACCACCGCCGCGCTGCGCTTGACCAGCGCCAGCGCCATCAACAGCTCGTGCGGCATGCGCTCGGTGGAGATCGCGACGTGCAGAAGCGAGCGCTGCGTCTGCGCGCCCCACAGCGCATCGGCCGGCACGGCGATCTCGCCGAAGGTGTCGCGTTCGGTGCGGTGTGTCGTTGTCATGGCCATGGGGAACCTCCAGGTGCGGCACCAGTATGGGCGTGAGCCGCCATGACCCTGTTTGTGCCCGTGTTGGTGCGGGTCGTTTGCGACAATCGCCCGATGCGCTTGCTCCCCTACGCCCTTGCCCGCCCCTTCCTGTTCGGCCTCGACCCCGAACACGCCCACGAACTGACGCTCGGCTCGATTGCCAGGTTGCAGAACACGCCCGCGCAATGCCTGTGGGCGCAGCCGCGCATCAGCGACCCACTCAAACTTGCCGGGCTCATGTTCCCGAACCGCATCGGCCTGGCGGCGGGCCTGGACAAGAACGGCCGCTGCATCGACGGCCTGGGCGCGATGGGCTTCGGCTTCATCGAAGTGGGCACCGTCACGCCGAAGGCGCAGCCCGGCAACCCGAAGCCGCGCATGTTCCGCCTGCCCGAGGCGAGCGCGCTGATCAACCGGCTCGGCTTCAACAACGACGGGCTGGCGGCATTCGTCGCGAACGTGAAGCGCGCGCGCTTTCGCAACCAGGGCGGCATCCTCGGCCTGAACATCGGCAAGAACGCCGCCACGCCCATCGAGCGCGCAGTCGACGACTACCTGCTGTGCCTGGACGGCGTGTACCCGCACGCCGACTACGTGACGGTCAACATCAGCAGCCCGAACACCCAGAACCTGCGCGCGCTGCAAAGCGACGACGCGCTCGATGCGCTGCTCGCGGCCGTGCAGGAGCGCAAGGCCCAGCTCGCAAAGCAGCACGGTCGTCGGGTGCCCATCTTCGTCAAGATCGCACCCGACCTCGACGCCGATCAGGTCGGCGCGATCGCGGCCACCCTGAAGCGCCACGCCATCGACGGCGTGGTCGCCACGAACACCACGATTGCACGCGACGCCGTCAAAGGCATGGCGCATGCCGACGAGGCCGGCGGGCTGTCGGGCAAGCCGGTGTTCGACGCATCGAACCGCGTGATCGCCCAGTTGCGCAAGGCGCTCGGCAAGGGCTACCCGATCATCGGTGTGGGCGGCGTGTTGAGCGGCGCCGATGCGAAGGCGAAGGTCGATGCGGGCGCCGACGTGGTGCAGGTCTACACCGGGTTCATCTACCGCGGGCCGGAACTGGTGAGCGAAGCGGCAAAAGCGCTGGCGGCCGCCCGCGCTTGAACGCACGCCGCGACCACCGCGCAACCTGGGCTTGTCGAAGAGTCGTCCCGCCTCAGAACACGTCGAGCGTCGGGTACGCGGCGTCGCCAGTCAGGCAACCGGCGAGCAGCAGTGCCACACCGAAGTCACCGGTCCAGAGCGTGAACCAGCGCTGACCGTGCAGCGCGGCTTGAGCGTCGGATTGCGCCAACGCATGCATCGCGAAGGCACGCGCACGGTCGAGCCAGCGCGCATCGCCCGTCATCGCATGCGCCTTGAGCAGTGCATAGCCATTGCCGGCCGTGCCGTGGCACAGGTTCTGGCCCTTGTTCAACGGCCCGGCGCGCCACACGGCCTCGGCCCCTTCGAGCACCAGCGCGCGCAGTGCCGGAGAGCGGCAGTCGGCAAGGCGGCAGACGATGCCGGGCGCGCCGTGGCAGTCTTGCATCAGAAGCTTCGAGGGCCTGCCGGCCCCGACGTGATCGAACATCGGCTCCCAATTGACCGCGCCGTCGTCGCGCACGGCCGTTGCGCCGAGCGTTTTCAACGCGCGCGCTTCCACCGCGTCGACGAGCGAATCGTCGAGCCACTTCGCGCCGCGCACATACGGGAACACATTGCCGACGAAACCGTGCGCGGCGCCGAGCAATGGGTCCTGCTTGCCGTAGAGGTCTTGCGTCCAGATCCAGGTGTCGTGCGCGCCGGGCGCCAAGTGCATCTGCTCGTAAAGCACAGCAGCCGCTTCACGAAACAGCGCGTGCCAGCGCGCCTCGCCGGTGGCTTCGAGCATGTGCAGGGCGGGCACCATCGTGCCGGGCGAACCCCACAGGAATTCCTGCGTCGGGTTGCGCAAGTTCGAGGCCAC
This sequence comes from Rhizobacter sp., assembly GCA_031385155.1. GTDB lineage: Bacteria > Pseudomonadota > Gammaproteobacteria > Burkholderiales > Burkholderiaceae_C > LMDS01. The sequence goes on from JANNBF010000090.1 coordinate 2,982, forward strand.
CAGCGCGAACAGTTCGTCGGCCACCGCCACCGAGCGGCCGTGCGACCACTGCAGCATCAACACGCCGGAGTCGCCCAGCGGGTACGACGGTGCAGCGATGCCCGCAGCGTCGTTGAAGCGGCGGTTGGGTTCCAGCAAGCCCGCGACGCACGGCCCGAAGTCGATGTCCACCTCGGCGAGCCCGGCGCGCTGCAGATGCCGCAGCGACCAGATCGCCCCCGCCGCGCCGTGGTACATCGATGCGATGGGAAGCGCCGGCTCACCGGGTTCCCCGTCGCGAGGGTGGGTGGGCCACAAGCTGGTGCCATCGAAGCGCGCACAGGCGTCAGCGACGAGTGCGTTGATTCCCTCGCGCGCCGCAGCGTCGCTCCACGGTGCGCCGCTCAGCGCTTCATGTCGTTCAGGGATGAAAAGCATGTCGCGCCTCCTGTGCTCCGTGAAACCGCCCTGTCAAACCAGCGGCACGCCCGTTTTCGACTGCAACTCTTCGAGCGTCACCCCGTCGGCGAGCTCCACGAGCTTCAAGCCCGCCGGCGTCACGTCCATCACCGCAAGGTCGGTGATGATGCGGTTCACCACGCCCACGCCGGTCAGCGGCAGTGTGCAGGCGGGAATGATCTTGAGGTCGATGCTGCCGTCCTTCTTCTTCGCGACATGCTCCATCAGCACGATCACGCGGGCCACGCCGGCGACCAGGTCCATCGCGCCGCCCATGCCCTTGACCATCTTGCCGGGGATCATCCAGTTCGCGAGGTCGCCCTTGGCGCTGACCTGCATCGCACCGAGGATGCTCAGGTTGATCTTGCCGGCGCGGATCATCGCGAAGCTGTCGTGCGAGCCGAAGATGCTGGAGCCGGGCAGCGTGGTGACCGTCTGCTTGCCAGCGTTGATGAGGTCGGCGTCGACCTGGTCTTCGGTCGGGAACGGCCCGATGCCCAGCATGCCGTTCTCGCTTTGGAGCCAGACCTCGATGTCGGGGCTCACGTGGTTGGCCACGAGCGTGGGCAGCCCGATGCCCAGGTTCACGTAGAAGCCGTCTTGCAGTTCCTTGGCGGCACGCGCCGCCATTTGGTCGTGTGTCCAGGCCATGATTCAGGCTCCCACTTTCTCGGTGATCGTTCTCTTCTCGATGCGCTTCTCGGGGTGCGCGTTCAGCACGATGCGGTGCACGTAGATGCCCGGCAGGTGCACGGCATCGGGGTCGAACGCGCCGGTCTCGACGATCTCTTCGACCTCGACGATGGTCGTCTTGCCGGCCATCGCGCAGGCCGGGTTGAAGTTGCGTGCGGTGCGGCGAAAGATCAGGTTGCCGCTCTTGTCGGCCTTCCAGGCCTTGACGAGCGACACCTCGGGCACGAGAGCGCGTTCCATGACGTAGACCTGCCCGTCGAACTCGCGAGTCTCCTTGCCTTCTGCCACGAGCGTGCCCACACCCGTCTTGGTGAAGAACGCCGGAATGCCGGCGCCACCGGCACGCAGCTTCTCGGCCAAGGTGCCTTGCGGCGTGAACTCGAGCTCCAGTTCACCGGCCAGGTACTGGCGCTCGAACTCCTTGTTTTCGCCCACGTAGCTCGAGATCATGCGTTTGATCTGGCGCGACTCGAGCAACTGGCCCAGGCCGAAGCCATCAATGCCGGCATTGTTCGAAATCACCGTCAGGTTCTTGACGCCGCTGTCGCGCAGCGCTGCGATCAAGGCCTCGGGAATGCCGCACAGGCCGAAGCCGCCGACCGCCATCAACTGGCCATCTGCCACCACCCCTTGCAGCGCGGCGGCAGCACTCGGGAACACCTTGTTCATCGGCCAGTCTCCTTCAGGTTCGGTTGACGTTTGACGCCCGCGAGCGTACTACCTAAGGCATTACGTAGTCGTTACGTAGAATCGCTTAACCCTCGTTGCACACTGCCGCTGGCACCCGCCACATGACCCACCCCGCCCCTGTCGACCAGGCCATGCTGCAGCATGCGCTGACGAGCGTGTTCGCCGAATGGGTGCGCGAGCTCGACCTGCGCGTGCTCGAAGCGTGCGTCGGCGAAGTGCTGCTCGCATTGCCGGTGACTGCCCTGCATGTGCACTCCGGCGGTGTGCTCTCGGGCCAGACCGTGATGGCCGCCGCCGACACGGCGATGGTGCTCGCCGTGATGACACACCTCGGCGGCTTCCGCCCGATGACGACGGTGCAGTTGCAGACCACCTTCCTGCGCCCGGTGCCGGCCGACGCGCGCATTGCGCAAGTCCGCGCGCGGGTGCTGCGCATGGGCAAGAACCTGGTGTTCGGCGAGGTCCATGTCACCCACGGCGACGACGTGCTCGCCGCGCACGCCACCACCACTTACGCGCTGCTCTGAACGGCGTTCGACAAGGCGCGCTGGTGGTGCAGGCCCGACCCGCAGGCGCGCCGCCGATGCTCGGCGACCGCGCGCACGGCGATCACCGAGGCAGTCTCGACTACCGCGTTGCGTTCGACCTCGCGCCCATCGGCCTGGTGTTGTCGCGGCAACGCCAGATCGTCGATTGCAACCAGCGCCTGCTGCAGATGTTCGGCGCAGAGCGCGACGCGCTGATCGGCCGCAGCTTCGCGCTGCTCTACCCCACGCCGGCGGAGTTCGAGCGCACCGGTGAGCGCATTGCCGCAAGCCTGGATGCGAGCGGCTGGTACGCCGACGAGCGCGTGATGCGCCGCCTCGGTGGCCCCGTGCGCGGCGAGCTGTTCTGGTGCCACGTGTCGGGCCGCACGCTCGATGTGACCGACCCGCACGCAGCCGGCATCTGGTCCTTCGAAGACCTGTCGGCGCAGCGCCGCATCGGCGTGGTGCTGACACCGCGCGAACGCGAGATCGCGGCCCTGCTGATCGAAGGCCTGACCAGCAAGATGATCGGCAAGCAACTCGCCATCAGCCCGCGCACGGTCGACGTGTACCGCGCGCGGCTGATGAAAAAGCATGCCGCCAGCACGACTGCGCAACTGGTGCAGAAGCTGCTGCGGGCCTGACCGACGTGGCGCAGGTCCTCTGCTGCGACCACTGTGGCCACGGCCGCAGCAGCACACTCCTCGCGCCCCGACGCCGGCGGTCAGGCTTGTAGGTACGGCACCCTCACGGCCTTGGGGATCAGCGGTCACAGGGCGAACGCAGTCACGAGAATGAGTCCATCGATGCGCCTCCTTGCGAACGAATTGCGGCCAACGACTTCAATCGTCGTGAATTCTGCAATCTGTTCGCTGCGCAACAGCAACCAGTCTTGTCGGCGGAGTCCGGGGGTTTGCTACCGCACAGACCTTGCGGCCGTGTCGGGCGCAAACTGCCGATAAATTGCGATGAGCCTGCCCTTCCCGCTGCGCCGGCCATCGCGGATGACAGCCCCGAGAAACACCATGCACTGGCTCGCTCTTGAACACGGCCCCGCCGCCTACCGTGCTGACTTTGCCCTCTACGGCATCGCCTCCGTCAGCATGGCGTTCGTGTTGATGCGGTACAGCCCTGTCGGGTCTGGTGGGGCCATGGTGCTGTGGGCCCTGGCCGGCAGCGCGGCATGGACCTTGGTCGAATACCTGCTCCACCGCTTCGTCTTGCACGGGCTGGCACCGTTCAAGCGCTGGCATGCCGAACACCATTTGCGCCCGGGCGCATTGATCGCGTCACCGACGCTGTTCAGTGCGGCGCTGTTCCTCGCGCTGGCGGTCATGCCGGCATGGTGGCTGCTTGGTGCCTGGCCCGCCTGCGCGCTGACCTTCGGCCTGCTGACCGGCTATCTGGCGTATGGCCTCACGCACCACGCCACACACCACCGCTTGCCCTGGTTCAAAGGCCGCAGCGCCTGGCTCACACGACGCAGGCGCTGGCATGCGCTGCACCACGGCGCCGCCACACCTGGCGGCACGATCAAGCAGGGCCATTTCGGTGTCAGCAGCGGCCTGTGGGACTGCGTCTTTCGCACGAATCACTGCCAGCCGTAGCGCCCGATGTAGCAGCGCTTCATCAGCGTGGTGAGCGCGCAGTAGCCCAGCAGAATGGCCGCCAGCCAGCCGTAGCAGGCCGGCGGCAAAGCCTGCAACTTGAAGTACCCGGCGAGCGGCCCGAGCGGCAGCCACAGGCCGATGGCCATGATGCCCGCGGTCATCGCCAGCAGGGGCGCCGCAGCCCTGCTCTGCACGAACGGGATCTTGGGCGTTCGCACCATGTGTACGACCAAGAACAGCATGAAGCGGCCGATGTCGACGGGGTTCCACTTGAGCGGCCTGCTCACCCGCTCGGGGTCGACGTTGTCGAACGGAATGCCGGTCTGGCCGATGTCATACAGCAGGTTCTGCACCAGCAACTGCAGCGGCAGCATCGGCAAGAACGGCAGGAAGGCGCTGGCCACCAGCACCGACAGCACGTTGCCGAAGTTGCTCGATGCCGTCATGCGGATGTACTTCAGCATGTTGCAGAAGGTCATGCGGCCTTCGACCACGCCTTCGTCGAGCACCAGCAGGCTCTTCTCCAGCAGGATGATGTCGGCCGCTTCCTTGGCGATGTCGACCGCGCTGTCGACGCTGATGCCGATGTCGGCCGCGCGCAGCGCTGGGGCGTCGTTGATGCCGTCGCCCATGAAGCTCACCACGTGGCCGCCGGCGCGCAAGGCCTTCACGGTGATGCCGTGCGCCGCGAGCTTTTTCAGCGCCGGCGCGGCCGATTCTTTCGGTGGGTCGAGGAAGGCGATGTAGCCGATCAGCGTGAGGCCGCTCTCGTCAGTCACCGAATACGTGGCCTGGCTCGGCGGCAGCGTCTTGACGGCCACCGCCACCACGCGCAGGCCCTCTGCGTTAAGCCCGGCCGTGACCGCCTGCGTGCGCGCCCGCAGCGCCGCATCGAGCGGTACGGTCGGCATGGTTCGTGCGCCATCCAGGCTGGCATCCGTCGGCTCCTGCGTGCGCACCTGGGTGCATATGGCCAACACCTCCTCCACCGCGCCCTTGCAGATCAGCTCGTGGTGCTCGTCCTGCCCAGCCACCAGGGCGGCCACCACGACCGACATGCGCCTGCGCTCGAAGTCGAACGGGATCTCGTCGACCTTGCGGTACGCCTCCTTCAGTTTCAACTCGGCAGCGAGCTCGACGTGGTCGAGCACCGCGCGGTCCAGCAGGTTCTTCAGCCCCGTCTGGTAGCTGCTGTTGAGGAAGGCGAAGTGCAGCACCTCGTCGGTGTCTTGCCCGTACGCATCGGCGTGGCGTGCGAGGGCGATGCGGTCTTGCGTCAGCGTACCGGTCTTGTCGGTGCAAAGAATGTCCATTGCACCGAAGTTCTGGATCGCATCCAGCCGGTTGACGACCACCTGGCGGCGCGACAGGCGCACCGCGCCTTTGGCCAGGGTGCTGGTCACGATCATCGGCAGCATCTCGGGCGTCAGGCCCACGGCCACCGACAGCGCGAACAGGAAGGCCTGCAACCAGTCGCCCTTGGTGTAGCCGTTGACGAAGAAGACGATCGGCACCATTACCGCTGCGAAAATCGGCGGGGATCATGTCGCCGGCCGACAGGGCCACCACGTCGCCGGTCACCAGATCGCGCAGGGCAATCTCCAGCGGCTTCGTGGCCGCCGCTGGCGCCGCGCCCGCGCTGCGGCGGATCACGCTGGCCTTGTTGCTGACCATCGCGCGCAGGCTCTCGGCGGCGCGGTGCGAGCGGCCCTCCTGCACGAAGCGGATCACCGTGCTCAACGCCACCATCACCGCGATCACCACCGTGGCCTTGCCGTCTGCGCTCAGGAACGACAGCACCGCGAGCACCGTCAACAGCACGTTGAACGGGTTCAGGGAGCAGCGCCACAGGTGCAGCCAGCCGGGCAGCGGCGGGTCGTGCGGCACCTCGTTCGGCCCGTCGTGTGCCAGGCGGCGTGCGGCCTCGGCGCTGTCCAGCCCGTCGGCCTGCGACTGCAGGCGCGCCAGGGCGGCGGCGGGCTCGCCCAATGCGGCCGTCAGCAAGCCCTGATTCAGTGCCCGCGTGTCGGCAGCGCCGACGCCGGCACCCATGACGGCACCCCCACCAACGCCAGCCACTGGCGCGGCGAGATGTGCAGCGACATGTGCGGCGACGAGCGCATCCAGCAACGGGCGGCGCTCGAAGTGCCGCTTCACCCGACGGCGGCGAAGGAAGGTGCTGAAGCCCTGCGTCAGACCCTTGTGCATGGCGCCGATTTCACGCTTGACGCCAGCCGGTGTCGGTGCGGCGGCGCACAGACGGAGCGGCGCCTTTGGAATAACTTGGCGCTTCGACCCGCTGCCCGGTCGAACTGGCATGGCGCGCTTTTGCAGGCCAGCCCATCATGAACGGAGACCTTCGATATGAGCCTATTCCACGCCGTCGCCTTCGTCGACCACCAATCGGCGCAAGTACTGCAGTTCGACGCCGAGCATGTCGTCGAGAGCAAGGTTCACGAGCAGTTCCATTTCACCCGCCAGCACGGCAGCGGCGTGCGCACCGAACACGAGTTCTTCGGCCAGGTCTGCGATGCGCTCGATGGCATTGCCGAAGTGCTGGTGGTCGGCGGGCACACCGGCTTGGCCGACTTCCGCCACTACGCTGACAAGCACCGGCCGCAGACGGCTAAGCACATCGTCGGCTACGAGGTCGTAGACCACCCGACCGAGAACCAACTCGTCGCACTCGCGCGCAAGCACTTCATCAAGATCGATCAGATGGCCGGCACGCGCACGCCCACGTGAGCGTCTTGCGGACGTTGCCCGCCACGGTGCTGGCCCTGGCCCTGGCCCAGGTTCTGGTGCTGGTGCTGGTGCTGGGGCTGTTGCTGGCGCAACCAGCCTGCGCCACCGTCATCTACCGCTGGGTCGACGAAAGCGGCCGCACTCACGTCTCGGATGTGGTGCCCGAGAAGTACAGAAAGTCGGCGACACGAATCGATTCGGCAGGCTCCGACGTATCCGCAGTTCAAGCCCGCGAGGCAAGAGAACTCGCCGCCCGCGAGAAGGCACTCGCCGACGCGCCCGGCAAACGGGCACAGCGCCAACAGTCAGCCCAGCCCGCATCGGCTGCCTCAGCGGCCACTTCACCGAAGCGACCCGCACAGGGCGTGACCGACACCACCGACTGCAGCACCTGGCGCCGGCTGTACCAGGAGAGTGAGGAATGCTTCGGGCCCTACCGAACCGTGGGCGGTGGCGTCAAGCAGGAAGCCTTTGAACGGTGCAACGTCATCCCGAGCCCGGAGCTAAAGTGTGGGCCGATCAGGGAGTAGGGATGACTCTTGAAACTCGTGCCCTGAACTGTTCATGCGCTGACCCATGGCCGACGTCGACTGTTTGGCCGACTGGCTTGAGTTGCACTGCTGCCGAAGGCGGGCGGACCTCGTCCGGCGCTTGACGACCCCTTGTTGACCTTCATCCAACAAGGTTCGGTGCCCCGCAGCCGACCTTCCCAAGGTCTTGCCCACCGACAAGTCAGTGGACAAGTGCAGCGTGCTCAGAGACGATCGTTGCCAGTGCGTCAGGGCCGCAGGCGATGAGGCCGTCGAGCAGCTTGTCGACCAACTCGAACGAGAGTGGTCGGGACATATGGAACCCCTGGCCCGCCTTGCAACCCATGTCCTGCAGCAGTTTCAGTTGTTCCGGCGTCTCGATGCCTTCGGCGATGATCGACTTGCCGAGCGCTTCGCCCAGCTGGACGATGCTGCGAAGGACGGCTGCCTCGTTGGAGCCACGTTGCATGTCGGCGACAAACGCACGGTCGATCTTCAGGCTGTTCACGGGCAGCGTGGCCAAGTGTCGCAGCGAGGAGTAGCCGGTGCCGAAATCGTCAACGCTCAAGCCCACTCCCAGCCGACGCAGTTCGGTCAGCGTGGGCAGGGCCGATTCCAGCCGCGCCATCAGGATGTTCTCGGTCAGCTCGAGCGTGAGGTGTTTAGCCCGCAGACCGGACTCGACGATCGCGGCGTTCACGCGCGCCACCAGGTTGGGCTGCGCGATGTCGGCGCCCGAGACGTTCACATGCATGCTCAGGTCGCAAAAGCGGGCGTCGCGCGACTGCCACTCCCGAAGTTGGCCGCAGGCCGTGCGCAACACGAAATCCGTCAGCGGCAGCATCAGGCCCGCGTCCTCGGCCACTGGAATGAACGTGGCGGGGCTGATCATGCCCAGTTCGGCGTGGTTCCAACGCGCCAGCGCCTCGAAGCCGGTGACTCGACCGGTCGCCAGTTCGAACAGCGGCTGGTACGCCACCGACAGCTTGCCCTCGGCCAGGGCGCGGCGCAGCTCGCCCTCCACACGCATCTGGTGCGCCACCTCTGCGTGCAACGTGTCGTCGAACAGCGCGTAGCGCGCCTTGCCGGCGCCCTTCGCCTTGTACATGGCCGTGTCGGCATCGCGAAGCATTTCGGCCGGCGTCGCGTACTGAACCCCGCTGAAAGTGATGCCGATGCTGGCGCTCGTGACGATGGTGTGCCCTCCGACGTGGAAGGGCTGACGCAACACCTCCAACAGCCGCTCGGCCAAAACCACGGCGAAGTGCTCACCGTCCAGCCCCTCGGCCAGAACGGCGAACTCGTCTCCGCCCAGCCGGGCAACGACGTCGTGCGGACGAAGTTGGTTCGAAATGCGCTGCGCGACCGCGACCAGGAAGTCGTCCCCGATGGCATGCCCGAGGCTGTCGTTGATGAGTTTGAAGCGGTCGAAGTCGAGGAACATCAGGCCGAACTGACGCGTCGCATCGCTGCGCGCGTGATCGAACATCTCGGTCAGGTGCTCCTGGAACCGGGGCCGATTGGGCAGGCCGGTCAGGCTGTCGTGAAAGGCGATGTGCTGGAGCTTGGCCTCGCTGGCTTCGAGCTCGAGCACATGCCGGGCGACCAGTTCCGCCTCGCGCTCGGCAGCTTCGAGCGCGCTCGTGCGCACCACTTCATCGGCCTCCTGCTGGCGGAAGAAATAGTGCAGGGTCGCGAGCATCATCCCGATGATGGGCGCGGCAACGATCAGCACTCCGCTTCCCGACTGCTGGAACGCCAGGAACAGCAGTCCCGCCACCGACGCGCCGCCGACGAAGGTGATGCCCACCCAGCCAAAACTGCCGAACAGCTCGCGCACGGTTGGACGCTGGTTGCGCTTGAGGTAGGGCACGGCGGTGATCAGTGCCGTGTTGCACATGAAGTCGAACACCGCGCAGAGCATCGCCAACAGCAGCAGCAGGCCCGGGCTGTAGACGCCGAGACTGCGGGATGCTGCGATGGCGGCTTCGAGCAGCGAGCCCGCCGCGAAGATCGCGATGCACCCCATCGCCGGGCTGGCCAGCCGGCTGGTCCAGCGCCTGGACGTGCGCCACGAGCCGATGAATGCTTCGCCCGCGGCGGCCAGCGCCGCAGCCGCCGGACCGTGCAGCAGCAGCAGCAGGAAGAGAAAGATCTCGCCGGCTGCAAACGAGTTCTTCGAACGCGCAATGCGCACCGGGAACAGGCCGGCCAGCATCGCCACGCCGCCGATGGCGCCGATCTGCAAGACAACGCCCGAAGGCAGCGCCAAGACCTTGCTCAATGCATGTAGCAGGACCGCTGCGCCGAGCAGCACCATCACCCACCAGTACGTCGCAGCCTTGCAGTTGTAGTCCGGCATCAGCGCGTCGTGCAGCCGCCGCCACCAGGGGCCGGTTGCGGCGGCGTTTGAGGTCAGCGGCGTCGTGGTCATTGCGGGCTTTCGTGGCGAACGTGCGAATGAGAGTTCATCGGTCGGCCAACGCTTCAGGGCTCGCCGAGCACCAGGCCTTCGCTGAGCACGATCCCCTCGCTGAGCACCAGGCCTTCGCTGAGCACGACACGCTCGCTGAGCACCAGGCCCTCGCTGAGCACCAGGCCCTCGCTGAGCACGACGCGTTCGCTCATCACCAGGCCATTGCTCAGGACGACGCCGTCGATCAGCGTCGCGCCGCTGCCGCTGACCAGCCAGGCCGAGAGCGTCGTGTTCGGAATGAACGCGCCGGTCTTGCCGATCGAGGAACTGGTGCCGACGAGCGTGTCTGCGCTCACCACACCGGCGGTCAGCAGGGTCTGGTTCGACAGCGCGCTGTCGGTGAACGACTGCGGGTAGGTGTTGGCCGCGATGCCGGTGCCCGCCCAGTACACCGCCTGGCGCTTGCGCACAATGCCGTTGGCCCAGGTGATGCGCGGGTCCCAGAGCGGCTGGTATTGGGTGAACAGCGCCGGCCCGCTGACGACATGGTTGCCGCCCGCAAAGACAATGCGCGACCAGGTGAAGGCGCTGCCGCCGATGGTGGAGGTGGCCGCCGGCATGACCTTGCCCGAGGCCAGCATCGAAGATCCGGCGGCGATGGAGCCGGCGTTGATGACGGTCGCGAGGTCGGTGCGCAGTGCCTTGGCCAGCACCACCGCCCCGTCGATGTTGAGCATGCCCGCACCCTGTTGCAGCAGGTTGTAGCCGGGCAGCGGCTGGGCCGAGTACTGCAGGATCGCCTTGATCAGCGGCGGCGTCAGGCCCGGGTTGGCCTGCAGCAGCAGCGCCACCGTGCCGGCCACGGCGGGTGCGGCGATCGAGGTGCCGCTGAGAATCATCTGCGTCTCAGCCAGCGCAGGCGTGATGGCCAGCGGGTCGACCAGCGCAGTCTTGTACACGCTGCCCAGGAAATTCCAGGTCAACGCGTTGGCGGCAGTGGCGGCGGCGCCGACGATCTTGTTTCCCGGCGCCACCAGGTCGGGCTTGAGCAGGTTGTCGACCCGGCGCACGCCAGTGGAGTCGACATAGGCGCTGCGCGTCGGGCCGCGCGAACTGAAGTTGTTGACCACGTCGTCGCCGCGCGCGGTGGTGCCCTTGAAGTTGACGGCGCCCACGGTGATCACCGAGGGGTCGTTGCCTGGCGAACTGATGCGGCCGTAGGTCTCCTGACCAAGCAGATTGGTGCCGAAGTTGCCCGCCGCCACCACCACCGTGATGCCGGCAGCGGCAGCGCTGCGCACGGCCACGCACAGCGGATCGGTCTGCCAGCTCTCGGTGCTGCTGGCAGCCAGGCTCAGGTTGAGCACGCGGATGTTGTATTTTTTGGCGTTGTAGATCGCCCACTGGATGCCTTCGAGCGCGTCGCTGACGGTGCCGAAGCCGTAGTTGTCCAGCACCCGTACATCGATGAGGTTTGCGTTGGGCGCAATGCCGTTGGCGTCCTGCTGCGTCGAAGCCTTGGGAGGGTAGTAGCGGCCAGCGGCCACCGAAGCCACGTGGGTGCCGTGGCCATAAGGGTCTTGCGTGACCACCGAGTCGGCGGCGATGGCGGCGTCGTACGTGGCCAGCGCCGTGCTCCCCGGCACCAGCGAGGTCGCGCCACCTCCGGCCGTGGACCAGTTGGCCAGGCTCGCGTTGAGCATGTTGACGTTGGCCTTGACGCGGATGCACCCATCGCAGAAGGGGTCCGCGAAGGTGTCATGCAGCCTCATGATCCCCGAGTCGAGAATCGCGATGCCGATGCCGTTACCGTCCAGCCCGGTGTAGGCCGTCTTCGAACTGTAGGTGCGCACGGTGCTGGTCAACGCGCCGGTGATCGATTCGAGCGTGCTGGCGGTGCGCTGGGTGACCCGGTTCGGCGAGACGCTGACCACATCGCCGCGCTGCGACAGCGCCTGCACGCGGCTGGCCTTGATTTGGACCGTCATCGCATGCACTGCCGGGTGCACCGCATGCACCGAGCCGCCGATGCTCAGCACATAGGCGCGCAAGTCGGACATCTGCGGATCGGTCGAATTCGTGACGACAATGGCCTGGACGTGGCGAACACCGTGGACGTCACGTGCCCACTTGGCCTTGGATGTGCCGGTTTGCGTGGCCTCATCGTCGAGGTCGCGTGCGACCTTGCTGTGCTTGGTTCCGCCCGCCGACTGCGCCTGGGCAGTCGACAACCCGGGGCCCGTGAGCAGCAGCGCAAGCGAGACAAATATCGCCACGGCCTTGCGGTACTGGCGGCGGCGCTCGATCAGAACGATGAAGGCGGTCAGCAGTTTCATGAGGGACTCCGGTGAGGTGCGCAGACCGGGTCTGCGCGATGAACGAAGCATTCCAGAAACATGTTGATACAGGGGCGGCGGCGCCTTCGCGGCGTGACGCAATCGCCGTGCAAATCTCTCGATAAGCGGGGTGTTTGTCGCCGCTCGGTCTCTGCGAGCGAGACTTGAGGGCCGATTTCGTGACAAAGCCTCGAAGTACACCCGCGAGGCGACCGAGTGTTCACCGTCGGCACGAACGACATGCAAGGAACGGAAGCCCTGCGCTAGCGGGCGCGCTGAGGGAGGCACAATTCAAAAGCGGTCGCGGAGTTCGGTGTCGCGGGGTGCGTCACCGGCGCACGCACCAGACTCGCAAGCTGTCGATTCACACAGGAATTTCAAACCAATGCGACTCGCCACCTGGAACGTCAATTCACTCGCCGTGCGCCTGCCGCAGGTCATCGACTGGCTCGCTGCTCATCAACCCGACGTGCTGTGCCTGCAGGAAACCAAACTGACTGACGACAAGTTCCCGCATGCCGAGATCGAGGCGGCCGGCTATCACGTGCAGTGGTTCGGCCAGAAAACCTACAACGGCGTCGCGCTGATCAGCAAGCTGCCCGCGACCGACATCGTGCGCAACATTCCCGGCCACGACGACGTGCAGGCGCGGGTGCTTGCGGGCACGGTGGGCGGTGTGCGCGTGGTCGGCGTCTACATCCCGAACGGGCAGTCGGTCGAGAGCGACAAGTTCCCCTACAAGCTGGCATGGCTGGCGGCATTGCGCCGCTGGCTCGAACAACAGTGCGCGGCGCACCCACAGCTGGCGCTGCTGGGCGACTACAACATCGCGCCGGAAGACCGCGATGTTCACGACCCTGTCGCGTGGGCCGGCCAGGTGCTGTGCACGCCCGAGGAACGCGCGCACTTCCAGGGGCTGCTCGCCCTCGGCCTGCATGACGCGTTCCGCCTGTTCGAGCAGGCACCGAAGCAGTACAGCTGGTGGGACTACCGCATGCTCGCGTTCCGCAAGAACCAGGGCCTGCGCATCGACCACATCCTCGTCACCGATGCATTGAAGCCACTCGTCACGGCCTGCGTGATCGACAAGCCGACGCGCAAGAACGAGCGGCCGAGCGACCATGCCCCGGTGATCGTGACCTTGACGGACGAGCCCGCCGCGGCTTGACAGCGACGACACCAGCGACCGGCACGGCCGCGCCGCGCCGCCGCGACGGTCAGTCGTCCAGCCCCAGCTCCTGGATCTTGCGGGTGATCGTGTTGCGGCCGATGCCGAGCTTCTGCGCCGCTTCGATGCGGCGGCCGCGGGTGATGGCCAGCGCGGTGTGAATGAGCTGTGCCTCGAACTTGCGGGTCAGCGCGTCCCACACGTCAGGCTGGCCAGCCTGCAGCAGGCTGCGGGCCTCCTGTTCGAGCCCCATGACCCAGCTGGGCGCGGCCGCGCTGGCGCTGGGGGCCTCGGCCACCGGTGTCACGGGCCTGGCGGCAACGGCAGGGGAATACTCGGCGGCCGCGGGGGGTTCGGCGTGCGGTGCGCCCGCATCCGCATGCGGTGCGGTTTGGGGCATTGCCGACAGCATGGGGGCCGCACTCAGCGGCATGGCCGCGCGGGCCCGCGACGGGCTTTCGGCGCTCAACTCGGGCGGCAGGTCTTTCGCCTCGACCATTTGCGCCGGCGCCATCACGGTCAGCCAGTGGCAGATGTTCTCGAGCTGGCGCACGTTGCCGGGGAACGAGAAGCGCATCAGCTGAACCAGCGCTTCTTCGGTGATGCGTTTGGCTTCGACGCCCAGTTCCTTGGCGCTCTTTTGCAGGAAGAAGCGCGTCAGCGCGGGCACGTCTTCGTTGCGCTCGCGCAGGGCCGGCAGGCGCAGGCGGATCACGTTCAAGCGGTGGAACAGGTCTTCGCGGAAGGCGCCGAGCTTGACGCGGTCTTCGAGGTTCTGATGGGTCGCGGCGATCACGCGCACGTTGCTCTTCATCGGGCTGTGACCGCCCACGCGATAGAACTGGCCGTCGGAGAGCACGCGCAGCAGTCGCGTCTGCAGATCGAACGGCATATCGCCGATCTCGTCGAGGAACAGCGTGCCACCATCGGCCTGCTCGAAGCGCCCGCGCCGGGTGGTTTGCGCGCCGGTGAAGGCGCCGCGCTCATGGCCGAAAAGCTCGGACTCGAGCAGGTCTTTCGGGATGGCCGCCGTGTTGATCGCCACGAACGGGCCGTTGGCGCGCGGGCTGTGCTTATGCAGCGCGTTGGCCACGAGTTCCTTGCCGGAGCCCGACTCGCCAGTGATGAGCACAGTCACGATGCTCTGGCTGAGCCGCCCGATGGCGCGAAACACGTCTTGCATCGCCGGGGCCTGGCCGAGCATCTCGGGCATCTGCGCGGCCTTCTCTTCACGCACCTGCTCGCGCACGCTCTCGGCCACGGCGCGGCGGATCAGCTCGACTGCCTTGGGCACGTCGAAGGGCTTGGGCAGGTACTCGAATGCTCCGCCCTGGAACGCGCTGACAGCGCTGTCGAGGTCGGAGTAGGCCGTCATGATGATCACCGGCAGGCCGGGCAGGCGCTCGCGCACCTTGGCCAGCAGGTCGATGCCCGAGCCGCCCGGCATGCGGATGTCGGACATAGCACCTGCGGCTCGTCGTCATCGAGCGCGGCGAGCACGTCGCGCGGGTTCGTGAAACTGCGCACTGCGAGGTCTTCGCGTGCCAGTGCTTTTTCCAGCACGAAGCGGATGGATTGGTCGTCGTCAACGATCCAGATGGGTTTCATGCCCTGCCTGTCTTGGAACCGGAATTCCTGGTGTGCCCTGCGGCCCGCACGTCACCGCCACGAGTGGCGGCTAAGGCAGCGGGATCACGATCTTGAATACAGTCTGGCCCGGAACACTGTCACATTCGATCGTGCCCAGGTGTTGCTGCACGAACGTTTGTGCCAGTGTGAGCCCCAGTCCCGAACCACCGTCTCGCCCCGACACCAGCGGGTAGAAGATGCGTTCACGCAGAGACTCGGGCACACCCGGGCCGTTGTCCTCGATATGCAAGTCCAGTGCCAGACGGTAGCGGTGCTTGCCCAGCGTCACCTGCCTCGCAATGCGCGTGCGCAGCACGATGCGCGCGTCGGCCGCCTGAATGCGTTCGGCCAGCGCCTGCGCGGCGTTGTGGGCGATGTTGAGCACCGCCTGGATCAACTGCTCACGGTCGCCTCGGAAGTCGGGTATCGAGATGTCGTAGTCGCGTTCCACTTCGAGCCCGCGCGGAAACTCGGCCAGGATCAGCGCCCTCACCCGCTCGCACACCTCGTGGATGTTCACGTCGCTCACCACATGCGGTTTGCGGTGCGGCGCGAGCAGCCGGTCGACCAGCGCCTGCAAGCGATCGGCCTCGTTGATGATCACTTGCGTGTATTCATGGAGCGTGCGTGATTCGAGCTCCATCTCGAGCAGTTGCGCCGCGCCCCGTATGCCGCCCAGCGGGTTCTTGATCTCGTGCGCCAGGTTGCGGATCAGCTCCTTCGTGACACGCGCCTGGCCGAGCGCGCGCTCTTCGCGGTCCTGCTTGGTCTGCTGCTCGATCTCGACCAGCTCGACGACGACGTTCGGCGAGCCTTCGAGCTGGTTCACGATCACGTGCACCGGCAGCGCGTCGCCGTGGGTGGCGCCGGGGCGGCGCAGCAGCGCTTCCAGGCGGCTGGTGGCGTAGTCGTTGCGGCTCACGGCCTCCAGGGTCTCGCGCACCGGTTGCGAATCGACGAACCACTCGAACACCGACACGCGCAACACGCTGCGGCGCGACAGGCCGAGCACGCTTTCGAACGAGGCGTTCGCGAACACGCATTGGCCGGTCGGGGCCACCACCGCAACCAGCGTGGCGAGGTGGTCGAAGGCCGCGTAAGACCCGACCGCAACACTGCGGCTGGCGGCGTCAAGCGGTGCCGCTTTGCTCAATGGGGCACCCTGCGGCCTGCGGCCGGTCCCGCCGAGCGGGAGTTCGCACTCGGGAGACCCTCGTTGCTCATTGCGGCTGCTTGCCGATCTCGCGCTTGAGCGCGACGATGTCGCTCTCCTTGCGGGCCAGTGCCGCCTTCATGTCGGCCACCCGGTCCTGGTACTTCTGGAAGTTCTTCTCGTCGCCGCGGCGTTCGGGTTCGCCGTTGTTGAACTCGGCCTTCATCGACGCCAGGCGCTCTTCTTCACGGCGCAGTTCGGCTTCGAGAATGCGGCGTGCATCGCTGTCACGGGCGCGCTGCTCTGCCGGGTCGATGCGCACCACCGGCGGCGCGCCCGATGCCACCGCAGCCACCTGCGCAGCCGGCCGCGGCTTGGTGCTTTGGATGACGGTGATCGGCACGTTGTCGAGCACCGTGCAGCCGCGGTCCTTGGCTTCTTTGGCGGAGATCGAATCGGTGTACAGCACCGGCTTGCCAGGGCAGCGGTAGACCGTGCTGGCGGCCGCCTGAGCTGTGCCGACGGTCGCCTGGGCGAACGCCGTGGAGGCGATCAGCGCGGGCAGCCACAGCAGCCCGCATCGCAACAACACACCACACTTCATGCGCTTGTCTCCAGGGGTTCGAGCCTCGATTGTCGCGCATGGCCCCGTCATGGAGATGCCCATGAAAAAGGGACGGCAGTTGCCGTCCCTCGGTGCTGAAGGGGCGCTCGCGCGCCCATGTTCACAGTGTGTAGTACATGTCGAATTCGACCGGGTGCGTGGCCATGCGGAAGCGCGTCACTTCCTGCATCTTCAGGTCGATGTAGGCATCGATGTAGGCATCGGTGAACACGCCGCCCTTGGTCAGGAACGCGCGGTCCTTGTCGAGGTACTCGAGCGCCTGATCGAGGCTGTGGCAGACGGTTGGGATGAGCTTGTCTTCTTCCGGCGGCAGGTGGTACAGATCCTTGCTCGCGGGCTCGCCAGGGTGGATCTTGTTCTCGACCCCGTCGAGGCCGGCCATCAGCATCGCCGAAAAGCCGAGGTACGGGTTCATCAGCGGATCGGGGAAACGCGCTTCGACCCGGCGGCCCTTCGGGTTGCCGACGAACGGGATGCGGATCGAAGCCGAGCGGTTCTTGGCCGAATACGCGAGCTTCACCGGTGCTTCGTAGCCCGGCACCAAGCGCTTGTACGAGTTGGTGCCAGGGTTCGTGATGGCGTTCAGCGCGCGGGCGTGCTTGATGATGCCGCCGATGTAGAACAACGCGAACTCGCTCAGGCCGGCATAGCCGTCACCGGCAAACAGGTTCTTGCCGTCCTTCCAGACCGACTGGTGCACGTGCATGCCCGACCCGTTGTCGCCGACGATGGGCTTGGGCATGAAGGTCGCGGTCTTGCCGTAGCTGTGGGCCACGTTCTGGATCACGTACTTCTGCAGTTGCACCCAGTCGGCGCGCTGCAGCAGCGTGCTGAAGCGGGTGCCGATTTCCATTTGCCCGGCGTTGGCCACTTCGTGGTGATGTACTTCGCAGGGGATGCCCAGCGATTCGAGCACCAGGCACATCTCGGAGCGCATGTCCTGGAACGAATCGACCGGCGGCGTGGGGAAGTAGCCGCCCTTCACCGTGGGCCGGTAACCGGAGTTGCCGTGCTCGTATTCCTTGCCGGTGTTCCAGGCGGCTTCTTCGGATTCGATCTTCGAGAAGCAGCCCGACATGTCGTTGCCCCAACGCACGCTGTCGAACACGAAGAACTCGGGTTCCGGGCCGAAGAAGGCGGTGTCGCCGAAGCCGGAGGCCTTCATGTAGGCCTCGGCGCGCTTGGCCAGCGAACGCGGGTCGCGCTCGTAGGGCTTGCCGTCACCAGGCTCGACCACGTCGCAGGTCAGGATGAGCGTGGGCTCGTCGAAGAACGGGTCGATGTTGGCGGTGTTCGGGTCGGGCATGAGCTGCATGTCCGACGCTTCGATGCCCTTCCAGCCGGCGATCGACGAGCCGTCGAACGCGTGGCCCGCAGTGAACTTGTCTTCGTCGAAATGGGACACGGGCACGCTCACGTGCTGCTCTTTGCCGCGGGTGTCGGTGAAGCGGAAGTCAACGAACTTGACCTCGTTGTCCTTCACCATTTTCATCACATCGGCAACGGTCTTGCTGGCCATCAGGTGCTCCTAGCGGAAAGCTGTTTTGGGGGTGGTGTGTGTGCCATCGGCGGCCTGCGGGCAGGCGCAAAAAAGCGCACAGGAATGTAGCAGAAAGCATGCCCGCGGCCGGTGGGGCGCGCCGCTGGAATGCGCTTCAACCACAGCCCGCGCCGGGCGTGCGGCCGAGCCAAACACAGTGCGCTGCTTTGGTGCTGTCGCTCGCACAAAAACGTGCGGCGACAGAACGGCTAGCGCACCAACTCAGGGCCCAGGCTGGCGCCATGCGCGCGCAACCCGTCGAGCAGAAGAACGTACGCCGGTGGCAATGCCGCCGCGTCGCCCTTTACGCCGAGTTCGATGTGGCGGCCCCACTGCGGGTGGTCGACGCTCGGCAGGCTGAAGACCTTCACGCCCGCGCAGCGCGCTTCGATCGATTCCATCAACGGCGTCAGCGCGGCCTCCATCGCGCCGAAGACGATGACCGAGCGCTCCTGCTGCGTGCTTTGCCCGTGCAGGTGCGCGAAGCGCTGGTCGAGCACCCACTCGATCATCGGCCAGGCCATCACCGGGAAGCCGGGCACGAAGAACACCTGGCCGACCGAAAAGCCCGCAATCTTGTTGTACGGGTTCGGAATGATCTGCGCGCCTTCCGGGAACACGCCCATGTTCAGGCGGTGCAGGTTGTCGGGCCGGTCGGGCTCGAAGACTGTGCCTTGCTCGGCGGCCGTGTCGCGCATGCGCTCATGGATCAGGTCGCGGGCTTGCGGATGCAAGGCCAGCGGCAGGCCGAGTGCGGCGGCGGCGCACTGGCGTGTGTGGTCGTCGGGTGTGGCGCCGATGCCGCCGCACGAGAACACGACATCGCCGCTGCCGAAGGCGTGTTTCAGGTCGGCGGTGATGCGCTGCGGGTCATCGCCCACGTAGCGCGCCCAGGCCAGTTGCAGGCCGCGCGCAGCGAGCAGTTCGATGACCTTGGGCAGGTGCTTGTCGGCGCGTTTGCCGGACAGGATCTCGTCGCCGATGATGATGAGGCCGAAATTCATGGGGGCGTGGGCGGGTTGGGTGGTGGCAGCGGGCGGTAAGGCAGGTCTTCGACGGCCAGCGCTTCACGCGTTGTGGCGTGTTCGACCGGCACGAACGGTGGCGTGACCGCCGCAGTAGCAGCCGCGCTGCGCTCGGCGCGCAGCGCCTGCAACGCAGCCAGCGCGAAGTGCGCGAACCACAGCGCCGAGAACGCGAACACGAGCGTGTAGATCCACACCGCCACCGGCACCAGCACCGGCGCCAGCACGATCAGCGCCGCACCCGAGGCCCACACCAGCGAAGGCGCCGCGCCCAGGTAGCCGGTGAGCACGCCCATGCCGAGCAGCACATTGCGGTGGCGGCGCATCAACTCGCGTCGCTCCTCGGTGGACGCGTGGTCGGCCAGCACGTCGTAGCTCATCACGCGGTAGGTCAGCCAGCCCCAGATCAGCGGCGGCAAGATCAGCACCAGCGGCGGCACGAACCACAGCGGGATCGAGATCACGAGTGCGACCAGCGCGAGCAGCGTGGCCCACAAGGCGCCGAACAGGCTGCCGAGCAACGAGCCGCCGCGCTTCTTCTCGAGCGTCGGGAAGCGGCGCTCGGCGACGAGGTTGAGCATCGACGGCGTCATCAGCCCGGCCACCATCAGCAGCGCCACCACCACGATCACCGGCGTGCTCAGGAACACCACGACCATCGGTGCGAGCACCGTCTTCAGGTTCGCGAGGCCCAGGCTTTCCAGCCAGCCGAGCAGCGTGGCGAGCAACTGCCATGACTCGAACGACGCACGCACCGCCGCGATCGTGCTTTCCCAGAAGAAGTAGCCGAGCCCCAGCGCGATGCCGGCCATGAGCACCAGCGGCATCACCGACAACGCGATCACGCGCGGGTGCAGGCAATACGCCGCCGCGCGCCAGAAGGCGTCGAGCAAACCTTTCATGCCGACGTTCGCGATCGATGTTGCAGACGCTGCATCAGCGCATGTTCCCGGTGTGCCCGAGCGAATAACGCCCCGGCTGCGGCCACACCGTCAGGCCGTGCGGCTCGGTGCCGACCTTGACCTGCGAGACCGCACCGGTGGCGGTGTCGAAGCGGTAGATTACGTCGTCGTAGCGGGCCGCGAGCCACAGGGACTTGCCATCGGCGCTGACGTTGCCCATGTCCGGGCTGCCACCGCCCGGCACGGCCCAGCGGGCCACCACGCGCTCGGTCGCGAAGTCGATCACCGTCACGCCGCCGTTGCCCAGCTTCGGGCCGCGGATCTTGTGCGAGCCGCGGTTCGCCACATACAAACTCTTGCCGTCGCGGCTCGGGTACAGGCCGTGGGCGCCGATGCTGGTCGCGATGAAGCCGACCTGCCTGAACGACTCGGTGTCGAGCACGTGCACGCCGTCGGCCATCATGTCGGCGATGTACAGGCGCTTGCCGTCGGGCGAGCTGCGAATGTCCTGCGGCATGCCCTTGGTGACGGTGCAGACCTCGGTCTGGCCCGGCTCCCAGACCTTGCCGGCCTCGGCGCGCGGCGCCACCACCTCCTTGAAGCGGGTGGTCGGCATCTGCAGCTTCAGGTAGCCCGCGACGCTGCGGTTGACGAGGTCGATCTTCGCCACCGTGCCCGAGAACTCGCAGGTGAAGAACACCGTGCGCCCGTCGGTCGAGAAGTCGGCGTGGTTGATGCCGGGGCAGCCGGGCGTGTTGATCGAGTACTGCAGCGCCATGGTCGCCGGGTCACGGAAGTCGAGCCGCTTGCGCGCTTCGGCAACCACGATGGCGGACTTGCCGTCGGGCGTGTAGTACATGTTGTACGGGTCGTCCACCGCCACCGGCTTGCCGGGCTTGCCGGTCCGCGCGTCGATGGGTGTGAGGCTGCCGTCGGTGCGGCCCTCGGCGTTGTTGGTGACCCAGAGCGTGCGCATGTCATACGACGGCACGATGTGCTGCGGGCCGATGCCGACCTTGAACCGGTCGACGACCTTCATCGCATTCGGGTCGACCACATACACATCGTTCGAGCGCAGGTTGGGCACATAGATGCGCTCGGGGTCGGCCTTCAGCACCGCGCTGACGCGGTCGGGGCCGACTTCGCTATAGAGGTTGCGCGCATCGGGCACCGGCGGCATGCCGGGAAGCAGGTTCAACTTGGGTTGCGACGCCGCAGCAGCCGCACCGCTGGCCGGTGCCACTGGTTCACCCGCGCCCTGCACGCGGGTTGCGAGCGCGGCGGCCAACAGCACCGCCACGGTCAGGCCGGTGCCAACGCCGCTCTTGATGTTCTTCAACGCCAACTTCATTCGAGATCACCCTGCTCCATGACAGCCACGGATTATCGCCACCCGGCGCGTGCGCCCCTTGCGGGGCGTCAACGCGCCGGCGCGAACGCCCGGATGGCCGCGACCGACGCATCGACGATCCGCTGCACGCCCAGCTGCCCCAGCTCGGCCGTGGCGCGGCGCGGGTCGCCGTAGGTGCCGTCTTGCGGGCGCGGCGCGGTGCGCGCCATGAGGTCGTGGCGCACCAGCGCCGGATCGACCGCCAGCGCCAGCGAGGTGTCGCCGGCCCCTGCGTGCGTGCCGATCTCGGCGGTGCTCAGGCCACGCGCTTTCAGGTCGTCGATGTAGGCGCCTTGCGTGACGCGGTAGTACTCGGTCAGCGCGTGCGCCTTGCAGCCGGCGGGGGTGGCCTTGTCGGCGTTCACGCGGGCGGCGGCGCGCTCTTCGCTCTTCTGGTAGCCGCCGTGGTCACCGAGGAACACCACATCGCGAAAGCCGTGCTGGCAGAAGCTGCGTGCGGTCGACTCGAGCACGGCCTCGAAGGTGGCGTCGCTCATCGTGATGGTGCCGGTGAAGCGCATGTGCGCGGTCGGCGGGTTCACCGCACCTTCGGGCACATAGGCCATCACCGGGGCGACCACCGCATTGCCGAGCTTGGCAGCGATCTGCGCGGCCAGCACCCGCACGCGGACGTTGTGCTTGCCCAGCACCATGTGCGGCCCGTTCTGCTCGGTGCCGCCGATGGGCACCAAGACGGTGGTGCTGCCGGCCTGGATGCGGCCCTGCAACTCGGGCCAGGTCATGTCTTCGATGTGCGGGCCGGGTGCGGCGGCATGCGCCGCGCCGGCGACCAACGCGGCTGATGTGGCCGCAGCGCGGGCGAGCCAACGCGTGTTCAATCGTCGTCTCCACCACCGAGCGCGCCACCGAGCAGGCCGCCGAGCACGCCACCGGCCGCCAGCCCGCCGAACAAACCGCCCTCCTCCTTCGAGCCACCGCGCTGCGGCGCGGCTGCGAACACGCGCGAGGCGAGGCGCGAGAACGGCAGGCTCTGCAGCCACACCGTGCCCGGCCCGGTGACCTTGGCGAGGAACAGGCCTTCACCGCCGAACAGCGCCGTCTTCACCTTGCCGACGTACTGGATCTCGAAGTTCACGCTCGGCGTGAGTGCCACGATGCAGCCGGTGTCGATCAGCAGCGTCTGCCCGGCGCGCAGTTCGCGCTTGACCACCGTGCCGCCGGCATGCACGAAAGCCAGGCCGTCGCCATCGAGCTTCTGCATGATGAAGCCTTCACCGCCGAAGAAGCCGACGCCGATCTTCTGCTGGAAGAAGATGCCGAGCGACACCCCGCGCGCCGCGCACAGGAAGGCGTCTTTCTGGCAGATCAGCGTGCCGCCGAGCTGGCGCAAGTCCATCGGGATGATCTTGCCCGGGTACGGTGCCGCGAACGCCACCCGCGCCTTGCCCGCGCTCTGGTTGGTGTAGACCGTGGTGAACAGCGATTCGCCAGTGACGAGCCGCTTGCCCGCACCGAGCAGCTTGCCGAAGATGCCGCCGCTCTGGTTCTGCGAGCCGTCGCCGAAGACCGTGTCCATCGCGATGCCCGCGTCCATGAACATCATGCTGCCGGCCTCGCCCACCGCTGCTTCGCCCGGGTCGAGTTCGACCTCGACGAATTGCATTTCCGAACCCTTGATCTCGAAGTCCACCACGTCCATCGCCACGCTCGTTCTCCTGTGTTGCAGATGCGGTGGCGATGGTAGCCGGGGCCGGCAGGGTGCGGCGCGCAGCACGGGCTGATACGCGGTCGAGCGACGGCGCTTCAGGCAAGGCAGAAAGTGCCGGTACGGAACACGGGACGCTGAAGTCGCTGTCCGACGCCAACCGGCACTTCACGACCTACGTTCACGGTCTACTCACGCGCGGCCTGCGCAGCACCCTTTCAAGCCAAGAGCGAGCGCGCGGCGAGCGCCAGCAACTCGCGGTTCACCGGGTTGCGGTGCAGGATGCCTTCGCGGTGCCGCGCAGCCACATGGTTGCGCGCCGCGTGGGTGCCACGTCGCTGCCGCCACAGGCAGCCAGCAGCCCGGCCGCCGACAACGCCAAGGCGCCGAGACAACGGGCAAGCACCCGGCCGGCCACGTGTTGGCAGCCTGCACTGCCCCGATTCATCGTTGCGATCATTCGCGCACTCCCTGCTCAAGCCCGACGCGGGCGTGCTGGGCGCGGGCTGTGGGGGGCGCGGCGTTATTGCAGCGTTATCGACGTGCGCGGGGTGCCGAACCCGAACGGGTCAGCGCTCGGCGATGGCGGCTCAGCGCTCGAGCGCCAGCACGCGCCACCCGTGCGCCAGCGCATGGGGCAGCAGGCGCGCATCCGGGTCCACCGCCACGGGCGTGCCGACTGCGGTGAGCAACGGCAGATCGTTGACCGAGTCGCTGTAGAACGTGGCATCACGCAGCGCAAGCGCACCCTGCCCTTGCGCCGCCAGCCATTCGACGAGCCGGGTCACCTTGCCTTCGCGCATGTTCAGCGTGCCGGCAGTGCGGCCGGTGCACACGCCATTCACCACCTCGACATCGGTCGCGATCAGCGTGTCGATGCGCAGGTGCCGCGCGGTGGCTTCGGTGAGCAGGCGGTTCGTGGCGGTCGTCACAACCAGCCGCTCGCCGCGTGCGCGGTGCTGGTCGACGAGCGCGTGCGCCGACGCGGGAATGCGCGGCACGACCACGCTGCGCACGAAGCGCTCGCACAGCGGTTGCCACTCGGCCGGCGAGCGGCCTTGGACCGTCCCGACATAGAACTCGCAGAACTCGCGTGGCGTGACGCTGCCCTGCTGGTAGCGCCGCGCCATGTCGGCGTTGCGGGCTTCGAACTCGGCTCGTGCAAGCAAGCCTTCGTCCATCAGGAACTCGCACCACAGCGCGTCGCTGTCGCCACTGAGCAGCGTGTGGTCGAGGTCGAAGAGCGCGAGCCGCATCCATGCAGCACCGACTCCGTTCACGGCGTGCGCAAATGCCAGGCGCGCGGCCGCGTGAAGGCCTGGATGCCGTGGGTCGAAAGCGTGAGCCCGACCCCCGAATCGCCATGGCCCGACCACGGCAGCCGCGGGCTCACGCGGTCGCAGCAGTTCCAGTACACGGTGCCGGCGTTGACCTGTGCGAGCAGCGCCTTGGCGCGTGCTTCGTCCCGGCTGAACACGCCTGCCGTGAGGCCGTAACGCGTGTCGTTCATCAGCGCCAGTGCCTCGGCGTCACCACTGACCTTCTGCACGCCGACGATGGGGCCGAAGCTCTCGTCGCGCATCACGGTCATCGAGTGATCGGCGTTCGTCAGCACCGTGGGCTCGAAGCCATTGCCCGGGCCGCTGCGGCGCGCGCCTCCGGTGGCCAGCGTGGCGCCCTTGGCGAGTGCATCGGTCACCTGCGCGTCGAGCACGTCGAGCTGGGCGCTGCGGGCGATGGCGCCGATGTAGGTGGCGTCGTCTGTGGGGTCGCCGGTCTTGAAGCTGCGCACGTTGGCCAAGAGCGCGTCGACGAACGCATCGTGAATTCGCTCATGCACGTAGATGCGCTCGACCGAGCAGCAGCCCTGGCCGGTGTTGTACATCGCGCCATCGGCCAACGTGGCAGCGGCGGTCTGCACGCCGGCGGCGTCGAGGTCGTCGCACACGTACATCGGGTCTTTGCCGCCGAGCTCGAGCTGCAGCTTGACGAAGCGCCCCGCCACGGCCTGCGCGATCTTGGCACCCGTGGCCACCGAGCCGGTGAAGAACACACCGTCGATGCGCTGCGCGAGCAGCGCGGCGCCCACTGTGCCGCCACCCACCAGCGGCACGAACACATCCGCCGGTACGCCCGCCGCGTGCAGCAGCCGCGCGATGTGCAAGCCGGTGAGCGTGGCGAACTCCGAGGGCTTGTACAGCACCGCATTGCCGGCCAACAGCGCCGGCACGAACACGTTGCCGCCAACGAAGTACGGGTAGTTCCAGGCCGAGATGTTGGCGATCACGCCGAGCGGGTCATGCGCGATCACCTCGCGCATCGCGGCGTCGCTGAACACCGGCTCGGGGGCCAGGGTTGCGGCCGCGTTGGCGACGAAGAAGTCAATGCGCGGCAGCAGGCCGTTGATCTCGCCGCGCGACTGGCTGATCGGCTTGCCGACCTCGGCGGTCAGCGTTTGCGCGAGCACCTCGCGCTCGTCTTCGAGCAAGGCGCGAAAGCGCTGCATCGTCTCGATGCGCTGCGCCATCGGCAACGCCGCCCAAACGGGCTGCGCGCGGCGCGCGGCGGCGGCGCGCTCGGCAACGATCTCGGCCGCAGGCTCGGGCACATCGGCCAGCCATTCGCCGGTGTGGGGGTTGTGGATGTTGAGCATGGATTTGCCTCGTTCAACCGCCACGGTGCGCGCGCGCCGTGGCCAGGAAGTCTTGCAGGATGGGCGCGCCGTCGAGCTGCGTGGCCGACACGGTTTGCATGAACTCGGGGTGCCACTGCATGCCGAACACGTAACTCGGCCCGCGCCAGCGGATCGCCTCGATCACGCCGTCAGTCTCGCAGCGCGCCTCGACCATCAGGCCGCTGCCCAGCACCTTGACCGACTGGTGGTGGATCGAGTTGATGCCCGCCCGGGTGACGCCGGGGTACAGCTGCGCCAGCCGCGTGCCCGGCACCAGGCTCACCTCGTGGTACTGGTCTTCGTACCGGGCCGCATCGCGGTGCGTGACCTGGGTGGTGACCTGCGTGGCGATGTCTTGATAGAGCGAGCCGCCGAGCGCCACGTTGATCATCTGGCAGCCACGGCAGATGCCGAGCACCGGCTTGCCCGCTTCGACGAACGCGTTGAACAGGTCGATCTCGTACAGGTCGCGGATGCGGTCACCGGCCCAGTCGGGGTCGAGCGGGGTTTCGCCGTAGGTCTCGGGTGCGATGTCGGCGCCGCCTTGCAGCACCAGGCCGTCCAGGTGCTCTGCGTAGGCACCCAGGCTCATGTCACTGCGGCGAATCAACCCTGCAGACTCGATGGCTGGGATCATCACCGCCAGCACGCCCTTGGCCAGCACCCAGTGCGCGACCGATTGCTCCAAGTAGTGCAGCGTCTTGGTGTAGACGCCGCCCAGGTCGCGCTGTGGGCCGATGGGGTGGTGAATGCGCGCCGAGATGCCGATGAGCAGGGGCTTGGGCGCCATCAGAATGCCGCCTCGAAGAAGCGCTCGAAGTCGGCCGATGTGCAGGCACGCGGGTTGGTCTGGTGGCACATGTCGGCGGTGGCGGTCTCGACCAGACGCGCGAATTGCTCGCGCTTGACGCCCGCCGCCGCGAGTGTGGGCGCAATGCCGATGCGCTGCTTCAACTCGCGCAGCCACGGCACGAGGGCGGCGCCGCTGGCCAGGCCGATCACCTGCGCCAGTGCCTCGAACTTCTGCGGCACTGACTCGATGTTGAAGGCCATCACCGGCTCGATCATCAGCGCGTTCGCCAGGCCGTGGTGCATGTCGCACACGGTGCCCAGCGCGTGCGCGCACGAGTGCACGGCGCCCAGGTCTTTCTGGAACGCGATGGCACCCATCATCGAGGCCATCATCATGTCGGCCCGCGCGTCGATGTTGCCCGGCTCGCGCACCGCCTTGAGAAGCGCCCGCGCCGCGATGCGCGTGCCTTCGAGCGCAATGCCGTCGCACAGCGGGTGGTAGGCGGGCGACAGATAGCTTTCGATGTTGTGGGTGAGCGCGTCCATCCCGGTTGCGGCCGTCACCGCCGGCGGCAGGCCGAGCGTGAGTTCAGGGTCGGCGAACACCGCTTTCGCCAAGATGTGCGGCGAGAAGATCACGCGCTTGACGTGACTCACCTCTTCGCTGATCACGCTGCTGCGCCCGACCTCGCTGCCGGTGCCGCTGGTGGTGGGCAGCGCGATGAAATGCGGCAGCCTTGAGGCGTTGATCGGGCGCACCTGAGGGTGGTCCCACACGTACTCCATCACGTCGCCCGGGTGCGTGGCAAGCAGGCCCACGACCTTGGCCACGTCGAGCGCGGCGCCGCCGCCCACACCCACCACGCAGTCGGCCGCGTGCGCCTTGTAGGCCGCCGCACCGTTCATCACCTGCGCGCCGGTCGGGTTGCCGAAGATGCCGCCGTACACCGCCAGCGCAAGGCCGGCGGCTTCGAGCTCGGCCTTCAGCTCGGCAATCAATGGCAAGGCGGCGAGGCCCTTGTCGGTGACGATCAACGGGCGCTTGCAGCCCCCGGCGATCAGGTGCGGCCCGGCAAGCCGGCGCGCGCCGGCGCCGAAGTGGATGGTGGTCGGGAACGAGAAGCGGGTGATGGCCATGGTGTGCTTTGGGGAGGGCGGTTCTTGCAAGCCTATTTTGTGCGGACCCAGCGCAACTCGGCCTGGTCGTTCGGCCACATCACGACGGTCGTTTTCTTGCTCATCGCCCAGGTCAGCGTGCGGCGGTACAGCGGGATGAACGGCAGGTCGTCATTGACCAAACGCAGCGCCACGCCGACCATCGCGCGGCGCCGCGTCAGGTCGGGCTCGACGCGCATGTTGTCGATCAGCACGTCGAGCTTCGGGTTGCTGTAGCGGCCGGCGTTGAAGGTGCCCAGCCCCGACTTGTCCCAGGTGCGGAACAGCGCGTTCAGCGAGGCCCAGGCATCGGGCGTGGGCGTCCAGCCGTACTCGATCAGGCTGGCGGTGGCCTGGCTCAGCTTCGGGAAGAACTGGTTCGTGGGCGACGAGCGCATCTGCGTGCGAATGCCGACCTGCGTGAGCATCACCGTCATCGCCTGGCACACCGCTTCACGCCACGGCACGTTGACGCAGTCGAGCGCCACGCTGAAGCCGTTGGGGTAGCCCGCCTCCGCGAGCAACGCGCGCGCCTTGACCGGGTCGAAGGGCAAGCGCTTGTCCAGCTCGGCCGGCGAACCATCGACGCGCGGCGACAGGAACGCACCGGTCGGCGCGGCCAGCCCACGCAGCACCTTCTGCGCGATCAGGTCGACGTTGATCGCGTGGTAGACGGCGCGGCGCACGCGCACGTCCTTGAACGGGTTGCGGCCCTTCACATCGCTGCCGTCGAGCTCGTCTCTCGACTGGTCGAACGTGAGGTACTGCTGGCCCAGGTCGGTGATCTGCGTGAGCGCCACGTTCGGCTCGCGCTTCAGGCGCTCCACGTCTTGCACCGGCGGGTCGAACACGAAGTCGACCTCGCCCGACACCAGCGCGGCCAGGCGCGTCGCATCGGAGCGGATCGCGACCAGACTCACCGCATCGACATTGCCGGAGCGCTTGTCGGCCCAGCCCCACCACTTCGGGTTGCGCTTGAGCAGCGTTCGCACGTCAGGCTCGAAACGGTCGAGCAGGTACGGGCCGGTGCCGTTCGCGTTGCGCACGGTGAACATCTCTTGCTTGGCGTTGAAGTCCTGCGCCTTCTCGGCCGCGTTCTTCACCGACCACGCCTTGTTCATGATCGCGATGCCCTGCAGCTTCTCGGGCAGCACGGCGTCGGGCGCGTCGAGGATGAAGTCAACGGTCAGGTCATCGACCTTGCGCGCCGCCTTCACACCCTTCAACTGAAAGCCGCGCTGTGACGGCGGCGCCAGCGCGCGCTCGATCGAAAACACGACGTCATCGGCGGTGAACGTCGCCCCGTCGTGGAACGTGACACCCGGCCGCAGATTGAAGCGCCAACTCGTCGCGCTGGTGGCCTGCCAGCTCAAGGCCAGCGCCGGCTCGAGCTGGAACTTCTCGTCGCGGCCGACGAGCGACTCGTACACCTGCGTCCAGACCCGCGTGTGGTACAGCAGCGCCAGCGCATGCGGGTCCATCGTCTGCGGGTCGAAGGCGCTGGCGATACGCAGCGGGGCGGCGTGGGCCAGCGAGGTGGCGGCGATGCACATCAGGCTGGCGAGGCCGACAAGGAAGGCACGGCATCGGGACAACATTCAATGGCTCCGTTTCAGTGACAGGCCGCTCAGGTCAGCAGCGCAAAACCGGGTTGCTTGGCAGCGGTGCGGTCGAAGGTCAGCGTGTTGGTGCAACCGGCGCCGAGGTTCAACTGCGCGATCAGGCAATCGCTGAAACCAGCGCTCGACGCGCCGAAAGTCTGGACGGCCTTGCGCACTTCGGCGCGGCGCTCGACGACGATGTTCGGAGCGGCCAGCAGGTTTTCGATCACCTGCACGAGCTCATCGCGGCCGGCTTCATACAAGCGTTTGAGCACCCAACAGGTCTCGGCGAGCGTCACCACATTCACGTGCCCGGGCTCTTCGCGCGTCAGTCGCTGCTGGACCAGGGCCCTGGCTGCGGCGCCCTGCTTGGCGTCGTCCTGGGCGAAGTAGCGCACCAGCACGTTGGTGTCCAGACCGATCATGGTTTGCGGCGCACCGGCTTGCCCATCTCGGCGATCGCAGCCTTCATCTCGTCCAACGTGGCCGGATTGGCACGTCTGCCCTTGAACATGCCGCACAGCGCGGCAAGGTCGCGCTTGACCGGCGCCATCACGAAGCCCCTCTCTGTGCCGACGAACTCGATCCGGTCGCCGGTGGACAGGCCGAGGGCGTCGCGCACGGCCTTGGGGATGGTGATCTGCCCTTTGCTCGTCAACGTGGCTTCTGTCATGATCAATTCCTTACCTACCGCAGGCACAGCGCTGCATTGTAAGGAATGTCGCTCGTGCCGACCAGTGACGTTCAAATGACCTCGAAGTACCGTTTCAGTTCCCAATCCGTCACGCCGTCGAGCCACTGCCGCCACTCCCACTCACGGGTCGCGGCGAAGTGGTCGACGAAAGCGTCGCCGAACCAGTCGCGGGCGGTTTGCGATTGCCTGAAGACACGTGTCGTCTCGATCAGCGTGCGCGGGGCGCGGGGGATGTTCTCGGCCCCACCGTTCGTGCCGGTGATCGGTGGCTGCGTCAGCTTCAGGCCCCGCTCCACCCCGTGCAGGCCGGCGGCGATCACGGCGGCCATCGCGAGGTACGGGTTCACGTCGGCACCGGGGCAGCGTGTTTCCAGCCGAGTCGCCTTCGGGCTGCCGGCGATCACGCGGAAGCTGGCGGTGCGGTTGTCCATGCCCCAGGTCGGTTTGACGGGCGCCCAGTAGCCATCAACCAGCCGCTTGTAGCTGTTGATGGTGGGCCAGAACATCGGCGCCATCTCCATCAAAAAGCCGACCTGCCCGGCCAGGTAGCTCTCGAACAGCTTGCTCATCTTGCGCGGGCTCTTCGCGTCGAAGAACAGGTTGGTCTTGCCGTCCGACAAACTCTGGTGAATGTGCCCCGAGCAGCCGGGCAGCTGCTGGTTCCACTTGGCCATGAAGCTCGGCATCACGCCGAAGCGGGCGCCGATTTCCTTGGCGCCGGTCTTGAAAAGGATGGCGCGGTCGGCCTGCTCCAGCGCCTCGCCGAAGGCAATGGCCACCTCGTAAACACCCGGGCCGGTTTCGGTGTGCAGGCCTTCGATGGGCACGCCGAACGCGGGCATCTCGTCCATCAGCGCCTTGAAGAATTCGCGCTTGTGGTTCATGCGCAAAAGCGAGTAGCCGAACATGCCCGGCGTGATGGGCTCGGGGTCGACGCCCTTCTTCGCGGCCCAGCTCTGCGGCGTCTCGTTGAAGTTGAACCACTCGAACTCCATGCCGGCCATCACGTTGAAACCCAACTTCTCGGCGCGCTTGAGCACGCGCTTGAGCGTTTGCCGCGGGCAGATGGCAGACGGGCTGCCGTCGGTGTTGACGAAGTCACCCAGGAAGAACGGCACGCCGTCGTCCCACGGCACGCGGCGGTACGTGTCGAGATCGAGCCGCGCCAGCGCATCCGGGAAGCCGTGCTGCCAGCCGGTGGCGGTGGCGTTGTCGTAGCAGTTGTCGTTCGCGTCCCAGCCGAACACCACGTCGCAGAATCCGAAGCCACCGTTCGGGTGCGGCTCGGCGGCACCGAGGAATTTGTCAATGTGCAGGTACTTGCCGCGCAGGATGCCGTCGATGTCGCTCACCGCCACCTTCACCTTGCCGGTGCCGCTGGCGCGCACAGCCTTCAACGCCGGGTGTTCCTTGGGGTCGTTCCGTTTTGTGGCCATGGGGTTCCTTGTCAGTGGTCGGGCGCCAGGCCCAAAGCGTGCACCGCTTCGCCTATTGCATTCACCGCCTGCTGCATCTCGGCCGGCCCGATGGCGCCGATGCAGCCGACGCGGAAGGTCTCGACCTGCGTCAGCTTGCCGGGGTAGAGGATGAACCCGCGGCGCTTGACCTCGGTATAGAAGTCCTTGAAGTCGTAGTCGGGCTGCGGCGGTGCATGGAAAGTCACGATGATCGGCGCCTGCCACTGCGGGTGCAGGAAGGGCTTGAAGCCGAGCCGCGCCATGCCATCGATCAGCGTGCGGCAGTTCGCGGTGTAGCGCGCCAGCCGCGCCGGCTGGCCGCCCTCTTCGTCGTACTGGGCCAGTGCTTCGGCCAGCGCGGCCACCACGTGCGTGGGCGGCGTGAAGCGCCACTGGCCGGTCTTTTCCATGTACGCGTGCTGGTCGAACAAGTCCATCGCGAGCGACTGCGACTGCCCTTCGCAGCCGGCCAGCACCGCCTTGCGGATGAACACGAAGCCCATGCCCGGCACGCCCTCCAGACACTTGCCGCTGGCGGCCACCAGCGCGTCGAAAGTGATGTCGCGCGCATCGATGGCGAGGGCCGCGAACGAGCTCATCGCGTCGATGATCAGCCCCTTGCCGTGGCGCGCACACACCTCGCTGACCTGCGCCAACGGGTTCAGCACGCCGGTGCCGGTTTCGCAGTGGATGAAGCCGACATGGGTGATGCTGCGGTCGGCGCGCAGCGCGGCATCCAGTTCTTCGGCCGACACCGGTTCATGCTCGGCGCGCGCCAGCACCGTGGTGCGCCGGCCCATCAGCGTGGCCACGCGGCCCATGCGCTTGCAGTAGGCACCGTTGTCGAGCACCAGCACATGGCCGTCGCGAGGCACCAGCGTGCCCACTGCAGCCTCGACCGCGAACGTGCCGCTGCCTTGCAGGGGCACCACCACATGCGAGTCGAGCCCGCCGACGATGCCGAGCAGCTGGCGCCGCACGCCGGCCGTCATCGCGTTGAAGCCGGCGTCCCATGAACCCCAGTCGCGCAGCATCGCGAGCTTGGTGCGCAGCGTGGTCGTCAGCGGGCCGGGGGTCAGCAGGATGGCGTCGCGGTCCATGGTCGGGCTCCTGTCGGTGGCCTGGCGCGGTGAAGTGGCGCGCAGGCCGTCAGGCCGGCAAGGCCCTGCGGCGCGCGGCGTAGTGGTCGGCGCGTTCGGTATTTCCCATCTGGCGGAAGAGCGCCTCCAACTCCTCGAACACATAGCGGTCGGGCGCGCCGGCGGCGTCGCACTCACGTTCCAGCCGCAGCTGGATGGCCAGCGCTTCGTCGCTGCGCTTCAAGGCCCGCAGCGTCCACGCGATCATCCAGTGCGCTTCGCGAATGGCTTCTTCGTCGGTGCCGCGCTGGCGCAGCAGCAGCGCGGTCTTGAATTCGGCGAGCGCTTCCTCGAACCGACCCAGCTGATGCAGCGCATAGCCGGCGTTGTTGCGCAGGGAAGCCTCCCACTTCTTTGCGTCGGGCTGCGTTGACGCGTCGGTCACCCTCAGCGCCTCGCGGGCCCACTTCAGTTGATCGGCGGGGGCGGTGTCGACAAAGGCCAGCATGTGCAGCGCGTCGATGGCCAGTGCGTCGAGTTGGTTCGCCTTCGCAACGTCGAACGCACCCAGATAGACGACCTTGGCCTGCTCACGCACCAGCGGCGTTTGCGACGCCGGCGGGTGCGTGGCCGACACCAGCGTGCGGCCGAATTCGAGGGCATACCGCACCTTGGCCTCGGCACCGGCCGTGGGCAGTTGCGGCTCGACGGCGGCGAGTATGTCGCGCGCCCGGGTGAAGTTGCCGCGCAGGCCGTAGGTGCGGGCGATCTGTGTCTGCAGGATCAGCGCGTCATCGGCAGTGGCGGTGGCGAGCGCAGCGCGAAAGCGCTGCTCGCTCAGCTCGGGCTTGTCGTAGTTCCACAGCGGGCCGAGGTCGATGGCGTGCACGGTCGGCGCAACCATCGACAGCGCGACGAAGCACAGGGCGCATGCCGCGCCGGAGGACCGCAGGAGTGAGAGCAGGGGTATGGTGTTCATGCAGGCAGCGGAGTCCAGTGGAAGTTGCGTTCACCGAGGTTGAAGACGCCGACACCGGCTTCGTCGCGCGGCAGCGTCAACAGCAACTCACCGGCCCCATCGTAGACCTTGCTCTCGCCCAGGTGCGTGTGGTCGGGTGTGTTCAGCGCCTGCGGCCAGTTGCTCTGCACCACGAAGGCACCGAGCCGCTGCGCCACGAGGCCGGCGCGGCGCAGGTAGCCCAGGTCTTCGGTCGCCTCCGGTGAGTCGAGCACCGTGCCCGGCGCCTGCCCGGTGAGCGAAGGCCAGAAGACCAGGTCGACCGGATCGTTGCGCAACTGCGCGGCCACCTCGTCCAGGTCTTCGACCTCGCGGCACATCACGGTCGTGCAGGCACGGCCTTCGAAGCCGAACACCGGGCGGGCGGCGCCACGCTGGAAGAAGGTCAACTCGGCTGCCGTCGGGCCGTTCTTGCTCATCGTGGCGCCCACTACGCCGTCGGCGCCGATGAACACGTAGCTGTTCAGCACCGCCCCGTCGGCTGCGAAGGTCGGCGTGCCGAGCATGCACGCGACCGCATGTTCGCGGCACGCATCGCGCACGCGCTGCAGCGCAGGTGCCACCACATCGGGCAAGGCCTGCTCGCGGATGCGGCGGTGGAAACCGGTGAGTGCGTATTCCCCGAGCTCGCACTCAC
>JANNBF010000130.1:0-21034 GCA_031385155.1 Rhizobacter sp.
CCTCACCCTAACCCTCTCCCAGGGGGAGAGGGGATAAAGCCGCGACGCGGGCGGCATGGATGGCTTCGCCGATGGCTGGGCCCTTCATGCCGCGCTCAGTGCACGCGGCGGCCACGCCCGCCGTATCGACACCGAGCGCCGCCGCCAACGCCCGCGCGAGCCGCTCGCGTTGCGGGTACGGCGCGTCTTGCAGCCCGAGGCGCCCGCGTGCGTCGCACTCGCAGGCGAGCAGCGTCTCGGCAAAGCGTTCGGGCCGGCGCCATGCGTCGCAGCGGTCGAGCAGGCGCACCACGGCAGCGGCATTGAACTCAGCGCTGCGGTGCACGTTGCCATGTTCGCGGGCCACCACCTCGGCCAGTTCGCGGCAGGCCACCGGCACGCGCAGCCGCTCGCAGAGCCTGCGCACCAGGTCGACACTGCGCTGCTCGTGGCCGATGTGGCGCGGCAGCACGTCGGCCGGCGTTGTGCCCTTGCCCAGGTCGTGGCCGAGGCAGGCAAAGCGCACCGGCAGGCTCGCGTTCAGGTGCGCGGCCATGTCGAGCACCATCATCAAGTGCACGCCGGTGTCGACCTCGGGGTGATAGTCGGCCCGCTGCGGCACGCCCCACAGGCGGTCGACTTCGGGCAGCAGCCGCGCCAGCGCGCCGCACGAGCGCAGCACCTCGAACATGCGCGAGGGCAGCGCCTCCATCAGGCCGCGAGCCAGCTCTTGCCACACGCGCTCGGGCACCAAGGCATCGGCCTCACCTTGCTCGACCATTTGGCGCATCAGCGCGGTGGTCTCGTCGGCCACGCTGAAGTCGGCAAAGCGCGCCGCGAAGCGCGCCAGCCGCAGGATGCGCACCGGGTCTTCTGCGAACGCCGGGCCGACATGGCGCAGCACCTTGTCAGTCAGGTCGCGCTGGCCGCCGTGCGGGTCGATGAGCGTGCCGTCGGCCTGTTGCGCCATCGCATTGATGGTCAGGTCGCGGCGCGCCAGGTCTTGTTCCAGCGTCACGTCGGGTGCGGCGTGAACGACGAAGCCGTGGTAGCCGGCGGCCGTCTTGCGCTCGGTGCGCGCGAGGGCATATTCCTCTTTCGTGACGGGGTGCAGGAAGACCGGGAAGTCGGCGCCGACGGGCACGTAGCCGAGCGCGCGCATGGCCTCAGGCGTGCTGCCGACGACCACCCAGTCGCGGTCGCTCACGGGCCGTTTCAAGAGGCCATCGCGGACCGCGCCGCCGACGATGTAGGACTTCATCACCCGAACTGTAGGCGCTCGCCAAGAGGGCGGTGTAGGCATGCGCCGCGACTTGCGTCGTGCGCGTGGTTGCCCCCTTTGAACAGGGGGGCCGCGATGGGTCGGCACGATCAACACTTGTTTTTGCTACCGGCGCCACCGGCGTCGGGAGGCATCTTCAAACCCACCCCACAAGGAAAAACCCACCATGTCACCCACGAAGATATTGCTCGCTGCAGCGCTGGCTGTCGGCGCCTCGTCGAGCTTTGCCGACACCATGACGACTGCGCTCGACTTGAGCAGCGGCAACGTGTTCTTCGGCCGCAACGATGCGGTCGGCAGCTTCACCGACACCTACACGTTCTCGATCACCGGATCACCTTACACCGTGACCGCGACTTCCAGCAGCGCGCAATCGGGTGCCCAAGACCTGGACTTCGGAAGCCTGGTCATCGAAGACGCCAGCAACACGGTCGTGGCCACGTTCGCCGGCAACCTGGGCAACGATGTCGTCGAGTTCTTTTCGCTGACGAACACGGTCCTGGCCGTGGGCGACTACCGCTTGATCGTGACGGGTGTGAACTCGACCGCCCAGGCTTCGTACTCCGGCAACATCGCGATCACGCCGGTGCCTGAACCCGAGTCGTATGCGCTGCTGCTCGCCGGTCTGGGCGCCGTGGGCTTCGTGGCACGCCGCCGTCAGGCCAAGTAACTGCAGCAAGTGGTCAATGGCCCCGCCAGGGGCTGAACAGGGCGGCCACGAGGCCGCCCTTTTTCATGCGCGGCTGCGGTAGGGCTCGTCTTCGTCGAGCCAGTCGTGCTCGGCCAGCGCGGCTTCCACCCAGCGCTGCATGGCGGGCAGCGCGAAGATGCGCTCCACATAGGCGGCCACCTCGGGCGGCACTGGCAACGCGTAGGTGCGCATGCGCGCGCATACCGGCGCGAAGTACGCGTCTGCCACGCTGAACGTGCCGAACAGGAACGGCCCGCCCGAGGTGGCAAGCGCCTGACTCCACATGGCGTTGATGCGCGCCAGGTCGGCCGCGAGACCTGCGTCGTCACGAAGCAGACGCGCGCCCACCTCCGGCAGCGAGGCCTCGATGTTCATCGGGCACCCACTGCGCAGGGCAGCAAAGCCGCTGTGCATCTCCGCGCATACCGAGCGGGCATTCGTACGCGCTCGTTTGTCCAACGGCCACAGCTGCTTGTCGGGGTAAGTTTCGGCTAGGTACTCGGCAATGGCCAAGGTGTCCCACACGCTCAGATCACCGTCGACCAGCACCGGCACGCGGCCGGCGGGCGACACGGCTTCGATGCGGCGCTTGAACTCCGAGCCGGCCGTGAACGACAGCCGCAGTTTCACTTCTTCGAACGCGATGCCGGTGTGCGTCATCAGCAGCCACGGCCGCAGTGACCATGACGAGTAGTTCTTGTTGCCGATCCAGAGTTGCATGAGAGTGCTGTTGTTGGTTGGCTGGTTCAAGGCAGGTCCTTGTTCGGCAGCGGCGTGTTGGCATCGGCGGGCGCAATCGGCTTGCCGAGCCGCCCTTTCAAGGTGGGCTGCTGGCCGCTAAGCAAGGCTGCGTAATAGCTGCTGTTCGACAGTACCTTCTTGACGTAGTCGCGCGTCTCGGGGAAGGGGATGTTCTCGGCCCACACCGCCGTGTCGAGCACCGGGCCGTCGCGCCACTTGCGCGGGCGGCCGGGGCCGGCGTTGTAGGCCGCTGCAGCCAGCGCCTGCGAGCCGCCGAACTCGTCGAGCACGAGCTTGAGGTACGCGGTGCCGATGCGGATGTTGGTGTCACGGTCGGCGATCATGTCGGGCGTGAACGGCAGGCCGATCTTCTTCGCCGTCCAGCGTGCGGTGGCGGGCATCACCTGCATCAGGCCGGAGGCGCCAACGCCCGAGCGCGCGTCCATGATGAAGCGCGACTCTTGCCGGATCAGGCCGTAAACATAGGCCGGGTCCAAGCCGATCTCGCCGGCGCGCGCCGTCACCTCTTTGCGGAACGGCGTCGGGAAGCGCTGGGCCATGTCGATCTCGGTCTTGGTGCGGTCGCTGGTGTTGATGCAGCGGTCCCAGACCTCGCGGTCGCAGGCCAGTTGCGCAGCGGCCAGCAGCTCGCGGTCGCTCATGCCACGCAGCGAGTAGTTCCACTCGCGCACGCCCTCGCTGCGCAGGCCGGAGGCGATGAGCCAGAGCGCGCGCGACAGGCCGGGGTGCTGCTCGGCGCTGGCGCGCTCGGCCGCTGTCAGCGGAGCCGGCGGCGCGGGCATGAACACCGGCTGGCCGAGTTGCTCGGCCGCCAGCGCGGCGTAGAAGTTGAGTTGACTGGTGAGCGTGGCGAGCTGCTCGCGCGCCATCAGGCGCATCGAGTCGCCGTCTTGTGAATCGGGGCCGAGCGCGGCCAGGGCACGCGCCTTCCAGTACACCCACGCGGGCTCGCGCTGCTCGGTCGGTGCCATGGCGTTGATGGCCTGCATCACCGGCTGCCAGCGCGCCTTGCCGTTGTCGGCACGCAAGGCGGCGCGCACCTTCCAGGCCAGCGTGTCATCGGGCCAGTCGAGCTCGCGGCCGCCCTTGGTCGAGCGCAGCGCGGCGCGCTGGAAGTGGTCGGCCGCCTCGGGCTGCAGCTTGATGGCCGACTGCTTGGCCACCATCGCCCACGCCCATGCGCTCAGGTCGGCGGGCAGCGCGCGGTCCCAACGGTCAGCGAGCTGCGCAGCGGCGGCTTCGGGGTCGTTCACGCCCATGCGCATCAGCGCGAGCGTGGTCAGCTCGGCGCCGGTGCGCGTGGCGGTGCTCGCCAGGCGCTGCAGGTACTGCGCCGGGTTATCGGCGAGCGCCGCCACGCCGTTGCCGGCATCGGTGCTGACGAGCCCGGCGGCCAGGCGTGCGGCGCGCGGGCGGTTGGCGTCAATGGCAAAGCGCGCCTTGCGCCAGGCATCGGCGGGGGTGAACTGCTTCGCGTCGAAGAGGGTGCTGGCCATCAGCGCGCAACCGTCGTCGGCGTCGCGCTGCGCGAGCCAGGCGGCGAGCGCGTTGTCGCGCACGTCCTTGCCGGCGAGCTGGTCGATCAGCAAGGCGTAGCAGCTCACCTCGCGGTCGTCGTTCATGCGAAAGCGCGGGTACTCGGCGGCAAAGTTCGTGAAGTCGCGGCGGCGGCCGAGTTCGAGCAGCCAGTCGTTGCGAAAGCGGTCTTCCACATACGTGCCGGGCCAGCGCGCGGCGAAGGCGTTGACCTCGGGTTGCTGCACGTCGGCAATGCGGTTCGTCAGCTCCCAGTAATCGGCCCACATGGCGAGCGGGTGGTTCGCGGCCAGTGCCAAGGCGCGGGTGATGACGAGGCGCGCGCGGTCCTTCTTGCGGAAGGCCTCGCGGGCATCGTTGATCACGGTGTCGGCGCCGGCAGCGCGTGCAGGCATGGCGAGCAAGCCGTTGGCGGTGGCCAGCAGCGTGGCCACGAACAACGCGGACAAGGTTGCACGAGCCCGCTCATATACTGATTTGCAAGCGCTCATCACATTCGAATTCATCGCGGGTCCATCATGGTTTCACTGCCGGTTTCTGCACCGAATGCTGCGGCGCTTGCGTTGCGCCAGGCCCTGCGCCAACGCCTGCTCGATGATCGGCAGCGCTTCGTGGGCAGTGCGGCGGCGCGGCCGGCGCAAGCTGTCTTGGCCGAGCACCTCGGGGCCTTGCTTCACGACCTGGAGCCGCAGTGCCTGGGGCTGTACTGGCCGATGCGGTCCGAATTTAACGCAGTGGCCGCGCTGGCAGCCGACAAGGCCTTTGCCCAAGTGGCGTTGGCATTGCCTTATGCACGGCGCGAGCCGGTCGAGATGCAATACCGCACCTGGGACGGTAGCGAGCCCACGGTGCGCGACGAGTGCAACATCGAAAGCAGCAACGGCGCCCCGGTCGTACCCGACGTGGTGCTGGTGCCATGCGTCGGGTTCACGGCGCGAGGCCACCGGCTCGGCTATGGCGGCGGCTACTTCGATCGCTGGCTCGCGCTGCACCCGGGCGTCGCGGCCATTGGCGTGGCGTGGGCGGTGGGGCGGGTCGATGTGGCGGCCTTCGACCCACAGCCGCACGATGTGACGCTCACGCTGATGCTCACGGAGCAAGGCGTCGCGTGAAGCGCTGACGCGCTCACGCAGGTCTCGCCCTCAGGCCGAAACCACGTCGTGCACCGGCGCGCCGGTGAGCTGCGCCAGCGCCTGCGGGCTGAGCGTGAACACGCCGTTCGGGTGGCCGGCTGCGGCCCAGATCACGTCGAAGCGGAACAACTCGCGGTCGATCAGCAACACCGGCTCGGTGGCATGCGCCACCGGGGACACGCCACCGATGGTGAAGCCGGTGCATGCCTTGACGAAGCCGGCATCGGCCCGGCCCACCGCACCGACGAGTGCTGCGACCTTGCGCTCGTCCACCCGTTTGTCGCCCGATGTCACGACCAGCACCGCGCGCTCGTCGGCACGGCGCTTGAAGACCACGCTCTTGGCGATCTGGCCGACGCTCACGCCCAGCGCGTCAGCCGCCTCTTGCGCGGTGCGTGCGGCCACGTCGAGGTAGACCGGCAACGGCGCGTGGCCGCGCTCGGCAAGCCACTGCGTGACGCGGCGAAAGCCTTCCGGTCGACCTGCGATTTCAATGCCGGTCATGCCAGCGCCTGCGCGCGCTTGGAGAGCAGCGCATTGCCGGTGCGCGAAACGGGCTTGCGCCCGAGCACGCCGGAGATGAACGCCGCGGCGTCGATCAGCTTGTCGAGGTCGATGCCGGTGTCGATGCCCAGGCCGTTCAGCATGAACAGCACGTCTTCGGTGCCCACGTTGCCGGTCGCACCCTTCGCGTACGGGCAGCCGCCCAGGCCGGCCACGCTGGCGTCGAAGGTGTGGATGCCGAGTTCCAGGCAGGCGTAGATGTTGGCGAGCGCCTGGCCGTAGGTGTCGTGGAAATGGCCGCTGACCTGGGCGACGGGGTAGTGCTTCAACGCCCGTTCCAACGCGGCCTGCACGCGCTTGGGCGTGCCCACGCCGATGGTGTCGGCCACGCCGCAGTGGTCCACCCCGATGGACTTCATCAGCAGGACCACGCGCTCGACCTCCTCGGGCGTGACCTCACCCTGGTACGGGCAGCCCAGCGCGCAAGAGATGGCGCTGCGCACCTTGATGCCCAGCGCATGCGCGGCGGCCACCACCGGGCGGAAGCGTTCGATGCTTTCCTCGATGCTGCAGTTGATGTTGCGCTGGCTGAAGGCCTCGGTGGCGGATGCGAACACCACGATCTCGTCGGGGCGGTGGGCGGCATCGGCCACAGCGGCTTCGAAGCCCTTAAGGTTCGGCGTGAGCACCGAGTAGCGCACGCCGGGCGCTCGCTGCACACCGGCCATCACCTGTGTGTTGTCGGCCATCTGCGGCACCCATTTCGGGCTGACGAAGCTGGTGACCTCGATCTCGCGCAGGCCCGCCGCCTGCAGGCGTTGCACGAGTTCGATCTTGTGCGCGGCAGTCACCGGCTGGGCCTCGTTCTGAAGGCCGTCACGCGGGCCGACCTCGACCAGCGTCACTTGAGAAGGGATCATGAACAAAGTCTCGTTTGAACGGGTTGCTGCGGGGCCTCACCCCCGTTTTAGGGATGGCAACAAAGTGACACAACCATGACCATCAATGCACTTCACCACCGGGCTCACCGTGGACACCACCATCCGCCTTCGCATTGCCACCCGCATTCACTTCGCACTGCTGCGCCATTATGGCGAGCAGGTCGACGTGGCGGGCCTGCTGCGCGGCGATGATGCCGCGCGTGAGGCCTTGTGGGTCTGCGAAGGCTCAGGTCATGCCGAGCTGATGAGCCTGGCGAAGCAGTTCAACGAGGCCACTGAAGTCGAAGCCCGTACTGCACGCCGCACGGCCCGCCAGCGCGCTGCGGCACGGGTGGCACCGCAGTCGACAGCGCAGACCGCAGCAGCCCGGCCTGCACCTCAAGATGCCGTCTGGGCGCAAGACACTTCCGGCTTCGGCGTTTCACGTCAGCCGGAAGCCACCGACGCCGCGCTCGCTGCGCCCGCATCGGCGGGCTGGCAGGTGGCTGCTCGCTGGCTGCGCCGCGCCGCAGGGCGTTGACGCAGCGCGGGGCCACCCCGCACGAAAGCGCTCGCCGCGCCGCACCCACCCGATCAAGCGGCCGCGAGCCGAAGCAACTCACCACCTTCGCTGACCTGGTCGCCCACGGCATAGAGCAGCTCGGTCACCGTGCCATCGCGTGGCGCGGTGATGGTGTGCTCCATCTTCATCGCCTCCATCACGGCCAGCGCCTGCCCTTGCTTGACGGCGTCACCGGCCTTCGCCAGAAAGGCGATCACCTTGCCCGGCATCGGCGCGGTCAGGCGCCCTGCTTCTGCGCCGGCCCCGTCGCCAGCGTGAGCGATGGGGTCGAACGCATCGAGCACGGCCGAGCCGTCGGGTGAAAACACGCTGAACCGCTCGCCGGTGGCGTAGACCGTGAGCGCCCAGCGGCGGCCGGCCAAGGTCACATCGTGCATGTGGTTCACGGCAGCACCGCGCGGTGCGGCTGTGAACGGCCAGCGCTGCGCGCCGATCACCAGCGTCTGCCCGGCGGCTGCGCGCTCCAGCATGACGAGGTGATGCACGCCTTGCACCTGCAGGTCGAAGCGCCGGGTCGCGTTGCCATGCAGGCGCCAGCCATCACGGCGCGACCATGGGTCGGCGCCTTCCAGCACGCGCTCGGCGGTGAGCGCATGCGCCACCACACCGGCCGCCGCCACTTCGAGCGGCAACGGCGCGGCGTTGAACACCACGGCCCGCTCGCGTTCGATCAGCGCCGTATCGAGGTCGGCGTTCGTGAACGACGCGCTCGCCGCCACCCGCCGCAGAAAGGCCACGTTGGTGTGCAGGCCGACGATGTGGGTGGCCGCCAGCGCCGCGTCGAGCCGGGCCAGCGCCTGCGCGCGGTCTTCGCCCCAAACGATGAGCTTGGCGATCATCGAGTCGTAGTACGGCTCGATGGTGTCGCCTTCACGCACGCCGGCATCGACACGCACCGGCGCGCTCTGCGCACCTGAGCCCGGCGCCCGCTCGAAGCGCGTGGCGGGCGGCGTGCGGAACACGTCGAGCCGGCCGGTCGCCGGCAGGAACTGCGCGTCGGGGTTCTCGGCGCAGATGCGCGCCTCGATCGCATGGCCGTGGATGCGCAGCTCGCCCTGCTTCAGCGGCAGCGGCTCGCCGCTCGCGATGCGCAGTTGCCACTCGACCAGGTCGAGCCCTGTGATCGCCTCGGTGACCGGGTGCTCGACCAGCAGCCGCGTGTTCATCTCCATGAAGAAGAAGCGCAGGTCGGCGCTCTTCTCCTCACCGCCCTCGACCGGCTCGGCAATGAACTCCACCGTGCCCGCGCCCACATAGCCGACCGCCTTGGCGGCCGCCACCGCAGCCGCGCCCATCTCACTGCGGCGGGCCTCGCTCATGCCGGGTGCGGGCGCTTCTTCGAGCACCTTCTGATGCCGGCGCTGCACCGAGCAGTCGCGCTCGAACAGGTAGACGCAGTCGCCGTGCGCATCACCGAACACCTGGATCTCGATGTGGCGCGGGCGCGTGACGTAGCGCTCGATCAGCACCGCGTCGTCACCGAAGC
The DNA here is from genome assembly GCA_031385155.1 of Rhizobacter sp. Classification (GTDB taxonomy): domain Bacteria; phylum Pseudomonadota; class Gammaproteobacteria; order Burkholderiales; family Burkholderiaceae_C; genus LMDS01. The sequence goes on from JANNBF010000130.1 coordinate 8,877, forward strand.
TGTTGATCGCCTCGCGCTTGCACGAGGCCAGTGCCGCGTCGAAGGCGGCGCTCTCGGTGACGATCCGCATGCCCTTGCCGCCGCCGCCGGCGCTGGCCTTGATGAGCACCGGGTAGCCCATCGCATCGGCCTCGCGCTTGAGCAGCAGCGGGTCCTGATCGGCGCCGTGATAGCCGGGCACCAGCGGCACGCCGGCCTGGGCCATGAGCCGCTTCGACTCGGCCTTCAAGCCCATCGCCTTGATGGCCGAAGGCGGCGGGCCGATGAACACCAGCCCTGCATCGGCACAGGCCCGCGCGAATTCTTCGTTCTCGCTCAGGAAGCCGTAACCCGGGTGCACGGCCTGCGCGCCGGTGGCGAGTGCCGCCGCAATGACGCGCTCGCCGCGCAGGTAGCTGTCGCGCGGTGCGGAGCCGCCGATGTGCACGGCTTCGTCGCACGCCAGCACGTGCTGCGCAGCGGCATCGGCATCGGAATACACCGCGACGGTGCGCACGCCCATGCGCCGCGCGGTGGCGGCGACTCGGCAGGCGATCTCCCCGCGGTTTGCAATCAGGATCTTGGTGAACATCGCGATCTCACTTCATCATGTTTGCGTTAGGCCTGATGCGAACCAGCCCGACACGCGCCGCACCAGAGCGCGCAGGAACTTCGCGAGCGCCCACACGATCACCGCCGACAGCACGAGTGCCACTGCCAGTGCGGCGAAGAACACAGTCGGGTGCGACCACGACAGCCATAAGCTTGCCGGCACCAGCGCGTCGCCGAGCAGCGACATGCCGATGTTCGAGAACGGCTCGGGCGATGTGTTGATGGCCGCGCGCGTGGTCGCCTTCGCCACATGGCTGGTGGCGGCGAGCGTGCCTCCCATCAAAGCCGCCGCCATCGCCCAACTGGATTGATCGGCGCCGAACACCGAGGCCGCCAATGCCGCGCCAGCGGGGATGCGCACGAGCGTGTGAACCGCGTCCCACAGCGTGTCGACGCCGGGGATCTTGTCGGCGAAGAACTCGACGAACAGCATCAAGCCACTGGCGCCGAGCATCACCGGTGACTGCAGCAGCTTCAGGCCTGCTGGCAGATCGGCCCAGCCGAGAAAGCCCGCCATGCCGGTCAGGAACACGACCGCATACAGGCGCAAGCCACTCGCCCAGCCGAGTGCGGCGGCAATGGCGAGCAGGTGCGTGGTGTCGAGGCCGGCCAGGTTCATGGGGTACCACCGAGCCATGCAGGCTTGCGCTTGCCGAGGAAGCTCTGCACGCCCTCGCGGCCTTCGTCGGTGACGCGAATGTCGGCAATGCGGCGCGCGGTTTCACTGCGCAGTTCGGGCGTGAGGGCCTGGCCCGCCACGTCTTGCACCAGCCGCTTGCAGGCACGCAGCGCCATCGGGCCGTTGGCCACGAGCGTGGCGACGATCTCGGCGACCTTCGCGTCGAGCGCATCCACGGTGCACAGCTCATGCACGAAGCCCATCGCCTGCGCCTGCGCGGCGCTGAAGCGCTCGGCGGTGACGAAGTAGCGCCGCGCCGCCTGCTCGCCCATGGCGCGCACGACGTAGGAGCCGATGGTGGCGGGCAGCAGCCCGAGCCTCGCTTCGCTCAGGCAGAAGGTGGCCACGTCGGCGGCCACGAGCACGTCACACACCGCCGCCAGGCCCACGCCGCCGGCGTAGCAGTCACCGTGGATGCGGCCGACGATGGGCACCGGGCAGCGGTAGATCGCCCACAACATGTCGGCCAGGGCTTGCGCATCGGCGCGGTTCTCGTCCCAGGTGTATGTGGCCATCGCGCGCATCCACGACAGGTCGGCGCCGGCGCAGAAGGCCTTGCCATGACCGCCGAGCACGATGGCGCGCAAGGCGGAGTCGGCGGCCAACTCGGTGAAGGCTGCTGTCAGCTCCGCGATCACACCTTCGTTGAACGCGTTGCGCACGTCCGGGCGGTTGAGCCAGACCTCGGCCACATGCGCAGAGGGTCGGCGGATGTCGAGCGTGGTGCTCATCGCGCGAGCCTGCTGAAGGAGCGGAGCGGGTTCATGGCGTCAGTACCGCTTGGCCACTTCGTCGAGCATCACTTCGGTCGCACCGCCGCCGATGGCCAGCACGCGCGCGTCGCGCCAGAGGCGCTCGATCACGGTGTCGCGCATGTAGCCCATGCCGCCGTGGAACTGCTGGCAGCCGGAAACCACCTCGTTGACGAGCTCGCCGGTCAGCGCCTTGAGCATCGAGACCTCCTGCACCACGTCTTGTTGCTGCGTGACGCGCCAGGCGCAGTGGTACATGAATGAACGCGCAGCGCGCACCTTGGCGTCGAGCATCGCGATCTTCTGGCGCACCACCTGCTTGTCGAACAGCGGCGCGCCGAACGCGCGCCGCTCGCGAACGTGGTCGAGCGTGACGCGCAAGGCCTGCGTGCAATGGCCGATGGCCATGGCGCCCAGCGCAATGCGCTCGGTCTGGAAGTTCTGCATCACCGAATAGAAGCCCTTGTTCTCTTCGCCGAGCAGGGCGTCGTCGGGCAGGCGCACGTTGTCGAGCACCAGCTCGGCCGTGTCGGACGAGAGCCAGCCCGACTTCTTCAGCGCCCGGCCGACGCTGAACCCGGGCGTGCCTTTCTCGACGATGAACATCGACATGCCGTGGCGCGCATCGGCTGCGCCCTGTGGGGTTTTGGCGGCGATGAAGTACAGGTCGGCGTGCACGCCGTTCGTGATGAACAGCTTGGTGCCGTTCAGCACCCAGCCATTGCCATCGCGCCGCGCCGTCGTCTTGATGCCCGCCACATCCGAGCCGGCACCGGGCTCGCTGATGCCGACCGCCGTGACCGCACGGCCGGCCGTGATGCCCGGCATGTACTTCGCCTTCTGCGCCGCCGTGCCCGCGTGGTGCAGGTGCGGGCTGGCCATGTCGGTGTGCACGAGCACGGTGATGATGAAGCCGCCGAAGGTGGACTGAGACAAGGCCTCGGCGAACACCAGGTTGGTCAGCGCATCGGCCTCGGCGCCGCCGTGCTCGGTGGCGTACGGCAGGCCGAGCAAGCCCGCGTCGCCGAGCTTGCGCAGCACCTCGCGCGGAACCCGGCCAGCGTCTTCCCAGGCCAGCGCATGCGGCTCGACTTCACGCGCTATGAAGCGCGCGATCTGCTCGCGCAGCTGCTCGTGCTCAGGGGTGATGTAGATGTTGTCCATGTGCGGTGCGGCTCTCGTTGCTCGTTGTCAGTGCTGCCAGCCGCGCAGGCCGCGCAGCGACTCGAACGCCTCGAAGTCCTTGTCACGGTGCAGCAAGGCGTAGTCGCGTTCAATGCAGAACGACGCGACCAGCACGTCGATGGGCCCGCGCACCGTGACGCCTTGCGCTCGCAGGCTGCGGTAGTGCGCCGAGGCGGCAAGCGCAAGGCCATGGCCTGCCGTGGGTTCGATGCCGAGCGACTCCATCAGTTGCTTCGCGTCCCGGTGAGGGCGCTCGAAGCGGAAGCCGCGGAGCACCTCGAACAACACCAGGTCCGGCACGACGATGCGGACTTCGCCGTTGCGCAGCAGGTGGTCGAGCAAGTCGCACGCGGGCTTGTCGGCATCGTTGAAGTAGTCGATCCAGACGGACGAATCAACGACCAGCACGGCGCTTGACCTTCAGCGTTGGCTTGGCGGCCGGTGGCGTTGTGCGGCTGGCTCTTGATCCTTTCGCCGCCGCTTTGGGCACGGCCGCTGCAGGCTCGACGGGCGGCTGCGCCGTTTCGGGCTTCGTCCAGTCGATTGACTCGTCGCCTTCCCACTTGAGCTTGCCACGCCACTTCAGTATTTCCCGGTACACAACCTGGCGCGCCAGCAACTTCAGGCCCGCTTCAACAGCCTCCTTCTTGGTCACGTACGGCCCGGCCTGCATGGCCTTGCTCATGAGAGCGTCGTCGATGTCAATGTTGGTGCGCATGATGTGTATGGAGTTTGCGTTGAGGGCGCATCGTACTCACCCTACATCCGAAACACCCCGAACTTCGCATCCGGGATCGGCGCATTCAAGCTCGCCGACAAGGCCAGCGCTAGCACGCGGCGCGTATGCGCCGGGTCGATCACGCCGTCGTCCCACAGCCGGGCGCTTGCGAAGTACGGGTGCGCCTGCTCCGCGAACTGGTCGAGGATGGGTTGCTTGAACGCGGCTTCCTCGTCTTTGCTCCAAGCGCCGCCCTTGGCCTCGATGCCGTCGCGCTTGACGGTTGCCAGCACGCTGGCCGCTTGCTCGCCGCCCATCACGCTGATGCGTGCGTTCGGCCACATCCACAAGAAACGCGGTGAGTAAGCGCGCCCGCACATGCCGTAGTTACCAGCGCCGAAGCTGCCGCCAATGATCACGGTGAACTTCGGCACCGTGGCAGTCGACACGGCGGTCACCATCTTCGCGCCGTGCTTGGCAATGCCCTCGGCCTCGTACTTCTTGCCCACCATGAAGCCGGTGATGTTCTGCAAGAAGATCAGCGGGATCTTGCGCTGGCAGCACAGCTCGATGAAGTGCGCGCCCTTCAACGCCGACTCGCTGAACAGCACGCCGTTGTTCGCGATGATGCCCACCGGCATGCCTTCGATGTGCGCAAAGCCGGTGACGAGCGTGGTGCCGTAGCGCGCCTTGAACTCGTCGAACGCCGACGCGTCCACCAGCCGGGCGATGATCTCGCGTACGTCGTACGGCTTCTTGGTGTCGGCCGGGATCACGCCGTGAAGTTCACTCGCATCGAACAGCGGCTCACGCGGCTCGATCAGGCGCTGTGCGTGCACCTTGGTCCAGTTCAGGTGAGAGACCGATGCGCGCGCAATCGCCAGCGCATGTGTGTCGTTCTGCGCCAGGTGGTCGGCCACGCCCGACAGGCGCGTGTGCACGTCGCCACCGCCCAGTTCTTCGGCGCTGACGATCTCGCCGATGGCCGCCTTCACGAGCGGCGGGCCGGCGAGGAAGATCGTGCCCTGCTCCTTGACGATGATCGACTCGTCGCTCATCGCCGGCATGTAGGCGCCGCCTGCGGTGCACGAGCCCATCACCACCGCGATCTGCGGGATGCCCTGCGCGCTCATCTGCGCCTGGTTGTAGAAGATGCGGCCGAAGTGCTCGCGGTCGGGGAACACGTCGTCCTGGTTCGGCAGGTTGGCGCCGCCGCTGTCGACGAGGTAGATGCAAGGCAGGCGGTTCTGCTGCGCGATCTCCTGCGCGCGCAGGTGCTTCTTGACCGTCATGGGAAAGTAGGTGCCGCCCTTCACGGTGGCGTCGTTGCACACGATCATGCAGTCGACGCCCGACACACGGCCGATGCCCGCGATCAGCCCCGCGCCGGGTGCGGCGCCACCGTACATGCCGAGCGCGGCGAGCGGTGCCACCTCCAGGAACGGCGTGTCGGCGTCGAGCAGCCCTTCGACGCGGTCGCGCGGCAGCAGCTTGCCGCGCGCGACGTGCTTGGCGCGGGGTGCGTCCCCACCGCCTTGCACCACCTTCACGAGTTGCGCGTTCAGGTCATCGACCAGCTCGCGCATGGTTGCGGCGTTGGCCTTGAACTCTTCGGAGCGGGGGCTGAGCTTGGACGCGAGAACGGGCATGAAGTCTCCTGATCGTGGCGGCGGCAGGCTCACCGCCAATTGACGTATACGTCAATTGCGGGGGGATTCTAGTCCGCCGTGGGCGGGGGCTTCGCCGTCATTTCGATCTGACCGAACACCTCGCGCTCGTTCCAGCCGAGCGCGGCCATGTCGGCCACGCGGAAGTGGGCTTCGCTCGGCATCAGGAACTCGTCGAGCTGCGGCTGCGCGCGCAGCCGGCGGCGTCGAGCGCGTTGCAGAAGGCGATCAGCCGCTCGTCGCTTGCGCGTTGGCGCTCGCTGAGCGCCGGCAGGTCGTCGGCGGGCACGAAGCGCGCCTGCACGCGAAGGAAGTCGGCACGGTCCATCAAGTGACGAGCGCCATCACGCAGCGAGCCGGCGCATCAGAACGGCCCCTTCTCCAGCCAGCGCTCGATCTGCGCACGCCGGTCGTTGCCCCAGAAGGGCTCGCCGTCGATGACGAAGTACGGCGCGCCGAACACGCCGAGTGCGATGGCGGCGTCGTTCTCTTGCTTCAACCGCAGCTTCCACTGCGCGTCGTTCCACACCGCTTCGGCCTGATCGGCGTCGAGGCCGAACTCCTGCGCGAGCGCGCGCAGCGAAGGCACGTCGGAGAGGTCGACGCCGCGCGCGAAGTAGGCGCGCAGGCAGTGCCGCGCCCAGTGGCTGGCGGTGGTGGCCGACTTGGCGTGCAGCCACCAGAACAGGCGCGCGGTGTTCTGCGTCGCGATGGGGAACTTCTCGGGGTTCTTGAGCGGCACACCGGCAAAGCGGGCCGAACGCTCGAAGTCGTGCAGCGAGTATTCGCGCTTTAGCGGGTACGACACCGGGCTCTTGATCTCGGTGACCTGGAAGGTGGCGCCGAGCAGCATCGCGTGCCACTCCACGGTGCGCCCATGGCGCGCCGCGAGCGCCTCGACCCACTCGGAGGCGATGTACGAATACGGCGACGAAAAGTCGAAGTAGAAGGCGATGGGCGCGGCGGTCATGGTGCCAGCGTACTTTAAAGATGCAGCCGTTTGCGCCCGGGTTTACGCAACGCCTGAATCGGGGTACGACCGTGCCAGCACGGCGAGCGCAGCGCTCGCGAGCACGGGCTGCAAAACCTGTTCGATGCGCTGCGCGGCCATCGCGTCGGCAGCGTTTGCATCGGCAAGCCTTGCATCGGCACCACCCGCCACAGGGCTGGCCCACGCCGCAGCGAGCGTTGTGCGGTGCGGTGCGAGCGCGGCCTGCACGTCGGCAGCCCAGTGCGGCGGCGACTCGCCGGCAACCCAGTCGCCGCGCCCACGGCCGAAGTGCGCCACCGCCAGGTAGCGCAGCAGCGCAGCCTCGGTGATCTGGTCGAGTGCTTCGGCATTCCACGTGAGCCACGAGCGGTCGGTGCCGCGCACCAGGTTCACGCAGCGCGCAATGCCGGCCGCGCCCAGGGCGCCGAGCAGGCCGCCTGCCAGCAGCCCGCCGCCGAGCGTCAGGCCGCCCGTTGCGATGTCAGCCTTCAGGCCCGCCAGCGCGCCGGTGACTGCGCCGCCCCACAGCGCCGCACGGCTCTCGTCCATGCGCAAACGCAAGGCGAACTGGCTGGAGATGCGCGCGGTGATCTCGGCCTGCGCATCGCCCTTCAACCCATGCAGGCGGATCAAGCGGCGCGTGTTCTCACGCACCTCGTCGTCGAGCCCCTCGGCCAAGGCGCGCTGCGCTTGCTCGAGCGGCGCTTCGCCTTCGCGGCCCAGCCCCAACTTCGCGCCGATGTGGCGTGCGCGCTCGACCAGCCCCTGTGTGAACGACGCCGCCTGCGGCACCGCTTGCGCGGCGGTCGCGATGCGGGCCAGGCTTGCGGCAATGGCCTGCATGGCCGCATCGAAGGTGGCCATGCGTTGCGCCTGCCAGGCTGCACGCAAGCGCGCCATGCGCTCGTGCTGCTCGACCGCCGCCCCCGCCTGACCCACGAACACGCCTTCGATGGCGCGCAGCAAGGTGATCTCCTGCACCCAGCAGCGCGCGAAGGCATCGAGCGGCAGCACCGCCTTCACGCACGGGTGCGCCGCCAGGTGCTGCTGCCAGCGCGCGCGTTCGGCCGCCTCGAGCGCGGGCTCGCGCTTTGGTCCGAGTTGGTTGAGCAACACGATCACCGGCTTGCCGATCCAGCCCAGCAACTCCATCTCGGGCTGCACATAGCCGGCCGCTTCGGGTTGCTCGGCCGCGTTGACGAGGTAGAGCATCACGTCGGCCTCGTCGCGCACGTTGCGCACGGCCTGCTGGCTGGCCCAGAACGGCCGGTCACGCCAGCGGTCCCACACCGCGCTCATGAACCAGCCCAATGGGTTGGCGTTCTGGCGCAGGCGCTTCACCAGCCGCACGCTGTCGCCGAAACCGGGCGTGTCCCACAGCACGAGCGCGTCGCCCTGCGGCGTCTCGACCAGCGTGTGCGCCTCGGCGAACTCGGTCACGTGGGCGGCGTCGCGCACCTCGCCCACGTCGCGCCCGAGCAGCGTGCGCGCGAGCGTGGTCTTGCCGGCGTTGGTGTGCGATACGAGCGAGAGCGCGACCGTCTTCATCGGCGCACATTGTGGCCCGCAGCTCTTGCCGAAGGACGCAGGCATCACGCGGCTGCCGACCCTTGGCGGCACGGGGCAGCGCGCGCGCGGCCCGGCGTCAGTGGAGTGTCACGGCGGGCTGCAGACGTGGCTGGCCGAGGACGACGGGGCCCCGCTCGATCAGGCCGGTGAGCAGGTTGTCGATCGACCCTGCGGCAAGCGGACGCGACAGGTGATAACCCTGGCCCAGCGTGCAGCCCATGCGGCGCAGCTGTTCCATCTGCGCTGGCGTCTCGATGCCCTCGGCGATGATCGCTTTGTTCAGCGATTTGCCGAGCAAGATGACGGCGCGCACGACGGCGGCCTCGTTGGACCCGAGGTGCAGGTCGGCCACGAACGCGCGGTCGATCTTCAAGCTGTTCACCGGCAGCGTCGACAGGTGCCGCAGCGACGAATAGCCGGTGCCGAAATCGTCGACGCTCAGCTTCACGCCCAGCCGGCGCAGTTCGTTCAGGGTCGGCAGCGCCGCTTCCAGGCGCTCCATCAGGATGTTCTCGGTGAGCTCCAGCGTCAGGTGCTGCGGCTCGAGCCGTGCTTCCAGAAGCGCGGCGCTGACGCGGGCGATCAGCCCCGGGTGCGCGATGTCGTTGCCCGACACGTTGACGTGCATGGCCAAGTCGGCGAACAGCTCGTCGCGTTGCTGCCACTCCTTCAGCTGCCGGCAGGCGCTGCGCAGCACGAAGTCGGTCAGCGTGAGGATGAGCCCCGCATCCTCGGCGATCTCGATGAAGGTCAGCGGGCTGATGGCGCCCAGCTCGGGGTGGTCCCAGCGTGCCAGTGCCTCGAAGCCGGTGGTGCGCCCGGTGGTCAGGTCCATCAGCGGCTGGTAGGCGACCGCCAACTGCCCATCGGCCAGCGCGCGGCGCAGGTCGCCCTCCAGCCGCAGTCGGTGCGACACCTCGGTGTGCAGCGCCGTGTCGAACAGTTCGTAACGCGCCTTGCCGCCGTTCTTGGCCTTGTACATCGCGGTGTCGGCGTCGCGCAGCATTTCTTCCGGCGTCGCGTAGCTCGCGCCGCTGAAGGTGATGCCGATGCTCGCGCTGGTGCTGATCTCGGTCCCGGCGATATGGAACGGGTGCTTCAGCGCCTCGAGCAGCCGGTCGGCCAGCGTCAGCGCGAAGCGATCGCGGCCCAGGTCTTCGGCCAGGATCGCAAACTCGTCGCCGCCCAAGCGCGCGACGATGTCGGTCGGTCGCACATGGTCTTGAATGCGGCGCGACACCGCCACCAGGAACTCGTCGCCGACGGCATGGCCGAGGCTGTCGTTGATCAGCTTGAAGCGGTCGAAATCGAGAAACATCAGGCCGAACTGGCGCCGCGGCGCGGCCCGGGCAGCGGTGAGCGCCTGGCCGAGCTGCTCGTGGAAGCGGCGCCGGTTCGGCAACCCGGTCAGGCTGTCGTGAAAGGCGATGTGGTGCAGGCCGAGCTCGGCCTGGCGCCGCGCGGTGATGTCCTGCACCTGCAGGATCAGGCTCGGCGCAGCGGCGTCGACTTCGGTGAAAAAACTGCCGTGTACCGCCGCCCAGACCTCGGCGCCTTGGCGATGGTGCATGCGCAGGTCGACGGTGAACGACGGAACCTGCTGCGCGTTCAACAGCTCGAGCTGGTCGTTGAGCAGGCCAACGTCGCGCGTGTCGACGAAATCGGCAAACGGCCTGGCGTCGATCGCCTGGCCGTCGCCCAGGCCCAGCAACGCGCGCAGCGCCGCATTGACCTGCAGCACCCGCGCCTCGAACGACACGAGCGCCATGCCGATCGAGGCATGCGTGAAGGCGCTGTGGAAGCGCCGCTCGCTGACTTCGAGTTCGCGCACGTGCTGCGAAGCCACCGCCGACTCTCGCTCGGCCGCGTCCAGCCGGTTCTTGCGAACGGCCTCGTCGGCGGCCTGCTGGCGAAAAAAATAATGCAGTGTGCACAGCAGCATCGCGATGATCGGCGCGGCCGCGAGCAAGACGCCGATGCCCGTGGTCTGGAATGCCAGGTACAGCAGGCAGGCGATCGACGCGCTGCCTGCAAAGGTGATCCCGACCCAGCCGAAGTTGCCGAAAAGGTCGCGCAGCACCGGCCACTGGTTGCGCTTGAGGTGCATCACGCCGGTGACAAGCAGCGTGTTGAGCACGAAGTAGAGCACCGCGCACAGCATCGTCGCCACCAGCAGCAGCCCGGGGCTGAACAGGCCGTGGGTTCGCGCCGCGGAGATGCCGACCTGCAGCAGCGAGCCGGTCGAGAACATGGCCACGCAGGCCATGGCCGGGCTGGCGATGCGGCTGCTCCAGCGTTTGGAGGTGCGCCACGAGCCGATCAGCGCCTCGCCCGCGGCGGCCAGCGTTGCCGCTGCCGGGCCGCTCAGCAGCAGCAGCAGGAAGATGAAGATCTCGCCGGCCGCAAACGAATTCGTCGAGCGCGGGATGCGCACCGGAAAGAAGCCGGCCAGCATCGCGATCGCGGCGCCGGCGGCCACCTGTGCCAGCTCCGCAGCCGGCAGCACGAGCAGGCTGCCTGCCGTGAACACCATGATCGCCGCGCCCATGAGCACCAGCGTCCACCAGTAGATCGTTGCCTTGCGGTTGTAGTCGGGCAGCAGGCTGAGATGCGCGCGCGCCCACCAGGGATCCGGGGCCTGCGGGGCGGTGAGGGTCGGCAGTGGATTCATGGTCTTCTGGCCTGGAAGTGCGGTGGGGCAGGAGTCGGCGTGCAGGCGCGGCTGGGTCAGGGTTCGCGCATGACCACGCCTTCGCTCAGGACCACGCCTTCGCTCAGCACGAGGCCTTCGCTCATCACGAGGCCCTCGCTCATCACGATGCCTTCGCTCATGACGATGCCTTCGCTCATCACGATGCCCTCGCTCATGACGATGCCTTCGCTCATGACGATGCCCTCGCTCATCACGATGCCGGTGCTCAGCACGACGCCGCTGCCGGCAGCGAACCAGCCCGAGATCGTCGCGGTGGGGGTGAAGATGCCGGTCTTGCCTAGCCACGAGCTGGTGCCCAGCAGCGAGTCGCCGTTCACCACCCCGGCCGTCATCAGCACCTGGCCGGCGGGAATCGACACCTCGCTGAACGATTGCACGAAGGTGTTGGCAGCGATGCCGGTGCCCGACCAGTACATCGGCACGCGCTTGCGCACCACGCCGTTGGCCCAGACGAAGCGCGGGTCGTAGATCGGCTGGAACTTGCTGAACAGGGCGTCTCCGCTGACCACCACGCTGCCACCCAGGAAGGCCACGCGCGACCAGTTGAAGCTGGTGCCGTTGATCGTGGAGGACGCCGCCGGCAAGCTCATGCCCGCAGCCAGCAGGTTGGCACCGGCAGTGAGGGTGCCGGCATCGATCGCCGAGGCGATGTCGGTGCGCAGCGCCTTGGCCAGCGCGACCGCGCCGTGCACGTTGATCAGCCCAGCGCCTTGTTGCAGCAGGCTCGCCCCCGCGATCGGCTGGGCGCTGTACTGCAGCATGGCCTTGATCAGCGGTGGCGTCAGGCTTGGGTTCTGTTGCAGCATCAGGGCAACGGTGCCCGAGACCACCGGCGCGGCGATCGAGGTGCCGCTCAGCTCCATCTGCGTCTCACCATAGATCTGCGGAAGCCCGGTCGAGGTGACCAGCTGAGAAAAGTACGTGCTCGCCAGGTTGTTCCAGGTCAAGCTCGACGTCCCGGCCTTGGTGGCCGCGGCGCCGACGAGCGCGTTGCCCGGTGCCACCAAGTCCGGCTTGATCAGGTTGTCGACATGGCGCGCGCCGAGCACGTCGACCCACGCGCCGCGCGTCGGGCCGCGCGAGCTGAACAGGTTGACCGTGTCGTCGCCGCGCGAGACCGAGTCTTTCGAATTCGACGAGCCGACCGTGATCACGGTCGGGTCGTTGCCCGGCGCACTGATGGTGCCGTAATTCTCCTGGCCGAGGCTGTTCTTGCCGAAGTTGCCGGCGGCCACCACCACGGTGATGCCGGCCGCGCTGGCGCTGCGCACCGCGGCGCACAGCGGGTCGGTC
>JANNBF010000147.1:0-13095 GCA_031385155.1 Rhizobacter sp.
CGCTCGTCAGCGGCTCTGGCCCCACGCACGGCGGCATCGTGTTCAACAACGATGGCACGTTCACGTACACACCGAGCGCCAACTACAACGGGCCGGACTCGTTCTCGTACTCGATCACCGATGCAAATGGTGACGTATCGACTGCCACGGTGACCATCGGCGTGGCTTCGGTCAACGACGTGCCGACAGCCGTTGCGGACACCATCGCGGCGACTGAAGACACCCCGTTCGTTGGCAGCGTCGGTGGTAATGACTTGCTGTCGGGCGACGGTAGCAATGTGTTCTCGCTGGTCAGCGGCTCTGGCCCTGCGCACGGCGGCATCGTGTTCAACAACGATGGCACGTTCACGTACACGCCCAGCGCGAACTACAACGGGCCGGACTCGTTCTCGTACTCGATCACCGATGCGAATGGTGACGTATCGACTGCCACGGTCACCATCGGTGTCGCCTCGGTCAATGACGTTCCTACTGCGGTTGCAGACACCGTCGCGGCAACTGAAGACACCCCGTTCGTTGGCAGCGTGGCCGGCAACGACTTGCTGTCCGGCGACGGTGGCAACGTCTTCTCGTTGGTCAGTGGCTCCGGCCCTGCGCATGGCGGCATCGTGTTCAACAACGATGGCACGTTCACGTACACGCCCAGCGCGAACTACAACGGCCCTGACGCGTTCAGCTATTCGATCACCGATGCGAACGGCGATGTGTCGACCGCCACCGTGACCATCGGTGTGGCCTCGGTCAACGACGTTCCTACGGCTGTTGCGGACACCATCGCTGCCACCGAAGACACGCCGTTCGTCGGCAGCGTGGCCGGCAACGACTTGCTGTCCGGCGACGGTGGCAATGTCTTCTCGTTGGTCAGTGGCTCCGGCCCCACTCACGGTGGCATCGTGTTCAATAACGATGGCACGTTCACGTACACACCGAGTGCGAACTACAACGGCCCTGACGCGTTCAGCTATTCGATCACCGATGCGAACGGCGACGTATCGACAGCCACAGTGACCATCGGTGTGGCTTCGGTGAATGACGTTCCTACGGCTGTTGCCGACACCATCGCCGCGACCGAAGACACCCCGTTCGTCGGCAGCGTGGCCGGCAACGACTTGCTGTCCGGCGACGGCGGCAACGTCTTCTCGTTGGTCAGTGGCTCCGGCCCTGCGCATGGCGGCATCGTGTTCAACAACGATGGCACGTTCACGTACACACCGAGTGCGAACTACAACGGCTCGGACGCATTCACCTACGCCATCACCGATGCGGACGGTGACGTATCGACTGCCCTCGTCACCATCGGCGTCGCCGCAGTGAACGACGCACCGGTCGCGGCTCTCGACACTGCCACCGCGTCCGAGGCCGGTGGCATCGCCAACGGCACGGCGGGCAGCAACCCGACCGGCAACGTGCTGACCAACGACACGGACCCCGACGCCTCGGACACGAAGGCCGTCGCGTCGGTTTCGGGCGCTGCAGCAGGCACCGTCGGCGGCCCGACTGCCGGCAGCTACGGCTCGCTGGTGCTCGCGGCGGACGGCTCCTACACCTACACCGTCAACAACAGCCTGGCCGCCGTGCAAGCCCTGCGCCTGGCCACCGACACGCTCACCGACACCTTCAGCTACACCATGAAGGATGCAGCGGGCCTCACGTCATCGACCACCTTGACCGTCACGATCACCGGTGCCAACGACGCGCCCGTGGCCACACTCGACAGCGCCACCGTCACCGAATCGGTGCTGTTCACAACCACGGCAGCCACAGGCGTGCTGACCAACGACAGCGATGTCGATGCCGGCGACGGCAAGACTGTCAGCGCAGTCGCTTTCGGCCTCAGCGCCGGCACGGTCGGCTCGGGCCTGGCCGGCACCTACGGCACGCTCACGCTCAACGCTGACGGCAGCTACGGCTACATCGCCAACAAGCCGGCGGCCATTGCGCTGGCAGTTGGTCAGAGCGCAACCGAGGTCTTCAACTACACCGTGAAAGACACCGCCGGCGCGTTGTCGACGACCACCCTCACCTTCACCATCAACGGCGCGAACTCGCCACCCGCCGGCACAGACAAGACGATCACCACGCTCGAAGACACGCCCTACACCGTCAAGGTCGGCGATTTCGGCTTCACCGACCCGGACTCCGGCACACAGCAGCTCGCCAACGTGCGCATCGACACCTTGCCCGTGGCGGGTTCACTGCGCCTGAACGGCGTGCTCGTCACCTCGGGCACAGTTATTTCCCTGGCCGACCTGCTGGCCAACAAGCTGGTGTTCGCACCGGCCGCTGATGCAAGCGGGCCTGGCTACGCAAACTTCAACTTCAGCGTTCAGGACGCCGACGGCGCGTTCGACCCATCACCGAACAAGCTGACCTTCAACGTCACGCCGGTCAACGACGCCCCCATCGCAGTCGCCGACACCGCCACCGCGACTGAGGCCGGTGGCATCGCCAACGGCACTGCAGGCAGCAACCCGTCGGGCAACGTGCTGACGAACGACACCGATGTCGATGTCGGTGACACCAAGACGGTCTCCACCGTGTCGGGCACGGCGGCGGGCACCGTGGGCAGCTCGACTGCAGGCAGCTACGGCTCGCTCGTGCTGGCGGCCGACGGCTCGTACACCTACGCCGTTAACAACAGCGCGGCGGCCGTGCAGGCGCTGCGCGTCGTCACCGACACGTTGACCGACACCTTCAACTACACCGTGCGCGATGCAGCCGGGCTCACATCGTCGACCACGCTGAAGATCACCATCACCGGCGCCAACGACGCACCCGTGGCGGTGCTCGACACCACCACCGTCACCGAAGACGTGCTCTTCACCACCACGGCGCTGACCGGCGTGCTGTCGAACGACACCGACGTTGACAGCGGCGACACGAAATTAGTCTCGGCCGTGGCTTTCGGCGGCACGAGCGGCACGGTCGGCTCGGCCGTGGCGGGCCCGTACGGCACGCTCACGCTGAGCGCCGACGGCCGCTACACGTACCTGGCCGACAAGCCGGCGGCCGAGGCGCTGGCCGTCGGCCAGACCGCCACCGAAGTCTTCAACTACACCACCAAGGACACGGCCGGCGCCTTGTCGTCGGCCACGCTGAGCTTCACCATCAACGGCGCGAACGACGCACCGGTCGCCAACGACGACATCGTCATCACCAACATCGCGCCCGGCCAAGACATCTCGATACCGCTGTACGCGCTGACGCAAAACGACACCGACATCGACAACGGCAACGTGATCAGCATCTCGGCCGTGTCGAACGCCGTCAACGGCACGGTGTCTCGAACCAACCCGGTGGTCTTCAAGGACACGGTGGGCTTCGGCAGCACCGCGCAAAGCCAGGCCGAAGATGCGGTGTTCGCGGGTGACTCCGAGACCAACGCGCTCAACAACAGCATCGCAACGGCCTACACGATCGACCGGTCGCGCTTCGGCCAGGTCAGCGCTGCTGACGCGCCGGCGGTGGGCAACTCGGCCCTGCCGAGCTTCAAGTGGACCGGCCGCATCGACGACGTGAACGGCACGCCCTTGGCGACTGACCAGGACTTCCTGAAGGTCTACCTGCGCGCCGGCGAGAAGATGATTCTCGACATCGACGGCGCCGACAACGGCCTGACCAACATCGGCACCGACCCCCTGGCTGTCGACATGTACCTGAAGGTCTACAACGCGGCCGGCACCCAGCTTGCCGAGAACGACGATGCCGACTTCAAGCTCGGCGGCACCGGCTCGGTGGGCAGCGGCTACCACCCCGCCACGTCGCTCGATTCGTACCTGGAGTACACCGCCACGGCCGACGGCTTCTACTACGTCGATGCGACCGCGTTCAACAACAACGGCTCCGGCATCCTGCAAGACGACGGCAGCTACACGCTGTGGATTTCGGTTGCGCCCATCGCCGCGCCATACACCTCGTCGTTCGATTACACCGGCACCGACGGCATCGCCAGCGACGCAGCCCACGTGACCATCACGACGGTGGCCGGCTCCACGCTGACGGGTGGCGCGGCAGACGAGATCCTGCTTGCCGGCAGCGGCAACGACACCCTGAACGGCGGCGGTGGCGCGGACCGCCTGATCGGCGGCGGCGGCAATGACACGATGACCGGTGGTGCCGGCGCCGATGTGTTTGCGTGGTCGCTCGGCGATGCCGGCCGAACCGCTGGCGTGCCGCGCAGCGACACCGTGACCGACTTCGACAACAGCGCCACCGGCGACAAGCTCGACCTGCGCGACCTGCTGGCGGGCGAGCACAGCGCGGGCGGCAACCTGGCCAACTACCTGCACTTCAGCTTCGCGGCGGGTGCCACGAAGATCGAGATCAGCAGCACCGGTGGCTTCACGAGCGGCACCTACAGCGCCGGTGCGGTGGATCAGGTCATCAACCTGTCGGGGGTGAACCTGACCAGCGGCTTCGCGAACGACAACCAGATCATTGCGGACCTGCTGACGCGCAGCAAGATCGTCGTCGACCCCTGACCCGATCGGTCGTCAGCGCGGGGCCGGGGGGTCGCCAGCGGCGCGAACCCACGGGCCCGTCAGGCCGTCGGCACCGCAGGCCAACAGCGCCTGCACGTCGGCCTCGTCGACCACGCCTTCGGCGATGACCTGGATCGACAGGCTGTGCAGCATCGTCACCAGGCCTTCGACGAAGCGCACGCGGTTGGCGTCCAGCGCCATGCCGAGCGTGACGGACGCATCCAGCTTGACGTAATCAAGCCCGGCCTCGAACAGGCGCTCGATGCGGCTCAGGCGCTCGCCCGCGTGCTCCAGCCCAAAGCGCGCACCGGCGGCGCGTACCTGGCGCGCGAGTTCGCGCGTCAGGTCGAACCGGTCGGCGCAGGCGGCCTCGCCCACTTCGAGCCACACGCTGCGTGCGGCGCGCGGCGCGGCTTCGAGCAGGGTGCGCAGGCGTGTCGCGAAGCCGCTGTCCGACAGTGACGCGGGCGACAGGTTCACGCAGCGCGGCAGGCCATCCAGCGCAATGGCTTGGAGCGCAAGGGTCAGCGCGTGCTCGTCGGCGGCCGGGGTCAGGCGGCTGCGCACCGCCAGCGGCAACCACTGTGCGGCCACCTCGAACGCGCCATTCGGTTCGAGCTGCATGCGCAGCGGGCACTCCAGGTGGATCAGGCGGTTCTTGCGGTCCACGACCGGGAAGCTGCCCAGCCGCACCCGATGCTGCGCCAATGTGTCGCTCACGCGCTCGTGCCATTCGTGCTCGCCCAGGCCAGCCCAGCCGCTGGCCTCGGCGCTGCCGGCCACCACCGAGAACGGCCCGGCGCTTTCGGCGCCGGCCAAGGCCAGGTCGGCGTTGCCCAGCACTTCGGCCAGCGGCGCGCCGTGGCGCATCTCGACCGCACCCGCCGCCACCGCCACGCGGCCGGCAAACGTGGGCAACGCCGCCTGCAGCACGGCCACCAGCGCAAGAGCCGACTCGTGCGCCATGCCGCCCTCGGGCAGCACGAGCGCGAAGTCGGCGCCATTGAGCCGGCCCGCGAACGCGCCGTTGACCCGGTCGGTGTAGGCCTGCAGCGTGTGCGCAATGGTCGCGATCAGGCTGTCGGTGGTGTCGCGGCCCAGGCTGCGGTTGATCTCGCCCAACTGCAACACGCGCAGCAGCACCAGCCCGCCGGCGCGGGTGCCGTCTTCGCTTTGCAGCGTGGCGGCCAGGCGGGCCATGAAATGGCTGCGGCTGGGCAGGCCGGTCAGCGGGTCGCAGCTGGCCTGGCGGCGCAAGCTCTCGACCTGCGCGGCCTGCCCTTCGAACACGGTGCGCAGGCGCGCCACCATCGCGTTCATGGCGCGCGCCAGGCGCCGCAACTCGGGCACGTTCGGCTCGGCCACGGTCACGTACTCGCCGCGCTGCAACGATGCCGCCTGTGCCACCGTGGCATCGAGCGGGCGCCGGATGCGCCGCACCGCCAGCCACGCCAGCAAGCCGGCCAGCAGGCCGACCCAGGCCATCGCCCACAGCGCTCGAACGCTGCCCCGCCACAGTTGGTCATGCGCATAGGCCGACTGGCTCTCGACCTCGACCGCACCCAACGCGCGCCAGCCGTCGGATACCTGCGCCACGCCGGGTACCGACACGATCGGCACCAGGGCCATGAACCACGCCGGCGCGTCCTGCGCCGTCGCCGCCGCCTCGCGTTCGAACACCGGCGTGCCATCGGCACCGGTGATGCGAATGCGGCGATAGAAGCCGGTGTCGAACTGAGCGGTTGCAGCCAGCGCCATCAGCTCGCGCTGGCCCTTCTGCTGCGACAGCACGAACGCGAGCGCGGTCGCGTTGTCGCTGTTCTTCAGGCGCAGCTGGGTCTGCAGCGTGTCGCGCGAGGCTGCCGTGTTGACGCTGACACTGGACACCAAGGCCAGGCCCAGCGTGGCCAGCAGCAGCAACCAGATCTGACGGATCAACGACATACGCTTCTCTCTTTCATGCTCTCGTTCACTGGAACCCCTCGGCGCGTGCCTTGGTCAGCACCTCGCGCCAGCGCGACAAGCGCGCCACCGGATCACCCGCGCTCTGTGCGCCGACCCCTTGCCAGAGGCCCTCGCTGTTGAAGCTGAACACCGGCTCGAGGTCCGGCCGCCGGGAAGCGGGCCGGATGTCGCCGATCAGGTTGTCCAGAATCAGCGGCTCTGCACCCGCGCTTGCGTAGTAGGCCAGCACCATGTGCGCCGTGGCCTCACCGCCCGACCCCCCGATCATTGCCCGCACATACACGAGCCGCAGCCGGGCCGGCGGCACGCCGGCTGCGAGCAGGCTGAAGTACTTGCCGATCACGTAGTCCTCGCAATCGCCGCGCCCTTTGCCGAGTGCTTCTAGCGGGCTGGCCCAGTAGTCGGCCTGGCCCCACACCTCGAGGTCTGTCGCGAAGACGATGCGGCGGTTGAAGAACTCGTTGAGGGCGGCGAGCCGGCTGGCATCGTCCTGCCCGGTCAGGCCACCCAGCACACCTTGCAATGCACGCGCCCCAGCCACCGCCTGCGCGCCATGCGCCTGCGCCGCGCGAAGCATGAGCTGCGCGTCCCACGCCGGCAGCGTGATCGACACGCACGCCGCCCATGCGACCAAGCCGCGCACCGCAGTGCGCCGCCACGCAGGCCACGCACGACCGAGCGCAGCCGCCACGTGCCCAAGGCATGCAGCGGTCACTGGGGCAGCCTTTGAAAGAGGGGAAACAAGGGTCACGGGCGGGCAGGCATTGAGCCAACGCCGTGTTCTCGACGAGCCCACCCGAGACTTGAGCAGTAATCACGGCCGCAAGGCGGCGATGTGTTCAATTGCTTACGCCGGCCGCCACAGCGGTGTTGTCATTGCGCAAACGCAGCGCGGGTGCCGTGAATTTGTGGGCTGGCGTGCAATTGGCGTTCGCAGCGAATTGCATGGCCTGCTTACACTCGCGCCTCAGTTGCTACGGCCCCGTCCGCGTCGAAGGATCGCATTGCCGACCCCGACCTGATTGGGCCAGTGGCGAAGATATTCAGTTCCGGGAATCTCATGCAATCAAACCGACTCGCCTACTGCCGCCTCGCGCTTGCCATCGCCATCGGCTGGTCGGCCGCGCAGGGCGCCATGGCACAACCCGCTGACCCGCTGCGTGCGGCGGTCGAACAGGCGGTGACCACGAGCCCTGAAGTCACGGCCCGGTACAACGCCTACCGCGCCTCGATGGACGCGGTCGACGTGGCCCGCAGCGCCTACCGCCCGCGTGTGGACCTCACCGCCAGTGTCGGCAAGGACAACGACCGCATCAGCACCCGCACGCCGGTCTCGCAAACGCTGACCCGCAGCGCCATGGGCCTGAACCTGACCCAGCTGCTGTGGGACGGCCTGGGCACGCGCAACGACATTGAGCGGCTCGGCCATGACCGCCTGGCGCGCTACTTCGACTTCGTCGATGCCAGCGAGCAGGCCGCGCTGGAAGCTTCGCGCGCGCACTACGACGTGCTGCGCTTTCGCCGCCTGGTGCAACTCGCCGAAGACAACTACGTGCAGCACCGCTATGCATTCCTGCAGATCCAGTCGCGCTTCAAGGCCGGCGTGGGGCGCGGCGTTGACCTGGAACAGGCCGGTGCGCGCCAGGCGCTTGCCGAGTCGAACCTGAGCACCGAGATCGCCAACCTGCACGACGTGACGACACGTTATCTGCGGGTTGTCGGCAGCGCCCCTGCGAAGAGTCTGCCGAGCGTCACGATGATGCGCACCGCCCTGCCCGCCAGTGCCGGTGAAGCCATGAACCTCGCGGTGCGCCAGAGCGCGTCGGTCAGCGCCAGCATCGAAAGCCTGCGCGCAGCGCGTTCTTTGGCCGATGGTCGCCAGTCGGCGTTCCAGCCGCGCGTCGAGGCGCGGCTGCGCAGCTCGCTCGGCAAGAACCTCGACGGCGTGGCCGACCAGTCGCGCAACAGCGCGGCCGAGATCGTGTTGAACTGGAACCTGTACAACGGCGGCGCCGACCAGGCCCGCCTGCGCCAGCAAGCCAACCTCGTCAGCCAGGCGGCCGACCTGCGTGACAAGGCGTGCCGCGACACGCGCCAGACCACCGCCATCGCCTACAACGACACCCGCAAACTCGCCGATCAACTGGTGCTGCTGGAGCGCAACACGCTGGCCATCGAGAAGGCACGCGACGCCTACCGCCAGCAGTTCGACATCGGCCAGCGCAGCCTGCTCGACCTGCTGAACGCCGAGAACGAGGTCTACACCGCACGCCGCGCGTATGCAAATGCCGAATACGACCTGGGCGTGGCCTACGTGCGCACGCACGCGGCGATGTACCAGCTCAGCGCACAGCTCGGCGTGAGCCGCATCGACGCGCAAGCCAACGACGCCGCAGGCTGGGAGCAAGGCAACGACGCCCCGCTGCGCTGCCCGCTGCTCGTGGCCGAAGCCGTGGCGCTGGACCGCAACGAGCTCGACGCCCGCGCTCAGCGCATGGCCACCAGCGCACCACCGGTGCCGGCTGCAGCCCCGGCCGCGCCCCGCAAGCCGTGAAGCGCTGAGCGGTCATCGCCAAACAACGAAGGGGCCGCGAGGCCCCTTCGTTGTTGTGATCCGCGTTGCGGCCGGTCAGCGCTTCACGGGCGGCAGGTCGGTGCAAGCGCCTTCATAGGCTTCGGCCGCCAGGCCGATGCTCTCGCCCAGCGTCGGGTGCGGGTGGATGGTCTTGCCGATGTCCACGCCGTCGGCGCCCATCTCGATGGCCAGCGCCACCTCGCCGATCATGTCGCCGGCGTGCGTGCCGACGATGCCGCCGCCGACGATGGCGTGCGTCTCTTCACTGAACAGCAGCTTGGTGAAGCCTTCGTCGCGGCCGTTGGCGATGGCGCGCCCCGAGGCGCTCCAGGGGAACAGGCCCTTCTTGACCTTGATGCCCTTGGCCTTGGCTTCGTCCTCGGTCAGGCCGACCCACGCGACCTCGGGGTCGGTGTAGGCCACGCTCGGGATCACACGCGCATCGAACGCGGCCTTGGTGTCGCCCGACGCCACCTCGGCCGCCACATGCGCCTCGTGCACCGCCTTGTGCGCCAGCATCGGCTGGCCGACGATGTCGCCGATGGCGAAGATGTGCGCAACGTTGGTCCGCATCTGGATGTCGACCGGGATGAAGCCGCGCTCGCCGACGATCACGCCGGCCTTCTCGGCCCCGATCTTCTTGCCGTTCGGTGTGCGGCCCACGGCCTGCAGCACCAGGTCGTAGAGGCCTTCGCTCTTGGTGCCGTCCAGGCCCTCGAACTGAACCTTGATGCCCTCGGCCGTGGCTTCGGCACCGACCGTCTTGGTCTTGAGCATCAGCTTGTCGAAGCGCGGTGCGTTCATCTTCTGCCAGACCTTGACCAGGTCGCGGTCGGCGCCTTGCATCAGGCCGTCGAGCATCTCGACCACGTCGAGCCGCGCGCCGAGCGTGGAGTACACCGTGCCCATCTCCAGGCCGATGATGCCGCCGCCGATGACGAGCATGCGCTTCGGGCTCTGGCGCAGTTCCAGCGCGCCGGTGCTGGTCACGATGCGTGGGTCGTCCTTCGGCAGGAAGGGCAGTTTCACGGCTTCGGAGCCGGCGGCGATGATGGCCTGCTTGAACTTGATGGTCTGCTCGCCGCCCTTGGCTAGCGCCACCTTGATGTGGAACGGGTCGATGAACTCGCCCGTGCCCTGCACCACCGTGACCTTGCGCATCTTCGCCATCGCAGCCAGGCCGCCGGTGAGTTTGCCGATCACCTTTTCCTTGTGGGTTCTGAGCTTGGCCAGGTCCACAGCCGGCGGCGCGAAAGTGACGCCGAGCGCCTCGAAGTGCTTGACCTCGTCCATCACCGCCGCCACGTGCAGCAGTGCCTTCGACGGAATGCAGCCGACGTTCAGGCACACGCCACCGAGCGCGGCGAAGCGCTCGATCAGCACGACCTTCATGCCGAGGTCTGCGGCGCGGAACGCCGCCGAGTAACCGCCCGGGCCGGCGCCGAGCACGACGAGGTCGCATTCGGTGTCGGCCGCGCCGACAAACTGCCCCGCCTGAGGCGCCTCGACAATCCCTCCCCCACTGGGGGAGGGCTGGGGTGGGGGCGCGATCACCACCGAAGGGGCCGGCGCAGCAACCGCCGCGCCCGCCGCCTCCAGCGACAAGATCACCGACCCCTCGTTGACCGTGTCGCCCACCTTCAACTTGATTTCCTTCACCACGCCGGCGTGCGACGACGGGATCTCCATCGAGGCCTTGTCGCTCTCGACCGAGATCAGGCTCTGCTCGAGCTTCACCGTATCGCCAGGTTTGACGAGCAGCTCGATCACCGCCACGTCCTTGAAGTCGCCGATGTCCGGCACCTTGATATCGATCACGGCCATGTCAGTCTTTCACTTTCAGTTTGATCGTGTGGGCGTTCACCGGCCCGCTGGAGTTCTTGTCGAATTCGCACCCGGCGCGCACGCCAATGTCGGCCAGCTCGCGGGCCGTCTTCACCTTGTCGAACGCCGCGTACATGGCGCCGAGCGCGAACGCGCGCCCGGTGCCGATGGCCCAGAAGCGGTCGAACTCGAACACCTCGCGGTACGAATACACGCCGAAGATGCCGGCATGGTTGGCGATGAGTGCGGTGAGCTGCGAGCTCTCGTACGGGTCGGCGTCTTCTTCCTTGGTGTTGAGGAAGAAGGTCTCCTTCAGCTTCGGGTGAATCTTCAGGAAGGTGTCGAACACTTCGTCGCGCGAGTGCAGCTTCAACTCGTCAGCCGGCAACGCGGCGAGCGCGCGGCGCAGCACCGGGAAGTGCGCCGTCGTGCCGGCCATGCCGATCCACGAATCACCGACCTTGAACAGCTTGTTGTTGGCTTCGTAGTCATGACCCAGGCGGGTGTCGCCGAAGGTCACGAGCGTGTCGGCCGCGAGTGCGACCATGCCGTTCTTGCGAACGATCACCACGGTGGTCATCCGTCGCCCTTACAAGAGAACGCGGCGGAAGTCGGCCAGGATCTGCCCGAGGTACGCGTTGAAGCGCGCCGCAGAGGCGCCGTCGATCACCCGGTGATCCCAGCTCAGGCTCAGCGGCAGGATCAGGCGCGGCACGAACTGCGTACCGTCCCAGCGCGGCTCGGTTGCGCTCTTGCACACACCGAGGATCGACACCTCGGGCGCATTGATGATCGGCGTGAAGTAGCGCCCGCCGATGCCGCCGAGCGAGCTGATGCTGAAGCAGCCGCCGCTCATCTCTGCCGGGCTCAATTTTCCGTCACGGGCCTTCTTTGCCAAATCGCCCATCTCTTGCGAAATTTGGAAAATGCCTTTCTTGTCGGCATCCTTGATGACCGGCACCATCAAGCCGTTCGGCGTGTCGGCTGCGAAGCCGATGTGGAAGTACTGCTTCAGAACGATCTGGTCGCCGTCGAGCGAGGCGTTGAAGTCCGGGAACTTCTTCAGCGCGGCGACGCTCGCCTTGATGAGGAACGCGAGCATCGTGACCTTGATGCCCGACTTCTCGTTCTCTTTGTTGGTCGCAACGCGGAACGCCTCCAGGTCGGTGATGTCGGCGTCGTCGTGGTTCGTGACATGCGGTATCACGACCCAGTTGCGGTGCAGGTTCGCGCCGCTGATCTTCTTGATGCGCGACAGGTCGCGGCGCTCGACCGGGCCGAACTTGGTGAAGTCGACAACCGGCCAGGCCAGCAAGCCGGGGAATGCGCCGCCGCTGGCGGCTGCAGGTGCCGGGGCCTTGGCCGCCTGCGCCTTGGTCTGCACGCTGCCGCCCATCACGCTCTTCACGAACCCGTGCACGTCGTCCTGCACGATGCGGCCCTTGGGGCCACTGCCCTTGACTTCATCGAGCGGTACGCCGAGCTCGCGCGCGAGCTTGCGGATGCTTGGTGAGGCATGCGGGAGCACGCCTTTGGCGACGGTCGGTTCGTGTGCGGGCAACGCGGCGGTCGGCACGGGCTTGTCGGGCGCCATGGCCGGCGTGACCGGCGTGACCGGCGCTGGGGGCGCTGCAGGCGCTGGCGCCGCAGCCGCTGTGGCTGCTGCCGGTGCGGCGGCCGCCGGTGCGCCACCCGTGGCCTGCACGACAGCCACAAGGCTGCCCTTGGCCACCTTGTCGCCGACCTTGACCTTGATCTCGTTCACCACGCCGGCGTGCGACGACGGAATCTCCATCGAGGCCTTGTCGCTCTCGACCGAGATGAGGCTTTGCTCGACCTTGATCGCGTCGCCCGCCTTGACCATGACCTCGATGACAGTGACTTCGTCGAAGTCGCCGATGTCGGGCACGAGGACATTGACGTGTCCACCACCCTCACCCCGGCCCTCTCCCGCCGGGGGGGGAGTGGGAGTGAGCGCCGGTGCCGGCGAAGGAGAAGCGGATATAGCCGTGGCCGCGGGTCCGGTCGAAATCCGGTCCCGGGGTGGCGGCGACGCCCGCCTCGGCGAGCATGCGGCGGGAGAAATCGACCGAGTCGTTGGAGAAGCGCCGGACCGACGCATAGACATAGAAGGCGCCGTCGATCGGGAAGTAGTCGTCGAAGCCAATTGTAGGCAGCCGGTCGAGAAGGAGGCGCCGGTTGGCGGCGTAGCCGGCCTTGACGGTTTCGAGTTCCCCGGTCGACTCGAAC
>JANNBF010000154.1:0-24242 GCA_031385155.1 Rhizobacter sp.
GACAAGCCGCACCGCCTCCAGCTTGAACTCCAAGGTGTATCGCGCGCGGTGCGCGGTGTCGTCTTTCTTGCCCATGCTCACTTCTCCGTTTGCTGAATTTGAACATCAGCTACGGAGTACGTTTTTCGGGGACAAGGTCAGAGTACGCCGTGGCGGCGCAGCTCATTACGTCGACGGAACGCGACTTGATTGGGTTGACGACCATCACGCGCTATCTGCCGAACGTCCGCAGCGCGCTCGCTCTGTTGAATAGGGACGACTGCACGACAAATGCGGATCAGGCCGAGTTCAACGCCGCGTTGCGGCGCTTTTTGCGGGACGCACTGCCCTCGGGTGATCCAAGTGTGGCATCCGCCGTGCATTCGAGATCGCAGGCTGGCGAGCGAACCAGCTATGGCGAAAAACTGCGGCAGGAAGGATTTTCCCCAGCTGCGCGGAGCGAGGCGCCCTACGATCCAGCGAAGACACCGCGCGCGCAAAAAGCCAAGAAGCAGGCAACTGGTCGGAGCGCCACTCACCCCGATCGCCGCAACCGCCTGATCATGTCCGGCTTCGTTGTTTCGCATCGCGACCCCGTCCTGCTCCGAATGGTGAAGGAAGGCAAGGAACTCGATCCCGATCAGGCGCGCTTCAGCTGCAACTACCTCAATCGCGCCATCCTTGAGCGGGTTGTTCACCTGTACGCCAAGAAGCACGGGGTCGGAATCTCGCGAGAGCTTGATGCGGTGATTGGGCGTTGTGTTGAACACGCCAGTAAGCAGGCCAACCCGCCATCTCGCGGCATTGAAAAGGTTCTGCGAACGGCTGCCAGCGACAAGCACGCTCCGTACGCGCCGGACACGTTGGGCAACGGCGTACACGGTGGTCGTATTCCTTCCGCAGCAGACAACCGCAGCAACTGGGAGAGCCTGCAGCCAGCGCTTGAATTCCTGTTGGCCAGGTTGCCTTAGGCCGCGCGCGCGAAGCTCGTTCTCCTTCTTCGTCGAACAATGCCAATCACAGATACGCCGCTGCGCTACCCCGGCGGAAAGACCCAGATGACCCCCCTCGTGCTGGACATCGTCCACACCAACGGGTTGGCGCAAGGCTTCTATTGCGAGCCCTTCGCGGGTGGCGCGGGCATTGCCTGCAGACTGTTGGTTTCTGGCGCGGTGAGCGAGGTCTGGATCAACGATATCGATCGCGCGATCTACGCGTTCTGGTACAGCGTCCTGAACGAACCGGACCAACTGTGTGAACTAATAGAGCGTACGGCCGTCACGATGAACGAGTGGCGCCGCCAGCGTGCGGTTCAGCAACTCAGCGATGTGTCGATGTTGGACTTGGGCTTCTCCACACTGTTTTTGAATCGGACGAACCGGTCTGGAATCTTGAGGGGCGGCGTCATCGGTGGCTATGAACAGCAAGGCAACTACTTGCTGGACTGCCGATTCAACCGTGCCGATCTGGTGCGAAAAGTGCAACGGGTCGCTTTGTACCGAGAGCAGGTGCACCTGTCTTGCCAAGATGCTCGCTTGTATATTGCCAACACTGTGCGCAAGCTTCCCGCTCGCAGTCTGGTGAACATTGACCCGCCCTACTTCAACATGGGTCCAGAGCTGTACACGAGTTTCTACACGCCAAAAGATCACGCGGCTCTTGCACGAACCATACGGTCGATCTCCAAGCCCTGGATGCTGACGTACGACGACGCGCCGGAAATTTGCGCGTTGTACGCAGGCCTACCCGGCACGCGGAAAGCGTTGAACTACAGCGCTCAGGTCAAAAAGGTGGGTGTCGAACTACTGGTGGTGTCTCCGCTGTTGCGGCTACCGCCTTCCCTTAAATTGGCGCCGCTGGCGTTCGCAGCTTAGGTGCCTAAAACGCTAAGCCACTGGCTGACGGCAGGGCTTAGCCAAGCGGCGCGATTTCGGGGGTGCAAAGTTCAGACTTGAGCGATCGGATCCCGGCAAAATTCAGACTTGGGCGCGTTGCTCGTTCCGATGTCGACTACGCTCTTGTCTGCAAGCCGTTGATTCTGATGGCAATCGAGTTCCGCGTTGAATGCGAACCGACATTTCAATTGAAATTCCGAGGTGTCATTGTTCAAGAACCTGATCGTCTACCGCATCGCCGCCGGCTGGTCCTCAACCGTCGCGCAAGTCGAAGAAAGTCTCGCCAAAGCGGCGTTCGTGCCCTGCGGCCCCACCCAACCGTTGTCGCTCGGCTGGACCGCGCCGCGCGGCAGCGCGCATGGCCCGCTGATCGAGGCCGTGGCCGGCCAGTGGCTGATGAAGCTGGCCATCGAGCAGAAGGTGCTGCCGGCCTCGGTGGTGAAGCGCCGCGCCGAGGAGCGCGCGCTGCACATCGAACAGACCACCGGCCGCAAGCCGGGCAAGAAGCAGGTGAAAGAGCTGCGCGACGAAGCCACGCTCGACCTGCTGCCGCTCGCGTTCACGAAACAGGCGGCGGTGCCGGTCTGGGTCTGCATCCAGCACCAGCTGCTGATGGTCGATGCCGGCAGCGTCTCGAAGGCCGACCAGGTGGTGACCTTGCTCGTCAAGTCACTCGAAGGCCTGGCGCCGATGCTCGTGCACACGGCAGAGTCACCGGCTGCCGTGATGGCAGCGTGGCTGGTCGACGGCTCGGCCGCACCGCCCTTCACCGTGGACCGCGAATGCGAGCTGAAGTCGGCCGACGAGATGAAGTCGGTCGTGCGCTATGCGCGCCACCCGCTCGATACCGATGAGGTGCGCCAGCACATCACCGCCGGCAAGCTGCCCACGCGCGTTGCGCTCACCTGGCGCGACCGCGTGTCGTTCGTGCTGACCGATGCGCTGCAGCTGAAGAAGATCGCTCTGCTCGACGTGGTCATGGAAGCCCCGGGCCGCGGCGACAAAGCCGACGACGCGTTCGATGCGAACGCAGCCATTGCCACCGGCGAGCTGGGCCCGTTGATCGCCGATCTGATCGACGCGCTGGGCGGCGAGCAGGCGCCCGGCTCGGTGCTTGCCAGCGCGGCGGCGCCGGTCAGCGCGCCGGCAGGCCGGCAGCCAGTTCCCGCGTGAGTTGCGCGGCCGGCACCGCCCGGCAGCCGCTCGTGTTCTGACCCGCCCACAGCGGCGAGAAGGCGCCGCTGCCCAAGGCCTCCGCCCTCGCGCGCAGCGGCGCCATCAAGCCCGTGGCGAGCGGAAACGCCGGGGCTGCCGCGCTCATCGGCCCCAGCTCACGCATGGCGCGGTTCACGATGCCGCGCGCCGGCCGGCCGGTGAACAGGTTCGTCAGCGCGGTGTGCTGTGCCGCAGCGCCTTGCAGCGCGGCGCGGTGCACGGTGCTTGTCGTGGCTTCGGGGCACAGCAAGTAGGCGGTGCCGACCTGCACGCCGGCCGCGCCCAGCGCCATCGCGGCGGCGACGCCTTGCGCATCGGCAATGCCGCCGGCCGCGATCACCGGCACGCGCAGGGCGCGAACCAGCTGCGGCAGCAGCGCGAACGTGCCGACCTGCGTGGTGATGTCGTCGCCGAGGAACATGCCGCGGTGCCCGCCGGCCTCCAGCCCCTGCGCGATGACGGCATCGGCGCCGTTCGCCTCCAGCCACAGCGCCTCATCGAGCGTGGTCGCCGACGACAGGATCGCCGCGCCCCACGCCCGCACGCGCTGCATCAGCGCGGCACTGGGCAGGCCGAAGTGAAAGCTCACGACCGGCGGCTCGAATGCGGCCACCTGGTCGGCCAACGCCTCGCTGAACGGCGCGCGGCCGGTGGCGGGCGGCAGGGTGCTCACGTCGACACCGAACTCGGCGTGATACGGCGCGAGCGCTGCGCGCCACGCGGCGTCACGCGCGGCGTCGCGCACCGGCGCTTCATGGCAGAAGAAGTTGAGGTTGAACGGCCGGGTGGTCTGTGCCTTCAGCGCGCTCAGTTCATCGCGCAACGCGCCGGGCGCCAGCAGCGCGGCCGGCAGCGAGCCCAGGCCGCCGGCGTTCGAGACGGCCACCGCGAGCGCATGGCCCTGCACGCCGGCCATCGGCGCCTGGATGATCGGCAGCTCGGTACCCAGCAGTTCGTGAATGCGTGTCATCAAAGCCCACCGTGTGGAAGCGGTTCACCCAAATCGCGACTCCGACTGCGCCAGCAAGTCGTCCACCACCGCCAGCAACTCCGACACGCTGACCGGCTTCGTCAGGTAGTGGCTGCAGCCCGCCGCAAAGGCCTCGGCAATCTGCTGGGCCAGCGCATCGGCCGAGACCACGACCACCGGGATGCCGGCGGTGCGCACGTCGGCTTGCAGTGCGCGCAGCAGGTCGATGCCGTTCATGTCGGGCAGGTGCATGTCGAGCAGCAGCAGGTCGGGCAGGCGCGCGCGGATGGCTGCCAGCCCGGCCGCGCCGGTCATCGTGACCTGCAGCTCCACCTGGGGCCGCTGCGCCAGGATGCCGCGCATCACCTCGACGTTGGTCTCGTTGTCTTCCACGTAGTGCACCAGCCGGCGGTGGTAAGCGGCCGGTTCGCTGGCCAGGTCGGCGAGGTCGGAGCGCACCGTGTCGGGGTCGGGCGAACAGGGCAGGCGCAGGATGAACGACGACCCCTGCCCCGCCACGCTGCGCGCGCGCAAGGAGCCGCCCATCAACTCGGCCAGGCGTTGGCTGATGACGAGGCCGATGCCCGTTCCGGGTTGGGTGGAGCGCTCGCGGCCGAGCCGGTTGAAGGGCTGGAACAGCTCGCTGAGCTGTTGCGGCGTCATGCCCAGGCCGGTGTCGGTGACGGCTATTTCCACCGTGTCTGTGCTGCTCATCCGGCAGCCGATGTGCACGCGGCCGGACTCGGCGTTGTACTTCACGGCATTGCTCAGCAGGTTCGTCAGGATCTGCTTCACGCGCGTGGCGTCGCCCACCAGCGTGTGCGCGCCGTCGATCATTTCCTGCGAGATGCGGATGTTGCGGCTGCGCGCATCGCCTTCGACCAGTGCCAGCGTGGCGGAAAGCAGGTCGCCGATGACCAGCGTTTCGATCTGCAGCCGCACGTTGCCCGACTCGATGCGCGACAGGTCGAGCACATCGTTGATCATCTCCAGCAAGTGCCAGCCGGCCTGCTGGATCTGCGTGACCCAAGGCAGTTGGGCCGCAGTCAGCGGGTGGCGCTGGTCGAGTTCGAGCAACTGCGCGAACCCGAGCATCGCGTTCAGCGGTGTGCGCAGCTCGTGGCTCATGCGCGAGAGGAACTCGCTCTTCGCGCGGTTCGAGGCCTCGGCCGCTTCGCGTGCGCGCTCGGCCTCTTCGAGCTTCAGGTGCTCGGTGATGTCTTCGACCACACCGACGATGCTGCGCGGCTTGCCGTTCGCGTCGCGCAGCAAAGACACCGTGGCCTGCACCCACACGGTGGTGCCCTGGCGCGTGATCAGCCGTTTGTGGCGCCTGAACATGGGCACGTCGCCGCGCACCAGCTGTTCGCGCAGGTCGTTGTCTTGCGCCACGTCGTCGGGGTGGGTGTAGTCGGCCTGGCTCATCGAGACGAATTCGGCCTCGGTGTAGCCGGTGAGCGTGCAGTAGCGCGGGTTGGTCTGGCGCACATTGCCTTGCAGGTCGGTGTAGACCACGCCGATGGGCACGCTGTTCAGGATGTTGCGAAAGCGCTGTTCGCTCTCGCGCAGCGCCGCTTCGGCCACCTGCCGGTCCTGGACCTCGGCCTGCAGCGCCGCCGTGCGCTCACGCACCGCGGTTTCGATGCGCCGCGTGCGGCCGGTCACGATCAACAGAAAGCCACCGAGCATGGCCGTGGACAGCAGGCCCACCAGCGCGAACAGCCAGGCATCGGCGCTGTTCGATTCGGGCAGGTCCTGCGGGCGGGCCTGC
This sequence comes from Rhizobacter sp., assembly GCA_031385155.1. Taxonomy (GTDB): domain Bacteria; phylum Pseudomonadota; class Gammaproteobacteria; order Burkholderiales; family Burkholderiaceae_C; genus LMDS01. Next base: position 5,831 of record JANNBF010000154.1, read on the forward strand.
ACGCGCAGCTCCCACTGGCGGCCGGCGAACTCGACCGCGCGCACGTGCTGAAGCGGCATGGCGTCGTCTTCGCAGCCCGCCCGGCCCGCCAGGCGCCGCAGCAGCGCACCCGCGCTGGTGTCGACGACGCACAGGCTCAGGTACGCCGGCACCTGCGCCAACAGGCCCTTCAACTGCTCGCTCGGGCGCAGCGTCACGAACACCACACCGCGCGTGGCCTCAAAGCGCTGCGCCGCGCCCGCGGCGACAGGCTTGTACACGGCCTGGTAGATCACCACGCCGGGGTCGAACGTCGGCGAGTTGCCCGGCGTCTGGGTGAGGCGGAACCCGGCCGTGGCCACCGGCGCCCCGGTACGCCGCGCCTGCTCGACGGCCGCACGTGCCGCCGGAATCGACAGCACGTTCACCCCCAGCGCGGCGGCGTTCGTCGTCATGGGCTCGACGTAGCGCATCGCGATCACTTCGGCATCGGGCGTGGCGGCTGCGCGTGCACCCGGCAAACGCGGCGAACCCGGCGATGCGGAAAGGTCGGTGCGGTCGAACACCGCATATCCGGCCAAGCCACTGGCGCGTGCCTTGGCTTCGAATTGCGGCACGTTCTCGCGCGGCACCCGCTCGTTCCAACCCATGGCTTGCATGACGCCGTCATTCAGCCATGCCTGTGCGGCCAGGTGCATCTCGTCACTCGTCACCTCGTCGGAGGCGATGAACACACCGTGCAGCGCGCGCAGCGCATGGATGGGTTGCTTCAACTGCGCCGCCAGGGCGAGCGTGGCGCTGGTCGCGTCGCGGTCGAAGCCCGTCTGCAGCCGTTCATGGCTCCAGGTCACGACCTGGCGCACGCCCAGGACCAGCAAAACGGTGACGAGCGTGAGCGTCAGCCCCAGGCTCAGGCGGCGCGGCGCCCACGCCTCGCGCGGGCGACCCAACAGCGTGAACAGCACCGGCGTGGCGATGAGCACGCCGAGCAGGTCGCCGATCCACCAGGTGGCCACGCTGAGCGGCAGGTTGGCCGGCGGCACGGTCTGCGTGAACCACAACGCGGCGTTGCCCAAGACCGGGCTGACCAGGCACGACGCGGCACTGACCAGCAGGAAGGCGACCACCTCGCGTGGCTCGCCGAGCGTGAGAGGCTGGGGCGTGAAACGCTTGACGAGGAGCGTTCCAGCCCACGCCTGCAGCGCCGCGCCGCAGCCGATGCTGCACGCCAGCAGCAGCCAAGCCGGGGTCGGGTGGGCGAAGTCGGCCGCCAGCGACAGGTTGACGAAGACCGCAGCCAGCGCCACCGCCGGCAACATGCGCCAGCCGAACAGCAGCACGCTCGCCAGGGCCACGCCTGCGGCCGGGTAGAGCGGCGATGCATAGCCCGGCGGAATGGCCAGCCGCAGCGCCACCAGCCCCGCCAGCGCGTAGGCAACGAAGGTCAGGATCGCGGCCACGAGCCAACGACCCGAGTGATCCGGCCGGTCCGACAAAAGCTCTGCAGTCACGTGAGGTGGCGTCGGTGCAGCGGGTTCATCGATGGCTTGCGCCGCTCGTCAAGGCCTCACACGTTGAACAGGAAGTTCAGCACGTCGCCGTCTTTCACCACGTACTCCTTGCCTTCGGCGCGCATCTTGCCCGCGTCTTTCGCGCCCTGTTCGCCTTTGAACGTGATGAAGTCGTCGAAGGCGATGGTCTGCGCGCGGATGAAGCCGCGCTCGAAGTCGGTGTGGATCACGCCGGCAGCCTGCGGCCCGGTGTCGCCCACGTGGATCGTCCAGGCGCGCACCTCCTTCACGCCGGCGGTGAAGTAGGTCTGCAGCCCGAGCAGCTTGAACGCGGCGCGGATCAGGCGGTTCAGGCCCGGCTCGGTCTGCCCCATCTCGCCGAGGAACATGAGCCGGTCTTCGTCGCTCATCTCCGACAGCTCGGCCTCGGTCTTGGCGCAGATCGCCACCACTGGCGCGTTCTGGCGGTCGGCGAAGGCGCGCAGCTTGTCGAGGTAGGGGTTGTTCTCGAAGCCGGCCTCATCGACGTTGCCGACGAACATCGCAGGCTTTGCCGTGATCAGGCACAGCGGCTTGACGAGCACCAGCTCTTCCTTGCTGAAGGCGATGCCACGCACCGGCTTGGCTTCGTTCAGCGCGGCCATGCACTTGGTCAGCACGTCGACGATCTTCTGTGCTTCCTTGTCGCCCGAGCGCGCCACCTTGTTGTAGCGGTGCAGGCCCTTCTCGACGGTGCTCATGTCGGCCAGGCACAGCTCGGTCTGGATCACTTCGATGTCCGAGATCGGGTCGACCTTGCCCGCCACGTGGATCACGTTCTCGTCATCGAAGCAGCGCACCACGTTGACGATGGCATCGGTCTCGCGGATGTGCGCCAGGAATTGGTTGCCCAGGCCTTCGCCCTTGCTCGCACCGGCCACCAGGCCCGCGATGTCGACGAACTCGACGATGGCCGGCACGATGCGCTCGGGCTTGACGATGGCCGCCAGCGCGTCGAGCCGCGGGTCGGGCAGCTCGACGATGCCCACGTTCGGCTCGATGGTGCAGAAGGGGTAGTTCTCCGCCGCGATGCCGGCCTTCGTGAGGGCATTGAAAAGGGTGGACTTGCCCACGTTGGGCAAGCCGACGATGCCGCATTTGAGGCTCATGGACGGGGCTTTCTGAGGTGGGTCGCCCCCTGGTGCTCCGAAGGAGCCGAGCGACAAGCTAAACCGGTGATTTTAACTTGCGATGATGCGCAAGAGTCGCCACCCACGCGCACCTACGCACCACCTACGCACCGCCCACGCACCACTCACACGTCACCCACGCGCCACCCAACGGAGAGCCGCATGCCTGCGATTGCGACCCACACCAAAGACCTCGGCGGTGGCTTCACCGTGCGGCGCGCGCTGCCCTCGGCGCAGCAGCAGGCGGTGGGCCCGTTCGTGTTCTTCGACCACTTCGGCCCGGCCACGGTCACCTACCTGTTCGAGGGCGCGATGATGCACCGCGACTCCACTGGCGTGGTGCAGCGCATCGAGCCCGGCGCGATCAACTGGATGACGGCCGGGCGCGGCATCGTGCACTCCGAACGCACGCCCGACGACCTGCGCGCCGCGGTGCGGCGCAGCCACGGGTTGCAACTGTGGGTGGCGCTGCCGGCCGCGCATGAAGAAGACGCGCCGGGCTCCGAGCACACGCCGGCCAGTGCGATACCTTCGGCGCGGCTCGACGGCGTGGCCGTGCGGGTGCTGGTGGGTGAGGCTTTCGCGCTCGGCCACCGCTTCATCGTGTGGAACTTCGTCTCCAGCCGGAAGGGCCGCGTGGTTCAGGCGCAGGACGCGTGGGAAGCCCAGGCCATGGGCGAGGTGCCGGGAGAGACCGAGTTCATTCCGCTGCCGCCGCGGCGGGCTTGAGCGTTCCGGCGCGCGTGCTGGCGCGGCCCAGCATCAGCGCATTGCCGAGCACCGCGAGGGCTGCGCCGGCGGCGGTCAGCGCATCGGGCGCATAGCCCTCGAACGTGATCGACATGGCCAGCGCCAGCAAGGGCGTGAGCGCGCCCACGCTGCCCGCCGGGCCGGGGCCGATGCGCTCTTGCAACGTCAGGAAACAGGCGAAGGTCAATACCGACCCGAACAGCGCCAGGTACAGCAGCGCGACCCACCACGACGCCACCGCTGGCACCGCAAAGCTCTGCCCTTGAACCCACGCGATGAGCGCCGCCGCGGCCGCGCCGTACAGCATGCCGAAGCCGAGCGCCGGCCAGAACGGCAGGCGGTGCGTGCGGTTGCGGCTGGCGCTCAGGCTGCCGATGGTCGACAGCACGACCGAGGCGACCGTGAACGCCACGCCGAGTCCGGTGCCCGAGCCTTGTGCGCCCGGGCCAAACTCCTTGCCGAACTCGGGCCAGAAGATCAGCGCCACGCCGGCCATCGCGAGCAAGCCGCCCCACACGAAGCGCTGCGTCACCGCCACCCCGAACAGCACCAGCGCGCCCACACCGCTGATGAGCGGCGACGCCGAGTAGCCGACCGCCACCAGCCCCGAGGCCACGTGCTGCTCGGCGTGGTACACGCACACATACGACACGCCGTACATGAAGCCGCCCTGCACCGCAAAGCGCGCGTGGTCGGTCAATGAAAAGCGCAGCGGAACGCCGCGCCAGGTGCACCAGCCCAGCACCAACACGGCGGCCAGGCCGAAACGCAGCGCCACGCCCACTTCGGGTGGCGTGTGGCCGATCTGGTAGGTGATCACATGCCAGGTCGTGCCCCAGGTGAGCACGCAGATGGCGAGGAGCTGCCAGGTTCGAAGGCGGTGCATCAGCGCTCGGTGCGGGTCAGTCGAAGGCGAAGGTCGCCGCGCCCGTCAGGCCCGGGCGCAGCGTGCGCTCGATGCCGTCGACGATCACCGCGTTCATGCCGAAGGTGATGGCGCCGCCGACCCGCGCATCCGCGCGGTAGGTGGCCAGCGTGTCGCCCACCACGTGGCCGGGCTCGGCCGTTGCGGGGTCCACTTCGGAGATCGGGCAGCGCGTGCACGGCTTGACGAGCTTCAGGCGAATAGGGCCCTCGGGTGTGTCGAACACGATCTCGTCGAGGGCATCTTCACCGTGCGCATCGAGACCATCGAGCACGATGTTCGGGCGAAAGCGCGCCATCTCGGCTGGCGCGTGGCCGGCGGCCTGCAGGCGGCGGTTCAACTCGGCCAGGCTGGCAAGCGATGCAACGAGCATCGGGTAGCCATCGGTGAAGGCGTTCTCGGCTTCGACCGCGCCGGTCCAGCTGCGCTCTGAAAGGCGCTTCTGTTCGGGGTCGAAGCGCACCAGGCGGAGCGGCTGGCCCAGGAAGTCGGTGAACCACTGGGCGCACAGGTCGCCCATGTCGTACGCGGCCAGCTCGTCGCTCCACACCGTCACGCGCACCGGCTTCTCGACGGTGTCGAGCTTCAGGTGCAGCGCCAGCATGCCGGGTGCGCGCAGCACCAGCTCGAAGGTCTTGAGCTCGGTGCGCACCAGCGCCATGCCTGGCAGGCTGCGCTGCGTGACGAACTGGCCGTGCGCGTCGACGAGCATCCAGGCGCGGTCGAACTCGAGGCCGGTTTCGATCACGAGCGCCTCGGCCGCGTCGATGCCGGCGCACGACTTCACCGGGTACACGTGGAGCGAGTGAACCCGCACCTGCACATCACCTTGCGCGTCGCTCAAAACACTCTCCCGGGCCGTTGCAACAGGAGGGCGATTGTGCCTTTGCGCAAGCGATGGGGGCATCGGCCGCTCCCTACAATCCTGGGCATGGAACGATTCGATGTGCAGGTGCGCGGCGCGGGCATCGTGGGGCGCAGCCTCGCGTTGTCGCTCGCGCGGCTCGGCTTGCGCGTGGCGCTGCGGGCCGACACGTTGAAGGCGGATCCCGACGCCTCGCCCGATGTGCGTGCCTATGCGCTGAACGCCGCATCGGTGGCGCTGTTGCGCAGCCTGAAGGTCTGGGACGCGCTGCCCGCGCACGCGGCCACGCCGGTGCTCGACATGCACGTGCAGGGTGACGCCGCGCCCGCAGCGCTCGACTTCTCGGCCTGGCAGCAGCGGGTCAGTGCGCTTGCGTGGATCACCGATGCCGCCGTGCTCGAACGTGAACTGGCGCAGGCGGTGCGCTTCGCGCCGCACATCACTGTCGTCGATGCCAAAAACGATACCGAGATCGACACCGACACTGAGGTGCAGGCCGCGCTGACGGCGCTGTGCGACGGCAAGGGTTCGCCGGCCCGCGCAGCGCTCGGCGTGACGTTCGACCGCCACGACTATGGCCACCGCGCCATCGCCGCGCGCCTGACCAGCCCGCGCGCCCATCAGGGCATGGCGCGGCAGTGGTTCCGCTCACCCGACGTGCTGGCCTTGCTGCCGTTCGACACGCCCGCGCCCGGCCATTCGTACGCGCTGGTCTGGTCGATGCCCGAGGCGCGCGCTGCCGAGTTGCTGGCCGCTGACGACGCGGCCTTCGAGCAGGCTTTGATGCAGGCGACCAACGCCGAGGGGGGCGAGTTGAAGCTCGCATCCCCGCGCGCCAGCTGGCCGCTGATGCTTGCCAGCGCACAAGCCTGGTGTGGCCCCGGTTGGGTGCTGCTCGGCGACGCCGCGCACGTGGTGCACCCGCTCGCCGGGCAGGGCCTGAACCTGGGCCTGGCCGATGTGGCCGCGTTGACCCGCGTGATCGAGCAGCGCGAAGCCTGGCGCGACCTTGGCGACGAGAAACTGCTGCGCCGCTACACCCGCGAGCGCGCCGCGCCCACCTGGGCGATGGGGCAGGTCACCGACGGCTTGCTGAACCTGTTTGCCGAACCAGCACCCGCAGTGCGGGAACTTCGCAACCGCGGGCTGAGTCTCGTCAACCGGCTGTCGCCACTCAAGCGCTGGCTGACGGCCCAGGCCCTGCGCGGCTAAGCCGCCCCGAACATCTTTGAAAGCTTCTGCATGAACTCCCTGTTTCGCACCCGCACGCCGGTTCGCGCCGCCCGCCGCAGCGCGCTCGCCGTGGCGGCATGGCTCATGGTGGCGGTGGCCATGCCGGCCGCTGCCGATGAAGCGCAGATCCGCAAGAACATCGCCGAGCGCCTGCCCGACTTCCCGAGGATCGACGAGGTCTCGAAGACCCCGATCCCGGGCGTGTACGAGGTGCGCATCGGCACCGAGATCGTCTACACCGACGAGCGCGGTGACCACCTCCTCGAAGGCCAGCTGATCGAGACGCGCTCGCGCAGCAACCTGACCGAAGCACGGGTGGCCAAGCTCACCGCCATCGACTTCGCCGCCCTGCCGCTGAAAGACGCCATCGTCTGGAAGCAGGGCACCGGCGCACGCAAGCTGGTGGTGTTCGCCGACCCGAACTGCGGCTACTGCAAGAAGTTCGAGAAGGAGATGCAGCAGGTGAAAGACGTGACTGTCTACACCTTCCTGTACCCGATCCTGGGCGGTGATTCGCCCGAAAAGTCGCGCAACATCTGGTGCGCGAAAGACAACAGCACAGCGTGGCGCGAGTGGATGATCAACGGCGTGGCCCCGGCGCGCAGCATGGGCCAGTGCGACACCGCAGCGCTGCTGCGCAACGCCGCGCTCGGCAAGAAGCACAAGGTCAACGGCACGCCCGCGCTGGTGTTCGAAGACGGCAAGCGCGTGCCGGGTGCGATGGCGCCGGAGCAGGTCGAGAAGCAGCTCGTGTTGAGCCGACCGAAGGCCTGATCAACACCACTTCAACGCCACTCAAAGCGAATCGAGCCGGTCGAACACGGCCTGCGCTTCCACGCGCAGCGCACTGCGCGCCTCGGCACTCAAGCGCGCCACGTTCTTCGCCATCAGCGCCGTGCGCGGGTTCGCGGCGAGCGCGGCTTCATGGCGGTCGAGGAAGTTCCAGTACAGCACCGTGTACGGGCAGGTCGGCTTGCCGCGCTTGGCAGCGTCTTTCGCGGTCGGCGCGTAGTGGCAGCCGGTACAGTGGTTGCTCATGCGGTCGATGTATGCGCCCGAGGCCACATACGGCTTGCTCGTGAAGCGCCCGCCATCGGCGTACAGCGCCATGCCGGCCACGTTGGGCAACTCAGCCCACTCGACCGCATCGACATACACCGCGAGGAACCATGCGGCCACCTGCTTCGGGTCGGTCTCGGCCAGCAGCGCGAACAGGCCCGTCACCATCAGCCGCTGGATGTGATGCGAGTAGCCGTAGCGCAGCGTCTGCTCGATGGCATCACGCGCGCAGGCCATGCGGGTGGCGCCGCTCCAGTACCAGGCGGGCAGGGCGCGCGTGGCGTGCAGGTGGTTCGCCTCGGCCATATCAGGCATGTCCAACTGATACACGCCGCGAATGAACTCGCGCCAGCCCAGCACCTGGCGGATGAAGCCCTCCACGCTGGCCAGCGGCGCACGGCCGGCGCGGTACGCGGCCTCGGCGGCAGCGACCACTTCGCGCGGGTCGAGCAGGTGCAGGTTCAGGCTGGTGGACAGCAGTGAGTGCCAGCCGAAGGGTGTTGCGCTCCACATCGCGTCTTGATGGTCGCCGAAGTTCGGCAGGCGCGCGTCGATGAACGTGTCGAGCGCCAGCAGCGCCTGCGCGCGCGATACCGGCCACGCGAAGTGCGCCAACGTGCCGGGGTGCCCGCCGAATCGCTGCTCGACCTCAGCCATCACCTCTTTGGTGATCGCGTCGGGTGCGAACGATTCGTGTGCTGGGATCAACCCCGGCCCAGCCTTCGGGTAGGGCTTGCGGTTGTCGGCATCGAAGTTCCAGGCGCCACCTTCGGGCTCGCCCGCGTCGTCGAGCAGCACGCGGTGGGTGCGGCGCATCTCGCGGTAGAAGAACTCCATGCGCAACTGCCGCCCGTAGCGCTGCGACCAGCGCGTGAACTCGGCGCGCGAGCACATGAAGTGCGTGTCGTCGATGACGCGCAGTGGCGTGGATACAGCGGCGCAGGTCTGCGCGATGTCTTGCGCCAGGCGCCACTCGCCAGGCTCCACGACGCGCACGACATTGGGCTTGAGCTCGCCGAGTTTATCGCGCATGCGCGCCGCCAGCGTCGGCTCGGCGCTGTCGCCCAATGCGACGTAGTGCACCGTGAAACCACGCGCGCGCAGCTCGTCGCGGAAGTGCCGCATCGCCGCCAGGAACAGCGTGATGCGCGCCTTGTGGCTCCACACCAGGGTGGCTTCACCGGGGGCCTCGATCATCAACACGGCGTCGGTGTGCGCATCGACGCCGGCGAGCGCCGGGTTGGTGTGGCTGAGCTGATCGCCCAGGACCAGCACCAGCGTGTTCAGCGCGCCGCTTACGCCGGCGCACGGCGCCGTCATCGAGCCTGCGCTCGGCAGCGGTCGGAGCAGTACTTCACTTCAGCCCAGTTCTTGGCCCAGGCGCGGCGCCAGGTCATGGTGCGGCCGCACTGCACGCAGGGCTTGCTGGGCAACCCGGCCTTGTTGCCCCGAAAGCCGGGCATGGCGGGTGTCAGCCGGCCTTCTTGGCCCATGCGCTGCACCAGCCCTTGGTCGCCACCTGCTTGCCGGCAAACAGCGGGCAGTTGCCTGCGGCGTCAGCGGCCTTGCCCTGGAACAGCGCGCAGTTGCCACACTGCTGGGTGTTGTCGTGCTTCGTGTACTTCTTGGCGTCGACCTTGGTCGTGTCGGCCGCGTAGCCGAGTGCGACGGCTTGCGGGTCTTTCTCGTCGAGCTTGGCTTGTGCCATGGCCTGACTGGCGGCCGTGAGCGCGGCACCGGTGGTGGCGATGGTCATCATGAACTGGCGGCGGCTGGTGGTCATGGTGTGTCTCGGAGTGGGTTGAAGGTGGCGAAACTTATCGCTGCTACAGCAGCTGGACTATACCCAACCGTCGAATGCCAGCCGCATTGGTCAGGCTTTGTCTCGGAAATTGCGGGCAACTCATGAGAAAAAAAGAGTCAAATACGGGTCAATGCCATTCCAACCCTCGTTCAATTCCGATGCTGTCGGCGCTGCCGCCGGCACCAGTGCGGCAGATGCGCCGAAGGCCGTCGGCTGCCGCAGTGGCGCGGCCGCCCGCATGGCCGGCCTCCCGGTGGCCACGCTGCGGGTCTGGGAGCGGCGCTATCAGGTGGTCGGCCCCGCGCGCGCCGCCTCCGGCCAACGGCTCTATTCCCCGCTCGATGTGGAGCGGCTGGTGTTGGTCAAGCAACTCGTCGACAGGGGCCATGCCATCGGCACGGTCGCCCGCGCTTCGCTCGAGGCGTTGCACGCGCTTGCGGCGGTGCGCGGCGGGCGCAGCGCCGGAGCGCCGCCTCCGGCGGCACCGGCCGAGGCCTTGTCGTTGGTGATCGTCGGCCGTGGCTTGGCGCGACGCCTTGCGGCAGGCAGCGGGCTGCGCGCCATGGCGTGGGCCGGCGCGCACGTGGCGGCTACCTTCAGTGACCTGGCGCAGGCGCTGGCAGGTCTTGATCGGCCGGGCGGCGACACGCCTGGCGGCCGCACGGCAGCGGGCTCTGATGGCGCGTTGCCGCCTGCCGCCGACCTGCTGCTGGTTCAGTTGGCTTCGTTGCAGCCCGATGCGGCCGAGCAGGTTCTGCAACTGGCCGACGGCTGGCCGGCGGCCGCGCGACTGCCTCGCATCGCGCTGGTCTACGACTTTGCGGCCGAGCCCCAGTTGCAGCGATTGAGCGATGCCGGCGTCGAGCTGTTCCGCGCGCCACTGGCGGCGCACGACCTGCATGCGCTGCTGGCTGCGCGCGGGCATGTTTCTGCATCAGAAGCCGTCTCCACCGCACCGCTGCTGCGCTCAGCCGCGCCCCCGCCCCCGCCCCGTTTCGATGCCGAGGCGCTGGCGCAATTCGCCGCAGCGTCGTCCACCGTGGCCTGCGAATGCCCGCGCCACGTGGCCGAACTCGTGATGCAACTCTCGGCCTTCGAAACCTACAGCGCCGACTGCACCAACCGCAGCCCGGCCGACGCGCAACTGCACGCCTACCTGACCAACGTTGCGGGCTCGGCGAGGGCGCTGTTCGAGCAGGCGCTGGAGCGCATCGCGGTGGCGGAGGGGTTGGCGATTCCGCATGCTCACAGCCGCGCTCCCTAGCGCAGTGTTTTGCCGGTACGCCGTGCGCTGTCAAGCCCGCCCGTCACGCGTACTTCAACTCCCCCGTCTTCCCCCGGAACACCCGGTACGAAAACACCGTGTACGCGGCAATCGCCGGCACCGAAATACAGGTGCCGAAGAGAATCACCTTCAGCGCCTCCGGGCTGCTGGCGGCTTGCCAGATGGTGAGTTTGTCGATCACCACGAACGGGTAGATGCTGTAGGCCAGGCCCAGGAAGCCGAGCACGAAGACCATGATGAGCAGCACGAACGGCACCCAGCATTCGGTACCGCGCACGGCTTGCGAGTTGAGCAGCGCGCGCACGGCGAGCAGCGCCACACCGGTCATCAGCGGGATCGCCATCAGCGCAATGATCTCGGGCAACGCGAACCAGCGCTCGCGCACCGTGGCGCTGATCCACGGCGTGGCCATGGAGATCAGCACCATGCCCACCACCATCGGGCCCCAGGCGATCTTGGCCCAGCCGATGGCGCGCTCCTGCAGCTCGCCTTCGGTCTTCATGACGAGCCAGGTCGCGCCCATCAACGCATAGGCCATCGGCAGCGCGATGGCGATAGCCGCGGCGAACACCGGGTAGTTCCAGCCCTCGCCGAAGCCGCTGATGTAGCGCCCGAGCATCCAGCCCTGCGAGACCGATGCGAGCACCGAGCCGGCGAAGAAAAGCCGGTCCCAGGTGGTCTTGTGCGTGTCTTTCGCCTTGACGCGGAAGTCGAACGCCACGCCGCGCAAGGTCAGGCCGACGAGCATCAGCGTGACCGGCAGGTACAGCTCGCCGAGCACCACGCCGTGCGCCTTCGGGAAGGCCACGAGCAGGATGCCCACGCCGAGCACGAGCCAGGTTTCGTTGGCGTCCCAGAACGGGCCGATGGAGGCGACCATCACGTCTTTCTCGGCCGGCGTGGCGCGGTGCATCAGCATGCCCACGCCGAGGTCGTAGCCGTCGCTCACCACGTAGATCAGCATCGAGACGCCCATCAGCGCCATGAAGATGACGGGCAGCATGCTGTCGAACGACATGACGCTCATGGCGCGCTCATGCAGCCGCTCATGCCACATTCCCTGCGGGCATCACCGGCGATGTGGCCGCACCCACCGGCGTGGCCGCACGCTCGACGGCCTCGACTGCGAGCACGTCTTCGGGCTTCTCGGCCATGTACTTCAGCACGCTCACATAAGCCGCGATCAGCGCGATGTACAGCGTGATGTAGAGCGCCAGCGTCGCGCCGATCATGGCCGACGGGGTTTGGGTCACGACATCGGCGGTGCGGATGAGCCCGTACACGATGAACGGCTGCCGGCCGATCTCGGTCACGTACCAGCCGGCCACGGTGGCCACCCAGCCCGAAAACGTCATGCCGGCGAACAGCCACAGCAGCGCGCGCGGCAGCGCCTCGGTGCGCCAGCCGCCGCGCCGGTAGAGCCACCAGCCGGCCCAGCTCGTTGCGAGCATCAACAGCCCCACGCCGACCATGATGCGAAAGGCGAAGAAGACCGGCAGCGGCGGCGGGTGCTTGCCCACGAACTCGTTCATGCCTTTGATCTCGCCATCGGCATCGTGCGTGAGCACGAGGCTCGCGACCTTCGGGATCTTCAGCTCGAAGTGGTTCTTGCGCTGCGCGTTGTCGGGGATGGCGAAGAGCAGCAGCGGCGCGCCGCGTTCGGTCTCCCAGACGCCCTCCATCGCAGCGATCTTCTGCGGCTGGTGCTCGAGCGTGTTCAGGCCATGTGCATCACCGGCGATGATCTGCAGCGGTATCGCGATGGCCGCGAGCGTGAGGCCCACCCGCATCACGCGCGGTGCCGAGCGCGGCGCCACGCCGCGCAGCACCTGCCACGCGGACAGGCCGGTCAGCAGGAACGCGCAGGTCAACGCCGAGGCCAGCAGCACATGTGTGAAGCGGTACGGGAACGACGGGTTGAAGATCACCTCGAACCAGCTCTTCACGTGGTATGTGCCGGCGATCACTTCGTATCCTGCCGGCGTCTGCATCCACGAGTTCAGCGCGATGATCCAGAACGCACTGAGCGTGGTGCCGAAAGCGACGAAGAACGACGCCATCAGGTGCACCCGTTCGCTCACCCGTCCGTGGCCGAAAAGCATGATCCCGAGGAAGCCGGCTTCAAGGAAGAACGCGGTCAACACCTCGTACCCCAGCAGTGGCCCGGCGATGTTGCCCACGCGCTCCATGAAGCCCGGCCAGTTGGTGCCGAACTGGAAGCTCATCGTGATGCCGCTGACCACGCCGAGCGCGAAGGTCAGCGCGAACACCTTGGTCCAGAAGCGGTAGGCATCGAGCCAGCCTTGCGCGGCGGCGGGGTCGGCGCCGGTGCGCGTCTTGAGCCAGCGCAGGCGGAAGAACAGCAGCAACCAGCCGAGCGCAATGCTGATGGTCGGGAACAGGATGTGGAAGGTGATGTTCGCCGCGAACTGCATGCGGGAGAGGATCAGGGCATCCATGTCATTCCTTTTCGGTTGCTGGGCCCGGTGTGCTCGCGCGCTGCGCGGCGAAGAGGTTCAGCGGATCGCGCCGATGCCTTGCAGCGCCTTCACCGCCCCCGCACCGACCGACGCGCCGAAGCGCTTGGCCAGGCGCTCCGCCACATTCTCCTTCGGCGTGTAATCGATGACTTCTTCGGCCTTGATGACCTCGCGCGCCACGTAGTCAAGGCTGCCCAGATGATCGATCAGGCCGTTCTCCAGCGCCTGCTCGCCGTTCCAGAACAGGCCACTGAAGGTGTCGCCGGTTTCCTTCAGGCGCTTGCCGCGGCCCTCGCGCACGACCGCGATGAACTGCTGGTGGATCTGGTCGATGGTGGTCTGCAGGTAAGCGCGCTGCTTCGCCGGCAGCGGCGAGAACGGGTCGCCGATGCCCTTGTTCTCACCGGCCGTGATGAGCCGGCGTTCGATGCCCAGCTTCTCCATCGCGCCGACGGCGCCGAAGCTGTCCATCAGCACGCCGATCGAGCCGACCACGCTGGCCTTGTCGGCATAGATCTCATCGGCCGCCACGGCGATGTAGTAGGCGCCGGAAGCACAGGTCTCTTCGACGACGGCATAGACCTTCTTCTTGTGCAGCGCCTTCAGGCGGCGGATCTCGTCGTTGATCAGGCCACTTTGCACCGGGCTGCCGCCGGGTGAGTTGAAGCGCAGCACCACGGCCAGTGCGCCCGCGTCTTCGAACGCGCTCTTCAGGCCCGGGAACAGGTTCTCGGCGCTGGCTTCGGCCCCGGCCGCGATCTCGCCGCGCACTTCGATCAGCGCGGTGTGCGGGCCGGCTGGCGCCGTGCCGTGGCCGCGTGAGGCGACCAGCGACCACGCGATCACACCGAACAGCAGCAGCCACGTCAGACGGAAGAACACGCGCCAGCGGCGCTCGCTGCGGCGGTCGCGCAGGTAGTCGCGGGCGAAGGTCTGGGCCACGCCGTCCCAGGCGCTGGGGGTCGCGGTGGGGCCGGCAATGGCGCTCGGTGCGGCCGGCGGCAAGGCGCTTGAAGCAGCGCCCGGAGTGTCGTCAGAAGGTGTCATGGGCGCCTTGTGGCCCGCACCGGAAACGTCAGTCGGCGAAGGCGGGTTGGGTATCTCGAGAAGGATACCAATACACCTGACCGTCGCGCTCGAAGGTCTCTATCGCGGTCAGCTTGCCGCGCCCGCAAGGCCCTCCTGCGCAGCGCCCGGTGTGCGGCTCGTAGGCCGCGCCGTGGGTAGCGCAGAGGATGTATTCCCGGCCGGTGTCGAGGAAGACGCCAGGCTGCCAATCCATCTCGGTGGGCACGTGCAGGCAGCGGTTCAGGTAGGCCACCACCACGCCGTCGAAGCGCAGCGCGAAGGCGCGCGCAGGTTGCCGGTACTGCAGCACGTCGAACACGTGCGCGGTGCCACGCTCGACCAGGTCGGCGGATGGGCACAGCAGCAGCGCGCTGGCCGGGTCGGGGCGTTCGGCGGCGTCAAGCATGGTGCTGCAACCAGGCGCTCAGGTCGGCGGTGGAGTGCGCCACATGCAGCGGCGCGTAAGCGTGAAACTCGCTCGGCTCGTGCGCGCCGTAACTGACGCCCACGCTCGCCGCGCCGGCATTGGCGGCGAGCAGCAGGTCGTGCGTGGTGTCGCCGATCATCAGCGTGCGGGCGGGGTCGGTATCGAGCTGGCCCATCAGCTCGCGCAGCATGCGCGGGTCTGGCTTCGATGCAGTCTCGTCCGCCGTGCGGCTGGCATCGAACAGGCCGCGCAGCACCGAGGTGCCCAGCGCGTCGTCGAGCCCGCGGCGGGACTTGCCCGTGGCCACGGCCAGCAAGTGGCCGCGTGACTTGAGCGCGTTCAGCATCGTCAGCGTGCCGTCGAAGAACGCGATCTCGTGCTGGCGCGCCGTGTAGTGGTGGCGATAGCGCGCGGCCAGCTCGGTGTAGCGCTCGCGCGGCAAGGTGGGGGCCGCGTGTTGCAAGGCTTCGGCGAGGCCCATGCCGATCACGTAGCTCGCGTCGCGGTCGGTCGGCACCGCCACGCCCACGTCGGCACATGCGGCCTGAATGCAGCGCGTGATCAGCGCGGTCGAGTCGTACAGCGTGCCGTCCCAGTCGAAGACGATCAGGTCGAAGCGGCGGGCGGTGGTCATGAGAGGGGTGTCATGAGAGGGGTGTCATGAGAGAAGGGTCACGGGCGGGCAGCGGCAAGGGTTTGGAGCAGGGCTTCACATTCTGCGGGCAGCGGCGCGGCAAGCGTGATCACCTCCCCTGTCGCGGGGTGGGCAAAGCGCAAGTGCTTCGCGTGCAGGAACATGCGGTCGAATCGCGCCCCAGGAACGGCCGTGCCCTTGGCCAGCGCCTTGTTGAGCGCGAAGTCGCCGTACTTCTCGTCCCCAGCAATCGCGTGCCCTTCGTGCGTGAGGTGCACGCGGATCTGGTGTGTGCGGCCGGTCTTGATGGTCACGTCGAGCAGCGTGAAGCCACCGAAGCGCTGCGCCACCTTGACGAGCGTGATCGAGCGGCGCCCCGCCTCGTGGTCGTCTCCCACCACAAGCACACGGCGCTCGCCCTCGGCCGACAGCACCTTGTTCAGCGCCACGTCGATCACTTTCTTCGCTGCCGGCCAGTCACCGATAACCAGCGCAGCGTAGGTCTTGCCGATGACCTTCTCGCCGCTGTGCACGCGCAACTGATCCTGCAATGCGACCAGCGCCGAGCGGCGCTTCGCGATGAGCAACAGACCCGAGGTCTCCTTGTCGAGCCGATGCACCAGTTCCAGGAACTTGGCGGTCGGCCGGGCGCGGCGCAGCTGCTCGATCACGCCGAAGCTCACGCCGCTGCCGCCGTGCACCGCCACGCCGGCGGGCTTGTCGATGGCCATCAGGTGCTCGTCTTCGAACACGACCGTGAACTCGCGCGGCGGCGCTGGGGGCACCTCGCTGCGGTCGGCCACGCGCACCGGCGGTATGCGCACCTCGTCGCCCAATGCGAGCCGCGTGTCAGCCGCTGCGCGACCCTTGTTCACGCGCACCTCGCCGGAGCGGATCACGCGGTACACATGCGTCTTGGGCACACCCTTGAGCAGCTTGACGAGGAAGTTGTCGAGCCGCTGGCCTTCGGAGCCTTCGTCGATCACGACCCGGTGCACGGCCGGTGGGGCCGGTGCCGGTCTCAGTGCCAATGCCGGTGCGGGAACCACGGGCTTTATCCGGGCCGGGGCCGCTGGTTTGGCCCCTATAATGCGTTGCACCACGTAGCCGCCGTAAGTGATTGATTCTTCAGAGTTTAGTCTCAGGATCAACGCACTGAGGGCAGTTCGTGGCGGCTGGGTTTGCGCCCGGCCACATGGTGATGCAACACCTCGATGCCTGCAGCGGGCGCCGTCCCCAAGTGACGCAGCAGCCGCGAGCCCGGGGTGGCAGAGCAAACAAAGACAGAGCCCATTCAAAAGGTTTCCCGGGCAGAAGACCGAAGCACGCTGCTGAAACTAGGCAACTAGGCCGGAAACCGGCTCGCAGCGCCCGCCTCGAAGCTTCTGCCCGCGTCCAGTGACCCCATGCGGATGTTGACGCCAGCCCCCGAACCACTGCGCCCCGTGCGCCCGCTGCCCAGGCCACCCGCCTGCAGGCAAGCGTGCGCGCCCTGCGCGGCCCGGAGGCGCCGCGCTCGCGCCGAACACGCCTTGCCCTCGTGGCTGACGTGCCGGCGGCACCCCGCACTCGCCACTGCCACGCACGCGCCAACGCTGCCTGAATCGCCGGTCGTCTGACCGCTCCGATTCATCCGCAGTCCAGGGCGACACCCTTCGGTCCTCTTTCTCGTTTCTCGTGCATCGAATCGTCGCCTGCCGGCCTTGCCGGCGGTGACTGTGGGTGACGCGCAGCGCACAGCCGCTGCGCCAGAAGGAGTGCACGAATGAAACGCATGCTGATCAACGCGACGCAGCCCGAAGAGCGCCGCCTGGCCATCGTCGATGGCCAGAAGCTGATGGACTTCGAGACCGAAATCGAAGGCCGCGAGCAACGCAAGGGCAACATCTACAAGGCCGTGGTGACACGCGTCGAGCCCTCGCTCGAGGCCTGCTTCATCGACTACGGCGAAGACCGCCACGGCTTTTTGCCGTTCAAGGAAATCTCGAAGAACTACTTCCGTGAAGGCGCCAGCGTTCGCGACGCGCGCATTCAAGACGTCATCAGCAACGGCCAGGAACTGCTGGTCCAGGTCGAGAAGGAAGAGCGCGGCAACAAGGGCGCGGCGCTGACCACGTTCGTGAGCCTCGCCGGCCGCTACCTGGTGCTGATGCCGAACAACCCGCGCGGCGGTGGTGTGAGCCGCCGCATCGAGGGCGAAGACCGTGAAGAGCTGAAGGAAAACCTCGACCAGCTCGAGTACCCGAAGGGCATGAGCCTGATCGCGCGCACCGCCGGCATCGGCCGCACCGCGCCCGAGCTGCAGTGGGACCTGAACTACATGCTCAAGCTCTGGAGCGCCATCGACGGCGCCGCCAAGGCCGGCAAGGGCGCGTTCCTGATCTACCAGGAATCGAGCCTCGTGATCCGCGCGATCCGCGACTACTTCACTGCCGATGTCGGCGAGATCCTGATCGACACCGACGACATCTACGACCAGGCCCAGCAGTTCATGGCCCACGTGATGCCCGAGACGGCGCACAAGGTCAAGCGCTACCGCGACGACGCGCCGCTGTTCAGCCGCTTCCAGATCGAGCACCAGATCGAGACCGCGTTCTCGCGCACCGTGAACCTGCCGTCCGGCGGCGCGATCGTGATCGACCACACCGAAGCCCTCGTGTCGGTCGACGTGAACTCGGCGCGCTCGACGCGCGGCTCCGACATCGAAGAGACCGCGACGAGAACCAACCTCGAAGCCGCAGATGAAATCGCGCGCCAGATGCGTTTGCGTGACCTCGGCGGCCTGATCGTCGTCGACTTCATCGACATGGAAGAGTCGAAGAACCGCCGCGAGGTCGAGACCCGGTTGCGCGACGCGCTGCGCCAGGACCGCGCCCGCGTTCAGTTCAGCTCGATCAGCAAGTTCGGCCTGCTTGAGCTCAGCCGCCAGCGCCTGCGCCCTGCGCTCAGCGAAGGCAGCCACATCACCTGCCCGCGCTGCAACGGCACCGGCCACATCCGCGACACCGAAAGCTCCGCGCTGCAGATCCTGCGCATGGTTCAGGAAGAGTCGATGAAGGACAACACCGCCGCCGTGCATGTACAGGTGCCGGTCGAGGTGACCTCGTTCCTGCTCAACGAGAAGCGCACCGAGATCACCAAGATCGAGCTGAAGCAGCGAGTGACCGTGCTGCTGGTGCCGAACAAGAACCTGGAGACGCCGAACTACCGCCTCGAGCGCCTG
>JANNBF010000157.1:0-6579 GCA_031385155.1 Rhizobacter sp.
CAGGTTGTCGAAGAGCCAGTTCAGGTCAGCCGCAAAGGCCGCGTCGCCAGCCACATCAACCTTCGGGCGCTCGCCCGTCAGGGCCTGCACCATGCCCATCGCGGGGTTCGAGGCGTCGATGTTGACGCGCAGGTCGGCATCAAGCGCAGGGCTTGCGTCGCCGGTTGAATCGGCATCGCCGCACCATTCGAGCAAGCCCGCCGGCGTGACGCGGAAGGCCATGGGCGGCCACGGAGGCAACATCGACGGCCAGCCCTCGAAGTGCAACCGGATGCTTCTTCCGGCGTGGGGTTTGAGCCGCGTCACCGCCGCCGGCTCGGCGCCGATCACGTGGTTGAGCAGCAAGGTGGCGCGCTCCATCACAGCCGAGCCGAGAAGCGAGTTGAGAGTGTGGAACATGCACGGATTGTAGGCACACCGACCCCGTTGACCCCCTTAGAAGCGGCCTGGTCGAGCCGGGTTTTTGGTGGAGAATCCGCGCGTCACGCTTCACCTCTGGGTTGTTGACGCCAGTGGATCGGGCAGCCCTGACGGCTCGCATCGGCTTTTCGATGGCACCTGGCGCCACACCGTGACAACCACCCGAACCGATGTTTGACGACCGCACCTACAAGAGAACCTTCTACAGCGCACCGCAGTCGGTGACCTCGCTGGTCGCCGCGTTCCTGGAGCCGAGCATCACCGTGCTCACGTTCCTGTTCGCAACCCTCTACTTCGACGAGCTCGTCGACCGGCCCGCGCTGACGCTGTGCCTGCTCGTCTTCGCGCTGACCTTCCCGGGGCGCAACCGCTTCCGCGACAACCTGATCGCCGCCGGCGTCGACATCGCCTCCAGCTGGGTCACGTTGGTCGCGATCCTCGCGCTGTGCGGCTACGCCACGCGCAGCCTGCACTACTTCGAAGACAACGTGTTGATGACCTGGATGGTCGTGACCCCCGTGCTCCAGTGGGTCGCCGTGTGGCTGGGCGGCGTGCTCGTGCGCAAGCTGGCGGCCCGGCCCGAAGCGCGCCGGGCGGCCATCGTGGTCGGTGCCGGTGGCCTGGGCGTCAAGGTGGCGCGGGCGCTCACCGAGAGCGGCGATCAGGGCGTGGACTTTGCCGGCTACTTCGACGACCGCACCGACGACCGGGTCCACGGCGACGCCACCGCCATGCGCCGCGGCGGCCTGAAGGACGTGGCCGCATTCATCACCGAGAACAGCATCCGCGAGGTCTACATCACCTTGCCGCTGGGCTCGCAGCCACGCATCGTCGAGCTGCTCGAAGAGGTGCAAGGCACCACCGCGTCTCTGTTCTTCGTGCCCGATGTGTTCGGCATCAGCATCATCCAGGGCCGCCTGCAGGACATGAACGGTGTGCCGGTCGTGGGCATCTGCGAGACCCCGTTCACCGGCACCAACGAGCTCGTGAAGCGCCTGTCCGACATCGTGCTGGCCGTCGTCATCATGCTGATCATCTCGCCGCTGCTGCTGGCCATCGCCATCGGCGTGAAGATCAGCTCTCCCGGGCCGGTGATCTTCCGGCAGCGCCGCAACGGGCTCGATGGTGGCGAGATCGTGGTCTACAAGTTCCGCTCGATGACCGCGCAAGACAACGGCCCCGTGGTGCGCCAGGCCACCAAGCACGACCCGCGCATCACCCGCTTCGGCGCGTTCATCCGCCGCACTTCGCTCGACGAGCTGCCGCAGTTCCTCAACGTGCTGCAGGGGCGCATGAGCATCGTCGGCCCGCGCCCGCACGCGGTGGCGCACAACGAACAGTACCGCCAGATCATCAAGGCCTACATGGTGCGCCACAAGGTCAAGCCCGGCATCACCGGCTGGGCGCAGGTGAACGGCCACCGTGGCGAAACCGACACCATCGAGAAGATGCAGGCGCGCGTCGAATACGATCTTGAATACCTGCGCAACTGGTCGCTCGGCCTGGACCTGCAGATCATCGTGCGCACGATCCGGCTGGTGTTCTTCGACCGCCACGCCTATTGAACCCGGGGAGGAATCGAATGAAACGTTTGACACCTGCGCAGCGCGCACCCTGGCCACCGCTGCTCGTGGCGCTCGCCGCTGCAGCCGCCTGTGGCGCGGCACGCGCCGATGAGCCGAGCCCGTATTTCATCGGCGCCACGCAGAGCCTGACGCACGACTCGAACGTGTACCGCAGCCCGAACCGCGTGTCCGACAACTACTCGAGCACCGGCCTGATCGGCGGCTTCGACCAGCCCATCGGCCGGCAGCGCGTCTTTGCGAACGCGAGTGTCCAGCTGAACAAATACCAGGGCCAGACCACGCTCGACAACACCAGCTACAACACCCTGCTGGGTTGGGATTTCGCAACCATCATGAAGCTCTCCGGCGGCCTGACGTTCTCGGCCTCGCAGCAACTCGTCAACACCGACAACACCAACACGCTCACGCCCAGCACCGACCGCAACCTCGCGCAGACCGAGCAGTTCGCCGCACGGGCCGCCTGGGGCGGCGATGCGGCGCTCACGCTGAACACGGCCTATTCACACAGCCGTGTGCACTACTCGGCGGCGGCCTATGCGGCGTCCGAGTCGTCGCAAGATTCGTTCAGCCTGGGCAGCAACTACCGGGTCGGCGCCACGCTCAACGTCGGCGCGGGCTTGCGCGTGTCGCGGAGCAGCTCGCCCAAGGGCGTGCAAGTGGCTGCCGGGGTGTTCGAAGAGAACACGGTCAAGGGCCAGAACATCGACCTGCTGGCCGACTGGCGCCCGAGCGCCCTGACCACCACCAGCGCCCGCCTGAGCTGGACGAAGCAAAGCAACTCGCGCGTCGGCGACCGCGACTTCTCGGGCCTGACCGGCTCGCTCAGCGCCACTTACGCGCCCACCGCCAAGCTCGGTTTCAACGCCTCGCTGGCGCGTGACGCCGGCACCAATTCGAGCTTCTTCAACCTCACCAACCCGACCACCGGCGCCACCACCCTGGGCTTGTCCGAGAGCAGCCAAACCTCGAACACCTTGTCGGTTGGCGCCACCTATGCGGCCACCGCGAAGATCAACCTCAACGCCGGCGCGCAGTGGCGGCGCAGCAACCTCGTCGACTCGATCACCGTGGCCAACAACGGCAGCAACAACGAGCGCACCGACGAGACCAAGAGCATTTCTCTCGGTGCCAACTACGCGTTCTCGCGCTCGCTGACCTTCGGCTGCAGCCTGTCGCACCTCACGCGCAATGCATCGCCCAGCGCCACGTTCGCGGGCTTCTCGTACGCCGCCGATACGGCCAGCTGCGTCGCCCAGTTCACGCTGCGATGAGCGCGCCACGCATTCTGCTGACGGGCGCGGCAGGCTTCATCGGCTCGCACACCTGGCTCGCGTTGCTGGCCGCCGGCATCGATGTGGTCGGCATCGACGACTTCTCGAACAGCTCCCCGCAGGTGCTGGACCGGCTGGCCGCGCTGAGCGGCACCACGCCCGAGTTCACCCGCGCCGACGTGGGCAACGCGGCGGCACTCGACGCGCTGTTCAGCGCCGGCCGCATCGATGCCGTGGTGCACTTCGCGGCGTTCAAGGCGGTCGGCGAAAGCACACAGAAGCCTCTCGCGTATTACGCCAACAACGTCGGTGGCCTGCTCACGCTCACGCAGGCGATGGCGCGCCACGGCTGCAAGGCGCTGGTGTTCAGCTCCAGCGCCACCGTCTACGGCCTGCCAGAGCAGTTGCCGATCCGCGAAGACGCGGCCCTGTCGGCCACCAACCCGTACGGCGCCACCAAGCTGATGAGCGAGAACATCCTGCGCGACGTGGCCCGCGCCGACCTGCAGTGGGCCGTGGCCCTGCTGCGCTACTTCAACCCGGTGGGCGCCCACGAGAGCGGCCAGATCGGCGAAGACCCGCGCGGCACGCCGAACAACCTGCTGCCCTTCGTGGCGCAGGTGGCGGTGGGCAAGCGCGAGCGCCTGCAGGTATTCGGGCGTGACTACGACACGCACGACGGCACCGGCGTGCGCGACTACATCCACGTGCTCGACCTCGCGGCCGGCCATGTCGACGCGCTGCGCTACCTGCTGGCCGGCAAGGGCTCGATCACCGTCAACCTGGGCACCGGCAAGGGCTACAGCGTGCTTGATGTGGTCAAGGCTTTCGAGCGCGCCAGCGGCAAGAGCATCCCGTGCGACTTCGCGCCGCGCCGCCCCGGTGACGTGGCCACGTCGTACGCCGACGCCACGCTGGCCCGCGAGTTGCTGGGTTGGCAGGCCACGCGCGACATCGACACCATGTGTGCCGATACCTGGCGCTGGCAGCGCATGAACCCGAACGGGCTGGTGGGTTGACCGCGCTTTGCAGCGCCGGCCTTTTCGAACCCCACCCTCACCCCTGCGCATGAAACCCCTTCACGTTCAACCCGTCATCATGGCTGGCGGCAGCGGCACGCGGCTGTGGCCGCTGTCGCGGGCCCAGCACCCGAAGCAGTTTTTGGTGCTGCAGGGCAACCGCAGCCTGTTCCAACAGGCGGCCACCCGGCTCGGCGCGCTGGCGGCCGCTGACATCGTGGTGAACGCGCCGTGCATCGTCGGCAACGAGGAACACCGCTTCTTGGTGCTCGACCAGCTTCGCGAACTGGCGCTCGCGCCGCCCACCGTGCTGCTGGAGCCGATGGGCCGCAACACCGCGCCTGCCATGACGCTGGCCGCGCTGCAGGCCGTGCAAAGTGGTGCTGATCCCGTGCTCGTGGTCAGCCCCGCCGACCAGACCGTGACCGACGAGCCCGCCTTCACCGCCGCGCTGCAACGCGCGGTACGGGTGGCCGCAGATGGCGCCATCGTCATCCTCGGCATCACGCCCGACCGGCCCGAAACAGGCTTCGGCTACATCCGCGCCGCAGTCAATGCAAACGCCGGTGAAGGCGACGATGCCTTGAAGGTCGCGCAGTTCGTCGAGAAGCCCGACGCCGCCACGGCGCAGCGCTACCTCGACGAAGGCCACTACTACTGGAACAGCGGCATGTTCGTGGTGCGCGCTTCGGTATGGCTGGCCGCGATAGAACGCTTCCGCGCCGATATCGCCGCCGCATCGCGCGCGGCCGGGGCCGCGCGCACCGATGACGCACCGTTCATCCGCCCCGGCAAGGCCGAGTTCGCGGCGATCCCGAGCGAATCGGTCGACTACGCGGTGATGGAGAAATGCCCCTCGGTCTGCGACATCCGCATGGTCGCCCTCGACGCCGGCTGGTCCGACCTCGGCGCCTGGGACGCCGTCTGGCAGGTCAGCCCGAAAGACGCGCAAGGCAACAGCAGCGTGGGCGACGCGCTGATCAGCGACAGCCACGACACGCTGGTGCACGCGACGAGCCGGCTGGTGGGCGTGGTGGGCCTGCGCAACGTGGTGGTCGTGGAAACACCCGATGCGGTGCTGGTGGCCGACCTGTCGCGCAGCCAGGAGGTCAAGCAGATCGTCGGCCAGCTCACCGCCTCGGGCCGCAGCGAGCAAACACTGCACCGCCAAGTGCACCGCCCGTGGGGTTGGTACGACAGCATCGACTCCGGGCCGCGCTTCCAGGTCAAGCGCATCATGGTCAAGCCCGGCGCGAGCCTGAGCCTGCAGATGCACCACCACCGCGCCGAGCACTGGATCGTGGTCAGCGGCACCGCCGAAGTCACGAACGGCGAGCAGGTGATCCTGCTGACCGAGAACCAGAGCACCTACATTCCGCTCGGCACGGTGCACCGGCTCAGCAACCCCGGCAAGGTGCCGCTCGAGATCATCGAGGTGCAGTCCGGCAGCTACCTCGGCGAAGACGACATCGTGCGCTTCGAAGACACCTACGGTCGGGTCAAGTAGGCCGCACGTTCCTCACTCATCACAGGACTTTTCACTTCATGATCCTCGTCACTGGCGGCGCCGGCTTCATCGGTGCGAACTTCGTTCTCGACTGGCTCGCGGTCAACGCCGAGCCGGTGCTGAACCTCGACGCGCTCACCTACGCCGGCAACCAGGAGAACCTGGCGTCACTCGCCGGCGATGCGCGCCACACCTTCGTGCGCGGCGACATCTGCGACCGCGCTTTGCTGGCGCAACTGATGGCCGAGCACCAGCCGCGAGCTGTTCTGCACTTCGCCGCCGAGAGCCACGTCGACCGCAGCATCCACGGCCCCGAGGCCTTCATCAAGACCAACGTCGACGGCACCTTCGCGCTGCTCGAAGCCGCCCGCGCGCACTGGACCACGCTGACCGGCGAGGCCAAGGCCGCGTTCCGCTTCCACCACGTCTCGACCGACGAGGTCTACGGCTCGCTCGGCAAGGGCGACGCCCCGTTCACCGAGACGCACCTCTACGAGCCGAACAGCCCGTACTCGGCCAGCAAGGCCGCCAGCGACCACCTGGTTCGCGCCTGGCACCACACCTACGGCCTGCCCGTCATCACCACCAACTGCTCGAACAACTACGGGCCGTATCACTTCCCCGAGAAGCTGATCCCGCTGATGATCGTCAACGCCCTGGCCGGCAAGCCGCTGCCGGTGTACGGTGACGGCCAGCAGGTGCGCGACTGGCTGTTCGTCAAAGACCACTGCGCCGCCATCCGGGAAGTGCTGGCGCGCGGCACGCCGGGTGAAACC
>JANNBF010000007.1:0-9236 GCA_031385155.1 Rhizobacter sp.
ACACCAGCGCCAATACATAGGCGAACCAGATCTCGATGCCGCCCCCGAGCATCGGCCCGATGTAGATCTCCGACAGCTTCTCGCCCATGCCGATGAGCAGCCCGCCGATGATGGCGCCGGGCACCGAGGTGAGCCCGCCCAGAATGACCACCGGCAAGGCCTTCAATGCCACCAGCGAGAGCGAGAACTGAACGCCCAGCTTGCTGCCCCAGATCACACCCGCGACCAGCGCCACGAAGCCCGCGACCGACCACACGATGATCCAGATGCGCCCGAGCGGGATGCCGATCGACTGCGCCGCCTGGTGGTCGTCGGCGACCGCGCGCAGCGCGCGGCCGGTCGCGGTCTTCTGGAAGAACAGCGCCAGCAGCGCGACCAGCACTGCGGCAATGCCGGCGGCGTAAAGGTCTTCCTTGTTGATCAGCACGCCGCCCTGGAACATGCTTTCCAGCACGAGGATCGGGTCTTTCGGCATGCCCACGTCGATCTTGTAGATGTCGGAGCCGAACAGCGTCTGCCCGAAGCCTTCGAGGAAGTAGGTGATGCCGAGTGTGGCCATCAGCAGCGTGATGTGCTCCTGGTTCACCAGGTGGCGCAGCACCAGCCGCTCGATCAGCCAGGCCACGCAGATCATCACCAGCACGGCCGCCGCGAAGGCCAGCACGTTGGCGAGGATCTTGTTGTCGAAGCCGAACCACTTCGGGATCCACTCGTAGAAGCGCGCCATCGCGAGTGCTGCGAACAGCACCATCGCGCCCTGCGCGAAGTTGAACACGCCGCTGGCCTTGTAGATGAGCACGAAGCCGAGCGCGATCAACGAATACAGCATGCCCACCATCAGGCCGCCGAAGAGGGTTTCGAGAAAGAAGGCCATGTCTGTTGCTGCGGTCAGTGGTCGCGCTCAGTGCGAGGTGCCGAGATACGCGCTGATCACGTCCGGGTTCGAGCGCACCTCGTCCGGCGTGCCGTCGCCGATCTTCTTGCCGTAGTCGAGCACCACCACGCGGTCGGAGATGTCCATGACCACGCCCATGTCGTGCTCGATCAGCACGATGGTCGTGCCGAACTCGTCGTTCACGTCGAGGATGAAGCGGCTCATGTCCTGCTTCTCTTCCACGTTCATGCCGGCCATGGGCTCGTCGAGCAGCAGCACCTGCGGCTCCATCGCGAGCGCCCGGCCGAGGTCAACGCGCTTTTGCAGCCCGTAGGGCATCTTGCCGACCGCCGTCTTGCGAAAGGGTTGGATCTCGAGGAAGTCGATGATGCGTTCCACGAACAGGCGCTGCTCTGTTTCTTCACGCTCGGCCGCGCCCAGGCGCAAGGCCTGCTGGAAGATGTTCGCGCGCATCTTCAGGTTGCGCCCGGCCATGATGTTGTCGAGCACGCTCATGCCCTTGAACAGCGCCAGGTTCTGGAAGGTGCGCGCGACACCCATCAACGCCACATCGCGCGAGTTCATGTGCTTGAAGACCTGCCCGCGCAGGCTGATCGAGCCGACCTGCGGCTGGTACACGCCGTTGATGCAGTTCAGCATCGAACTCTTGCCTGCACCGTTCGGCCCGATGATCGCGCGAATCTCGTGTTCGCGAACGTCGAAGCTGATGTCGGTCAGCGCCTTCACGCCGCCGAAGGCCAGGCTGATGTTGTTGACTTCGAGGATGACCTCGCCGATCTTTCTGACGCTCATGGGTGTGGGTCCAAATGCGAATGCTTCACCGCAGAGTCGCAGAGGAACGCAGAGGAATGAAAGTCAATGTTTTGCTCTTCTCTGCGCAACTCTGCGCCCTCTGCGACTCTGCGGTGAATGAATTGACTCACGCCGCCGCCTTCACCGCTGCAAACACCTTCGCATCGCCGATCTTTAAGTCGGCTGCGACCATGCCCGTGCGGCCGTCTTCGAACTTGACGGCGGTCTCGATGTACTGGCTCGGCTTGCCGCCGTACAGCGCGTCCAGCAGCACCTGGTAGCGGTCGGCGATGAAGCCGCGGCGTACCTTGCGGGTTCGGGTCAGCTCGCCGTCGTCGGCGTCGAGTTCCTTGTGCAGCACGAGGAAGCGGCTGACCTGGCTGCCGGCCAGCATGGCGTCGGTCGCGAGGTCGGCGTTGACCTTCTCGACGCACTCGCGGATCAGCTCGTAGACCTCGGGCTTCTGCGCCAGGTCGGTGTAGCCGGCATACGGCAGGTTGCGGCGCTCGGCCCAGTTGCCCACGGCTTCCATGTCGATGTTGATGAAGGCGCAGACCTTCTCGCGCTTGTCGCCGAAGGCGACCGCCTCCTTGATGAACGGGAAGAACTTCAGCTTGTTCTCCACGTACTTGGGCGCGAACATCGCGCCGTCGAACGTGCCGCCCATCATGCGGCCCACATCTTTGGCGCGGTCGATGATCTTCAAGTGGCCGCCGGCGTCGATGAAGCCGGCGTCGCCGGTGTGGTACCAACCCTCGGCAGTCAGCACCTCGGCGGTGGCGGCCGGGTTCTTGTAGTACTCGCGCAGCAGCCCGGGCGACTTGACCATGATTTCGCCCGACTCAATCACCTTGATCTGCACGCCGCTGATCGGCACGCCGACCGTGTCGGCATGGGCTTCATGGTCGGGCTGCAGGCACACGAACACGGCGGTCTCGGTCGAGCCGTAGAGCTGCTTCAGGTTGATGCCGATCGAGCGGTAGAACGTGAACAGGTCGGGGCCGATGGCCTCGCCGGCCGTGTAGGCCACCCGCACCCGCGAGAAGCCGAGCGTGTTGCGCAGCGGCCCATACACGCAGAGCTGGCCGAGCGCGTAGTGCAGCTTGTCGATCACTGACACCGCCTTGCCGTCCATCAGCTTCGGGCCGACGCGCCGTGCCAGCGCCATGAAGTGGTGGAACATGCTGCGCTTGATGGCACCCGCGTCTTCCATGCGGATCATCACGGTGGTGAGCAGGCCTTCGAACACGCGCGGTGGCGCGAAGTAATACGTCGGCCCGATCTCGTTCAGGTC
Source organism: Rhizobacter sp. (assembly GCA_031385155.1). Classification (GTDB taxonomy): domain Bacteria; phylum Pseudomonadota; class Gammaproteobacteria; order Burkholderiales; family Burkholderiaceae_C; genus LMDS01. Next base: position 2,982 of record JANNBF010000007.1, read on the forward strand.
GATGGCCACCGTGCTCGGCGACTCGGGGCAGTTGACCACGTAGCCGCACACCAGCCACTGCGCGTACGAAAAGATGTTCTGGCCGATCCACGCCGGCGGCATGTAGGCCAGCACTTCCTCGGCGCTGGTGAGCTTGTCGAACGTGGCGCCCGCCTGCGCGCGGTCGATCAGCGATGCGTGCGTGTGCACCACGCCCTTCGGGTTGCCGGTGGTGCCCGAGGTGAAGAACATCGCGGCCACGTCGTCGGCCGCCGTCTTGGCAACCTCCGTGTCGAAGAACTGCGGGTGCTGTGCATTGAACGCGCGCCCGGCTTCGAGCAGCGTGTCGAGCGGCGCCAGCCCCGGCTCGACGCAGTGGCGCAGGCCGCGCGGATCGTCGAACCAGATGTGCGCCAGGCCGGCGCAGGTGCCGCGCACTTCGAGCAACTTGTCGACCTGCTCCTGGTCTTCGACGATGGCGAAGGCGATTTCTGCGTTGGTGATCGGGAACACGAATTCGGTGGCCGCCGCGTCTTGGTACAGCGGCACGGGTACCGCGCCGAGTGCCTGCGCCGCCAGCATCGCCGCGTACAGGCGCGGCCGGTTCTCGCCGATCACGACCAGGTGCTGGCCGCGCTGCAACCCGGCCTGGGCCAGGCCACCGGCCATGTCATGCACGAGCGTGGCGAGCGCGGCCCAGGTCAGCGTCTGCCAGATGCCGAACTCTTTCTCGCGCAGGGCCGCCGCGCCGGGCCGTCGGGCGGCATGGTCGAGCAGCAGGCGGGGGAAGGTCGTGGTCACGGGCTGGGCTTTCGGGTGGGCGTGTAGCGAAGGCACTGGCGAACGCATTGGCGAAGGCAATTGGCGAAGCGTGAATGTAGAAAGAAGTTTGACGCCATGTTGTCGTTCTGACGACAATTCAGGGGTTCATTCCCTCGGGGCTTACCCTTGACGCTATCCGTTACCCACCGTGTGCCCGCTGCCGCAAAGCCCGTCCACGAGCGTGCCCGGCAGCCCAGCGCGCGCGAGCTGGGCGACATTGCGTGGCTGCAGCCGCTCAACGCGCACGAGCGCAGCGTCGCCATCGCCGCATTGAAGGTCGCGCAGGTCGACACCGGCGAGTTGCTGTGCCGCGTGGGGCGGCCTGCGACGTATTGGTTCGGCGTGATCGACGGCCTGCTGAAGATGAGCAACGATTCCGTCATGGGCGTGCCCATCACCTTCACCGGCGTGCCCCCGGGCGGCTGGTTCGGCGAGGGCACGGTGCTCAAGCGCGAGGTCTACCGCTACAACATCCAGGCCCTGCGCAAGAGCGTGGTGGCGGGCCTGGGCGTGGACACCTTCCACTGGCTGATCGAGCGCAGCATTCCCTTCAACCGCTTCATCACGCAGCAGCTCAACGAGCGGCTGGGCCAGTTCATCGCCGCGCGCGAGATCGACCGCCTGGGTGATGCCGACGCGCGCGTGGCGCGCAGCCTGGCCGCGCTGTTCCACCCGGTGCTGTACCCCGGCGTGGGCGGCCTCTTGCGCATCACGCAGCAGGAGCTGGGTTACCTCGTGGGCCTGTCGCGCCAGCGGGTGAACGAGGCGCTGCGTGCACTGCAGGGCGAGGGCTTGATCCGCATCGAATACGGCGGTGTGCGCGTGCTCGACCTCGACGGCTTGCGCCAGCACCTGCATCAACGCGCTTGAAACGGCAGCGCGGGTCGTTGCGCGGGCGCGGCGCCGGGCAACGTGTCAGGGGTTGCTGATCCCCGCCGCCACATGGCCCGACGGCACATGCTCGGCCGCGTTCTGGATGTGGCCGGTCTGGTCATCGAAGAAGAAGTCGGGCTCGAACTCGCGCAGGAACTCGCCTTTCGGCAGGCCGCCCAGGAACATCGCCTCGTCGATCTCGACGTTCCAGTCCATCAGCGTGCGGATCGCGCGTTCGTGCGCCGGTGCGCTGCGTGCCGTCACGAGTGCGGTGCGAATGCGCATGCCGTTGCCGGGCTCGTGCTGCAAGCGCTGCAACGCCTCCAGCAGCGGCTTGAACGGGCCGGCCGCGAGGGGCGTGGCCGAGTGGTCGCGCTCATGGGCCTGGAACGCATCGAGCCCGCGCTTCTGGTAAACGCGCTCGGCCTCGTCGCTGAACAGCACCGCGTCACCGTCGAAGGCAATGCGCACCTCGTTCGGGTGCGCGCTCGATGCCCGCGCCGAGTGCGGGTAGACGCGCGCCGCCGGCACGCCGGCCAGCAGCGCCGAGCGCACGTCGGCCTCGTTCGTCGACAGGAACAGGTTCGCGTTCAGCGGTTTCAGGTAGCGCCACGGCGACTCGCCGCGCGTGAACACGCCGCGCTGCACCGACAGGCCGTAGTGCTGTGCCGAGCGGAACACGCGCATGCCCGAGACCGGGTCGTTGCGCGACAGGATCACCACCTCCACGCGCGGCTCGGCCACGTTGAAGGCCAGCAGCTTGTTGACGAGCGAGAACGCCACGCCCGGCTTGGCCGCGCGCTCCAGCCGTTCGAGCTGCAGTTTCATGTAGGCGCGGTCGTCGTTGGCTTCGAAGTGCTGGTTCTCTTCCTCGAAGTCGAACAGCGCACGCGACGAGATCGCAACGACCAGTTGGCCGGCAAGGGTGACAGGCATGCGGGGCATCATAGCGACGGCTTCCGTGCGCGGCCCACGCGTGGCCTGCCATCGCCGGGCCAGTGGCTTCGTGAGGTCTGCGATGAACCGAACCGACCTGTGGCCGACGCTGTTGCTCGCCCAGCCGTTGCCAGACGAGCCCGGCGCGCGCTACGCGATGTTGCGATGCCGAGTTCACCTGGGCCAGCTCGGGCAAGGCGCTGCAGGCGTGCGAAGCTTTTGTCTCCGATGCCTCGCTGCCACTTGCCACGCGCGCTTCAGGGGCGCTGCGGCAGGCTTACTTCGCCTCGCAGGGGCACGACCGCGCACTGCTCGCGCGCATGGGGTCGCGGGCCCATGGCCTGTCGACCGAGGCCATGAAGCAGGGCGCTGCGGCGCCCAAGCGCATTGCCATCGAGCGTCTGCCGGTGCGCGCCGAGGTCGAGCGCCTCGGCGGCAACCTGTCCGGCCGCGTGGCCACCCTGCGCCAAACAGTATCCGGCGTATGCCGATCTGGTCACGCCGGCCACGCTGTTCGAAGACCCGGTGCGGTGAAGTCTTCTGCGTTTCTGCGTGGCTGTCTTGCTGGGGCTCGCTTGCGAATTACAATTGACAAAATAGTAAGGAGTATCCATGGCAGAGTCGACCATCACAGCCAAGGGGCAGACGACCGTTCCGCTCCAGGTGCGCGACCGCATCGGGGCTGCACCGGGTACGCGACTGGTTTGGCACGTGCTTCCCGACGGGGGGCTCATCGTGCGGGCGAAAACGAAGTCGATCCTGGACCTCGCCGGCAAGCTCAAAGCGCCCAAGGGCAGGCATGTCGCCGTTGAAGACATGAATGCCTGGCGCTGATGGCAGCGCTCGACACGAACGTCTTGATTCGCTTTCTGGTTCAAGACGACGCGGCGCAACTCGCCACGGCGAGGCGGCTCATCAGGAAGTGCGTGAACGCTGGCGAGACGCTCTTCGTTCCCGTGGCGGTTTCGCTAGAACTGGAGTGGGTGCTGCGCTCGAATTTCAAGTTCGAGAAACAAGTGGTCGTCCAGACTCTGTCCGACCTGCTGTCTTCGACAGAGATGAGTTTCGAGTCCGAAGGAGCGCTCGAGGTTGCGCTTGTGCAGTACGGTCAGACCTCTGCCGACTATTCCGACTGCCTGCATGCCGCCCTCGCCATCGCAGCGAAAGCGGGGCCGCTGTGGACGTTCGACAGGGCGGCCGCAAAGATCGACGGTGCCAAGCTGTTGACGGCGTCGACCTAGCCAGTCAAGCCGATTTGCGCGACGCCTTCGAGGCCAGTGACTTGCCGTTCCGGGTGGATGTGGTCGAAGCGGCCGGGCTGTCCGGCGCCCTCGCCGAACGCGTGCATGCCGAGCGCCTGCCGCTCGGCCCGGCATAGCCCAGCCGACCCGGTGCTGCCGCCCGGCTACTGCACGAACCCGATCCCGCTGCGCTTGCCGCGCGCGCCGGGCAGGTCTTGCACAGCCACGTGCTCGCGCTTGTCCAGCTTGGCATTGCCGAACGCCGCCATCCACGCACGCCGCATCTCGCGCGGGGCCATCTCGGCCAGGCAGTCGAGCACATCGCTGTGCGGCTCGGTGTCGAAGCGCGAGCCCCAGTCGTGCTCGGCGCGGATGCTGCGGTACAGCTTGGCGGCGATGTGCCTCGCGGCATCGCGGTCGGGCGCCTGCACCTCGTACACGTTCATGCGGTTCAGGATCGGCTCGGGGATGGCCCGGCCGTCGTTCGCGGTGGCCACCCAGATGACCTGGCTCGCGTCGATCGGCACCTCGGCGAACTCGTCGGTGAAGCTGCCGGCGGTGTCGTGTTCGAGCAAGCTGTAGAGCGCGCCGAGCGGGTCGTAGGCGTGCTCGCCGCCGGCCTTGTCGATCTCGTCGACCACCATCACGGGGTTCGCGTACTGGCCGTCCACCAGCGTCTCGAACACCTTGCCGGGGCGTGCGCCTTTCCACTGGCTCGACGCGCCTGACAGCACCCAGCCGGCGGTCATCGAGCTCATCGACAGAAAGCCCATGCCGGTGCCCAGCAGCACCGACAACTCGCGCGCGAAGTGCGTCTTGCCCACGCCGGGCGGGCCGAGCAGCAGCAGCGGCGTGATCTCGAGCGCGTCGCGGCTGTCTTCGCACAGGGCGAGCTGGCGCTTGATGTCGTCGAGCACCTCGTGGAAGTTGGGCAGCTCGTCGTACAAGTGGTCCATGACCGGCAGGCCGCTCGGCTTGACCTGGAAGCGCTCGGGGCCCTTCTCGAGCATGCGCTCGTAGGTGGAGCGCAGGCTCTCGTGGTCCTTGCTCGGCAACTTGTCGAGCTTGCGGCCGACGTCGTCAACGCGGTAGAGGCTGCGCATGCGCGCAATGGGCATGTTCGTTGTGGACCGAGACACCGTCACCAAGCCGTTCGACACGCTCATGGAACCTCCAGAAGTCGAGCACCGCACAACCCATTGGAGCAAAGCGTGCCACGGTTGAGCGGCAAATCAAAGCCCCGAACCCGGGCCTGTTGCGTGCACATCTCGTGCCAGCGCTCATGCCGGCAGCCGGCGCAGCGAACGCGCGTTCTACTTCACCCAGGTGTTGAGCTGGATGATGGGCAGCAACACCGCCAGCACGATCAGCATCACGACCATGCCCATCGCGACGATCAGCAGTGGCTCCAGCAGCGTGGCCATCTGCATCGCGCGGCGCTGTACCTCGGTGCTCAGCTGGCGCGCCGCGCGGTCGAGCATCAACGGCAATTGGCCGGTCTGCTCGCCCAGGCGCGAGAACATCGCCAGCAGGCCCGGGAAGCGCTTCTTGCCGGCCAGCGCCGATGCGAGCGGCGCGCCTTCGCGCACCTGCACCAGCGCGTCCATCGCGTCCGCGCGCATGGCACGGTTCGACAAGGTCTCGGCCGCCGCCTGCAAGGCTTTCAGGATCGGCACACCGGCGCTCGCGAGCATGGCCAACGTGCCCGCAAAGCGCGCGGCGTTGTAGCCGCGAGCGAGCTTGCCCACGAGCGGGATCGTCAGGAACCCGGCATCGAAGCTCTGCCGGAACGCGGCGTTGCGCAGCATCAGCGTCAGCAGGCCGAAGCCGGCCGCCAGCAGCAGCACCAGCGCCCAGCCCCACTGCCGCAGGAAGGCGCTGATGGCGAGCATGGCAATCGTCAGGCCCGGCAACGCCCGCTTCGAGCTGGTGAACACCGACGCGACCTGCGGCACCACGTAGGTGACGAGGAAGACCACGATCACCACCGCGATCAGCGACACGATGGCCGGGTAGAGCGTGGCGCCGATCAGCTTCGACTTGAGCTCCTGGCGTGCCTCCAGGTCATCGGCCAGGCGCTCCAGCACGCCGCCGAGCGCGCCGCTTTGCTCACCGGCCGCGACCACGCCGCGAAACACTTCGTCGAACTCGCGCGGCGCGCTGCCCAGCGCACGCGCGAACGGCGAGCCGCTGTTCGCTTCACGCGGCGGGTGTTCAATGCGACGAGCCTGGCGGTGTGGACGCGCCAGCTCGCCGGGCTGGACAGCGCGGGCCTGCCGCTCGAACGTGCGCTGACTGCGCTCAGCGAAGAAGCCGAAGACCCGCGCCAGCGCGAGTTGGTGGCGCACCTGCGCAGTGAAGTGAACAGCGGCTCGCCGTTCGCGCGTGCGCTGGGCAGCGCGCC
>JANNBF010000047.1:0-5523 GCA_031385155.1 Rhizobacter sp.
CAAGGGCGCCGTAGTCTCGATCATGGTGGGGGTGCTGTCGGCGGTGACTGCCGTGCTGATCGGCACCGTGCTCGGCGCATTCGGCGGCTTCTTCGGCGGTAAGGTGGGCGACCTGCTGGAGTGGGTCTACAACGTGTTCACGGCGATCCCCGGCATCCTGCTGATCTTCACGTTCGCGGCGGTGTTGAACCGGGCCGACGCGATCATCCCGAAGGGCATCTGGACGATCGTGATCATCCTCGGCCTGACCGGCTGGACCGGCATCTACCGGCTGGTGCGCGCCGAGTTCATCAAGCACTCGGTGCGTGAGTACGTGCGCTCGGCCGAGGCCATCGGCGCAAGCACGCTGTCGCGCATGTTCAGGCACATCCTGCCGAACGTGAGCCACGTGGTGCTGGTGCAGTTGTCGGTGTTCGTGGTGGGCTTCATCAAGGCCGAAGTGATCCTGTCGTACCTCGGCCTGGGCGTCTCGGTCGATCAGGTCAGCTGGGGCACGATGCTGGCCGAGGCGCAGGGCGAGCTGATCCTCGGCTACTGGTGGCAGCTGGCGGCCGCCACGCTCTTCATGGCCGTGTTCGTGACCGCGTTCTCGCTGTTCACCGACGCGCTGCGCGATGCGCTCGACCCGAAGCTGCGGGGGCTCGAATGAACGCCGCCATGAACAACCTATTGCTGTCGATCAAGGACCTGCGGGTCGCATTCCGCATGGGCACCGCCGGCGGGGTGATGCAACGGGCTCAGGCCGTGGGGAGGGGCGAGGTCGGCGTGAGCTTCGACGTGCCCGAGAACACCACCGTCGCGCTCGTCGGCGAGTCGGGCTCGGGCAAGAGCGTCACGGCCATGTCCATCCTCAACCTGCTGCCCGACAACGCCGAGCGCGCTGGTGCCATCACGTTCCAGGGCCGCGACATGCTGGCCGCCACACTGAGTGACCTGCAGGCCCTGCGCGGCCGACAGATCGCCTGCGTGTTCCAGGACCCGATGACCTCGCTGAACCCGGTGTTCAGCGTCGGCCAGCAGATCTGCGAGCCGCTGATGAAGCACCTGGGCATGAGCGCGCGCCAGGCCATGGCGCGCGCTGAAGCGCTGCTGGCCGAGGTCGGCATGCCCGAGCCGAAGCGGCGCCTGTCGGCTTACCCGCACCAGCTGTCGGGCGGCCAGCAGCAGCGCGTGATGATCGCGATGGCGCTGGCCTGCGAGCCCAAGCTCTTGATCGCCGACGAGCCGACCACCGCGCTCGACGTGACGATCCAGCGCCAGATCATGGAGCTGCTCGCGGGCCTGAAAGCCAAGTACCGCATGAGCATGCTGTTCATCAGCCACGACCTCGGCGTGGTCGGCGAGATTGCCGACCACGTGGTCGTGATGCGGCAAGGCACGGTGCGCGAGCAGGGCCCCGTCGCGGGCATCTTCGCGGACCCGCAAGACAGCTACACGAAAGCCCTGCTCGCGTGCCGCCCCACGCTCACCCAGCGCGCGCCCCGGCTGATGGTGATCGACGACCACATCAGCGGAGCAATGGCCTCGACGGCCACCAAGCCGAAAGACCCGAACGCCCGCGTCATCATCGAAGCGCAAGCGTTGACGAAGAGCTTCTGGATTCAATCCGGCGTGTTCGGGCGGCGCGAGTTCAAGGCCGTGAAGGGCGCGACCTTCCAGCTGCGCCAGGGGCACACGCTTGGCGTGGTCGGTGAGTCGGGTTCAGGCAAGACGACCATGGGCCTGGCGCTGCTGCGCCTGCACGAGCCCAGCGGCGGGCCGGTGGGTGGCCGCATCACCTTCGATGGCGTCGACCTGCTGGCCCTCAGCAAGGGCGCGATGCTGCCGATGCGCAAGCGCATCCAGGTGGTGTTCCAGAACCCGTATGCGTCACTGAACCCGCGCTTCACCATCGGCCAGACGCTGGTCGAGCCGATGACGATCCACAGCGTGGGCCGAAACGGCGCCGAGCGCGAAGCCACGGCACGCGCGCTGCTCGTCAAGGTGGGCCTCGACGAGAGCGCGATGCACAAATACCCGCACGAGTTCTCGGGCGGCCAGCGCCAGCGCGTGGCGATTGCGCGCTGCCTGACGTTGAAACCCGAGGTGCTGGTGCTCGACGAGGCCGTGAGCGCGCTCGACGTGAGCGTGCAGGCGCAGGTGCTGAACCTGCTCAAGGACCTGCAGGACGAGCTCGGTCTCGCCTACATCTTCATCAGCCACGACCTCGCCGTGGTGCGCTTCATGGCCGACGAGGTGATGGTGATGAAAGACGGCGAAGTGGTCGAGCAAGCCAGCGTCGTGCAGATCCTGGACGCACCGCGCGAGGAGTACACGCGAAGGTTGCTGGGGGCCATTCCGCGCGGGTATTCGCAGAAGAGCGGCGCGGCCGCGTGACCCTTCGCGCGGGTACCGCGCGGCTGCGTGACCCTGCGCGCGGGTATTCGCAGCACGGCCGCGCGTTCGCATGAACTGTCAGCCGGCCGCAAACCGCGGCGCGCCCGCCGCCTGAACCGCGCCCTCGGCCGTCACCGTGAACACCCCCCGCGCCAGGTTGTGCGGGTGTTGCGCCGCCTCGGCTATCGACAACACCGGCGCGAAGCACACGTCGGTGCCTTCGAGCAGTGCGCACCAGGCGTCGCGCGGGCGGCTCTTGAAGAGCGCGGTGAAGCGCGCCTTCAGGGCAGGCCACAGCGTGGTGTCGTACTGGCTGCGCGGCTCCACGTCGTTCAGTTCCAGCTTCTGCAGCAGCAGGGCATAGAACTGCGGCTCGAGCGCGCCGAGGGTGATGAACGTCGCGTCGGCGCACTCATACACGTCGTAGAACGGCGAGTCGTGAAACGCGCTCGGCGCGGGGCCACCGATGCCGCCGCTGGCGTGTATCCAGTGCGCGATGCCGCCGAGCATGGCGACCGTGTCGGTGATGGCGGCATCGACCACGCAGCCTTTGCCGCTGCTGCGCGCGCGCAGCAGTGCGCAGACGATGCCGAACGCCAGGCCGAGCGCGCCGCCGGCATCGCCCAGCACCGTGGGCGGCGCGATGGGGCGCTCGCCGGGCCGGGCCGAGAGCGCGAGCAGGCCGGTCAGCGCGAGGTAGTTCAGGTCATGCCCGGCCGCGTGCGCCAGCGGGCCGGTCTGGCCCCAGCCGGTCATGCGGCCGTACACGAGGCGCGGGTTGCGCTCGAAGCACACGGCGGGGCCGAGGCCCAGCCGCTCCATCACGCCGGGGCGGTTGCCTTCGATCAGCGCATCGGCGGTTGCCACGACATCGAGCACCTGCGCCACGGCGCCTTCGGCCTTCAGGTCGAGTGGCAACACCTGCTTGCCGGCGTGCAACGGGTGCGCGCCGGCACCGGCCAGGCGGCGCGTCACGTCGCTCGCCTGCGGGCGCTGGATCAGCGTGATGCGCGCACCCATCTGCTGCAGCATGTGGCCGGCAAGTGGCCCCGGGCCCAGGCCCTCGAATTCGACGATGTGCAGGCCGGTCAGCGGTGGGGTCGGCGGTGGTGTCATTGGCGCTCCAGGGTCGGCCGCCAGGCGCGGCCGCGCGGCGCTGATGATCGCACCGCATACCGGCTGGGCTGACAGGGCCGGTCGAGGATGTAAGCATCGCGTTACTGTTTCGCCGAGTTTCGGCAGCGAGTGCAACAAGCGTCACAGCGCAGTGCGCAAGAAATCACGGAATCGTGGGCACAAGCCGTGGCACAGACGTTGCGCTCATCGTGCTCACAGCACCCGGGCGAATGCGTCAAGCACCGACCGGGCCGAGCACACAAAGGACGTCGTTGCCATGCCGCTGAACCGCTTCAAGAACAATGCCCCCGCCACGCGCGCACGGCCCACCGGCCCGAGCTGCAGGGGCGGCGCGTCATCGGTGCTGCGGCTCACGCCGCCGGCACAGTCGCTGCACCCGAACCGCTCCAACTTGTCGGATTGGTTGAGCCGCGCGGCCGAAGTGATGTTGCCGGTCACCGGCCCGCACTTCGCGGTGGGCTCGCACACCCCCGTGAGGCCGCAATGATCTCGCCGCAGCGCAACCCGCTGCCGCGCCCGGCGCCCGTGCGCGCCGTGCCGGCCGCCCCACAGCGCCCGGTGCGCGTGCTGCAAAGCGGCAGCGCGCCGGCACAGCTGTCGCTGTTTCTGAGGCCGAGCGCGGCGCGCTGACCGGCGGCGCAATCGAATCGATTTGCGGGCGCTGCATGGCGCCCTCGGGGAAGCGGGCGGGCCGGGGTGCAGTCGAGAGCGAGCCCCGGCGGCTTCCGTCCCGCTTCCCTGTACTTTGTGTTCCCCGCTGACCCGGGCAAGCCCTGTGGGTGGTGACGGCTACGCTGCGCGACACTGCGCAGCCCCTCCCCCGATGCACACGCGACGCGCTGGTGACACCCAAGCGACACCCAAGCGACACCCACGCGACGCCCACCCAGGTCTGCAGCCATGCCGCACCCACTTCACACCGATGCGCTGCGGAAGCGCCGCCACCTGCTGCTGGGCGCCAGTGCCGCATGCCTGCCGGGCGCGCTGTTCGCGCAGGCCGCGTGGCCGAGCAAGCCGGTGCGCATCGTCGTGCCGTTCGCGCCGGCCGGCACCACCGACATCCTGGCCCGCGCGCTGGCGCCGGAACTGGGCAAGGCCCTCGGGCAAGTCTTCATCATCGACAACCGGCCCGGCGCGGGCGGCAACCTGGGCGCCGACATGGTGGCCAAGTCGGCGCCTGATGGCTACACGCTGCTGATGGGCACGGTGGGCACGCTCGCCATCAATGCGGCGCTGTACCCGAAGATGCCCTTCGACCCGGTGCGCGACTTCGCCCCCGTCGTGCTGGTGGCCGGCGTGCCGAACGTGCTGGTCATGAACCCGGCCAAGGCCGAGGCGCTGAAGATCAACAGCGTGGCCGACCTGGTCCGCTACGCGCGTGCGCACCCCGGCGAGCTGAACATGGCGTCGAGCGGCAACGGCACCTCCATCCACCTGTCGGGCGAACTGTTCAAGAGCATGACCGGCACGTTCATGACGCACTTCCCCTACCGCGGCTCGGGCCCGGCCTTGCTCGACCTGATGGGCGGCACCATGGACCTGATGTTCGACAACCTGCCCTCGGCGCTGCCGCAGATCAAGGCCGGGAAGTTGAAGGCGCTGGCCGTGACGAGCGCGCAGCGCAGTGCGGCCGTGCCGGAGCTGCCGACCATCGCCGAGGCCGGCCCGGTCAAGGGCTTCGACGCGAGCTCGTGGTTCGGCCTGTTCGCGCCTGCGGGTACGCCGGCCGACATCGTCAACCGCATCCAGCAGGAAACGGCCAAGTCGTTCGCCGCGCCGGCGTTCAAGGAGCGCTTGCTGTCGCAAGGCGCGATCCCCGGCGGCCAGCCGCCGGCCGAGTTCGTGGCCTTCATCGCGGCCGAAACGAAGAAGTGGGCGCAGGTGGTGAAAGCGTCTGGGGCGAAGGTGGATTGAAGGTCGTTTTAGGTCATTCACCGCAGAGCCCCCCAGGAAATGCCTTCGGCATTCCCGCCCCCAGGGGTCAAGCAAAGTGGCAAAGCCACATTTGCT
>JANNBF010000068.1:0-3997 GCA_031385155.1 Rhizobacter sp.
GTGAGGAAGCTGGTCTCGATGTCGATCTGCGTGAACTCGGGCTGGCGGTCGGCGCGCAGGTCTTCGTCGCGGAAGCACTTGACGATCTGGTAGTAGCGGTCGAAGCCCGAGACCATCAGCAACTGCTTGAAGAGCTGCGGGCTTTGCGGCAGCGCGAAGAACTGGCCCTCGTGCACGCGGCTGGGTACCAGGTAGTCGCGTGCGCCTTCGGGCGTGCTCTTGGTGAGCATCGGCGTCTCGATGTCGATGAAGCCGTTCACATCGAGGAACTTGCGCACTTCCATCGCCACGCGGTAGCGCAGCATCATGTTGCGCTGCATGGCCGGGCGGCGCAGGTCGAGCACACGGTGGGTGAGGCGCGTGGTTTCCGACAGACCTTCGTCGTCCATCTGGAAGGGCGGCGTGATGCTGGGGTTCAGCACCTCGATCTCGGTGCACAGCACTTCGATCTTGCCGCTGGTGATGTTGGCGTTGACCGTGCCTTCGGGCCGCGCGCGGACCTTGCCGATGATCTTCAGGCAGAACTCGTTGCGCACGGCTTCGGCCACCTTGAACATGTCGGCGCGGTCGGGGTCGCACACGATCTGCACGATGCCTTCGCGGTCGCGCAGGTCGATGAAGATCACGCCGCCATGGTCGCGGCGGCGGTGCGCCCAGCCCATCAGCGTCACGGTCTGGCCCATCAGCGCCTCGCTGACGAGGCCGCAATACGTTGTTCTCATGAAATCACTCCACGGTGTTCGGGTGAGGGCAGGCACGTGGCGCGCCTGCAGTCGAGGGGTCGTTCACTGGGCTCTGCGGCACTGCGTTGCAGGCCGGGGCGCTGGGCGGCGGCCGGGCCGCCCAGCCCGGTCAATTTCGGACCGGCTCGGGCGCGGCCCCGACTGCGGCCGACACGGCGGGCGCGGCTGCAGCGGCGGGGGCAACAACCATCGCAGGCAGGGGCGGCATGGGCGGTGCCACCACGCCCATCGAGATCACGTATTTCAGCGCTTCGTCCACGCTCATCTGCAGCACGATCACGTCGGTGCGCGGCACCATCAGGAAGAAGCCCGAGGTCGGGTTCGGCGTGGTGGGCACGTACACGCTGACGTAGTCGCCGCTCAGGTGAATGGCCGCCTCGCCGCCGGGCTTGCCGGTGACGAACGCGATGGTCCAACTGCCCTGACGCGGGTACTGCACCAACACCGCTTCGCGAAATGCGTTGCCGCTGCTGGAGAACAAGGTGTCGGACACCTGCTTGACCGAGCTGTAGATCGACTTGACGATGGGGATCTTGGCGAGCAGCTTGCCGCCTTGGTTCAGCCACCACTGGCCCACCATGTTGGCCGCGAACACGCCAGTCAGCAGCAAGCCGGCGAGCAACACGATCACGCCCAGGCCGGGGATCTGCCGCAGCGCGCCGATGGTGCCGGAGGCGCCCGCCGGCAACACGGCCTGCGTGGCGGTCAGGAACCAGCCGAACACGCCATCGAGCAGGCCGAGCGCGGCCTGCAGCACCCAGATCGTGATGGCCAGCGGCAGCCAGACGAGCAGGCCGGCGATGAGGTACTTTTTCACGTGGGTTCTCGGAGCATTGCGAGGCGGGGCAACAGGCGAGCCGCGCTCACTTGCCGCCAGCGGCCGGTGCCGCAGCGGGTGCGGGTGACGCTGCAGGCGCAGGAGCTGCTGCCGGCGCAGCTGCGGCGGGCGCGGCTGCAGTCGCATCGCCCTTCGCGGCGGGGGCGGCATCAGCCTTCGGTGCGTCGCCGGCGGCGCCGTCCTTGGCCGTGGCTGCGGGCTTGTCGCCGCCCTTGAAGTCGGTCACGTACCAGCCCGAGCCCTTGAGCTGGAACCCGGCCGCGGTGACTTGTTTCGTGAAGGCTTGAGCACCGCACGCAGGGCACTGCGTGAGCAGCGGGTCCGACATCTTTTGCAGCACATCTTTCGCGTGCCCGCATTCAGCGCAGCGGTAGGCGTAGATAGGCATGGCGGGGCTCTTGATCCATTGAAAACAACCGCGCATTGTACGGTGGTGCGGTTGGGCCGGCGCCCAGCCGGGCGGGTTGTTCAGCGCCAGTGCAGTGCCAGTTGCGCGGCGAGCACGCCAACGAGCACACCGAGCGCCGCGTAGATGACGGCCTGCAGCAACCGGTTGGTGCGGCGCTGCTCGACCAGCAACGCTTCGATCAGCCGTTGCTCGGCAGCCGGCTTGGGGCTGAGCGCCTGGTGCAGCAGGCGCGGCAGCTCGGGCAGCAACTGCACATAGCGAGGTGCCTCGTTCTTGAGCCGCTCGACGAAGCCGGCCCAACCCACCTGCTCGTGCATCCAGCGTTCGAGAAAGGGCTTGGCGGTGTTCCACAGGTCAAGCTCGGGGTCGAGCTGGCGGCCCAGGCCTTCGACGTTGAGCAGCGTCTTCTGCAACAGCACGAGCTGCGGCTGGATTTCCACGTTGAAGCGGCGCGAGGTCTGGAACAGCCGCAGCAGCACCTGGCCCAGCGAGATGTCTTTGAGCGGCCGGTCGAAGTGCGGTTCGCACACCGCGCGGATCGCGCCTTCGAGCTCGTCGACCCGTGTTGCGGCCGGCACCCAGCCGCTCTCGACGTGCAGTTCGGCCACGCGTTTGTAGTCGCGCCGGAAGAACGCGATGAAGTTCTGCGCCAGGTATTCCTTGTCGACCTCGGTGAGCGTGCCGACGATGCCGAAGTCGAGCGCGATGTAACGGCCGAAGGTCTCCGGCGCCACGCTGACCTGGATGTTGCCGGGGTGCATGTCGGCGTGGAAGAAGCCGTCGCGGAACACCTGCGTGAAGAAGATCGTGACACCGTCGCGCGCCAGCTTCGGGATGTCGACGCCGGCGTCGCGCAGGCGCTGGATCTGGCTGATCGGCACGCCGTTCATGCGCTCCATCACGATCACGCTCTGGGTGCAGAAGTCCCACACCATTTCGGGCACCATCACCAGGCCCAGGCCCTGCATGTTGCGGCGCAGTTGCGCGGCGTTGGCGGCCTCACGCACCAGGTCGAGTTCGTCGTGCAGGTGGTTGTCGAACTCGGCCACCACCTCGCGCGGCTTCAGGCGCTTGCCGTCGGGCGACAGCCGCTCGACCCAACGGGCGATGGTGCGCATCAAAGACAAGTCGTCGTCGATCACCGCCAGCATGCCGGGGCGCAGCACCTTGACAGCCACCTCACGCCCGTCTTTGAGCTGCGCGAAGTGGACCTGAGCAATGGATGCACTCGCCACCGGCTCGGTATCGAAGCGCGCGAACACGTCGTCGATGGGCCGGCCGAACGCCTTCTCGACCAGCGCCCGCGCCTGCGCGGCGGGGAACGGCGGCACGTCGTCCTGCAACTTGGCCAGCTCGTCGGCCAGGTCTTCGGGCAGCAGGTCGCGGCGCGTGGAAAGCACCTGCCCGAACTTCACGAAGATCGGGCCGAGCCGCTCCAGCCCCATGCGCAGGCGCTCGCCGCGCGGGGCGTCGAGCGTGCGGCCTATCGTCATCACCCGCACCAGCAGCCGCACCCCGCGCTGCTTGAAGCTCGACAGCGCCAGCTCGTCGAGCCCGTAGCGCAGAACCGTGATGCAAATGAAGAACAGCCGCGCAACGTGCCTCATTTCGCGGTGCTGCCCCACCCCGCGCCACCGGTTCGCTTCGCGGCAGCGCCCACCGCCTGCGCGGTCTGGCGCAGGCCCGCAGCCACGCCGGCGCCGATGCGCGCCAACTCGCGCGCCGGCGCCGCGCCGACGATGCGTTCGAGGTCGTCCTGCACATCCCAGCGCAGGTTGTCGAAGAGCCAGTTCAGGTCGGCCGCAAAGGCCGCGTCGCCGGCCACATCGACCTTCGGGCGCTCGCCCGTCAGGGCCTGCACCATGCCCATCGCCGGGTTCGAGGCGTCGATGTTGCCTCCGTGGCCGCCCATGGCCTTCCGCGTCACGCCGGCGGGCCTGCTCGAATGGTGCGGCGATGCCGATTCAACCGGCGACGCAAGCCCTGCGCTTGATGCCGACCTGCGCG
>JANNBF010000111.1:0-75042 GCA_031385155.1 Rhizobacter sp.
CGACGACCGCCACAGCATGAGCCCCCGACGGGTGCCGCCCGCCGCGATGCTCGCCGCACCTCCCGACGCGCAACCTTCAACCCGCAACCCGAACCCACATCTCACACCGGCACAGCCGTCGTGTTCTTGACCCGGTCGAGCACGAAGCTCGTCTTGCAGTCTTCCACGCTCGGGTGCTTGAGCAGCGTGTCCATGATGAAGCGCGAGTAGTGCGCCATGTCTTGCACGACCACGCGCAGCAGGTAGTCCATCTCGCCGGTCAGCGCGGCGCATTCAACCACCTCGGGCCAGGCTTGCACCGAGGCGCGGAACAGGTCCATCGGGTTGCGCTTGTGCACTTCGCTGTGCTTTTCCAGCCGCACGTTGAGGTAAGCCGTCAGCCCCCAGCCCACGCGCTCGGGCGACACGATGGCGACATAGCCCTGGATCACGCCCGATTCTTCGAGCCGCTTCACGCGCCGCAGCGTGGCCGACGGCGACAGGCTGACCTGCGCTGCCAGCTGGTCGTAGATCATCCGGCCGTCGGTTTGCAACGCGCGAAGAATGCGCCGATCAATCGCATCGAGCTGTTCTGCGGTGTCCATGTTTTGAATTTTGCAGCAATCCTGCGTCGGCAAGCGTTGCGAAGCCTGAACTTGCAATAAAGCGGCGGGCCGCCCAACCTACAGTGTGCGCAGCCGCTGCAGCCTGCGGCGCCACCCCAACGCGCGACGGAGCCAGCATGCAATTCACCCCCTGGGACAACCCGATGGGCACCGACGGATTCGAGTTCGTCGAGTACGCCGCACCCGACCCCGCAGCACTCGGCCAGTTGTTCGAGACGATGGGCTTCACCGCCATCGCGAAGCACCGCACGAAGAACGTCACTCTGTACCGGCAGGGCGAGGTCAACTTCATCATCAACGCCGAGCCCAACTCGTTCGCGCAGCGCTTTGCGCGCCAGCACGGCCCGAGCGTGTGCGCGATGGCGTTCCGCGTGAACGACGCGAAGCAGGCCTACGAGCGCGCGCTCGACCTCGGCGCCTGGGGCTTCGACAACCACACCGGGCCGATGGAGCTGAACGTGCCCGCGATCAAGGGCATCGGCGACAGCCTGATCTACTTCGTCGACCGCTGGCACGGCAAGGGTGGAGCACCAACGGGCGCCATCGGCAACATCAGCATCTACGACGTCGACTTCATGCCCATCGAAGGCGCCGTGGCCGCACCGGCCGGCAGCGGCCTGACCTACATCGACCACCTGACGCACAACGTGCACCGCGGCCGCATGAAGGAATGGGCCGACTTCTACGAGCGGCTGTTCAACTTCCGCGAAGTGCGTTACTTCGACATCGAAGGCAAGCTCACCGGCCTGAAGAGCAAGGCCATGACGAGCCCGTGCGGCAAGATCCGCATCCCGATCAACGAGAGCTCCGACGACAAGAGCCAGATCGCCGAGTACCTGGATCTGTACCACGGCGAAGGCATCCAGCACATCGCGATGGGCACCGACGACATCTATGCGGCCGTCAGCACGATGCGCGCGAACGGCGTGATGTTCCAGGACACGATTGCCACCTACTACGACCTGATCGACAAGCGCCTGCCCGCGCACGGCGAGAACATCGATGAGCTGAAGCGGCTGCGCATCCTGATCGACGGCGCCACGCACCAGGGCGCGCCGAACGAGTTGCTGCTGCAGATCTTCACGCAGACCGTCATCGGGCCGATCTTCTTCGAGATCATCCAGCGCAAGGGCGATCAAGGCTTCGGCGAAGGCAACTTCCGCGCGCTGTTCGAGAGCATCGAGCTCGACCAGGTGCGGCGCGGCGTGCTCAGCGCCGAGCCGGAGCGTTGAACGCCATGAAGACCGCGCCTGCAACCCTCGACGCAGCCCCACCGGCACGCGGCGTCAACATCGGCGCTGCGCCGGTGACCTACGGCCAAGGCGACCGCACCCCGCGCGGTGATTACGCCGGCGCACGGCCCGACTACACCTGCGAGCAGGCGTGGTCGGCCTACACCGCAGCCGACCACGACCTGTACCGCCGCCTCTACGAACGCCAGGCCGCGCAGCTGCCCGGCCTGGCCTGCCAGGAGTTCATCGACGCGGTGCAGTTCCTCGGTGCGCCCACCCACATCCCGCGCTTCGAGGCGCTGAGTGAGCGCGTCTACAAGGCGACGAAGTGGGAGGTGGTGACTGTCCCGGGGCTGATCCCGGAAGAGGCGTTCTTCTCGCTGCTGAGCCAGCGCAGGTTCCCGGTCACGGGCTGGATCAGAAAGCCGGAAGAGTTCGACTACGTCGTCGAGCCCGATGTATTCCACGACCTGTTCGGCCACGTGCCGCTGCTGTTCAACCCGATGTTCGCCGACTACATGCAGGCCTACGGCGCGGGCGGGCTGAAGGCGAGCCGGCTGCAGTCGTGCGAGTACCTGGCGCGGCTGTACTGGTACACGGTCGAGTTCGGGTTGATCGCCACGCCTGACGGCTTGCGGGCCTATGGCGCGGGCATCTTGTCATCGGCCGGCGAGCTGCGCCACAGCGTGACCAGCGCGCAGCCGCAGCGCCTCGGGTTCGACCTGGAACGCATCATGCGCACCCGCTACAAGATCGACACCTTCCAGGCCAGCTACTTCGTGGTCGACTCGTTCCGCCAGTTGTTCGAAGCAACGGCGCCCGACTTCACGCCGGTGTACGAACGCGTCGGCACCGCTGGCGAGCTGGCGGCCGATGCGCGGCTGGCGACCGACCGGGTCTATTGACCGAATCCGGCTCAGGCCGAATCAAGCCGCGCCGGGCACCGGCCGCAACCACGCCAGCACCTCGCTGAACACCGCCGGGTGGAACGCCATCTGCACATGCGCGGTGCCGGCGATGTGGCGGTTGTCGGCACCCGGCAGCGTGGCCATCAGCGCGGGGAACACGATGTTGTCGCAGTGCCCGTAGAAGCAGGTGAAGTGCCGAAACGCAGCCCGCTCCCCGCTCGACGCCGACCGGCTCAGCCACGCGCTGTTCAGGCGCATCTGCCGGCCGTTGCGCGTGAGCGCGAAGCGCGCGAGCCACGTGCCCTGGTGCGGCGTGCCGATGGTGACGAGGCGGTGCACCCGCGCATGGTTGACGCTGTCGCGCAGCCACGCGCGCATCGCGAGGCCCCCCATGCTGTGGCCGACGATCACCGGCGCCATCTGCGTGCACGCTTCGAGGCGGCGCACGGCTGCCTCGATGGCGCCGGTGTAGTCGTCGAGCGAGCCGAACACCGGCTCCAGGTTGACCGCAACGAACGGTATGCCCTGCGCGCGCAGGCGCTGCATCCACGGGTTCCACAGGCCCCGGTTGCAGACGAAGCCGTGCACCAGCAACACGCCGCGCTGGCCGGCGCGCGGTGCAACCAACAAGTCGAGCTCGGCGTTCGAGCGGAACGGCTGGCGCCAGAAGAACACCTTCGGTGCAGCCTGCGCCTCGGCCCACCACGCGGCCAGCAACTGGCGTGCGATGGGCACCGGCACCGAAGGCTCGGTGCGGCCGATCAAGCCGAGCAGCACGAACTCCAGGCCCAGGAATGCGGCGTAGCAGAACGCGATCAGCACAGCGCCGGCGGCGGCCCAGACCGGGTGGCCGGCGCGCATGAACCACACGGCCCACGCGAGGCACGCCGTCAGCAAAGAGAACACCGTGATTTGCTGAAGGCGGGCAAGCATGCGGCATGCTAACGCCGCACACAGCACCAGAGCGCTCCATGCGGCAGACTCCCGGCCATGCCGCTCAGCCCCGACTCGATCCACCACAGCCTGCGCCTGGTGCAAGACGAACGCAGCCGCCGCGCCGCAACCGTGGGCCTGGCTGAGCGCGTGCAGGCGATCAAGGCCTACCAGCAGCAACGGTTCGCGCACACCTATGCCGACATGCTGGCGTCGAAGCGCTACAGGCCCGCGTCACAGTTCTTTCTGGACGAGCTCTACGGCCCCGGCGACTTCCACGTGCGCGACCAGCAGTTCGCCCGCGTGGTGCCGACGCTGACACGCATCTTCCCGGCCGACATCGTGCGCACCGTGGCCATGCTGGCGCAGCTGCATGCCTTGTCGGAAAGGCTCGACACGATGATGGGCGAGGCGCTGAGCCGCGAGCCCGTCACCGCCCTCGCGTATGCAGCGGCATGGCAATCGACCGGCCACCGCAGCGACCGCACCGAGCAGATCGCGCTGACGGTGCGAGTGGCCGGCAGCCTGGACCTGTTCACGCAGCGGCGCTGGATTCGCGGCAGCCTGCGCCTGATGCGAAGCGCCGCGCAGGCGGCCGGCCTGGGCAAGCTGCAGGCCTTCCTGGAAGCCGGGTTCGACGCGTTCAAGGCGATGGATGGCGCGTCAGGGTTCATCGCCGCCATCGAGGAACGCGAGCAGTTGTTGGCTGCTGCGCTGTTCGATGCGGACATCAAGCCCAGGCGTGCCGGCGCGTTGCCGCCGGACCTGCTGGCCTTGCTGCCGCCCGATGCAGCGTCACCCGACTAACGCGCTGCGCATCTTGTCGATCACCGACTTGTAATCCGCCTGCCCGAAGATCGCGCTGCCGGCCACGAACGTATCGGCGCCGGCATCGGCCGCTGCGCGGATGTTGTCGGCCTTGATGCCGCCGTCCACCTCCAGGCAGATGCTGCGCCCGCTCGCCTCGATGAGCCTTCTGATCTGCTCGATCTTCTTCAGCGCACCGGGGATGAAACTCTGCCCGCCGAAGCCGGGGTTCACGCTCATCACGAGGATCAGATCGAGCTGGTCGAGAGTCCACTCGAGCACGTCGAGCGGCTCGGCCGGGTTGAACACCAGGCCCGGGCTGCAGCCGGCGTTGCGGATCACCTGCAGCGTGCGGTCGACGTGCTGGCTCGCATCGGGGTGGAAGCTGATGCGGTCGGCGCCGGCCTTCGCGAACTCGACTGCGAGCGCGTCGACCGGCTGCACCATCAGGTGCACGTCGATGGGCACCTTCGTGCCGTCGGCTCGCACCGCGTGTTTGCGCAGGGCGGCGCACACCATCGGGCCGAAGCTCAGGTTCGGCACGTAGTGGTTGTCCATCACGTCGAAGTGGATCCAGTCGGCGCCGGCTGCGATCACATCGCGCAGCTCGTCGCCCAGGCGGGCGAAATCGGCAGACAAGATGCTGGGGGCGATGCGGTATGTGCGCATGGTGTGAGACCGTAGTTTGGCGGGCATTCTAGGAGCGGGCTGAGGGTCAAAGTCGGCTGCCTAGAATGCGCCGCATGTCGAAAGCCGAACCCCCCAAGACCGAATTCACGAGCACGGTCGTCGTGCGCCACCTGCCTGAGCAAACCGACGCGGCGAAAGGCCAGTATGCGTTCGCCTACACCGTGACCATCCGCAACACCGGCAACGTGACCGGGCAGCTCATCGCGCGCCACTGGATCATCACCGACGCGAACGGCCACACCGATGAAGTGCGTGGCCTGGCCGTGGTGGGCCACCAGCCGGTACTCAGGCCCGGCGAGGTCTTCGAGTACACCAGCGGCACCCGCTTGCCCACGCCGCAGGGCACGATGCGCGGCACCTTCTTCTGCATCACCGAAGATGCGCACGCCTTCAACGCGGCCGTTCCCGAGTTCGGCCTGACCATCGCTTCGGCGCTGCATTGATGGCGGCCAAGTCGCCCTGGGACCTGACTGCGCTGCTCAACGCAGCCGACCCCAAGGCCACGCTCGCGGAGCGGCACCTGTGGCTGATCCGCCTGCTCGAATGGCTGCGCCACGCGCCGGTTGAAGCGCCCGCCGACCCGACCCGCACCCCGCGCCCCGTGCTGCGCCTGAAGCACCTGCTCGGCGTGCTGGAGCGCAACCCCGAGCACCAGGCGCGCGTGGCCGAGTTGCTGTCGCGCTTCTGGAGCGAGGTGGACAGCATCGCGCTGCTCGCCGACTTCGGCTTCGCGCCGCGCATGGACCTGTGGGGCGAGCTCGGCCGGCGCCTGCGCGCGCGCGTGCTGCCGGTGTCGCCCGACACGCCTGACCTGGGCGAGCTGTTCGCGCTGCTGTTCCCGAATGCGGACGACGCCGAATGGCTGCTCGCGCTCGACGACGCCACGCTCGAACGCATCCGACACTACGCACGACCGGAAGCGGCCGATGGCGCCTGGCGTCGGCCGTTCCTCGATGCGATGGTGTTCCTGGCCAGCGCCGTGCGCACCGCCGGCTTCAACGGCGCGCTGCGCATGCGCATGAGTCCCGAGCTGCTGACCGCCCAGCCGTTCCGCCAACTCGCCCGTGTGGCCGAGGCCGTGAGCGAGCACGCACTGAGCTCGGCGCCCGATGCGCGCACACCGACCGAAAGCCTGAACCACGCCGCACTGCTGCGGGAGGCGCAGTACCTGCGCGCCCTGCTGGAACAGTGCCGCCTCGCGGCCGACAGCGTGCACGAGCACCTGGAGTCGCATGGCGTGTCGGTCGACATCGTCTTCGCGGTCGACCAGTTGCGCGAACGCACCCAACGCATCGAGGCGCTGCTGAACTGCGTCGTCAGTACCGAGCCGGCGCGCGAGGTGACGCGGCTGCTGGCCGAGCTGGTGCGCACGGCCGACGCGCGGCGCAGCATCCGCACGCTGCTGTCGCGCCACTACTCGATGCTCGCGCGCAAGGTGGCCGAACGCAGCGCAGCCACCGGCGAGCACTACATCACCCGCACGCGCAGCGAGTACCGCCACATGCTGCTGGCGGCCGCCGGTGGCGGCGCGGTGCTGGCCGCCACCACCTTCCTGAAATTCGCGATCCTGGCGCTGGCACTGGCGCCGTTCTGGGGCGGGTTCTGGGCCGGCGTGAACTACGCGGCCAGCTTCGTCGTGGTGCAGCTGCTGCACTTCACCGTGGCCACCAAACAGCCGGCGATGACGGCTCCGGCGATGGCTGCGCAGCTGGCGGGCATCGGCCGTGCGGCCGACGACACGGCGCCTGCGCCGTTGGGCGCGAACGTGACGGGCGCCGCAGCAGATGGCGTTGCGACTGCGGCCCACGTCACCGCCACCGACCCGAACGTCGAGGCCTTCGTCGATGAAGTCGCGCACCTGATCCGCTCGCAAGCCGCCGGCATCTTCGGCAACCTCGCTGCGGTGGTGCCGGTGGTGCTGGCGGTGCAGTACGGTTGCCGCGCGGTGTTCGGTGCGCCCTTGCTCGGCAAGGTCGATGCCGAGCACGTGTTGACGTCCATCACGCTGCTCGGACCGACGGCCTTGTTCGCCGCGTTCACCGGCATCTTGCTGTTCGCCAGCTCGCTGATCGCCGGCTGGGCCGAGAACTGGTTCGTCTGGCACCGGCTCGACAGCGCCATCGCCTGGAACCCGCGCATCGTGGCGCGCCTGGGTGCGGGGCGCGCCGCCCGCTGGGGCACGTACTGGCGCGCCAACGTGTCGGGCTTCGCCGCCAACATCTCGCTGGGCTTCATGCTCGGCCTGGTGCCCACCGTGGCGCAGTTCTTCGGCCTGCCGATCGAGGTGCGGCACGTGACCTTGTCGACCGGCCAACTGGCGGCGGCAGTCGGCACGCTCGGCTTCGGCATCACGCTGACAAGCGCGTTCTGGTGGTGCGTGGCGGGCGTTGCCGCCACCGGCTTGCTCAACGTGGCGGTCAGCTTCCTGTTCGCGTTCCGGGTGGCACTGCGCTCACGCGGCATTCGCCTGGCCGACCGCAGCCGCATCTACCGCGCGATCCGCTCGCGCTTGTGGCGCGCGCCGATGTCGTTCGTGTTGCCGCCGCGTGGGTGACGCCGTACGAGACGCCGCAAGAGCAACGGCGCGGCGGTTCGTCAGTCGGTGTTGTCGTCGCGGCGCTCGCCACCTTTGCGGCCCGAGAACATCGTCCACCACACGATCAGCACGAACACCAAGCCGGCCGCGAATGCCTCCAACAGAATGACCCACATGACGACTTCGCTCCCGGTGCGCCGCAGCGTGCAGCGTGCACTCGCGGCGGGCGCGATTCTAGGGTGGCTGGCGGGTTGCTCGTCGCCACCGCCCGCCCCTTCGCCGCTGCCCGCATCCGCGCCCACCACCGCGCCAGCCGCCGCCGACGCACCCATGGCCGGCGCACCCATCCTGCGCCCGCGCGCACGCTGGGTGCCGGTGCGTTGGGCTGATCTTCCCGGCTGGGAGCAAGACCGCAGCGCCGAGCTGTGGCCGGCCCTGCTGCGCGGTTGTGAGCGGCCCGCCCCCGGCTGGGCCGGCGTGTGCACCGAGGCCCGCAGCGCCACGCTGCCGTCGTTCAGCGACGAGGCCGCGCGCGCCTGGTTGCAGCAGCGCCTGCAGCCGTACCGCGTCGAGGCGCTCGATGGCGCGGCCGACGGCCTGATCACCGGCTACTTCGAGCCGCTGGTGGAGGCGTCACGCTCGCCGCGCAATGACGCCCGCGTCGCGCTCTACGCGCCGCCCGCTGACCTGAGCACGCGCAAGCCCTACTGGACGCGCCAGCAGCTCGACACCCTGCCGGCCGCACGCACCACACTGCAAGGCCGCGCGATCGCCTACGTGGCCGACCCGCTGGACGCGTTGATCCTGCAGATCCAGGGCTCGGGCCGCCTGACCATCACCGAGCCCGACGGCAGCCGCAAGCTGGTGCGCGTGGCCTTCGCGGCGCACAACGACCAGCCCTACAAGTCGGTCGGCCGCTGGCTCATCGAGCAAGGCGAACTGGCACCGGCGCAAGCCTCGTGGCCGGCCATCAAGGCCTGGGCGCGCGCCAACCCGAAGCGCATCAACGAGCTGCTGTGGAGCAACCCGCGCGTCGTGTTCTTCCGCGAAGAGCCCTTGCCCGACGCGCAGCTCGGCCCGAAGGGCGCGCAAGCCGTGCCGCTGACCCCTGGGCGCAGCATCGCGGTCGACCCCCAGAGCATCCCGTACGGCACGCCGGTGTGGCTGGACGCGACCGAGCCGCTGACCCACACGCCCCTGCGCCGCGCGGTGATGGCGCAGGACACCGGCAGCGCCATCACCGGCGCGGTGCGGGCCGACTACTTCTGGGGCTGGGGCGCCGACGCCGAAGCGCAGGCCGGGCGCATGAAGCAGGCGCTGCGCTTGTGGGTGCTGTGGCCGCGCGTGCCGTGATGGGTGGGGCTCGCTTCCACACTCGCGTCCACCCGCGCTTCCACGCACGCGGCCCTGGGCGCGCAACGGCATACTCGACGCGGGCGCCACTGACCGAATCGACATGAGCTTCGCGACCGCATTCACCCTCCCGTTCGACACGTCTCTGCTGCTCATCGGCGGCGAATGGTGCCGCGCTGATTCGGGCGCCACGTTGATGCTTGGCAACCCGTCCGATGGCACCGACCTCGCGCCCATCGCGCGCGGCTCGGCAGCCGACATCAATGCCGCAGTGGCCGCCGCGCAAACCGCGCTCGATGGCGCCTGGGGACGCTGCACCGCCGCCGAGCGCGGCCGGCTGCTCGCATCCATCGGCCGCAAGGTGCTGGAGAGCGTCGACCTGCTCGCGCACCTCGAAGCGCTCGACGTCGGTAAGCCGCTGAAGCAGGGTCGGGCCGATGCCGTGGCGCTGGCGCGCTACCTTGAGTTCTACGGCGGCGCGGCCGACAAGGTGCACGGCGCGACGCTGCCGTTCCAGGCCGGTTTCACGGCGCTCACGCTGCGCGAGCCGCACGGCGTGACCGGCCACATCGTGCCCTGGAACTACCCGATGCAGATCGTCGGCCGCAGCGTCGGCGCCGCCCTCGCGATGGGCAATGCCTGCGTGCTCAAGCCGGCCGAGGAAGCCTGCCTCACGGTGCTGGCCTTCGCCCGCATCGCCCTGGAATGCGGCCTGCCCGCCGGTGCGCTCAACGTGGTGACCGGTCTGGGCGAAGAGGCCGGCGCCGCGCTCGCAGCGCACCCGCAGGTGCGCCACATCTCGTTCACTGGCTCGGTCGCGACCGGTGCGCTGGTGCAGGCGGCGGCCGCGAAGAACGCCGTGCCCGTGACGCTGGAGCTGGGCGGCAAGAGCCCGCAGATCGTGTTCGCCGATGCCGACCTCGACGCCGCCTTGCCCAGCCTCGTGAACGCCGGCATCCAGAACGCGGGGCAAACCTGCTCGGCCGCGTCGCGGGTGCTTGTCGAGCGGGCAGTGTTCGCCGAGGTGCGCGAGCGCATGGCTCAGAGGTACCGCGCGTTGCGCGTCGGTGCGGCACTGAGCGACCCCGACATCGGCCCCGTGATTTCGCAGCGCCAGCAGCGCGTGGTCGAGCACTACCTCGGCCTTGCACGCGACAACGGCCTGCGCATCGCCGCGCAGGCCGCACTGCCCGCGGGCTTGCCGGCCAGCGGTCACTATGTGCGCCCGACGCTGTTCGACGATGTGCCGGCCGACCACGCCCTCGCGCAGCAAGAGATCTTCGGCCCGGTGCAGGTGCTCATCGCGTTCGACGGCGAGGCCGAGGCGCTGCGCATCGCCAACGGCACCGCCTTCGGCCTGGTGGCCGGCGTGTGGACGCGTGATGGGGCGCGCCAGATGCGCATGGCCCATGCGTTGAAGTGCGGGCAGGTGTTCATCAACAATTACGGCGCCGGTGGCGGTGTGGAGCTGCCGTTCGGCGGCGTCAAGCTCTCGGGCCACGGCCGCGAGAAAGGCTTCGAGGCGCTGTACGGCTTCTCGACGCTAAAGACCGTGGCGCTGTTCCACGGCTGACCCGGCGGATGGCGCAAAGAAATGCGGTTCGACGGCGTGATCCAGACCTGGAATGACGAACGCGGGTTCGGCTTCATCGAGCCAACGCAAGGCGGGGATCCGGTGTTCGTTCACATCAAGGCTTTCCCACCGCGCCACGGCCGGCCGGTGGCTCTGCAGCAGGTGACGTTCGAGGTCGAACTCAACCACGCAGGCAAGAAGCGCGCGAAGAACGTCGAGGCATTTAGGGCGCCACGCCGCGCCGCGCCGCCGCGCCGGAGTTCGCCTGCGCAATGGGGCACGTTGAGCCTGTTCGCGATCCCGCTGTTGATGGTGGTCTACACGGCCGCGCACATGGTGTGGCGCGTTTCGGCATGGTTCGCGCTGGCCTACGTGGCCGCCAGCGTGGTCGCCTTCGTCGTCTATGCTGTGGACAAACAGGCAGCCGTAGCCAACGATTGGCGCGTCTCGGAAGGCACATTGCACGTGATCGCGCTCGCCGGTGGTTGGCCCGGCGCATTGGTCGCGCAGCAGGTGTTGCGCCACAAGTCGAACAAGGCCGCTTTTCGCTCGACGTTCTGGGCCACCGTTTGCGTGAACATGCTCGCGTTCATCGCGATCCATGCACTGGGGCTGACCGGCCTTCGAGGCTGACCGCGCCGGGCGTCTTTCATCCACCCCAGGAGGCATCCCCATGAGGCTCGAAGGCAAGGTCGCTGTGGTCACCGGCGCGGGCTCCGGTTTCGGTGAAGGCATTGCGCGCAAGTTCGTTGCCGAGGGCGCGCGTGTCATCGTCGCCGACCGCGACGCCGCCGCCGCCGAACGCGTGGCGGCCGCGCTCGGTTCGAGCGCACGCAGCGTGCATGCCGACGTGACGCGCGCCGCCGACGTGGCCGCCATGCTCGACGCGGCCGAGGCGCAGTTCGGCGGCCTGCACATCCTCGTCAACAACGCCGGCATCGGCCATGTGCCGCAGCCGATGGAAGCGTTGGCGGAAGACGAGTTCGACCGCATCCTCGCGGTCAATGTGAAGGCGATCTACCTGGCCGCGCGCGCGGTCGTACCGCGCTTCAAGCAGCAGAAGTACGGGGTGATCCTGAACATCGCCAGCACCGCCGGCGTGAGCCCGCGCCCGCGCTTGACTTGGTACAACGCGAGCAAGGGCTGGGTCATCACCGCCACGCGCTCGATGGCCGTGGAACTGGCGCCATTCGGCATCCGCGTGAACGCGCTGAACCCGGTGGCCGGCGAGACGCCGCTGCTCAAGACCTTCATGGGCGAAGACACGCCCGAGGTTCGCGCGAAGTTCCTCGCCACCATCCCCATGGGCCGCTTCTCGACGCCCGAAGACCTGGGCAACGCCGCGTGCTTTCTCTGCAGCGACGAGGCCTCGATGATCACCGGCGTGGCCATGGAAGTGGACGGCGGGCGCTGCATCTGACCACCGGCACGCCGCAGTGCCGGATCGACCACCATTGCAGAGGAGTGATGACACCTGCTGGCGCACGGCGTTGACATCGTCAGCGCGATCCGTGACGCCGACTACGGCCTGCGCACCTTCGTGCTCGCCGACACCGACGGCAACCGCATCGACGCGGGCGAAGCGCTGTGATCAGCGCTGCGCGAGCGGCGGCTGCCCGTACAGCGGTGAGCGCGGGCCGGGCAGCACCCCGTTGTAGCGCGGTGCGCCCAACATGCGCTGGTTGGCGACCCCTGCGTAGTTGAACGCGGCGTCGGTGGCGGTCCCGACGATCTGGTTCACGAGCGCCACCACGAGCAGGCCGACGAGACCCCCCGAGCTTTGCTGTTGCTGCTCGGCCGACGAGGCGTAGGCACTGCCCTGCCAGAGCAAGGCGCCCGTGCGCAAATCGATGATGCGGCCCTCGACCTCGACCCGCGTGTCGCTCTGGATCACGGCATAGGTGGTGCCGTACTTCTTGATGCGCATGTAGACCGCAGCGTCTGCACCGAACACGTCGCGCAGCTTCTGGTGCGGAATGTCGTGGATCTCATTCGCGCCGGTCATGCCGTTCTGGCGGAAGGTCTCGTCGACGAGCGTGACGGGCAACACGTAGTACCCGGCCTCGGCCAGGGGTCGGGTCGCATGGGCCCACGTGCCCGAGGTCGCCTTGATTTCGGGCGACTCGTTGACCGGCGGCAGGATCAGAAGCGAGGCCGGCTTGGCCCGCTGAAACGCTGCGTAGTCGTACGCCGGAGCCTTGGTCGCGCAGCCCCCGAGCATCAGCAGGGCAAGCGCTCCGGCGCAGATGAAAAGTCGACTCAAGGTCATGCCGGGTTCTCCTTGGATGCGGGTGCATCGAGGCGCTTCAGGAACTGGTCCATGTAAGGCGCGGACTCGGGGAATGCGGTCTTTTCAGCCACCAGAAGGCGGCGTGCCTCGTCCGCATTGCCGACCGAGAGTTTGAGCATGGCCAAGTGCGCACGGAACCCCGGTGGCAGCGCGGCGCCTGCGGCACGCGCCTTCTCGGCGTGCGCTTCGAGCGCGGCGATCTGGTCGCCGGCCGACGCGCCGCCGCGCTGCAAGGCCTCGTACTGTTGGCGCGGAAAGGCCTCCCACATGTACAGCGGGCCGGCCGCCTTGTTGGCGCAACCCATCAGCACGGCCACACCCAAGCCGGCGAGAAGACCCCGCGCAGTCCGTGCCGCGCCCATCTGCAGACCTCCTTGCTGCGCACGCCGGTATTCGCCCTTGCGGCGGCCCGGCGTGCTCATGGCTGCGCCTCCTTGCCCCAAGCGCCGGCGTCCTTGCCGGTCACGAGGTTGTTCACGGCTTCGCGCATGGCCAGGTCGAGCACCTTGCCGTTGAGTGTGGCGTCATAGCTGGCAGTGCCACCGAAGCCCAGCACCTCGCGGTTTGCCAGTTCGAATTCACCTGCGCCACGGGCTGAAAAAACCACCTCCGACGTCAGGCTGTTGACGATGTTCAGCGTGACCTTGGCGTACGCCACCTGCGACTTGCCACGGCCGAGAACGCCGAAGAATTGCGTATCGCCGACTTCCTTGCGGCCGAACTCGGTGATGTCGCCGGTGACGACGTATGCCGCGCCCTTGAGCGTCTGCGCGGTGCCCTGGTATTTGGCTTCCTGGCTCGTCTCGGCCATGTTCTCGCGGTCGAGCACCGAGAACCGCTGCGATTGCTGCAGGTGCGAAATGAGCGTCGTCTTGGCCTGGCTGCCGAGCCGGTCTACACCGTCCGAGAACACGCCGCGCATGAAGTTGGAGCGGTTGTCGAACTTGCCGACCGAGATGGGAACACGCACCCCGGCATACGGGGTCGCGGCCGATTGCACCTTCTCCACCTGAACCGTGCGCGACGTCTCCGTCGCACACCCTCCCAGTACAAGAAGGCTTGCCGCAGCAACTGCGGCCATGTGTCGTCGAATCATGAGTACTCCGTGATGAATTCAGGCGGTGGGCAGGCGCTTGCTGCGCGGCCCGAAGCCAGAAAGTTTATGCGGCAAACAAGGCGTGCCCGTCGACGCCCGGCAGCATCCGCGTCGGGTCGAGGCGCTTCGTGACTTCCTCGGCAACCCGCCGGCCAGCGCTGTCAGGCCAACGCCGCGTCCAGCACCTCGACCCAGTGCCGCACCGGCGTGTCCGTGCCGGTCTGCAGGTGCTGGATGCAGCCGATGTTCGCCGACACGATCACCTGCGCCTCGATCGGCGCCAGGTTCGCGAGCTTGCGGTCGCGCAACTGGTAGGCCAGCTCCGGCTGCAACACCGAGTACGTGCCGGCCGAGCCGCAGCACAGGTGCGCCTCGTTCATCGCAACGCGCACGTTGAAGCCCAGCGCGTTCAGGTGCTGCTCGACACCGCCGCGCAATTGCTGGCCGTGTTGCAAGGTGCAGGGCGGGTGGAAGGCGAGCTGCGTGGCATCGGGCGGCAGCCGCAGCTTGGGCTTGAGCCGGGCGACGAGGTCGGGCAGCAGTTCGCTCAGGTCGCGCGTGAGCTCGCTGATGCGCCGGGCCTTGCTGGCATACAGCGGGTCGGCGGCCAGCGCATGGCCGTATTCCTTGACCGTGACGCCGCAGCCCGATGCGTTCATCACGATGGCCTCGATGCCGCCGCCGCTGACCTGCGGCCACCAGGCGTCGATGTTGCGGCGCATGTCTTTCAAGCCGCCGTCGTGGTCGTTCAGGTGGGTGCGGATCGCGCCGCAGCAGCCGGCGTCGTCGGCCACCATCGTTTGAATGCCGGCGGCATCGAGCACGCGGGCCGTGGCGCTGTTGATGTTGGGCATCATGGCCGGCTGCGCGCAGCCCATCAGCATCAGCACCTTGCGCGGGTGCTCGCGCGTCGGCCACAGGTTCGCGCTGGCGGGCGTGCGCTCCGGCACCTTGTTCTTGAGCGCATGCGGCAGCAGCGGGCGCGCCAGTTGGCCGAGCTTCATGGCGGGGCCGAAGAGCGGCGACGTGAGCCCTTCCTTGAGCAGCCAGCGCACCGCTTTCTCGGCCTTCGGCCGTTCCACCCGCGCATCGACCACGCGCCGGCCGATCTCGACCAGCTTGCCGTATTCCACGCCCGACGGACAGGTGGTTTCGCAGTTGCGGCAGGTCAGGCAGCGGTCGAGGTGCTGCTGCGTGCTGCGCGTCACGGGGGCGCCTTCGAGCACCTGCTTCATCAGGTAGATGCGGCCGCGCGGGCCGTCGAGTTCGTCACCCAGCAGCTGGTACGTCGGGCAGGTGGCGGTGCAGAAGCCGCAGTGCACGCACCTGCGCAAAATGGCCTCGGCGGCATCGCCATCGGGCGTGCCTTTGAACTCGGGGGCGAGGTTCGTTTGCATTGGGGGTGAGTTGAGTTATGGAGCCGCAGCCGCAGCCCGCGTTCCCGAGAAGCTGCCCGCCAGTGCACGTTGCATCTCAATGTCGGAGGCGAACACGGTCTGCCATATCGAGTACCCACCGCTCGACTTCGCCGTCTCGATGATCGACCGCCGCATTTCGGGCACATCCCGATTCAAGAGGTCGGTCCTGGATTGCTCCGCCTTGCGCCAGATTTCGAGGCGGTCGTCGTGGCGATGGTCTGTTGTGGCGGCTTCAAAGGGCGCTTTGGACAACCCGAGGAGGGCCAACGTAGCAATCACTTTGAGCGCCAGCGATGCGTCGAGCCACGCTGCCGGCCCGACGGCCCCGCTGGGTCGATAGGCCATGAATGAGAAGGTGTCATGTTCGTCAGGCCAAAGTACGGTGCCGGCCATTGGATTACGGTCTCCCTTGCTGCTGTTGCAGTTAGCACAGGCGAGCAGGAAGTTGCCCCAATCCCGCTCTAAATGTGGATGGTGCTCTTTGGGCAGTTTGTGTTCGACAGCCAAACCTACCGGTACGGTTCGCTCGCAATAGCTGCAGTAGCGGCCGAGGCGAGACTTCAGATGTCCGACTGCGTCTTGGTAAGCCGCGAACGCAATCGGAGCGCCAGACTCATCCTGCGGGATGCTCCCCTTCTCTACGCTTCGCATGTCAACGACCGGCCGCAACCCGGCGCTGCTCAAGCCAAGCGGCTGACGCCGGGTCGTTGGCGAACACGGCGAGCGCCTTGTCTAATTCCTGTTTGAGAGCGGCCTCTTCGTCGGTGCTGTGGGTCGGCCGCTCCAGCAAGTCATAGAACTGTTGTGCCAGTTCCTTCATCTCAAGGAAATGCTTGCTCCGTTGAGGCTGGTCAACGTGCATGACGGTTTCGGAAATGTCTTCGATGCTTTGGTCACTCGCCTCGACAAACTTGCCTGTCGTCAGGTCGACCACTTTCCCAAATTCAAATGCCGCTTGCAACAAAAACGGCGAATGTGACGTGACGATGAACTGGACTTTGGGGAAGGTTTTGAGCAAGTCAGAAACAACGTCGCGCTGCCACCTGGGGTGAAGGTGCAGGTCGAGTTCGTCGATTGTCACGACTCCCGTGGTTTCGGTGATACAGGCTTCGCCGAGGTGGGAATTCAAGGTGGCGCAGCGCATCGCCAAGTCGCAAAAGATCGAGGCAAGGCGCAATTGGCCATCGCTGAGTTGATCGAACTTTCGCCAGCCTTGGTTGTCGTGCTTCACCATCAAGGCGTTGTCGCGAACCACGTACTTAATGTCAGAGGCGTGGATCGCTGCCAGAACAGCGGCTCGAACTTGTCGATAGACCACCGGCTCGACGCCTTCTTGAAGCATGCGCAATTCGTTGTACTGAAACCATTGCGCAAGGTTTTGAATGTTGGATTCGTCGTCCGAACTCATGGCCCATACGTCTTGCTTCTGGTTAAAGGGGCGACTCACAGTGCCCGCGATGGATGCGCCACGCGGCTTGTTCGCGCCGAACCGAGCGATGATGGGAATTGGCAGTGTGTATGCCGGGTCGAACCAATTGGGCTTCCTGAGATACAGCGCTTGGCGGCTGTCGCGGGTTCGCTGATCACCTTCGACAATGGACATCTCTCCGGACGGAAGCCGCTCTCTTCCGACCGTCAACGCGGATGCTTGAACAGCGGCTACGTGGAGTTTGATCCAGCAGGGGTACGCGAGGGTTTGCCACTTCTCGCCAGCAGGGTCCATGCTGTCCGAGCGTCGCACCTCAGTTTCGCCAATCGAGTCATTCCCGGCTGAGCTCAGCTCGCGCACCACAGACAACCCCAGATGCACAGCGCGCAACAACGACGTTTTGCCACTCCCATTGGGCCCGATCAACAAACTAAAACGCGGATCAAACGCGCAACTGAAGTTCTCGAACCGCCGAAAGTTTTGGACGTCTATGGACAGCGCATGCATCTGTGTCTCCAGGTTCTGCCGGGCTACAGCCCGGGGTAGAGCCGGCCGGGGTTGAACACGCCCTGCGGGTCGAACGATTTCTTCAGCTCGCGGTGGATGCGGTCGAGCGGCGACTGCAGCGGTGCGAACACGCCTGCGGCCTTGTTCGCGGCGCGGAACAGCGTGGCGTGGCCACCGGCGCGGGCGGTGGTGTCACGCACCGTTGATGCAGGCTGGTGGCTGCACAGCCAGCGCTGCGCACCGCCCCATTCGGTCAGCCACTCGCCTTCCAGCGCCAGCGGCTTGGCGGTCTGTGGCACCGACAGGCGCCACAGCGACGCGCCGGCCTCGCCAGCCGCTTGCGCGCGCACGAAGTAGTCGTCAGCGTGGTTGCGCAAGCCGCTCCAGAACGGGCCGGCATGCGGCTCTTCGACCACCTCACCGCCGATGCGCACGCGCGCCGCCTGCACCGCCGCGAGCGCGCCGCGCAGGCGCACGATCAGGTTGCCGTCCCACCAGGCGCTGGCGTTCAGCGGCAGCGGCTGGCCGCCCCAGGTGTTGAGCTGCGCGAGTGCGGCGGCCTCGCTCATCTCCATGCGCAGGGTCAGCGTGGCGGTCGCCGCCGGCATGACCTTGATCGACACCTCCAGGATCACGCCGAGCGTGCCGAGCGAGCCCGCCAGCAGGCGCGACACGTCGTAGCCGGCCACGTTCTTCATGACCTGCCCGCCGAAGGTGAGCACCTCGCCCCGCCCGTTCAGCAGCGTGGCGCCGAGCACGTGGTCGCGCACCGCACCGACCGCCGCGCGCGACGGCCCGGCCAGGCCCGCGGCGACCATGCCGCCGACGGTGGCGCCTTCGGCGAAATGCGGTGGCTCGAACGGCAGGCACTGGCCCTGTTCAGCCAGCACCGCTTCGAGTTCGGCGAGCGACGTGCCGCAGCGCGCGGTCACCACCAGCTCGGTCGGCTCGTAGCTCGAAATGCCTTCGAGCACACGCGTGTCGAGCACCTCGCCCTGCGGCGGCTCGCCGTAGAAGTCTTTCGTGCCGCCACCGCGAATGCAGAGCTGTGCGCCGGCCGCAGCGGCGGTGTTGACGCGATCAATGAGGAGCTGCAGCGCCGGGTCGTGGGTGATCGGTTGCATCGTCGGCTGTATCACGGCCTGCATCAAAACCGCGGAATGTCAGCGAACGGCAGCAGCCCGCGGCGCACGTGCATCTTGCCGTACTCGGCACAGCGCGCGAGCGACGGGATCACCTTGCCGGGGTTGAGCAATTCCTTCGGGTCGAACGCGCGCTTGACGGCGAACATCTGCTCGCGCTCGCTCGGCGAGAACTGCACGCACATCGCCGAGAGCTTCTCGATGCCGACGCCGTGCTCGCCCGACACCGTGCCGCCCATCGCGACGCTCGACTCCAGGATGTCGGCACCGAACAGCTCGCAGCGGTGCAGTTGGTCGGCATCGTTCGCGTCGAACATGATCAGCGGGTGCAGGTTGCCGTCACCGGCGTGGAACACGTTCAGGCAGCGCAGCGCGTACTTCTGTTCCATCTTCGCAATGGCGGTCAGGATGTCGGCCAGGCGCTTGCGCGGAATGGTCGAGTCCATGCACATGTAGTCGGGGCTCAGGCGGCCGGTGGCGGGGAACGCGTTCTTGCGCCCGCTCCAGAACTTGAGCCGCTGCGCCTCGCTGGCGCTGACCTCGATGCGCGTGGCGCCACTGCTGCCGAGCACGGCTTCCATGCGGCCGATCTCTTCGGCGACTTCTTCGACGGTGCCGTCGCTCTCGCACAGCAGGATGGCCTGAGCGCTCAGGTCGTAGCCGGCGTGGACATAGTCTTCCACGGCTGCCGTCATCGGCTTGTCCATCATCTCCAGACCGGCCGGGATGATGCCGGCCGCGATGATGTTGGCCACCGCGTCGGCGGCTTTGCGCACGTCGTCGAAGCTGGCCATGATGCAGCGCGCGAGTTGGGGTTTGGGCACGAGTTTCACGGTGACTTCGAGCGTGACCGCGAGCATGCCTTCGCTGCCGACGAGGACGGTCATCAGGTCGAGGCCGGCGCAGTCGAGCGCTTCGGAGCCGAACTCGACGGCGGAGCCGTCGACCGTGAAGCCGCGCACGCGCAGCACGTTGTGCAAAGTCAGGCCGTACTTCAGGCAATGCACGCCGCCCGAGTTCTCGGCCACGTTGCCGCCGATGGTGCAGGCGATCTGGCTGCTCGGGTCGGGCGCGTAGTACAGGCCGTACGGCGCGGCCGCTTCGCTGATGGCGAGGTTGCGCACGCCGGTCTGAACGACCGCCGTGCGCGCGTTCACGTCGACCTTCAGGATCTTGTTGAACTTGGCCAGGCTCAGCGTCACGCCCAGCGCGTGCGGCAGCGCGCCGCCCGACAGGCCCGTGCCCGCGCCGCGCGCGACCACGGGCACGTTCAGGTGGTGGCATTCGCGCAGTACCGCCGAGACCTGCGCTTCGGTCTCGGGCAGGGCCACCACGAGCGGGTGCTCGCGGTAGGCGGTGAGGCCGTCACACTCATAAGGCACGGTGTCTTCGAGGTGCCAGAGCAGCGCGTGCTTCGGCAGCAGCGGCGCAAGCGCAGCGACGACCTCGGCTTGCCGCAGCGAACGCTGCGCACGCGCGTCGGCCGTGGCGGCAATGTCGATTGGGAGGGGCGCGTTCATACGGGTTGCCTTGTCAGACGGCCATGCCGGGCGATACCGGCGTGTCCCGAACTGTAGTCGGGTCAGCCGGATTCACGCCCGGAACACGGTCAATACGCCGGTGTAGCCGTACAGGTTGGCGTGGGCGATTTCACCGGCCGCGAAGAAACCGACCAGCGGCACATCGCCGAGCGCGTGCCGCACGATCGCCAACTCTGCCGACGCGCCACCGAAGTGGGCGCCACCGCGGCCGGCACAACTCACGTAGACAGCTCCCGCAATGGGGCCAGGGTCGGGGCCAGAGACAGCACCCGCGACCGCGCCTGGCGCCGCCGCCAGGCTCGGGGCATCGGGTGCGCCTGCGCGCTGCGCCAGCGCGTCGGCGAGCGGCCAGGTTTCCGGCTCGACTTCTTCGCGCACCTCGGCGCAGATGCGCACCAGGTCGCGCCGCGCAGCCTCGACATCGCGGGTGCAGAACGCCAGTTGCATGCCGGCCTCGGCGACGTCGCTGATCGCAATGCCGCGCCGCCCGGCGTCCAGGCCGATCAGGTGGCGCACGCGTGTCTCGGCGCCGAAAGCGCCGCGCCGCAAGACCTGCTGCGCGTCACCCTTGCCGGCCACCGGCGCATCGACCAGGCCGACCAGAAACTGCCGCAGGCGCGGCAGCGCGGCGCGCGGCTCTGCCCCTTCGACGCCGGCGTCGCGCAGCAGGCAGTCGAGCGCGGGCTCGCCGTCGAGCGCCGTGATCACGTTGCGCTCCGCTGCCGTGATGCGGCGCAGCGGCCCGGCCGGCTGGCAACCCTGGCTGACGCGCGACACCAGCGCCACGCCGGCGCCGAAGGCCACGCCCGACAAGCCGCCCGACAACACCGCACCGGCAACGTGCACCGTGCGGGCCGCGCCGGACGCGAGGCCGCCGAACAGGTAGCCGCTGGCGGTGCGCGCGGCCATGTCGTGGATCAACTCGGCCAGGTCGCCGGTGCCCGGATCGGCATGCACCTGCGCCGTGTGCGCGGCAAAGGCGCCGAGCGGCCGCGCGCCCGAGAACACCTGGTATTGCTCGCGCGGCAGGTCGGTGAGCATCAGGCTGATGGCAGGCTCGCCGAAATACTCGACACCGCTGGCCGCGATGCCCACGCCGCTCGCGCCGACCCAGTCGACACCCGGCCAGCGTTGCTGCAGTTCGCGCAGCAGGCCGTCCGCGTGCGCAGCCGCTTCATCCGTCAGGTAGACCCAGCCGAGGGTGGGCGTGTGGACATGGCCGGGCTCCTGGCGCTGCGCTTCGATTTGCGCTGCGGCCAACGCCAGCGCCATGTGCGGGTCGGGGTGGGTGGCGTGACCGTGGAGGAAGCGGTTCATGGGTGGTTCATCGGCAAGGCGTTCACCGGCGCACCGCCTTCTTGGCGGCCGGCTTGCGAGCCTTCGCCGCAGGCTTGGGTGCGGGCTTCGCAGTTGGGCTCGCCGCACCCGCAGGCGCTGCAGGGGCGCCATCGAGCGAGCGCTTGACCATGGCGGCGGCCATGCTGCGGGCGGCATCGGTGCCGGTGTCTTTCATCGCGGTCGTGGCGAGTTCGGTGAACTGCTTGGTGAGGGCCGACCACCACTGCATCGGGTCCACGAGGCCGGGCTTCGGCGTGGCCTCGCCGCCGGCATCGGCATCGGCATCGGGTGCGCTCGCCGCTGCGCGAGCCGGCTCGGGTTGCGGCACCGGCGGCGGCTCGGCGGGAGCCGCTGCAGGCGCGAGGCCGGGCATCACCGGCATCTTGATCTGCAACGAGTCGCGCAGGCCTTCCATCTGCACGTTCATGGTCTGCAACGTCGACAAGGTCATGCGCTGCACTTCGAGCGCCTGGATCGTGGCGCCGAGCATGCGCGTGTTCTGCTCGAGCCAGAACTGCACCGTGCGCAGCTCTTCGATGCGCTTGTCGATCTCCTCCGGGTTCAGCGTGGGTGCCACCCACTGGCCGATGCCGGGCAGCGCGGCGCCGGCGTTCTTGACCAGGCTTTGCATGAACTCGAATCCCGGAACGAGCTTGGTGAAGCCGCTGGCGTCGCTCATGGTGTCTCCTCGGTGGCGGTTGTTCTGTGGCCGATTCTGCATTCATCCCGAGGTGCTGCCAAACCGCAGCGCCGCGCCGCAGAAGGAGCAAGCCCCACTTTGCGATGCAGCGACCCCTAACGTGCAGGATGGCCTGTGAAAACGGCGCGCCTAGAGTGGCGACCGGTGGCCGCATCGGGTTGGTCGGCCACCGGTCGATCACATCAACAGCTCACCAGCCCGAGCCCACCCCTCGAGGAGACTCACCGTGGCAACAGCATCCAGCCGAAGCACCAAACCGAACCCGCATGCAGCGGTATCGAACCAGCCCGAAGAGGCCAGCATCGCGATCAAGAAGCCGGTGTCCAAGCCACCTGCCGAGGGCATGGACCCGAAGACCATCAAGCCCCGCGCTGATGGCGTCGAGGCAGTGACCGGCTTCGCTCTGGCCAAGGAGATGGTCTCGGCCGTCAACCAGGGTTACACCGCGCCCGACACATCCAAGCTGCGTGACATCGCCGAGGCCTCGTTCGGCCCGCCGACCCGAAGGCCGAGACCGTGCACGGCCCCGACAACCGGGTGCAGATCACCACCACCGGCACCTACCCGTGGCGCGTGCATGCGTCGCTGCTCATCACTGCGGCCGACAACTCGATGTGGATCGGCACCGGCTGGTTCATCGGCCCGCACACGCTGATGACGGCAGGCCACGTGGTCAACATTCGCGGCAGCGGCGTGCCCGGGCGTGATGGCTGGGTCAAGCGCATTCAGGTCATGCCGGGGCGCAACGGCGCCGCGCTGCCTTACGGTTCGGTGACGAGCACGAGCTTCCGCTCGGTCTCGGGCTGGACCACCAGCGCCAGCGGCAACGAGAACTTCGACTACGGCGCGATCATCCTGCCCACGCAACTGAGCAACAGCACCGGCTGGCTGGGCTTCGGTGTGTACACCGATGCCGACCTGCTGAACACCGTGGGCAACATCTCCGGCTACCCCGGTGACAAGCCCGGCGGCACGCAGTGGTACGACGCGCGGCGCATTGCCTCGGTGAACAGCCGCAAGGTGTTCTACGACATCGACACCGCAGGCGGCCAGAGCGGCAGCGCCGTCTACCGCATCATCAACGGCGCGCGCTATGCGTTCGCGGTGCATGCCTACGGCGGCGGCACCACCAACTCGGGCACGCGCATCGTCACCGCCGTCTACAACAACATGGTGGCGTGGAAGGCCTGAGGTGGCGGCCGCTGCCGGCACCGGCCGGGTGATCTCGGGCACCGTGCTCAGCGCCACCGGGCAACCGGTGGCGCTGGCCCGCGTGTACGTGCTGGCGGCTCCCGGCCCGGTGCCCGATGTGGCCCTGCTGACCGATGCCGACGGCCGCTTCGAGATCGGCACGCTGCAGCCCGGCGCGTACGAGATCGGGGCCAGCACCGACGGCCTGGGCTCGGGCCGCGTGGCCGTGCGCGTAGAACGGGCCGACGCGCGGGTTCAGATCAAGCTCGGCGGTTGAGCGGGCCGCTCGGGGCGGCCGCACAAGGCACCCGAACAAGGCACTCGAACAACCCAGCCGCTCACGGCAGCCGCTCGACCTGGAAGCCGCGCTGCGCCATCAGCGCAGGCAAGCCCATCGGCCCCGCCATGTGCAGGCTGCCGACCGCCGCGAACACCCGCTGGCCGTTCGCGTGCAGCGCGGCGACCGCATCGGCCAGCGCCGGGTTGCGGTCATCGAGCAGGCGCGCCATCGCAGCGCGGTCGGCGTCGGTCTTGATGCAGTCGCACCATTCGCCGTAGGTCGCAAAGTCGGCCAGCCTGCCATCGGCCCAGGCCTGCGTCATGCGGCGCAGCATGGGGCGGGGCTGGCCGCCTTCGAGCTGGGCCAGCGCGCCTTGAACGAACCCGTTGCGCTCGGCCTCGGTGTCGGCCTTCAGCAGCGCGATCTGCAGCTCCGGCGTCTCCAGAGACACCACGGCCTTGCTCGCAGCATGGGCCCAGCCGGCGAGGAAGGCGTCGATGCCGTACGCCGGGTCGAGCCCGTCGCGCCGGCCCGCCAGGCTGGTCAAGGTGAGCACCTGCATCTCGGGGCTCAGCGCCGCAAGCGCCTGCGCGGGCAGGCACTCGGCCTCGATCTGGCGCTGCAGGCGCTGCTGCATCGCCTCGGGCAACGCGTTCTGCGGTGCGCCACCGGCCGGCGCATGGGCGGCCATCGCACTGCCGAGGCGGCGCTGGATGTCGGGGTCGAGCAGGTCGAGTTCGAGCGCGACCGTGTCGCTGGCGTTCAGCGCGCGCAGCACGCGCGGGCCGGGGTACATCCACTCCACGCGCGCCACGTGCACGGTGCCGTACAGGAACGACACGCGCCCGTCGCGCCGCAGCCGCCACAGGAAGCCGCGGTCGCGCGCGTCGCGCATGCCGGCTTGCACCTGCTCGGTCGTCGGCACCTGTGCAGTGGGCGGGCAGGACGGTGCGGCCTGCGCCTGCGCCGAAGTGGCGGTGAGTGTGGCGGCAACGGTGACGGCAAACAGCGCCGCGAGAGCGCAAGCGGTGTGGCCGATGCGGTGGCGCAAAGTGTTCTTCATGGTCCGAGCTTATCGAGGCTCACCGCGGGCAGCACCGGCCTCGATGCGCAGCACGCCGTCACGCTGCGACCAGTGCAGCTTGCCCAGCACGTCCATGCCGAGCAGCGGGTTGTCCGACAGGCCGGGCAGCGCCGTCACCCGCAGCCGCGTCACGCTGACACCGCCGCGCAATGCCACGTCGGCCCGCACCCACTGGCCGCGGGCCACGCCGTTGGCCGTCTGCGAGCGCACGTTGCCGATCACCTCCAGCCCGAGTTCACCTGCGAGTGCGGCCGACACCGCCGTGCTTGTGGCGCCGGTGTCGACGAGGAAGTCGACCGCCCGGCCGTTGATGCGCCCGGGCCAGTGGTAGTGCCCGTCGGTCCCCCGGCGGATCTCGATGGCCTCGCTGCCGACCTGAAAGCGCGCTTCTTGCGCGCGGTGCAGCCACCACTGCACGCCCACGAACACTGCCGCGCCCAGCACGAGCCAGAGCGTGACGAGCTTGAAGGTGCGCGACAGGTCTGTGGTCATGGGGCAGCGTCCGCGTCAGCCGAGCGCCGCCACCCGCTGCTCGATGGCGCCGAACAGGCTCGTGCCGTCGCTGCTTTTCATCTCGATGCGCACGGAGTCCCCGAAGCGCAGGTAGCCGGTCTTCGGCGCGCCGGTGTCGAGCGTTTCGATGGCACGCTTTTCCTCGATCGAGGCATAGCCGCGCGATGTGTCCTGCGCGCTCACGCTGCCGCTGCCGATGATGCTGCCGGCACGCAGCTGGCGCGTGCGGGCCATGTGCGCGATCAAGCGGCCGAAGTGAAACGTCATGTCCGCGCCGGCATCGACCAGGCCGACGCGGCGGCCGTTCCACGTGCACTCCAGGTTCAGGTGCACGCGGCCGCCATGCCAGGCATCACCCAACTCGTCGGGCGTCACGGCGACCGGGCCGAACGCGGTGGCGCTTCGGCCTTGCACCGAGCCGAAGCCGTGCGCCGGCTCGGCCGCGATGAGCCCGCGCAGGCTCACGGCGTTGGCCAGCATCAGCAGGCGGATGCCTTCGAGCGCGTCGTCTGCGGCGATGCCCATGGGCACGTCGCCGGTGACCACCGCCAGCCCGCCGCCGAAGTCGATGCCATGCGCTTCATCGACGCACACGATCTCGGCGCACGGACCGAGCAGGTCGTCGCTGGCGCGCTGGGCCATTGCCGGCACGCTGGCCGCGCGCTCTGGCGCTTCGGCGCCAAGCGCCTTGTGCATCAGGCGAACGTGGTGCGCATAGGCCGCGCCCTCGGCGCATTGAAAGGCACGCGGCAGAGGCGCCATGCAGCGCGCGGGCTCGAACGCGAAGGCATGGCGGGCCTTGCCGTGGTTCAAGGTCTGTGACAACTCCTGCAGCTGCGGCGAAAGGAAGTTCCAGTCGTCAATCACCTGCTGCAAACGTGTGGCCACACCGCTGGCATAGTGCGCGCTCGAGAGATCGCGCGACACGACGACGAGTTGGCCGTCGCGCGAGCCGTCTTGGTAGGTCGCAAGCTTCATGGGAGCGGGTGCAGGTGGCAGGAAGAAGGTCATTGTCGACGCAGTCACGCGGGCGCCTCGCGGTGCTCGCGAGCGCGGCCGTGCTGCTGCATGCGGTGGCGCTGAGCGGCCTCGAATGGGCCTGGCCGGCGCGCCCTGCGGCCGCAACGGCAGCGAGCGCGATGCAGGTGCGGCTGGTGGCCCCGGCGCCATCACTCGACGCCGTGGCCTTGGCACGCGCCGATGTGGCGCTTCGGCCGCCACACGTTGCGGCTCTCCCTGCGGCACCGGCGCTGCGGCCGGCTTCACTGCGCGTCTCGCTCCCGCCCGCAGCATCGAAGCCGCAACCGGTGGCCGCTGCGCCAGCGCGGGCCACCGCCGCCACGCGAGTACCAACCCGCGCCAGCGACGAGCCGCCACCACCGGCGGCGGCACCGATGCTCACACTGCTCACCGCCCTGCCGCCTGCTGCACCGGCCATGCCCATCATGACCACGGCCTTCGAGGTGGCGCGCGCGCCGGCCGCGCCGGCCGCAGCGGCAACGCCGGCACCGGCCGCGCCGCACGAAGAAGCCATCCCGCACTATGCGACGCAAATGCCGCCGCCGATGCTGCTGCGCTACGAGATGCACCGCGGTTCGCTGCGCGGTACCGGCGAGCTGGCGTGGCGGCCGCAAGCCGGGCGCTACGAGCTCAAGCTCGATGCGCGCATCGGCCCGCTCGCGTTGCTCGCGCAGTCCAGCACCGGCGGGTTCGACAACGCCGGCATGGCGCCGGTGCGCTTCACCGACCAGCGCCTGCGCAAGGCGGTGCAGGCCGTGAACTTTCAGCGCGATGCCGGCAAGGTCAGCTTCTCCGGCCCGTCGACCGAGTACCCGCTGCGCCCCGGCATGCAGGACCGCCTGAGCTGGATGGTGCAACTCGCGGCCATCATCTCGGCCGAGCCCACGTTGCGCACGACCGGCGCCAAGGTGTCGGTGCTGGTGGTGGGCTCGCAGGGCGATGCGAGCGTGTGGGCGTTTCGCTGCATGGGCGTCGAAACACTGCAACTCGGCGCCGGCGAGACGCAGGCGCTGAGCTATGTGCGCGAGCCGCGTGACCCTTACGACACCAGCGTCAAGGTGTGGCTCGATGCCGCGCGCCACTACCTGCCGGTGCGCGCCGACACCAAGGCCGGCCCGAATGACCCGGGCATCGGCTTGTCGCTCGAAGCGATGCAGCCGCTCAGCTGAACCCGGCCCCGATTTGCGGGGGAGCGGCCAGGTTCCGAGGCAAATGCACGGCACCGTGTCGG
This sequence comes from Rhizobacter sp., assembly GCA_031385155.1. Classification (GTDB taxonomy): domain Bacteria; phylum Pseudomonadota; class Gammaproteobacteria; order Burkholderiales; family Burkholderiaceae_C; genus LMDS01. The sequence continues at coordinate 27,418 of JANNBF010000111.1, forward strand.
CGATTGGCTTGATATTTGCGTTGACGTGACCACTTGGTCGAGCAGGAGAGTCCTCAATGCAGATGCTCTACAACTCAGACAGTTTCACCGTGGTCTTGTTCGACGTGGGCTCCATCGCCGGCACGGGCGCCGCGCCCACCGCAGGGCCGTCGCAGGAGCCGCTCACGCAGGGCGGCTACGAGATCGTCGACAAGTTCGCCAGGAAAGAGATCTTCCTGCAAGGCGCGATGGCCGAGAGCTTCAAGGAAGGCGTCGAGGCGCTGATCGGCACGAGCCCGTCGGAAGAAGAGATCGACGACTACATCGAGCGCTTCGCGTCGTTGATGCAGCAGCCGGTCGTGCTGCACTGAGGCATCCCGGAACCAGGCTGTCGGTGTGACTTCCGTCCCGCCGACCCGCGCTGATTAGACCTGCTGTCGTCCGGGGCGCGTGGCCTGCGTTATGGTCAGTTCAAGCCCTTTTGGGCTTGCCGCTTCGCGCACTCTGCGCCAAGATGGCCCGAACGACCCGCTCGCCGGAGGTGTCATGGTCAAGAGCCCCATCGATGCACGCATGCTCCTTTCACCGGGGCTCAAAGATGCGCCGGTGCTCGACCGCATGTGTTCGCAGTTCGTGCTCACGCTGACGACGAGGCACGCGGGCCGCTTCAACCTGCGGCGCGACTGGAACAGCCTGCTCTCGCTCACCGGCCGCCACCTGGTCTGGCCGAGCACGGTGCTGGCGCGGCTGCGCACGTTCCTGAACACACGCTGCAAGGGCAACGAACACTGGCGCGGCCACGAGGCCTTGAGTGACGACGCATTCATGCTGCGCCACGGCGCGTGGCGCGGGCCGTACGAAGAGGGCACGCTGTTCTTCTACATCGACGAATACATCAAGGACGCCCCGAAAGACCTGCTCGCGGTGCTCGGCGCCACGGCAGACTGGCTCGTGAAAAGCCTGAAGAAAGAGTCGACGCTCGTCGAGAAGAACATCGACTCGCTCGCTGGCCTGCTGCAACTCAACCCGGCCGAGCGCGCGCTGCTGCTGTACGGCACGCTCGCGCGCTACCAGCGTGACCTGCGCGGCCTGCTGGTCGAGTTCAAGGTGTCGAATGCGCAAGAGGCGTACGCCGCCATCGCGGCGGTGGCGGGTGTGAGTGAAACCGACGTGGCCGAGGCGCTGCGTGCCGGCTCGCGGCTCGAGCGCATCGGCATGGTCGAGAACCTGATCTCCGAACACAACATCACCGACCTGGCCGACCTGATGAAGGTCAGCGAGCAGCTGCCACCGGTGCTGATGCGCAAGTACGAAGGCCCGTCCGACCTGATGGCGGTGTTCACGCGGCCGGCCAAGCGCAGCGACCTCGCCCCCGGCGACTTCGACTTCGTCGGCGCCGATCAAGTCGTGCTGACCGCCCTGCTGAGCAACGCCGTGGCGCGCAAGGAACCGGGCGTGAACGTGCTGCTCTACGGCCCGCCCGGCACCGGCAAGACCGAGCTCGCGAAGGTGGCGGCGCAGGCCGCAGGCCTGGAGCTCTACGAGGTGGAATACGCCGACCGCGACGGCAACTCGCTCAGCGGCCGCGACCGCTACCGCTCGCTGCAGATCAGCCAGGTGTTCCTCAAAGGCAGTACGAACGTGGCGCTGCTGTTCGACGAAGTCGAAGACGTGTTCCCGCCGATCAGCACCGATGCCGCGCAACTGATGGCGCGCATGGACACCGGCGACGGCGCCGCACTCACCGGCAGCGTCAGCGGCAAGGCCTGGGTGAACCAGATCCTGGAGACAAACCCGGTGCCCGTCATCTGGGTCACGAACCGCATCGAGCAGATCGACCCGGCGTTCCGGCGCCGCTTCCAATACCACCTGGAGCTGAAGAGCCCGCCGCCCGGCGCGCGCTAGTCGCTGGTCGCACGGGCGCTGGTGGGCGTGCCGGTGGATGAAGGCTTTGCCGCGAAGCTGGCCGAACGAAAAGGCCTGACGCCGGCGCAGATACGCACGGCCGTCAAGTTCGCCCGGCTCGCCGGCGACCCGCTCGATGCCGCCGGCGCGGGCATGCAGGCCCTGATCGAGCGCCAGCTCGGCAACGCCGACAAGGCCCTGGGCAACACGAGCGCCGAGCGCGGTGCGCGGCGCGTGGTGACGAGCTATGACCTCGGCCTGGTCAACACCGAATCGCGCTTCGAGGTGCCGAAGATCGTCAAGGCACTGCGCCGCAAAAGCTACGGCACGCTGTGCTTCTACGGCCCGCCGGGCACCGGCAAGACCGCTCTTGCCGAGCACATTGCGCACGAGCTGCAACTGCCACTGATGATTCGCCAGGCGAGCGACATCATGAGCAAGTACGTCGGCGAGACCGAACAGAACATGGCGAAGATGTTCGAAGAAGCGCAGGCCGAGAAGAGCGTGCTGCTGCTCGATGAAGCCGACAGCTTTCTGCGCAGCCGGAAGATGGCCGAACGCAGCTACGAGGTGAGCGAAGTCAACGAGATGCTGCAAGGCATGGAGCGCTTCACCGGTGTCTTCATCTGCACCACCAATTTGTTCGGCGACCTCGACGAAGCGGCCTTGCGCCGCTTCACGTTCAAGATCCAGTTCAAGCCGCTCACGCCGGCGCAGCGCGAACGCATGTTCATCGCCGAAGCGCTGGACGGCGATGCGCTGCGGCTCACCGACGAGCAGCGCAGCCGCCTGATGCAGCTGGCCTGCCTCGCCCCCGGCGACTTCGCTGCCGTGAAGCGCCAGGTCGATGTGCTGGGCGAAGTGTTCGAGCCGGACGAGTTCTTGTCGCAGCTTGAAGCCGAACACCGCGTCAAGCCCGACGTGCGCCAGCAGCGCGGCATCGGCTTCATGACCTGACGGGGCTCAAGCCCGGCGGGTGCGTGCCGATAGAGCATGCATGCCCTTCGTCCCCGAACTCGCGTGGCCTTCGCTTGCGTTCCTGATCGCGTCTGCCGCCGCATTCGTGGCGTTCGACCTCGCACGGCGCCTGCAAACCACGGGCGAGCGTGAAGCGCGGGCCTGGCTGGCAGTGGCCGGCGTGGCCATGGGGTCCGGCGTGTGGGCGGCGCTGTTCATCGCCAGCCTCGCCCCGGTCGGCGCGACGGCTGGCCCGGCACAACCCTGGACCGCGTTCGGCGCATGGGCGCTGGCGCTCGTGCTGGGCGTCGCAGTCCTGGCGCAGGCCGGTGGCGGCGTGATCGGCGGCCGGCGCATCGCTGTTGCAGCCGGCCTGTTGGGCATCGGCTTGCCTGCGGTGCAGCTCGCGCTGCTCGTCGCGCTCGGGGTAGGGTTCGGGTCGGGCGTGCAGTGGTCGCTGCTGGCGCTGGCGCCGGTCGCGGCCGCAGTCGGTGGCACTTCGGCACTGGGCCTGTTCTTCGTGGTGCGCCCGCGCTTCGAGGAACGCCGCACCGCCTGCGCCGCGGCGGCGGCGTGCGTTCTGGCGGCCACGCTGGTGCTCGTGCAGCAGCTCAGCGCGCAGGCCGTGTCGCCCGCCGCGCCCGGCTCCGGCCCCGGCGCCGACGCGCTTGCGCCCGCGCTGACGGCCGCCGCCGCGGCCTTGGTCACGTCCGCGCTGTTGGCGCTGCTGCACGTCGGCGCAGGCCGCTTCGAGCGCCGGAGTCTGGCCCAAGTGAGCGCCAGGCACGACTTGCGCAAACTTGCCTTGCGTGACCCGCTGACGGGCCTGGCGAACCGCGTGATGTTCGAAGGTGCGCTGAACCAGGCGGTCCAGCACGCCGACGCCAACAGCACCCGGCTGGCACTGCTACTCATCGACCTCGACGGCTTCGGCCCGGTCAACCACGCGCTCGGCCACCACAACGGCGACCGCGTGCTGCGCGAGGCTGCACTGCGGTTGCGCGCCGCAACCGGCCCGAACGACCGGCTCGCCCGGCTTGGGGCCGACAAGTTCCTGATCCTGCGCACCGACGACCCGGGCGCCGACACGGCCGCGCATCTGGCGGGCGAGGTGCTAGAGCGTCTGCACCAGCCGTTCCGACTGCCGGAGCGCGACACCCCGCTCAGCGCCTCCATCGGGATCGCGATGTACCCGGAACACGGCGCCATGTCGACCCTGCTCACGCACGCCGAGGCCGCCCTGCGCAGCGCCAAGGGCACGGGCGGCGCCACCTACTGCTTCTTCGAGGCGCGCATGGCCGGCAGCACGCGCGACCAGATGGAGCTGCTGCGCGACTTGCGCGTCGCCCTTGCCAAGGGCCAGCTGGAGCTTTACTACCAGCCCAAGATCCACGCGCCCAGCGGCGAAATCTCCGGCGCCGAGGCGTTGATGCGATGGCACCACCCGAAGCGCGGCATGGTGAGCCCAGCGGTGTTCATCCCCCTCGCCGAGCGCTACGGCCTGATCCACTCGCTGGGCAACTGGGGTATCGACGAGGCCTGCCGGCAGGCGCGCGCGTGGCGCGACGGCGGCCTGCGCATGCGGGTGGCCATCAATCTGTCGGTGCATCAGCTGCGCGCCAGCGACCTGGCCGAGCGCATCGGCGCAGCGCTTGCGCGCCACCAGATTCAGCCCAGCCTGCTGACCTGCGAGATCACCGAGTCGGTGGCGATGGAAGACTCGCCAGTCACGGCGCGCTTCTTCGCGGCGTTGGCGCGCGTCGGCGTGCACATCTCGATCGACGACTTCGGCACCGGCTACTCCAGCCTGTCGATCCTGCGGAAGCTGCCCGCCGAAGAGCTGAAGATCGACCGCAGTTTCGTGCTCGACCTGGAAACGAGCAGCGATGCCCGCGCGGTGGCCGAGGCGGTCATCAAGCTCGCGAAGGTGCTGGGCCTGAAGGTCGTGGCTGAAGGCGTCGAGACCGAAGGGCAGAGCCAGATCCTGCGCGCGCTCGGCTGCAACGAGTTGCAGGGCTACCTGTATGCCAAGCCGATGTCGGCCAAGGCCCTGGCCGTGTGGGCGATGGAAGACGTGGGGCCACGTTCGCTGGCCTTCCGCGCCTCGCTCTACAAAGACACCGCGCTGCTCGCGATGCATTGAGGGCGCGAACACCGTAAAGCCCCTCAAGCGGGCCGGGGTTCATCCGAAATCAAGAGCATGCCCGCGCCCCTCGAACCGTCCCTCAGCCCCGAGCCCCGAGCGAGGAAGACATGGTTGACTTCATTTCGGCCTTGACTGCCGTACACGCCTGGAGCGCCACGGTCTTGTCCCTGGTCACGCTCGGGGCGTACGTGGCCCTCGACCTGGCGAAGCGGGCGCAGCTCATGCGGTCGCGTTCGGCCATGAACTGGTTGCTCGGCGCTGCCCTGGCGCTGGGCACGGGGGTCTGGTCGGCCAGCGTGGTCGGTCTGTCCCGGCTGCCGCTGCCGTTCCCCATCGGCTACCACCCCGGCGCCGTGCTGACGTCATGGCTGCTGGGTGGGGTGGGCAGCATGGCCTGCCTGCTGCTGGCCGCAGGGCGCGGGCGCAGCGGGTTTCAGGTGGGCGTTGCGGGCGCCGGGCTCGGGCTGAGCGCGGCAGGGATCGAGGCGGCGGTGATCGACTCGATAGGCCTGCGACCCGGCGTCGATTGGGCCTGGGGCGAAGTGCTGTGGCCGCTCGGCAGCGCCATGGTCGGGTCGGCGTTGGCGCTCGTGCTGTTCTTCGTCGTACGTCCTCGAACCCGGCATCGCGACTGGCTCTGGCAGCTGCCCAGCGCCGTGCTCTTCGGCACATCGGTGTTCATCGCCCAGCAAGGCCTGGTGAGCGCGGCGCGCATCGCCGAGCAGAGCGTCTCTGCCTTCGACCGCCGCCTGCCCGCCGACGCACTGACGGCGCTGGCGACGGTGGGCACCTTTGCGCTGCTGGCCATGATGCTGCTGTGCTCGGTGCTGGAAGCCCGCATCCGGGCGCGGCTGGCAGTGGCCACGCGCGAGCTGACGGAGCGCACCGCCGTCGACCCGTTGACCCAATTGCCCACGCGGGGCGCGTTCGAGGCCGCACTGCTTGCGGAAACCGCGCGGGCCGATGCTGCAGGTGCTCAACTGGCGTTGCTGGTCATCGACCCCGGTGGCATCAACGTCGTGAACGACACCTACGGCCACCAGATCGGTGACCAGTTGCTGCACGAGATCGCGGATCGACTGCGTACCTTCGTGCGACCGCAGGACCGGGTGGCACGCCTTGGCGGCGATGAGTTCCTGATCCTTCTGGCGGGCAACCCGCGCGAGAAGGACGCGGCCCGCTTGTCCAGCCAGCTGCTGGAGTCGTTGAGCCGGCCTTGCACGCTTGGCGGGCGTGAGCTGTCGATCACGTGTGCGATCGGCGTGGCGATGTACCCCGAGCACGGCGCGGCGTCCACGCTGGTGGCCCACGCCGAGTCGGCTGTTCGTGCGGCCAAGGCGACCGGCGGCGCAACGTACTGCTTCTTCGAGCCGCGCATGCTGGCCGGCGCCCGCGATCAACGAGAGCTGTTGCACGACCTGCGCCTGGCACTGAGCCTCGGGCAGCTGGAGCTTTACTACCAGCCGAAGATCGATGCGCCGAGTGGTGAGATCACCGGCGTCGAAGCCCTGCTGCGCTGGCACCACCCGCAACGCGGCATGGTCAGCCCGGTGGTGTTCATTCCCATGGCCGAGCGCTTCGGCCTCATCAATGCGCTGGGCAACTGGGTCATCTACGAGGCCTGCCGGCAGGCGCGCGCATGGCGCGACGAAGGGCTTCGCATGCGGGTGGCGATCAACCTGTCGGCGCACCAACTGCGCCAACCCGACCTGGCTGATCGCATCGGCGATGCGCTGGTGCGGCACCAGATCAACCCCAAGCTGCTGACCTGCGAAATCACCGAGTCGGTGGCGATGGACGACGACGCCGCGACCCTCAAGGTGTTCGACAAACTGGAACAACTGGGCGTGCACATCTCGATCGACGACTTCGGCACCGGCTACTCCAGCCTGGCCTACCTGCGCAAGTTGCCCGCCGAAGAACTGAAGATCGACCGCAGCTTCGTGCTCGACCTGGAGACCAGCAGCGACGCGCGGGCCGTGGTCGATGCGGTCGTGAAGCTCGCCCAGGCGCTCGGCCTGAAGGTGGTGGCGGAAGGCGTGGAAACGGAAGGGCAGAACCAGATCCTGCGTGCGCTCGGCTGCGACCAGCTGCAGGGCTTCTTGTTCGCCAAGCCGATGTCGGCCAAAGCGCTGTCGTTGTGGGCCATGCGCGACGAAGGCCCGCGCGAGCTGGGGTTCAGGAACTCGCTGTTCAAGGAGACCCTGCCCAACGTCCTGTGAGCCGCCCTGCCCCAAATTGACAGGCTTTCTACAATAGCGCCATGAACACCGCCACCTTCACACGCGGCGCCCGGCTGCCGCAGATCCTGAGCGATCGCATCGTGATACTCGATGGCGCCATGGGCACGATGATCCAGCGCTACAAGCTGAACGAGGCCGACTTTCGCGGCGAGCGCTTCAAGGCGCACCCGAAAGACCTGAAAGGCAACAACGACCTGCTGCAACTCACGCGCCCCGACGTGATCCGCGAGATCCATGAGCAATACCTCGCTGCCGGGGCCGACATCGTCGAGACCAACACCTTCGGCGCGACCAGCGTGGCACAAGACGACTACGGCCTGGGCGCCTTCGCGCGCGAGCTGAACGTGGCCGCCGCGCGGCTGGCCCGCGAGGCCTGCGACAAATACAGCACGCCCGACAAGCCGCGCTTCGTGGCCGGTGCGCTCGGCCCCACGCCGCGCACCGCGAGCATCAGCCCCGACGTGAACGACCCGGCTGCGCGCAACGTGACCTTCGACGAGTTGAAGGCCGCGTACTGCGAACAGGCGAGCGGCCTACTGGAAGGCGGCTGCGACCTGTTCCTGGTCGAGACCATCTTCGACACGCTCAACGCCAAGGCCGCGATCTTCGCGCTCGACGAGCTGATGGAAGCCACCGGCGAGCGGCTGCCCGTGATCGTGTCGGGCACGGTGACCGATGCGTCGGGCCGCATCCTGTCGGGCCAGACGGTCAGTGCGTTCTGGCACAGCGTGCGCCATGCGCGGCCACTGGCGGTCGGCCTGAACTGCGCGCTGGGTGCGACCTTGATGCGCCCCTACATCGAAGAACTGGCACGCGTGGCCGGCGACACCTTCGTGAGCTGCTACCCGAACGCCGGCCTGCCCAACCCGATGAGCGACACCGGCTTCGACGAGACACCCGAGATCACCGGCAGCTTGCTCGAAGAGTTCGCCAAGGCCGGCTTCCTGAACATCGCCGGCGGCTGCTGCGGCACCACGCCCGACCACATCGCCGCCATCGCGCAGAAGGTCGGCAAGTACCGGCCAAGGTGCGGGCACCGGGGTGCGCTGTTCGGTGAGCTGGAGCTTGAGGCCGCTTGATTTAATGCTTCACCGCAGAGTCAACGAAGTTGGCGGAGGAGCGCAGAGTTCAATGCAACGAATGAAATTCCTCAGCGTGAACTCCGCCAACTCCGTCCCTCTGCGGTGAATGAACTGGCTTTTGAATTGCTACCCAGATGACCCAAACCACAGTCCCCCCCATGAAACTCTCCGGCCTGGAGCCGGTGCTGATCGGCGCGGGCGCGCTCTTCGTCAACGTGGGTGAGCGCACCAACGTGACCGGCTCCAAGGCCTTCGCGAGGATGATCCTGAACGGCGAGTTCGAGCAGGCGCTGAGCGTGGCGCGTCAGCAGGTCGAGAACGGCGCGCAGGTGATCGACATCAACATGGACGAGGCCATGCTCGACAGCAAGGCCGCGATGGTGCGCTTCCTGAACCTGATCGCCGGCGAGCCCGAGATCGCGCGCGTGCCGATCATGGTCGACAGCTCGAAGTGGGAGGTGATCGAAGCCGGCCTCAAGTGCATTCAGGGCAAGGGCATCGTCAACTCGATCTCGCTCAAAGAAGGCGTGGAGCAGTTCAAGCACCAGGCCAAGCTGGTGCGGCGTTACGGCGCAGCGGCGGTGGTGATGGCGTTCGACGAGACCGGGCAGGCCGACACGTATGAACGCAAGATCCAGATCTGCGAACGCGCCTATCGGATGCTGGTCGACGAGGTGGGCTTCCCGCCGGAAGACATCATCTTCGATCCCAATATTTTCGCCATCGCAACCGGCATCGAAGAGCACAACAACTACGCGGTCGACTTCATCAACGCGACGCGCTGGATCAAGCAGAACCTGCCCGGCGCGAAGGTCAGTGGCGGCGTGAGCAACGTGAGCTTCAGCTTCCGTGGCAACGACCCGGTGCGCGAAGCCATCCACACCGTGTTCCTGTACCACGCGATTCAAGCGGGCATGGACATGGGCATCGTCAACGCCGGCATGGTCGGCGTGTATGACGACCTGGAGCCCGAGCTGCGCGAGCGCGTCGAAGACGTGGTGCTGAACCGCCGCGAAGACTCGGGCGAGCGCCTGATCGAGATCGCCGAGAGCGCCAAGGGCATGGCGAAGGACGACACCGCCCGACTCGCGTGGCGCGCCAAGCCCGTGAGCGAGCGCCTGAGCCATGCGCTGGTGCACGGCATCAACGAGTTCATCACCGACGACACCGAGGAGGTCTACCAGGCGATCCTTGCCACCGGCGGGCGCCCGCTGCACGTGATCGAAGGCCCGTTGATGGTCGGCATGAACATCGTCGGCGACCTGTTCGGCCAGGGCAAGATGTTCCTGCCGCAAGTGGTCAAGAGCGCGCGGGTGATGAAGCAGGCGGTGGCCCACCTGCTGCCCTACATCGAGGAAGAAAAGCGCCTGCATGTCGAGGCCGGTGGCGAGGCCAAGGCCAAGGGCAAGATCGTCATCGCGACCGTGAAGGGCGACGTGCACGACATCGGCAAGAACATCGTCACCGTTGTGCTTCAGTGCAACAACTTCGAGGTGGTGAACATGGGCGTGATGGTGCGCTGCGAAGACATCCTGGCGCGCGCCAAGGTGGAGGGCGCGGACATCATCGGCCTCTCCGGCCTCATCACGCCGAGCCTGGAAGAGATGCAGTACGTGGCCGGCGAGATGCAGCGCGACGACTGGTTCCGCATCAAGAAGATCCCGCTACTGATCGGTGGCGCGACGACGAGCCGCGTGCACACCGCCGTGAAGATCTCGCCGCACTACGACGGCCCGGTCGTCTACGTGCCCGACGCGAGCCGCTCGGTCAGCGTGTGCAGCGACCTGCTCAGCGACGAGCGCGCTGCCGCCTACATCACCGAGCTGAACGCCGACTATGTGCGGGTGCGCGAGCAGCACGCGAACAAGAAGGTCACGCCGCTCGTGACGCTGGCACAGGCGCGTGCCAACAAGACGCCGATCGACTGGGCATCGTTCAAGCCGGTGGCGCCCAAGTTCACTGGCCGCCGCGTGTTCCGCAATCAAGATCTGGCCGAGATCGCCGCGTACATCGATTGGTCGCCGTTCTTCCAGACCTGGGACCTGGCCGGCCCGTACCCTGCCATCCTGACCGACGACATCGTCGGCGAGTCGGCGCGCCGGGTGTTGAGCGACGGCCAGCGCCTGCTGCGCCGCGCGATCGAAGGGCGCTGGCTGACCGCGAACGGCGTGATCGGGCTGTACCCCGCGAACACCATCAACGACGACGACATCGAGATCTACACCGACGAGTCGCGCACCGAGGTGCTGATGACCTGGCGCGGCCTGCGCATGCAGACGGTGCGGCCTGTCGTCGACAGTGTGGCGAGGCCGAACCGCTGCCTCGCCGACTTCATCGCGCCCAAGGGCTCGGGCCCGAACGACACCCTTCGCGACCACATCGGCCTGTTCGCGGTGACGGCGGGCATCGGCGCCGAGAAGAAAGACAAGCAGTTCATGGACGACCTGGACGACTACAGCTCGATCATGTTCAAGGCCTTGGCCGACCGCCTGGCCGAGGCCTTTGCCGAGCGCCTGCACCAGCGCGTGCGCCAAGACTTCTGGGGCTACGCAGCCGACGAGCAATGGAGCCCCGCCGACCTGATTGCCGAGAAGTACAGCGGCATCCGCCCCGCGCCGGGCTACCCCGCGTGCCCCGACCACACGGTGAAGGCGGCGATGTTCGAGGCACTGAACTGCGCCGACATCGGCATGGGCCTGACCGAGAGCCTGGCCATGACGCCGGCCGCCAGCGTGAGCGGCTTCTACCTGGCGCACCCCGAGGCCGCGTACTTCAACGTCGGCAAGATCGGCGAAGACCAGTTGAAGGACTGGGCCGAGCGCAGCGCCCAAGACACGAGCCTTGTTCGGCGCTCGCTGGCCGCGTTGCTCTGAAGCACGCTGTCACACGCCGGCAGACGCAACTGCTTACGCTCTGACGCATTCGTTCGCAGATTCGCCGTGCCCTGTCGGGCCGGCGAGGCTCGGGGCCTGAAACCACCTTGCAGATTGCCAACTCTTCACGCTTTTTCGGCGTGAGCCGGCACCTGTGCGCGGGCATGCCGCCTGCGTGGTGCATGCGCTCGCAGGTGCGATGGTCTCAGGGGGTTGCGTGCAAGCAGTTCACACATTCGAAGTTTCCGCGCGCAGCCTTGCGCGCCCCGCACGCACGGCCACGGCCGTCGGGCTCTTGGCCTTGCTCACGCTGCTGGCCGCCTGCGGCGGCGGCAGCGGCGGCGGAGGCTCCGCCACCGACCCCACGTCGCCCAGCGCGTCACCGCAGGGCGCCGGCCCGTCGAACGCACCGGCAGCGGCCGCGCGCTTCCTCACGCAGGCGACCTTCGGGCCGACCAGCGCCGAGATTGCTGCACTGACGACAAGCACCTACTCGGCATGGATCGACGCACAGTTCGCCAAGCCGCAGTCGTACCACCGCATCTACATGAACCAGGCTTCGGCCGACCTGGCCGCCACCGGCGGCATGGTCAGTCAGACCAACTTCTTCGACTCGTACTGGAGCCAGGCGATTGCCGGTGAAGACCAGTTGCGCCAGCGCGCCGCGTTCGCGCTGTCGCAGATCTTCGTCATCTCGTTCACCGACGCCACGTTGCGCAGCCAGCCGCGCGGCGTGTCGTCGTACTACGACACGCTGGGAGAAGGCGCGTTCGGCAACTTCCGCGACCTGATGGAAGCGGTGGCCCTGCACCCGATGATGGGCATCTACCTGTCGCACCTGAAGAACCAGAAGGAAGACGCCACCACCGGCCGCGTGCCCGACCTGAACTTCGCGCGCGAGATCACGCAGCTCTTCACGATCGGTCAGTACAAGCTGAACGCCGATGGCACGCCCGTGCTCGCAGCCGACGGCACGCCAGTGGCTGCGTATGCGCCGGCCGACTTGTCGGGCCTGTCGCAGGTGTTCACCGGCTGGAGCTACTACGCCGGCCCGACCTCCACCGACCGCACCAGCCGCCGCTTCTTCGGCAACGACGCCAACCTCGAACGTGACTGGCGCCCGATGCAGGACTACAACCAGTTCGCCGCCAACACCAACTTCCACTCGATCAGCGCGAAGAGCTTTCTGGGTGTCACGATCCCGGCGCAAACACTCGCCACGGCCGACACCAAGGGCGACCTGAAGATCGCGCTCGACACGCTGTTCAATCACCCGAACGTCGGCCCGTTCATCGGCAAGCAGTTGATCCAGCGGCTCGTGACGAGCAACCCGAGCCCCGCCTACGTGGGCCGGGTGACCGCCGCGTTCAACGACAACGGCAGCGGCGTGCGCGGCGACATGAAGGCGGTGTGGAAGGCCATCCTGCTGGACACCGAAGCCCGCACCGCCAGCACCGCCGCAGGCGCCGGCAAGGTGCGCGAGCCAGTGGTGCGGCTCGCGAACTTCATGCGCGCGTTCAACGCCAAATCGAAGAGCGGGCGCTACATGGGCATCGGCAACACCGACGACCCGGCCACGCGCCTGAACCAGACGCCGATGTTCGCGCCGACCGTCTTCAACTTCTACCGGCCGGGCTACGTGCCGTCGAGCAAGGCGATTGCCAATGCGAGCCTGGTCGCGCCCGAGTTCCAGATCGTGCATGACGTGTCGGTCGCGGGCTACATGAATTACATGCGCAGCCTGGTCACCATCGACACCAACCGGGACATCCAGCAGGACTACACGGCCGAGCTGGCGCTGGCGGCGGTGCCGGCCGATCTGGTCGAGCGCATGAACCTGCTGCTGTTCTACGGCCAGATGCCCGAGGCGCTGCGTGCGCAACTCGTGACCGCCGTGACGAGCCGCACCATCCCCGCGCCGGTGTATTCGGCGCCATCGTCCACGGCGGGTGGCACCTTGACCAAATTGGCCGATGAAGGAGGCGGGTTCACCGTGCCCGGCAGCGCTGCAGGCACGGTGCGTTATGGCGCTGGCACCACGTTCGTCGAGAAGAGCGTGAGCGGCACCGGGCAGTGCACGAACGAATTCTTCGGCAGTGATCCTGCCGTCGGCACCGCCAAGGCCTGCTTCCTGTTCACGCCCGCGCCCGCTTCCGGTGCCCCAGCCGCCAGCGCCCCGGCGCCGACGCCGGTGGCCACGAATCAGGCCGCCATCGATGCCGCAAAGCGCGACCGTGTGTACCTCGCGGTCTTCCTCTCGCTGGCGTCGCCGGACTATCTTGTCCAGAAATAAGAACAAACAAGTAGGACGTAAAACCATGACGAAACTCAATGCCGAACGCCGCCGGTTCCTGCGCACCGCATCGGTGGTCTCGGGCTCGGTGGGCACCGCCGCTGCACCGTTCGCACTCAACCTTGCCACGCTGGGGAGCGCGGTCGCGCAGACCGCCGGCGTGGCCGACTACAAGGCCATCGTGTGCCTGTTCTTCTACGGCGGCAACGACTCCTCGCACATGGTGCTGCGCACCGACAAGACGTCGTTCGACGAGTACACGCGGCTGCGCTCGGTGGCGCCCGAGTCGATCGCGCTGAAGGCGCCCGGTACGGCAGTGGTGCCGAACGCCATGCTCGCGTCGCCCGACCGGCTGGGCGGTGTGCGCGCGATCACGCCCGCCTTCACCGCCGGCGTGGCCGGCTCGACCGAGAACGCCGTCAACACCTTTGCATTGCACCCCAGCATGCCCGAGGTGGCCACACTGTTCGCGGCCAAGCGCCTGGCCATCCTGGCGAATGCCGGGCCGCTGGTGGTGCCGCTGACGCGCGCCGAGTACGTGGCCAACGTGAAGCCCCGGCCGAAGGCGCTGGGCTCGCACAACGACCAGCAATCGACCTGGCAGGCATTGGGGCCGGAGGGCGTGAAGATCGGCTGGGGCGGCCACCTCGGCGACCTGATGGCGAGCAACAACGCGAACACGGTGTTCACCAGCATCTCGGTGTCGGGCAATGCGGTGTTCTCGGCCGGGGAGACCGTGTTTCAGTACCAGGTGGGCGGTGGCGGCGCCACGCAGATCGGCGGCTTGACCGGCAACCTGTTCGGCTCGACCACGGCATCGGCGACCCTGAAGAGCATCGTCACCGCGAGCAACCAGCACCTGTTCGCCAACGAGTACGGCGCCATCGTCAAGCGCTCGGTGGATGCGCAGGCCGCGTTCCAGGTGGCGTTCAGCGCCTCGACCATCACGGCACCCACGCAGTACGTGCAGCCCTCCACCAACAACCTGCAGAACAACGGCCTGGCCTCGCAGTTGCAGACGGTGGCGCGCATCATCGGCGCACGCAACGGGCTGGGCACGAAGCGCCAGGTGTTCTTCGTCTCGATGGGCGGCTTCGATACGCACGACGGCCAGAACATGAACCAGGCCGACCTGCTGGCCCGCATCTCGCACGCTCTGGGTTACTTCGACGGCGCACTCGCCGGCATGACCGGTGGCGACATGCGCAACGCGGTCACGCTGTTCACCGCGTCCGACTTCGGCCGCACGCTCACGAGCAACGGCGACGGCACCGACCACGGCTGGGGCTCGCACCACTTTGTCTCGGGTGGTGCCGTCAACGGCGGCGACATCTTCGGCCGCTTCCCGCAATTCGGGCTGAACCTTGCCGACTCGGCGAACAACGCCTACCTGCCGGTCACGTCGGTCGACACCATCGGCAGCACGCTGGGCAAGTGGTTCGGCGCGAAAGACTCGGACCTCACCACGGTGTTCCCCAACCTCGGGAACTTCCCGCGCGACCTCGGGTTCTTGAAAGCCGGCTGAAAGCGCACGCAGCCGGGCTCTCACTGCGCGCGTACGACGCGGCTCGCACACGGCCTGTCACTGCACAGTCAGCACCCGCCGGTATTGAATCGCCTCGGCCAGGTGCGTGACCTGGATCGACTCGCTCGACGCCAGGTCGGCCACCGTGCGCGCGACGCGCAGCACACGGTGAAAGCCGCGCGCCGACCAGCCCAGCCGCGCGGCCGCTGCCTGCAGGAACTTTGCGGCCGGCGGCTCGAGCGCGCAGTGCACATCGAGTGCCTCGCCCGCGAGCATCGCGTTCGGTGCGCCCTGGCGGGCCACGGCGCGCTCGCGCGCCGCAGCCACGCGCGCTGCGACCACCGCGCTCGGCTCACCGTCAGGCGCGGCTGACAGCGCATCGGGTGCGACCGCCGGCACCTCGACCTGCACGTCGATGCGGTCGAGCAGCGGCCCGCTGATGCGGCCTTGGTAACGCGCCACCACATCCGGCGTGCAACGGCATGCGCGCAGGGCGCTGCCGAGGTGGCCGCAGGGGCACGGGTTCATCGCCGCGATGAGCTGAAAGCGCGCCGGGAACTCGGCCTGCCGGGCGGCCCGCGAGATTACGATGCGGCCGGTCTCGAGCGGCTCGCGCAGGGCTTCGAGCGCGGCGCGCTGGAACTCCGGGAACTCGTCGAGGAACAGCACGCCGTGGTGGGCAAGCGTGTTTTCACCGGGGCGCGGCGGCGAGCCGCCGCCGACCAACGCGACCGACGACGCGGTGTGGTGCGGCGACCGAAATACCCGCTCGCCCCAGCGCTCGGCAGAGAACGCACCAGTCAGGCTGAGCACGGCGGCCGATTCGAGCGCGTCGTCTTGCGTGAGCGGCGGCAGCAGCCCGGCGAAGCGCTGCGCCAGCATCGACTTGCCGGTGCCGGGCGAGCCGAGCATCAGCACGCTGTGGCCGCCGGCGGCCGCGATCTCGAGCGCGCGCTTCGCGCCGGCCTGGCCTTTGACGTCACGCAGGTCGGGGCCGGGCGCGGTAGGCGCACGGGGCAGCGCCTGCGCAGCGGCCATCGCGTGGCCCTGCGCCGCCGCGTCGGGCAGCAAGGCCTTGACCACGTCGAGCAGGTGCGCCGCGCTGTGCACCACCATGCCTTCCACGAGTGCCGCCTCTTGCGCGCTGGCCGCCGGCAGCACGAGCGTGCGGTGCGACTGCGGACCCCGCCGCAGCGCCAGCGCCATGGCGAGCGCGCCGCGCACCGGCCGCAGGTCGCCGGCGAGCGACAACTCGCCCGCGAACTCGTAGGCGCCCAGGCGCGAAGCATCGATCTGCCCGCTGGCCGCCAGAATGCCCAGCGCGATCGGCAGGTCGAAGCGGCCCGACTCCTTCGGCAGGTCGGCAGGCGCCAGGTTCACCGTGATGCGCTTGTTGTGCGGGAACTCCAGCCCCGCATTGGTGATGGCCGCGCGGACGCGTTCGCGCGCTTCCTTGACCTCCACATCGACCAGCCCGACCAGCGTGAAACTCGGCAGGCCGTTGGCGAGGTGCACCTCGACGGTGACCTCGGCCGACGCCAACCCGTGCAGGGCCCGGCTGTGGATCACGGCAAGCGACATGGTTTTCCTTTGCGCAAGCGGTGCACCCAATGCGCACGGCGGTGGACATTGTCACCGCGCCGTCGAAGCGCTCGCACCAGCTCACGGCGCACCATTGCAAGGCAAATTCGCGCCTCCATCCGCCTGGGCGCAAGGCTGCGCACGAATTTGGGCGCAACCAACCCAGCATGGGGCGAAATGCACGACTGTGCGCATGGCACAAAAGCTGCAAACCGGTTGCAGCCTCTCACTTGTGCAATCGAAATGGAGTCCTCGAACATGAAAAAAGCCTACTCGGCCATCGCTGCCGTCGTTGCTGTCTCGGCCCTGCCCCAGCTCGCCCACGCTGAAGACGCGAGCCCGCTGTCGTTCAACATCGCCGTGTCCAGCGACTACCGCTACCGCGGCATTTCCCAGCCCCGCCTGAAGCCCGCCGTGTCGGCCGGCATCGACTACGCATTCCCGGCCGGCTTCTACATCGGCGCGTGGGCGTCGTCGATCAAGTGGATCAAGGACATCCCCGGCGGCGACGCCAGCGTCGAGATCGACGTGTACGGCGGCTACAAGGGCGAGATCGCCACAGACTTCACCTACGACGTCGGCGTGCTGACCTACCAGTACCCGAGCAACAACCTGAACCCGAGTGCCAACACGACCGAGATCTACGGCGCACTGACCTACGGCCCGGCCACGCTGAAGTACTCGCATTCCGTGACCAACCTGTTCGGCTTCGCTGACAGCAAGAACAGTGGCTACCTCGACCTGAGCGCCACGTTCGATGTGTCGGGGATCCAGCTGATCCCGCACGTCGGCTACCAGAAGGTCTCGGGCAACAACAACGGCGACTTCTCATACACCGACTACTCGTTCACCGTCGGCAAGGACTTCAGCGGCTTCTTCTTGAGCGCGGCCGTCGTCGGCACGAGCACCAAGTCGCCGGGCGGCTTCCCCGCTTACTACTACGCGCCGGGCGACAAGAATCTCGGCAAGACCGGGCTCGTCGTCGCGGTCAAGAAGACCTTCTAAGCACTGACACCAGGAGAATCGACGATGAAGATGGTGACCGCCATCGTCAAGCCGTTCAAGCTTGACGAAGTCCGCGAAGCCCTCAGCGCCATCGGCGTGCAGGGCATCACAGTGACTGAAGTGAAGGGTTTTGGCCGCCAGAAGGGCCACACCGAGCTGTACCGCGGCGCCGAATACGTGGTCGACTTCCTGCCCAAGGTGAAGATCGAAGCCGCGGTCGACGACGCCATCGTCGACCGCGTGATCGAGGCCATCGAGGCCGCAGCGCGCACCGGCAAGATCGGCGACGGCAAGGTGTTCGTGTCCACACTCGAACAGGTCGTGCGCATCCGTACCGGCGAGACCGGCAAAGACGCGCTCTGAGCGCCCCGCCACCCTCCCAAACAATAGAGACACCTCCCATGAGAAAACTCATTGCTAGCCTCGTGCTCGGCCTCAGTGGCCTGGGCTTCGCAGGCGCGTCGCTGGCCGCAGACGATGCGGCCTTGGCACCGGCGGCCGCATCGGCCGCCATGGCAGCGCCTGCGCCTGCAGCATCGGTCGCCATGGCGGCACCGGCAGCCTCCGGCGCGGCCGAAGCGGCGCCCGCTGCCGCGCCTGCGGCGTCCACCCCCGTGGCCAACAAGGGCGACGTGGCCTGGATGATCGTTGCCACGCTGCTCGTCATCATGATGACGGTGCCGGGCCTGGCACTGTTCTACGGCGGCCTGGTGCGCAGCAAGAACATGCTGTCGGTGCTGATGCAGGTCATGGTCACGTTCTCGATGATCGTGATCCTGTGGTGCATCTACGGCTACAGCCTGGCATTTACGGAAGGCAACGCTTTCATCGGCGGCTTCGACCGGCTGTTCATGAAGGGCCTGTTCGACCCCGCGAAGGGCGAGTTCGCGATGGCGGCCACATTCAGCAAGGGCGTCTACATCCCGGAGTTGCTGTTCATGGCGTTCCAGGCCACGTTCGCCGGCATCACCTGCTGCCTGATCGTGGGCGCCTTCGCGGAACGCGCCAAGTTCTCGGCGGTGCTGGCCTTCATGGTGCTGTGGTTCACCTTCAGCTACGCACCCATCGCGCACATGGTCTGGTACTGGATGGGCCCGGACGCCTACTCCGGCGTCAAGGGCGTGAAGGAAGCGATGGACGGCAAGGCCGGACTGCTGTGGCAATGGGGCGCGCTCGACTTCGCGGGCGGTACCGTGGTGCACATCAACGCGGCGGTCGCGGGCCTGGTCGGCGCGGTCATGATCGGCAAGCGCGTGGGCTATGGCAAGGAGGCGTTCACGCCGCACTCGCTGACACTCACCATGGTGGGCTCTGCCTTGCTGTGGGTGGGCTGGTTCGGCTTCAACGCCGGCTCGGCGCTCGAAGCCGGCAACTCCGCCGTGCTGGCCTTCATGAACACCTTCAGCGCCACTGCGGCGGCGGTGCTCGCCTGGTGCATCGGTGAAGCGCTGATGAAGGGCAAGGCGTCGATGCTCGGCGCGGCATCGGGTGCCGTGGCGGGCCTGGTGGCGATCACACCGGCGTGCGGCAACGTGGGCCTGATGGGCGCCATCGTCATCGGCTTCGTCGCCGGCTTCGCCTGCCTGTGGGGTGTGACCGGCCTGAAGAAGATGCTCGGGGCTGACGACTCGCTCGATGTGTTCGGCGTGCACGGTGTCGGCGGTATCGTCGGCGCGCTGTTGACGGGTGTGTTCCACGCCCAGTCACTCGGCGGCCCGGGCATGGTGCCCGACTGGACCACGGCGGCCATGGCCACCAACCCGGACGGCATCGGCGCCCAGGTGTGGATCCAGCTCAAGGCGGTGCTCCTGACCATCGTGTGGTCGGGCGCGGTGTCGCTCGTGGCGTACTTCATCGTCGACAAGGTCATCGGCCTGCGTGTCAGCGAGGAAGACGAGCGCGAGGGCCTGGACATCAGCTCGCACGGCGAGACGGCGTACCACAACTGAGGGCTTCGCGTAGCGCTGCGGCGCAACAGGACGGCGGGGTCGCCTGCGGCGACCCCTTGAAGGTGACGGGGGCCGCATTTGCGGCCCTTGTTCTTTTTGGGCTCGGCATGCGTGGGCCATACGGCACGGTGCAGCCCTACGCCACGTCACGGCCTTGCGTCATGCCCGCGCAACCCCATCTGCCTAGAATCGTTCGCTTTCCTCCTTTGCTTCGGGCTCCGCCATGGTTCCTCACCTCGTTACTGCACTGACCGGCCCGATCAACGAACTGGAGCAGCGCATTCTTGAATCGCTGCCCGCCATCGAGCGCTGGTTCCGCCTCGAATGGATGGAGCACACGCCGCCGTTCTATACATCGGTCGACGTGCGCAATGCCGGCTTCAAGCTGGCCCCGGTCGACACCAACCTGTTCCCCGGCGGCTTCAACAACCTGACGCCCGAGATGCTGCCGCTGGCCGTGCAGGCGGCGATGGCCGCCATCGAGAAGATCTGCCCCGAAGCGAAGAACCTGCTGCTGATCCCCGAGAACCACACGCGCAACACCTTCTACCTGGCCAACGTGCAGCGGCTGGTGCAGATCTTCCATCAGGCCGGGCTGAACGTGCGCCTGGGCACGCTCGACGAGACCATCCTGAAGCCGACCGACATCGCCCTGGCAGACGGCTCGGCGCTGACGGTCGAGCCGCTGATCCGCACGCGTGGGCGGCTCGGGCTGAAAGACTTCGACCCCTGCACCATCCTGCTCAACAACGACCTCTCGGCCGGCCTGCCGAAGGTGCTCGAGAACCTGCACGAGCAGTACCTGCTGCCGCCCTTGCACGCGGGCTGGGCGGTGCGGCGCAAGACCAACCACTTCCACGCGTACGAGGAAGTGGCCAAGAAGTTCGCCAAGCTGCTGGGCATGGACCCGTGGCTCATTAACCCGCTGTTCGCGCGCTGCGGCGAAGTGAACTTCAGCGACGGCACCGGCGCCGAATGCCTGCAAAGCAACGCCGAAGCGCTGCTCGGCAAGATCCGCCGCAAGTACAAGGAATACGGCATCAACGAGAAGCCGTTCATCATCGTCAAGGCCGACGCCGGCACCTACGGCATGGGCATCATGACCGTGCGCGACCCGAAGGACCTGGCCGACCTGAACCGCCGTTCGCGCAACAAGATGAGTGTGATCAAAGACGGGCAGGAGGTCAGCGAGGTCATCCTGCAAGAAGGCGTGCCGACCTACGAGCGCGTGAACGACGCGGTGGCCGAGCCGGTCGTCTACATGATCGACCGCTATGTGGTGGGCGGCTTCTACCGCGTCAACGCCGAGCGCGGCATCGACGAGAACCTGAACTCGCCCGGCGCCAGCTTCGTGCCGCTGGCCTTCGCCGAGTCGAACCAGTTGCCCAAACCGGGCGCCAAGCCGGGTGCGAGCGCGCCGAACCGCTTTTACATGTACGGTGTGATCGCCCGCCTGGCGATGGTGGCGGCGAGTTACGAGCTGGAAGCGACGGACCCCGACGCCGAGGTGTACGAGTAGGCGCAGAATCAGCCCCTTCGTGACCACCGCCCCACGCAACCCGTGGGGTTTGTTTTTGTGAGCAGCAAATCCAGCCCTACCAAGCTTCGCGCCCTGACCCTGGGCGCCCTCGGCGTGGTCTACGGCGACATCGGCACCAGCCCGCTCTATGCCTTGCGTGAAGTGTTCGCGACCAAGCACGCCGCGCTCACGCCGCCCGACATCCTGGGCGTGCTTTCGCTGGTGTTCTGGACGCTCACCATCATCGTCACGCTCAAGTACGTGACGCTGATCCTGCGCGCCAACAACAACGGCGAAGGCGGCACGATGGCGCTGATGGCCTTGTCGTCGCAGGCCACGCTCGAGCGCCCCCGCCTGCGCTTCGCGCTCATCGTGATGGGCATCATGGGCGCGGCGCTGTTCTATGGCGACGGCGTCATCACGCCCGCGATCTCGGTGCTGTCTGCCGTCGAGGGGCTGGAGCTCGCCACGCCGGCGTTCAAGCCCTACGTGGTGCCGATCACGCTTGCCGTGCTGTTCGGGCTCTACGCGATCCAGAGGCACGGCACTGGCGTGATGGGCCGCTGGTTCGGGCCGATCACGCTGGTCTGGTTTCTCGTCATCGCGTTCTGGGGCGTGGTGTGGATCGTGCGCGCGCCGATGGTGCTGCAAGCACTGAACCCATGGCATGCGCTGCGCTTCGGCATCGAGCATGGCCACGTGACGCTGCTCGTGCTCGGCGCGGTGTTCCTGTCGGTCACCGGGGCCGAGGCGCTGTATGCCGACATGGGCCACTTCGGCCCGAAGCCGATTCGCCTGGCGTGGTTCGCGCTCGTGTTCCCGGCGCTGGTGCTGAACTACTTCGGCCAGGGCGCGTTGATGTTGCTGGAGCCGGCCAAGGCCGACAACCCGTTCTTCAACATGGTGCCGCCGTGGTTCCTGATCCCGATGGTGGTGCTCGCGACCATCGCCACGGTGATCGCCTCGCAGGCCACGATCTCGGGCACGTTCTCGGTCACGAAGCAGGCCATTCAACTGGGCTATCTGCCGCGCCTGCGCATGCTGCACACCTCCGTCAGGGAGACCGGGCAGATCTACATCCCGGCCGTCAACTGGCTGCAGTTCGCCGCCATCGTGGCGGCGGTGCTGATGTTCGGCTCGTCGACCGCGCTGGCCACGGCCTACGGCATTGCCGTCACGGCCACGATGGTGCTGACCACGGTGATGACCTTCTTCGTGATCCGCTACCGCTGGAACTACCCATGGTGGCTGTGCTTCGGCGCGACCGGCTTCTTCCTGATGATCGAGCTGGTGTTCTTCTCGTCGAACATCCTGAAGGTGTTCTCCGGCGGCTGGTTCACGCTGCTCATCGCCGGCGCGATCTTCACGCTGATGATGACCTGGGCGCGCGGCCGGCAGCTGCTGTCGGCGAGCCTGCGCGCCGACGCGATCGAGTTGAAGCCGTTCCTGAAGAGCGTACTCGCCGACCCGCCGATGCGCGCGCCCGGCACCGCGGTGTTCATGAACGCCGAGGCCGACCTCACGCCCACCGCCTTGCTGCACAACCTCAAGCACAACAACGTGCTGCACGAGACCAACCTCTTCGTCACCGTCAACACGCGCGACGTGCCGTGGGTGCCGTTCGCGCAGCGCGCCCACGCCGAGCCGCTGTGCAAGGGCTGCTGGGCGGTGCAGCTGAACTTCGGCTTCAAGAACGACCCGGACGTGCCCGAGGCGCTGGAGCTGCTGCAGGGGCAAGGCATCGTGCTCGACCCGATGACCACGTCCTACTTCCTGTCGCGAGCCACCGTCGTGCCGACGCTGGGCGGCGGCATGGCACCGTGGCGCGAGAAGCTTTACGCGAGCCTGCATCGCAATGCATCTTCGGCGGCCGACTTCCTCGGCCTGCCCGCGAACCGCGTGGTCGAACTGGGCACCAAGGTGCAGATCTGACTTGTCTACCTCTTCCACTTCCTCTCGTTCCGGCCTGGCCGGCCTGACGCTCGGCGCCATCGGCGTTGTCTATGGCGACATCGGCACGAGCCCGCTGTATGCGCTCAAGGAAGTGTTCGCGCACGGCCACGTGACGCTCAATGCCGCGAACATCTACGGCGTGCTCTCGCTGGTGTTCTGGACGCTGACGGTCGTGGTCTCGGTCAAGTACGTGGCACTCATCCTGCGCGCCGACAACAACGGCGAAGGCGGGCTGATCGCCATGCTGGCGCTGGCCTCGCAGGCCGTGAAGCACCGACCGGTGCTGCGCCGGCGGCTGCTGCTGCTCGGCATCTTCGGTACCGCCATCTTCTTCGGCGACGGCGACATCACGCCGGCCATCACCGTGCTCGGCGCCATCGAAGGGCTGGAAGTGGCGGCCCCGGGCATGCACCGCTACGTCGTGCCGGTGACGCTGGTCGTGCTGACCGCGCTGTTCATGTTGCAGCGCCAGGGCACGGCCAGCATCGGCAAGTTCTTCGGGCCGGTGATGGTGCTGTGGTTCGTGGTGCTGGCCGTGCTCGGCTTGCAGCACATCATGGCCAACCCGGCCATCCTGTGGGCGCTGAGCCCGCACCACGCGTTGCTGTTTCTCGTGCTCAACCCGTTCGTGGCGTTCATCGCGCTCGGCTCGGTGGTGTTGTGCGTCACCGGCGCAGAGGCGCTGTATGCCGACATGGGCCACTTCGGCAAACGGCCGATTCGCATGGCCTGGTTCAGCCTGGCGATGCCGGCGCTGGTGCTGAACTACTTCGGGCAGGGCGCGATGCTGCTCGAAGACCCAGGCAAGGTCGGCAACCCGTTCTTCGAGATGGCGCCGGCCTGGGCGCTGTACCCGCTCATCGGGCTGGCCACCTGCGCGGCGGTGATCGCGTCGCAGGCGCTGATCACGGCGGCGTTCTCGGTCACGAAGCAGGCGATCCAGCTCGGCTACCTGCCGCGCATGCGCATCCTTCACACCTCCGTGCGCGAGGCCGGGCAGATCTACGTGCCGTTCGTGAACTGGGGGCTGTACGTGTGCATTGTGCTGGCCGTGGGCCTGTTCGGCAGCAGCAGCAAGCTCGCGGCGGCTTACGGCATCGCGGTGACGATCGACATGCTGATCACGACCACGATGACCTTCTTCGTCATTCGCTACGGCTGGAAGTACCGGTGGTCGCTCAGCTTCGCGGCGACCGGCTTCTTCTTCATCGTCGACTTCGTCTACTTCTCGGCCAACGTGGTCAAGGTGTTCGACGGCGGCTGGTTCCCGGTCGTGATCGGCGCAGCCATGTTCATGCTGATGATGACGTGGAAGCAAGGCCGCCGCCTGATGACGACGAGGCTGCGCGAAGACGCCATCGACCTGCCGAGCTTCCTGGAGGCGGTGTTTGTAAGCCCGCCGACGCGCGTGCAAGGCACGGCCGTGTTCCTGGTCGCGGACCAGGGCGTGACGCCGAACGCGCTGCTGCACAACCTCAAGCACAACAAGGTCCTGCACGCGACCAACCTGTTCGTGACCGTGAAGCACCACGAGGTGCCGTGGATCCGCGCCGACAAGCGCTGCGAACTCGAGCCGCTGGGGCACGACTGCTGGCAGGTGACGCTGAACTTCGGCTTCAAGAACGAACCCGACGTGCCCGAGGCGCTGGCCATGCTGCGCAACCGTGGCTGCGCCGTCGACGAGATGGACACGTCGTACTTCCTGTCGCGCGACATCGTCATCCCGAGCATCGGCGGCGGCATGGCGGCGTGGCGCGAGAAGCTCTTTGCCGGCATGCACCACAACGCCGCTGCGGCGGCCGACTTCCTGAGCCTGCCGACGAACCGCGTGGTCGAGCTGGGCTCGAAGGTCGAGATCTGAAGCGCAGCGTCAGCGCGCGCCGCGTTTGATGCGGGGCGCTGCGCAGCTTGCGCCTCGCTCCTGAACGGCGTTCGGCGCGCTGACCGGCGCGCTGACCAACTCAACATGACCCGCGAGGCCGCTGGCCGATGCAAACGACGCGAGCCCGCGGTCGAGCGTGGCCAGGCACTCGCCGCGTTGTGCGGCCAGGCCGAGCAGGTAAGCGTCGGTCACTTGCCGGTGGCCGACGAGTGCCGCGCTCGCCAGCGGCGCCAAGCCGAGCGGCTCGGGCGCATCGCCCCAATAGTCGTGCTGCGGCTGCGACGCCATGCTGGCGAGTGCCTGCATCGCTTGCGCTGGGGTGATGCTTGTGCCCACCACACGCGGGTTGCTGGTGAGGCGGATGAATGCGAGCTGCGTCAGCGCGCAAGTGGCCCAGTGCCGTTTGGTGACCGCGCCGAACCACGCATGGGCCTCGCCATGGTGAACGTGCGCCGCGTGTGTCAACGCGATCAGCAGGTTCGCATCGAGCAGCCAGACGCGTGCGCGGTTGGTGCGGCTCACTCGGCGGCGTCCTCGGCGGCGCGAATGGCGTCGAGCGTGATGGGCGCAGCACCCGCGCCACTGAACACCGGGAAGCCACCTTTGCGCGCCACCGGCACATCGCTCTGCAGCCCCTTCAGGATGAGGTCGGACACCACGCGCCCGAGCGACTGCGCACGGTGCTGCGCCAACTGGCGCGCGGCTTCGAGTGCGGTGTGGTCAAGGTCGAGGGTGGTGCGCATGGCGGGCTTCCTGTCAAAACTTTGATGCCTTCGCATCGTAGCATCACCGCACCAACGCAGCCAAACTGCACCCACGGCGCGGCCCGCCACGGCCCTGCCCGCCACGGCCCTGCCCGCTACCCCGACCGATGCGCCTCGACCTTCGCGACTTCTCCGTCCCCGTGCCCGGTGTGCTGGCGGTCGGCGTGGTGATCGCGGCCGCCGGCGGGCAACTGCATCTGAGCGGCGTGCAGTGGGGCCTCACGACACCCGTGTTCACCGCGCCCGTGTTCACCTGGCGCGCGATGGTGAGCCTGGCCCTGCCGCTGTTCGTGGTGACGATGGCCTCGCAAAACCTGCCCGGCGTGGCCACCATCCGCGCCGCCGGCTACGACACGCCACTGTCGAAGATCATCACGCTCACCGGCCTCGCCACGCTGGTGCTGGCACCATTCGGTGCGTTCCCGCGTGAGCTGGTGGTGGCGATCGCAGGCTTGGCACTGCTCGGCAGCATCGGTGGCGGGCTCGCCGTGGCGTTGAAGGACGACGCGCACCGCGAGGCTGCGCTCATCACGTTTCTCGTCACGCTCAGCGGTGTCACGCTGGCAGGCATCGGCTCGGCCTTCTGGGGCGTGGTGGCCGGCGCCGCCGCGCTATTTGTGCAACAGTGGCGGCCCCGTGAACGCGCTGGACCTGCCCCATGAAACTGCTCTTCGTTGCCGACCCGCTGGAGGGCTTCAAGACCCACAAGGACACCACCTTCGTGATGATGCGCGAGGCCGCCGCACGCGGCCACACGCTGCTGGCCTGCGAGCCGAAAGACCTGATGTGGCAGCGCGGCGGCAAAGTCACCGCGTACGTGCGTGAGATCACGCTCACCGGCGACCCGCACGACTGGTTCAGCGCGCAGCAGCAAGCCCCCGATGAAGTGCCCGTGGTGCTGGCCGACGTGGGCGCCGTGATCATGCGCAAGGATCCGCCCTTCGACAGCGAATACTTCTACGCCACCCACCTGCTCGAACACGCCGAACGCGAGGGCGCACGCGTGTTCAACCAACCCGCCGCACTGCGCAACCACCCCGAGAAGCTGGCGATCCTGGAGTTCCCGCAGTTCATCGGGCCGACACTCGTGACACGCGATGAATCGGACATCAAGCGCTTCCACGCCGAGCACCGAGACATCATCCTCAAGCCGCTCGACGGCATGGGCGGCATGGGCATCTTCCGCGTCGGCCCCGATGGGCTGAACCTGGGCAGCATCACCGAAACGCTGAACCGGGGCGGCGCGCAAACCGTGATGGTGCAGCGCTACCTGCCCGAGATCAAGCAAGGCGACAAGCGCATCCTCATCATCGCCGGCGTGCCCGTGCCGCACGCGCTGGCGCGCAGCCCGCAGGGCACCGAGATCCGCGGCAACATGGCGGTCGGCGGCAAGGGGGTGGCTCAGCCGTTGAGCCACCGCGACCGCGAGATCGCCGAGAGCATCGGCCCGGTGCTCGCTGCGCGCGGCCTGCTGCTGATCGGCCTCGACGTGATCGGCGACTGCGTGACCGAGATCAACGTCACCAGCCCGACCGGGTTTCAGGAGATCACGAACCAGACCGGGTTCGATGTGGCGACGGTGTTCGTCGACGCGCTGGAGGCAGCGCTGGCGGGGTGACGCCGCGATTGGGTATTACACTCGACGACGCAGTCATACCAGGAACGCGCCATGGCTTATGCCCTCACCACCAAATCGCAAGTCACCTTGCCCAAGCCGATTCGCGACCACCTCAACGTTGCTCCCGGCGACGAGGTTCAGTTCCGAATCGCCGCCGATGGCTCGGTTCGGGTCGAGCCGGCCCGAGCCGCGCCAGCGGCCGGCAAGCCCAGCGCTGCGGCGCTCGCCAAGTACCGCCGGCTCATCGGGTGCGGGCGTACCGGTGTGTCGACCGACGAATGGATGAACCTGCTGCGCGGGTATGACGACGACGCCACCGACCCCGGCTTCGCAAGCGCGCCAGCCATGCACAAGGCAACGCGGTGATATTGGTCGACACCTGCGTTCTGATCGACGTGACCGAGGGCGATGAAGCATGGGCCGAATGGTCAGCGCAGCAACTCGCACTGTGGAGTGATCG
This sequence comes from Rhizobacter sp., assembly GCA_031385155.1. GTDB lineage: Bacteria > Pseudomonadota > Gammaproteobacteria > Burkholderiales > Burkholderiaceae_C > LMDS01. The sequence goes on from JANNBF010000111.1 coordinate 55,152, forward strand.
CGGCCCGGTGGTGATCTCACCGATGGTGTTCGCCGAGTGGTCGGCCCTGTTTGCCGACGTGACCGAGGTCGACGCTGCCACAACGCAATTCGGCTTGACCTGGCAAGACGCGCCGCGAGCCGCCTTGTTCCTGGCCTCTCAAGCGCACAAGCTGTATCGCCGTCGTGGCGGCGCACGACCGATGGTGTTGCCTGACTTCCTGATCGGCGCGCATGCCGCCGTTTCGCGCATGCCGATCCTGACGCGCGACCCGCGTCGCTTCAACAGTTACTTCACCCAATTGCAGATCGTTTGCCCGCACTGAACCATGGCCGTCCTCTCCCTCTCCAATGCCCACCTCGCCTTCGGCCATGTGGCCCTGCTCGACAACGCCGCCTTCTCGCTCGAAGCGGGCGAACGCCTGGGCCTCATCGGCCGCAATGGCGCGGGCAAGTCGTCGATGCTCAAGATCATCGCGGGGTTGGAAAAACTCGACGACGGCCTGCTGCAAATGACGCAGGGCGTGCGCATCTGCTACGTGCCGCAAGAGCCGGTGTTCGAGCCCGGCCACAGCGTGTTCGAGGCCGTGAGCGAGGGCGTGGCCGAGGCCCGCGCGGTGCGGCAAGCGTATGAAGAACACGCCGACGGCGTGGACCTCGACGCGCTGCAGACCCGCATCGAGGCGCTCGATGCGTGGACCTGGGAGCAGCGCGTCGAGACGACGCTGGCGCAGCTCCACCTCGACGGCACGCGTGAGATCGGGCAGCTGTCGGGCGGCATGAAGAAGCGCGTGGCGCTGGCGCAGGCACTCGTCGCCGTGCCCGACGTGTTGCTGCTCGACGAGCCCACCAACCACCTCGACCTCGACTCCATCGCCTGGCTCGAAGAGTTGCTGCGCGGCTTCAAGGGCAGCGTGATGCTAATCACCCACGACCGCGCGTTCCTCGACGGGGTGGCCACTCGCATCGTCGAGCTCGACCGCGGCGTGATCCGCAGCTACCCCGGCAACTTCACGGCGTATGAGCGCATGAAGGAAGAGCAGCTCGCCTCCGACGCGCTCTTCAACGCGCGCGCCGACAAGCTGCTGGCGCAAGAAGAGGTGTGGATACGCAAGGGCGTCGAGGCCCGCCGCACCCGCAGCGTGGCGCGCATCCAGCGGCTGGAGGTGCTGCGCAACGCGCGCCAGAAGCGGCGTGATTCGCTCGGCCAAGTGCGGCTCGAAGTCGACTCCGGCACCCCCAGCGGCAAGATCGTCGCCGAGCTGCGCGACGTGACCATGCAGTTCGGTGACCGCGAGCAGACCAAGCTGATCGTGAAAGACTTCAGCGCCACCATCCTGCGCGGCGACAAGGTCGGCCTGATCGGCCCGAACGGTGCGGGCAAGACAACGCTGCTGAAGATGATCCTCGGTGAGCTGCAACCCACGAGCGGCCACATCCGCCAGGGCGCGCGGCTGGAGGTGGCCTACTTCGACCAGATGCGCAGCACGCTGAACCTCGACGCGACGCTGGCCGATACCATCAGCCCGGGCAGCGAATGGGTCGAGTTCGCGGGCCAGCGCAAGCACGTGATGAGTTACCTGAACGACTTTCTGTTCTCGCCCGAGCGCGCCAATTCGCCGGTGCGCACGCTCAGCGGCGGCGAGCGCAACCGCGTGTTGCTGGCGCGCTTGTTCGCGTTGCCGGCCAACGTGCTGGTGCTCGACGAGCCCACGAACGATCTCGACATCGACACGCTCGAATTGCTCGAAGAGCTGCTGCAAAGCTATGCGGGCACGGTGTTCCTGGTGAGCCACGACCGGCGCTTTCTCGACAACGTGGTCACCAGCACCATCGTCTGGGAAGGCGATGAATCACCGGGCCGCTGGCGCGAGTACGAAGGCGGCTACGAAGACTGGAAGCTGCAGAGCGACCGGGCCAGAACGCTGCGCGAGCAGGCCGCACGGGCCGCCACGCCGCCGAAGCAGAAAGACGCTGCGCCCGGCGCCAAGGCGGGTGCGGCACCGGCCGCCGGGCTGCCCACGAAGGCACGCAAACTCAGCTACAAGGAACAGCGCGAGCTCGATGAGCTGCCCAAGCGCATCGAGGCGCTGGAGGCGGAGCAGAAGCAGCTCGGCGCCTTCCTCGCTGACGCGCAGTCGTATGCAAAAGAGCCCGACCGCGCGGCCCTTGCGCAGGCCCGCCACGCGAAGATCGACGACGAGTTGCTGGCCGCGATGGAGCGCTGGGAAACTTTAGGCGCGCGTTGACGCGCGCGGGCCGACAGCGCGCTGCGGCGCCGCTCTTCAAAGCCCGCCGAACCAGCTTTCGCGCACCGCGTCAGGGTGGGAGCGGCTCACCATCAGCCCCGCCTGCAGGTACAGCGCATTGAGCAGGCGCGAGGCACGCTCGCGGTCGAGCGCGGGCCAGGTTGCGATCTCGGTGAGGTTGCACGCCTGGCGACGCAGCCGGTCGATGGCCGCGCGCATCGCGCCGCTCGTGGGCAGGCCGGCGAGGTCGAGCCCCGGTGCCACGCGGTAGACGGCCGGGCCGCTGATCTCGGGCAGCAGCTCGCGGCGCGGGCCGCGCATCGCGAGTTCCCACACCAGCGGAGCGAGCGGGTGGTGCAGGTGCGCGCCGCCGATGAGCGCACGCGGCTCGTCGCCGGGCGGCACCAGCAGCGCCGGTTCGACCTGCAGCACCCGCATGCTCGGCACATGGCGCTCGATCAGCTCGGCCATCGGCAGCGGGCAGTGCACCAGCCGCTCCTGCGGGAAGATGGTCAGCGGCACGAGCCGCTCGCCGCACTGCAGCTGGATCGTGACGCGCTTGGCGTGGCGGATGCACGCGGCGATCACCTCGATGGCTTCGGAGCTGCCGCCGTCTTGTTCGAAGCGCACCAGATCGGCCTGCAAGGACGGGCTGAGCTGCGAGATGCGCGAACTGGCGCCGCCGTGGGTGGGATCGGCGGCCATTTCGTCGAGGTAACGACTGAAGGCACTCGCGCGCGTCAACTCCGGCTCACCGAAGGGGATGGTGCGCTCGAACATTTCGCCGTTCATGTCACTTCTTTTTTCACGGCCTCTATTTTCACCGTTGTCGGCCGGCAGTACAGCTATGCCCGCGCCCGCGCCAGGGCGCGCCAGAAGCGCGGGTCTTGCGCGGTCGCGAAGTTGATGCGCATCAGCGTGCTCGGCCGGTGCGTGGCGTGGAACAGCGCGCCGGGTGCGATGAACCAGTCACGCTGCATCAGTTGCGCCAGGTGCTCGGTGTCGACGCCCACATCGACCCAACCGAACAGGCCGCGCGGCGGCGTGGCGAAGCGGCAGCCGTGGCTCTCGGCGAGCTTGACGGTGCGCTCGCGCGCCTCGGCGAGCCGCACCATCACGCGCTCGGTATGGCGGCGCAGCAGGCCCTGCTCCAGGCAGTGCGCCAGCGCCAGCTCGGTGATGCCGGGCGTGGTGAGCACGCTCAGCAGCTTGGTGTCGACCAGCCGGTCGACCAGCGCGGTGGGCGCAGCCAGAAAGCCGACCCGCCAGTTCGGCACCAGGATCTTCGAGAAGCCCGAGATGTAGATCGTGCGCTCCAGCGCATCGAGCGCGGCCAGGCGCGGCAGGTGCGCGGGCGCGAGGTGCGCGTAGGTGTCGTCCTCGACGATGTGCAGATCGTGCGCCTGCGCCAGTTGCAGCACGCGGTGCGCCGATTGCAGCGACAGCGACGTGCCGGTCGGGTTGTGCAGCACCGACACCGTCACGTACAGCCGCGGCCGCTGCTGGGCCGGCTGGGCCTCGATCAGGCGCTGCATGGCGGCCAGGTCGGGGCCGTCTTCACCGCGCGGCACCGGCAGCACGCGCATGCCCAGGGCGGCGAGGCGTGCGTACTCGACCGACCAGCCGGGCTCGTCCACAAGCACGCTGTCACCGGCGCGCAGCAGCGTCCGCGTGACCACGTCGAGCGCCTGCGTGGCGCCCACGGTCGTGACGATCTGCTGCGCCGATGCACGCACGCCGAACTCGGCCAGCTTGACGGCCAGCGCCTCGCGCAGGCGCAACTCGCCGGCCGGGTCCCCGTACTGCAGCGAGGCCGCGCCGAGCTGCGCGCCCGCGGTGGCCTTGCGCAGTGCACCGGCCAGCAACGGCAGGTCGAGCCAATCGGCCGGCAGCGTGCCCAGCCCGGGCATGGGGCGCGCGCCCGGCGGCTGGAACATGCCGCGGATCAATGCGGTGGCGCTGACCGGCAGCGGGCGCAACGGCGGCCGATCTGCCGTGCGCTGCGCATTCGCATGCGCACTGCGAGCCGGCACGTCGCGCACGAAGAAGCCACGCTGGCGGCGCGCTTCGACCAGGCCGAGCGCCAGCAACTGGTCGTACGCGGCCACCACCGTGTGGGCGCTCACCGCGTGGCGGCGCGCGCATTCGCGCACCGAAGGCAGCCGCGCCCCCGGCGCCAGCAACCGCTCGCGAATGCGCTCGGCGAAGCGGGCGGCGAGCTGCTCGGTCAGCGTGGCGTCGCCGCTGCGGCTCAGGGCCTCGTGGGCCGGCTCGGGGGCGGTGGTGAAGTGGGCCGCACGGATCGGGGTCAGCATGGGGTGGTGTGTACCGGCGAACGGTCCAATACAGTTTGTCGAAAGTGTGCTCAAAGTGTAGCGGCTCTGTGTTGGTTGCAGGCGTAGACTTTGCCGGATGAACCCCGCACCCACCCACCCAGAGACACGCGGCCTGTGGCTCGGCCTGCTCGGCGTGGTGATCTTCGCGATGACTCTGCCGATGACTAGGCTGGCGGTCGGCCCCGCCACCGACCCGCAACTGCCGCCGCTGTTCGTGACGGCCGGCCGCGCGGCCTGCGCCGGCCTGCTGAGCGTGCTGTACCTGTGGGCCACCGGCGCACCGCGCGTGCAGCGCCGCCACCTCCCGGCGCTGGGCGCATCGGCGCTTGGCACGGTCGTCGGCTTCCCGCTGTTCCTGAGCCTGGCGCTGCGCGAGGTCGATGCGATGCACGCAGCCGTCGTCACCGGGTTGATGCCGCTGGCCACAGCCATCGGCGCGGCGCTGTACTTCCGCCAGCGGCCGTCGCTCGGCTTCTGGGCCTGCGCGGTGCTGGGCAGTGCGCTGGTGCTGGGGTTCGCGGCGTACCGGGGGCACGGTACGTTGTCGCATGCCGATGGCCTGCTGTTGCTCGCGGTCGTCAGCACGGCGGTCGGCTATGTGGCCGGGGCGCGCGTGGCGGCCGAGTTGCCGGCCGAGCAGGTGATCTGCTGGGTGTTGGTGCTGAGCCTGCCGTTCACGCTGCCGGCCATGTGGGCGACGTGGCCTGTGCAGCCGGCGCGCGCCAGCGCCTGGGGCGGCTTTGCGTATGTCACGCTGTTCTCGATGTGGCTCGGCTTCTTCGCGTGGTACCGCGGCCTGGCGCTGGGCGGCACGGTGCGGGTGAGCCAGGTGCAACTGGTGCAGCCGTTCCTGGCGCTGCTGTTCGCGGTGCCCGTGCTCGGCGAAACGCTGGAGCCGGTCACGGTGCTGTTCTCGCTGGCCGTCATCGGCGTGGTGTTCTTGGGCAAGAAGATGCCCGCGAGCCGGGCCGCCGCCGTCTAGGTCGCCGCTTAAGTCGCCGCTCAATGCGCTTTAGTGCGCCGTCCAACCCGTCATCCAACCCATCGCCCAAACCGTCACCCTTTGAGGAGCCCGCAATGACCCCGGCCAACCCCTGGCAGACCGCGCGCCGCGCCGCGCGCATGAACCCGTCGGTGATCCGGGAGATCCTGAAGATCACCGAGCGCTCGGGCGTCATCTCGCTCGCCGGCGGCCTGCCCTCGCCCGACACCTTCCCGATCGACGCTATGCGCGAAGCCACGGCCCGCGTGCTGCGCGACCAGCCGCGCGAGGCGCTGCAATACGCCGCGAGCGAAGGCTTCCCGCCGCTGCGCGAGTGGGTGGCCGAGCACCTGGCCGAGCAGGGCATGCAGGTCGATCCGGAGCAGGTGCTCATCACCACCGGCTCGCAGCAGGGGCTCGACCTTGTCGGCAAAGTGCTCATCGATCCCGGCAGCACCGTCGCAGTGGAAGCGCCCACTTACCTCGGCGCCTTGCAGGCGTTTGCGCCGTATGAGCCGGAGGTCGTGTCCGTGCCGTGCGACGACGAAGGCCCGCAGCCCGCTGATCTGGCAAACGCGCTGGCGGCGGCGCGCGGCGCACGCTTCCTCTACGTGCTGCCCAACTTCCAGAACCCGAGCGGGCGCTGCATGGGTGACAGGCGCCGCGCCGCGCTGGTAACGGCGGCGCAGGCAATGGGCCTGCCGCTGGTCGAAGACAACCCCTACGGCGACCTGTGGTTCGACGCTGCACCGCCCGCGTCGCTCGCGTCGCGCTGGGCCGAGGGCACGGTGTACCTGGGCTCGTTCTCGAAGGTGCTGGCGCCGGGCCTGCGCCTGGGCTATGTGATCGCGCCGCCGGTGCTCGGCCCGAAGCTGCTGCAGGCCAAACAGGCCGCCGACCTGCACACGCCGGGCTTCAACCAGCGGGTCGTGCATGAGGTGATCCGCAACGGCTTCCTGCGGGAGCACGTGCCCACCATCCGCGCGCGCTACAAGCTGCAGCGCGATGCGATGCGCGCTGCGCTCGATGCCCACATGCCGGCCGGTTGCCGCTGGGTGGTGCCGAGCGGCGGCATGTTCTTCTGGGTCGAGTTGCCCGAGCGCATCGACGCGAGCTTGATGCTGCCCGCTGCGGTCGAGGCGGGCGTGGCGTACGTGCCTGGTGCGGCGTTCTTTGCCGGGGAGCCGCGCGCGAACACGCTGCGCCTGTCGTTCGTGACCGTGGCACCCGCCGAGATCACGCGTGGCGTGGCGTTGCTGGCGCAGGTGCTGCGCCAGCAGCTCGAAGGGGTTGCGGCATGAAGCGGCGCTTCCAGCAGCTCGACGTGTTCTCGGACGTGCCGCTTTCCGGCAACCCGCTCGCCGTGGTGGTCGACGGTGCAGGCCTGACCGATGTGCAGATGGCCGCCTTCGCGCGCTGGACCAATCTCAGCGAAACCACCTTCCTGCTGCCGCCGCAAGACCCGCAGGCCGACTACCGGGTGCGCATCTTCACCCCAGGCGGCGAGCTGCCCTTTGCCGGCCACCCGACGCTGGGCAGCTGCCACGCGTGGCTGGCTTCGGGCGGCGTGCCGCGTGGCGAGCTGATCGTTCAGGAGTGCGGCATCGGCCTGGTGCGCCTGCGGCGCGATGGCGCCCGGCTCGCGTTCGCAGCGCCGCCACTGCGCCGCAGCGGGCCGGTCGAGGCCGACGTGCTGGACCACATCGCGCGCAGCTTGCGTATCGACACGAGCGCGATCGGCACCTCGAACTGGGTCGACAACGGCCCGGGCTGGGTGGCCGTGATGCTGGCAAGCCGCGCCGACGTGCTGGCGCTCGCACCCGACTTCGCGCTGATGGCCGGGCTCAAGATCGGCGTGGTCGCACCCTGGCCTGCCAGCGAGCCGGCTGCGCAGTTCGAGGTGCGCGCCTTCGTGCCCAGTCTGGGCGTGCCGGAAGACCCGGTGACGGGCAGCCTGAACGCCGGCGTGGCGCAGTGGCTGATCGGCACCGGCATGGCGCCATCGAGCTACATCGCAAGCCAGGGCGCTGCCCTCGGCCGCGCCGGGCGCGTGCATGTGGATCGGATTGGCTCCGACATCTGGATCGGCGGCCACTCGGTCACGTGCATCGACGGCACGCTGGCGCTGTAGCGGCCGTACGCGCCGTGCTGCAGCTCGACCACCTCGTGATCGCCGCCGCCACGCTGGCCGAAGGCGCGGCGTGGTGCGAGCGGGTGTTCGGCATCACGCCGGCAACGGGCGGGAAGCACGCCTTCATGGGCACGCACAACCTGCTGTTCAGCGTGGCCAGCGGGCGCTTCCCGAAGGCGTATGCCGAGATCATCGCCATCGACCCGGCCGGCGCCGCACCCGTTGGACCACGCTGGTTCGGGCTCGACGCGCCGGCGCTGCGCCTGGCGTTGCGCGACGGGCCGCAGCTCATTCACTGGGTGGCGCGCAGCGACGACATCCGGGCCACCAGCGCGGCCTGGCGCCGTGCCGGCATCGAGCCTGGCACGGTCACCGCAGCCGAACGCCACACCGCGAACGGTTTGTTGCGGTGGCAGATCGCGCTGCGTGCCGGTGGCGCGAGGCCGCTCGGTGGCGCGCTGCCCACGCTGATCGAGTGGGGCGAGGTTCACCCGTGCGATGCCTTGCCGGTCAGCGGCGTACAACTTGATGGCGTGCAATTGATCGGACTACCACCGGCGCCCTTCCTCGGCGCGCTGGGGTCGGTCGACGGCGTGGTTTGTGCCGAACCCATTGGCGGTGCGCCCACGCTGGTCGCCGCATTGGTCGCCACCTTGACCGGCCTGCGAGGCACGCTCGCCCTGTCTTCATTCCCCACCGGCCCGACACCATGAACAACGACCCCGATGGCTTGATCGACGCGCTGCGCATCGTCCGCGAAGTCATGCCGCCAACACCGCAGCAGCGCTGGCCGCTGCTCGACCAGCGGCTGGGCGCGGCGGCGTGGGTCAAGCATGAGAACCACACGCCAGTCGGTGCGTTCAAGGTGCGCGGCGGGCTGGTGTACTTCGACGCGCTGCGCCGCCGCGAGCCGGCGTGTAAAGGCGTGATCGCGGCCACGCGCGGCAACCACGGCCAATCGGTGGCCCTGGCGGCGCAACGCCATGGCCTGCACGCAACCATCGTGGTGCCGCATGGCAACTCGGTCGAGAAGAACGCAGCGATGCGCGCGCTCGGCGCCGAACTCATCGAGCACGGGAACGACTTTCAAGCGGCGCGCGAACACGCGGCGCGCGTGGCGGCCGAGCACGGCCTGCACATGGTGCCGAGTTACCACCACGACCTGGTGCGCGGCGTGGCCACGGGCTGGGTCGAGTTCTTCGAGGCCACGCAGCCCGACGCGGTGTTCGTGCCGGTGGGCCAGGGATCGGGCATCTGCGCCTGTGCTCTGGCGCGCGCACACACGGGTGTTGCCACCCGCATCGTCGGCGTCGTGTCGGCCCACGCGCTGGCTTATCAGCTGTCGTTCCGGGCCGGGCGCGTGGTCGAGGCGTCGGTCACGACCGAACTGGCGGACGGACTGGCGTGCCGCGCACCCGACGCACAAGCGCTGGCAGTGATGCTGCGCGAAGTCGACGACGTGCTCGCGGTCACCGACGCCGAAGTGGCCGCCGCGATGCGCGCCCTGTTCGCCGACACCCACAACGTGGCCGAAGGCGCTGGCGCCGCCGCACTGGCTGCAGCACTTCAGCAGCGCGGGCAGTGGGCCGGCCGCAGCATCGGCCTGGCGCTGACCGGCGGCAACGTCGACAGCGCAGTCTTCGCGCGCGTTCTCAGCGGTGCGTAAGACTTCATTCATTCACCGCAGAGGGGCGGAGTTGGCGGAATTCACGCAGAGGAATTCAATTCATTGATTTGAACTCTGCGCACCTCCGCCAACTCATTTGACTCTGCGGTGAAGTGTTTGCGTTGGCCTACGCTACGCGCAGCCCTCAGCGGCGCCAGGCCCAGGCTCGGCGCAGGCCTTGCCAGGCCTGCGCGCCTTGCGGGTCGATCTCGCGCTTCCAGGCGCCGTAGCGGCGCACCACGACGAACACGCTGCTGGCGATGAGTGCGGCGAGCGTGCCGCCCAGAACGATGAGCGCGCGGGAAGGTTTGGCGCGCCGGTCGGGTGGCAGTGCCACGTCGACCGTCTGCAGCGTCGTGCCTTCCTTGGCCTCGTCGAGCTTCGCGATCTCGAACTGGCGCAGCATGCTTTCGAGAATCGTCTCCTGCAGCTTCAACTCGCGGCGCGCGCGCACGTAGTCGATGGCCACCTCGGGCAGCTTGCCCACCGGCAAATCGACCGCACTGCCGCCCTTGCCGCCCTGGTTCGACTCCATGCGCGCCAGCTCGCCGCGCAGGGCGCGCAGCTCCGAGTTCATGCGCATCACCTCGGGGTTCTGCTCGGTGGCAGAGGTGCGCAGCACCTTCAACTGCACCTCGCGCTCGGCGATCATGGCGCGCACCTGAGCGGCACCGGTGATCAAAGCCTCGGCCTGCTTGTCGAGCACGATCACACCTGACTTCTCCTGCACGCGCTGCAGGTCGCGCTCGGCCTTGATGAGGTTCTCTTTCGTGTCTTTGAGCTGGTTCTCGAAGAACACGCGGCGCAACTGCGCTTCCGACACAGCGAGCCGGCTCATCAACTTGGTGATCTCGCTTGCGTGCGCATTGGCCAGGTCAGCGGCGAACTTCGGGTCGGCGTCGTCGGCTTCGACCGAGATGAGCCCGCTCTTCTTGTCGGACGCCACGCGGATGATGTCGGGCAGCTTCTTGCGCATCAGCTCGTAGCTCTCGATGCCGTAGCGCTTTTGCAGTTCGAAGCGGGCCGTCAAAGGGCGCTGCACGCTGTCGCTCTTGAGCAGCACCACGTACAACTCGTCGGGTGTCTTGGCGCCCACACTGCCCGCCAGCCCGCCGAGCGATCCGAGCGCCGCCAGCGCCGCCGCCGAGCCGCTTTGCTGCTGCGAACCCGGCGCCAGCAGCGTGGCGCGCGCGGTGTAGGTGGCCGGCCAGAGCATGGCGGCAGCCCCGGCTGCGAGCGCCGCAGCCAGCGTGACGAGCCCGATGACGCGCTTGCCCTCGCCGACCCAGGTCAGCATGTCCACGAGGCTCACGGATGGGCCGTCGTCCTCGAATTCGGCAGTGGCCAGATCGGCGCCCATGACGGGTTCGTTGTTCATGCGCGCGGTCACTTGGTGATCTGGTAGATGGCCGCGACGCCCAGGCCGAACTGCGAAAAGATCTGCGAGAAATCTTTCAGGTTGCGCACGAAAGCGCGGCCCCAGGTTTCGAAGTCGAGCTGGTTCGGCACGATCAGCGCATCGCCCGGTTGCATGGGCTGCGATTCGAGCTTGCTGCTGCGGCTGCTGAAGAAGCCGCCGCGCGCGTCGCCGGCATGCGTCACGGTGCCGTCGGCGCGCACGATGAACATGTTGCTCGGGTCGGCCGCTTCATCGGCACCGGCCAGGCGCAGGTAATCGCCGGCTGTGCGGCCCGGCTTCCAGAGGAAGGCGTTGCTGTTGACCACGGCGCCCGCCACGGTCACGAAGCCAGGGCGCGGCGGGACGATGATGCGGTCGGCGTTCTCGAGCGGAACATCCGGCAACGCGTCGAGTGTCAGCGTGGTGGGTTCGAGTTCGAGCGCGATGCGGCCGCTCGGCTGCATGCGGCTCAGCCGCGCCAGCTGGGCTTGGGTGGCGGCGTTGCTGACAGCTGCACTGGTGGCTGCGGCGGTGGCATCGTCGCGCCGGTTGGCCGCGTCGCGCGCCGCCTGCACCGACGACAGGGCTTCGAGCCGGGCGATTGCCGCAGCCATGCTTTCGCGTTGGCGCACACGGGCCTCTTCGCGGCTGAACTCCAGGCCGTAAAGGTAGGCCTGCGGCGTGAACCCGCCGGCGCGCACGAGCAGCGCCTTCAAGGTCTCGCCGGCCTGCAACTGGTAAACGCCCGGCGAACCCACTTCGCCCTCGACCGAGACCAGCCGCGTCTGGCGCGACACCGGCACGCGGATGTCACGCTGGCTGTACACGGTGACCACGTCGCCGGCCATCAACTCGACGTTGTTGGCCGCGTCACCTTGCAGCACGGCCTTGCCCAGGTTGAACGGGATCACCTGGGTCGACAGGTCGGCAGCGTTGAGCCGCTCGATCACCGCGTAGTCCCAGTTCAGCTCGTCGAAGAGCGCCGTCGGGGCGCGCCGCGCGCCGTTGAGCAGCACGCGGTCTTCCTTGCGCTGCGCGCGCTCGGCGCGGGTGCGCGGGGCGCGGCTCGGGGCCGACGTGACGACAGCAGGCACGCCCTTGTCGGCGCCGTCGCCCAGGTCTTCTTCGTCGTCATCGAGCACCTGAACCAGCAGATTCTTGCGGCGATAGAAGTCGGGCGAGATCAGCGCGTCCCGGTCCGGGATCAGGTCGCGAACGCGCATGCCGGGAGTGAACGGGTAGCGCAGCGGCTGGGCCACGTGGCCGCGCAGCGTGACCGCGTTGGCGAACTGCGGCGAGATCGCCAGCAGCGTCAGAACGTCGCCGTCGCGCAGCGACTTCTGCAGGCCGTTGCCATCGAGCGCGAAGGTCTCGACGAACCGCGCGGCCCGCGCCTGCGTGTTGTCGACCCGCTCGAGCTGCGCGCGGTTCGGGTTCGCCAGCAGCGGCGCGCCACCGGCGTAGCGCAGCACCTCGCGCACCGGCTCCTGCGGTGCTTTCAACTCGAAGATGGCCGGCGTGTCGAGCGCACCGGTGATGGCCACGCGCGCGCCGGCGGGCTGGAACACGATCACGTCGCCGGCGTTGACCTGAACGTCTTTCGACTTGTCGCCCTGCACCAGGAACTCGTAGATGTCGAGCTCCGACACCACGCGCCCGTCGCGGCGCAGCAGCACCTTGCGCATCGAGCCGTTGGGCGCCGGGCCGCCGGCCATCACGACCGCCGACAACATCGTCGACTGGCTCGCAAGCGTGTACACGCCCGGGCGCTGCGCCGGGCCGACCACGAACACCTTGACGCCGCGCAACTGGCCGAGCGAGACGCTCAAGTTGAAGTTGGTGTAGAGCCGGCCGATCTGTGCCCGCAAGTGCTTTTCGAGCTCGGACGCCTTGACGCCCACCACGCTGAAGCTGCCGACCTTGGGCAGGTTGAGCAGGCCGTTGCGGTCCACCGTGGTGCGGTAGTCCACGTCGATCGAGCCCCAGGCGCGCAGCACGATCTCGTCGCCGGGGCCGACGGTGTAGTCGGCACCGACCGGCACATTGTCGACGGGGGTGAAGCTGTCGGCAGCGGTCGCGAAGAAGCTGGTGCCGAACAGCGGCAGCTGGCGGCCTGTCGCGGCCTCGACGAACTTCTGGAACTCGCCCGGCTTCGGCGGCGGCTCGAAGCGGCGCGCCGCCATCTCGGAGCCAGCCTCGGTGCCTGTGGGCTGGCGTGCCTGATTCGGCCGCGCATTGCCGTTTTGCAACACGCGCGCCGGCGCCTGGTCGGGCATTGCGCCACCCTGGACGCCACCTTGCGCGTTGCCCTGGGCTGCGCCTGGCGCGTTGCCGGCGCGGGGCATCGTCGCGGCCGGGTAGCCGGGGGTGGTGAAGGTGTTCGGCGCCGTGTCATCGGCAGCGTGAGCAAGCGCACCGGTGAGCGCGAGGCACAGAGACACGAACAGGCATCGCGAACGGGAGAAGGTCACTGTCATGGGGGTGTCGAGCGCTGGTTCGGCGTCTGGCTGGGGCCGGGGCCTAAGACGGCCCGAACTGCCGGTGCGCAGAGGCCGGGTGGCCCCGGTGGCACGTCGGCGCGGGTTGGCCTGCCGAGATGCAGACCACCCGCGACTTTAGCGGAAGCAGACGCGGCGCTCTGTCAGCGCCCGTGTCCGCCCTACTCCTTGCGATACGTGTCGTGGCAGGCCTTGCAGGCCTTGCCTGTTTCGCCCGCTGCGGCCTTGATGGCGTCGATGTTGCCGCCCTTGGCCGCCACGTTGAACTTGACCATCTCTTCATGCATCTTCGTGGCGGCGGCGTTGAACTTGTCGCGCTCGGACCAGATCTTCGGGTCGGCCTTGGTATCGCCCTTGTCACTGCCGTCCACGAAGCCGGCATACGGGAGCTTCGACATCATCGTCGCGATCTCGGCGTTGTCGGCGGCCATCTTGGCGTCGAACGGGATGCGGCCGTTGGCCATCGCGGCCACGCGGCCGAAGTGCGTGGCCATCACCGTGAAGGCCGCCTTGCGGTACTTGATCGCGTCCTCGGGCTTCTGGAACTGCGCCGCAGCCGGCAGCGCCACGGTGGCGCCAATGAGTGCGGTGGCAGCAAAGAGCATCGTCGAGATCACACGTTTCATGCAGTTTCTCCTGGGCTGTGAAAGCTGGCGCGTCTGGCGTTGAGGGCGGCCTGCGGTACGCGCAAGCGCAGCGCAGTGTACGCAGTGGGCTCGCTGCACGCGCTGGCGCTGCGGGAAAATCCCAGGGTGCGGCAGGCGCCGGGCGCACTGGGGTTATCTTCGGGTGTGTGCCCGCAATTCACGGAAAGGTTGCGCAACGATGAACAGTGAGCCGGTCTTGGTGCGTGTGTGGGACTTGCCCACCCGCCTGTTCCATTGGGTTCTGGCTGCGTGCGTGGTGGCCTCGGTCGTCAGCGCCAAGATCGGCGGCAACGCGCTGCCGTGGCACTTTCGCTTCGGCTATGTGGTGTTCGCGCTGCTGGCCTTTCGTTTGATCTGGGGCGTGGTCGGTGGCCGCTGGTCGCGCTTTCGCAGCTTCGTGCATGCGCCCACCACCACCTTGCGCTACCTTCGCGGGCGCAGCCACCCCGACGAGCTGCTCGACGTCGGGCACAACCCGCTCGGCGCACTGACCGTGTTCGGGCTGCTCGCGATCCTGGCGCTGCAGGTGGGCACCGGCCTGTTCGCTGATGACGACATCGCGAACACCGGCCCGTTGATCAAGTTCGTCTCGGGTGCCACGAGCGGCCTGCTGACGAAGTGGCACAAGAGTTTTGGCCAGTGGTTGATCCTGGCGCTGATCGGGTTGCACGTGGCGGCTATCCTTTTCTACCTGCTGAAGACGAAACACAACCTCGTGAAGCCGATGGTCAGCGGAGACAAGCCCTTGCCGCCCGGCGTGCCGGGGTCGATCGACACACCGCGCACCCGCTTGCTCGCCACCACGCTGTTCGCGTTGTGCGCGGGTGGTGTCGCCTGGCTCGTGAGCCTGGGCGGCTAGGGCCGGTTGGTGCGAGACGCCACGATGAACCCGGCACCGACACCGCGGATCGAGCTCGTTCGCGTCGACGGCCCGGTCGGCTGCGACCTGGCCCGCGAGATCCTGCGTGAGTACGCGGCCAGCCTCGCGGTCGACCTGTGCTTCCAGAACTTCGACGCCGAATTGGCCGAATTGCCCGGCGAATACGCCCCGCCGTCAGGTCTGCTGCTGCTGGCCATGGTCGACGGCTCGCTCGCCGCTTGCGGCGGCTTTCGCGCCTTGACCGACGCCGACTATGCGAACGCCTGCGAGATGAAGCGGCTCTATGTGCGCCCGGCGCAGCGCGGCCTCGGTCTGGGCCGCACGCTGGCCGAGGCCCTGCTCGACGAGGCCCGCCGCGCCGGGTACTCGGTCATGCTGCTCGACACACTCGACGAGATGGAGTCGGCGCGCGAGCTGTATGCATCGCTCGGCTTCGAGGAAATACCGCCCTACTACTTCAACCCCATCGCCGGCGCGCACTACCTCAAGGCCGACCTCGGCTGAACCCGACGCGGCGCCTCGCGCTGGCAGCGTAGGATGCAGTTCACCTGCAGAGGCGTGCGAAGCAACACCGCCCGATGCAGCAAAGACCACGCGCCGGGAGGGCCATGACTGGATCATCGAACCGTTCACCTGAAACGCAGCCATTCGAGCTGCATGCGGGCGCGCTGCGCCTGGCCCTGCGGCCCGATCTGGGAGGCTGCATCGCGGGCTTCTGGCACCGCGACACACCGATCCTTCGCTCGGTCGAGCCGGCGCTGCTGACCGCCTCGCGCCCGTCCGCGTGCTACCCGCTGCTGCCCTATTCCAACCGGCTGGCCTACCGCAAGTTCCGCTGGAAGGGGCATGACTACACGACCCAGCCGAACTTCGACGACAACCCGCACTCCGTACATGGCGTGGGCTGGTTGCGGCCCTGGGAGATCGTCTCCAGCAGCGTGCTCGAAGTGGTGATGCGCCTGCGCCACCCGGGCGATGCCGACTGGCCTTTCGCGTTCGAGGCGCAGCAGTACTTCACGCTCTCGCCGCAGGGCATGACGGTGCAGATGGTGTTCACCAACACCGCCGACATCTCGCAGCCGGTCGGCCTGGGGTGGCACCCGTACTTCCAGAAGCGCGCGCGCAGCCGCCTGCACATCGAGCTGGCCAGCCGCTGGGACCCGGACGCCGCGCAGCTGCCGGTGCGCAAGGTCGCGCAGCCCGGCATCGACAGCGACGTGTCGCACCTGAGCTACGACCACTGCTTCGAAGGCTGGCGTGGCCCGGCGCGCATCCGCGACGAGAAATTCTCGCTGCAGCTCAGCTCGTCGCTGTCCTACCTCGTGGTGTTCACGCCGGGCGACCGGGACTACTTCTGTGTCGAGCCCGTGAGCCACGTGTCGAACGCCATCCACATGGCCGACCCGGCCGCGCATGGCCTGCGCACGCTCGCGCCTGGCGAGACCTTCGAGGCCTCGATGAAGCTCGACGTGGCCGTGGTCTGATGCCCGCAGTGGAGGGTCAACCGCGCAGCGAAGCGCGCGCCGAGTTGCGCACTGAGCCGAGCGCCGACGTGCGCGTCGCGGTAGCCGCTGCCGCGCTGCTCGGCGAGTCACCGGTGTGGCACCCGGCCGAGCGCGCGCTGTACTACTGCGACATCCCGGGTCACCGTCTGCACCGCTTCGACCCGCTCTCGGGCGCGTTGAAGCACTGGCAATTCGAGACCGACGTGGCCAGCCTCGCGCCGATGCTCGGCGACGCGCTGCTGCTGGCGATGCGCGACGGCCTGTGGCGCTTCGACCCGTCGAGCGGCGAACGCGCGCGCCTCGCCGAGCCGCCCTACGAGCCCGCCACCGAACGCTTCAACGACGGCAAGTGCGATCCGCAAGGCCGCTTCTGGGTCGGCACCATCTACGAGCCGCGCGACCCGCCGCTGGCCGCGCTGTACCGCTGGGCGCGAGGCAAGCTGGCCCGGCAAGCCGAGGGCATCACCGTGTCGAACGGCCTGGCCTGGAGCCCGAACGGCCGCACCATGTACTGGAGCGACACCAAGGCCCACACGGTCTTCGCGTTCGACTTCGACCCGGTCAGCGGCGCGCTCGCCGACCGCCGTGTGTTCGCGCGCTTCCCGCTGCGCGATCCGGGCCAGCCGCTCGCTGCCTATGGCGGCCGGCCCGACGGTGCGGCGGTCGATGCCGAGGGTTGCTACTGGGTCGCCATGTTCGAAGGCCAGCGGCTGCTGCGCCTGTCGCCCGAGGGTGAGGTGATCAGCGAAGTGCGGCTGCCCGTGCGCTGCCCGACGATGCCGTGCTTCGGCGGTGCGGACCTGAAGACGCTCTACATCACCACCGCGCGCCAGAACCGCCCGGCTGCCGAGTTGGCCGAACAGCCTTTCGCAGGCTGCGTTCTCGCACTCGATGTCGACGTGCCGGGCCTGCCGGTGAACTTCGCCGCCTGATCGCCCGGCGTTGTGCCGGCGCCACCTTGCGGGCCCTTTCGGCACCGCTTGTTCAGAGCAATCCAGTCAGCCTGGATTGCCAGCCTCGGGTTTCCTCCTATAATTCCGAGGCTTTGCTGCACGCGAATTTCTCCGCCCCATGACCGAAGCAATTCCAGATGGTGCGGCACCAGTCAAAGAAGAAGATGAGCAGCAGCAAGACAGCTTCAAGCTCTGGACCAAGGAAGAGGTTGAAGCGCTGAGAGACAAGTACCCGCCGGTATCGCCGTGGCGGGTGGTTGCGGTGCAAGCCGCAGCAGGGCTCGTGTGTGCCGCCATCGTTTGGGCATTCACGCAGCGCAGCGAAGCAGCCTGGTCGGCGTTTTACGGCGCTGTCGCTGTTGTTCTGCCGAGTGCGTTGCTGGCGCGCGGCATGACGCGAGATCTCGCAGGCAACCCGGGCGCAGCGATGTTCGGGTTCATGTTCTGGGAGATGGTCAAGATCGGGGTCGCAGTCGCCATGTTGGTGGCTGCGCCGAGAGTGGTGCAGGGTTTGAGCTGGCCAGCGTTGTTGGTCGCGATGATCGTGTGCATGAAGGTGAACTGGTTCGCGTTGCTCTGGCGGCGCAAACCCGTGGTGAACGAAATTACAACGAGAGTCTGATTCGACATGGCTGCCGAAGCTCACACTGCTGAACACGCTGGACCGACCGCTGGCGAATACATCAGCCATCACCTGACGCACCTGCGCTCGCAAGAGCAGACCAGCATCATCGACTTTCACGTGCTCAACTGGGACAGCCTGTTCTGGTCGATCCTGATGGGCGTGATTGGCTTATTCTTCCTGTGGCGCGTGGCGCACAAGGTCACGTCGGGTGTGCCGGGCCGGGCCCAGGGTGCCGTCGAGTTCCTGCTCGAAATGGTCGATAACCAGGCCAAGTCGATCGTCCACAACGCCACGTCGCGCAAGTTCGTCGGCCCGCTCGCGCTGACCGTGTTCATCTGGATCTTGCTGATGAATGCGATGGACTTTCTGCCCGTCGATTTGATCCCCCGCATCTGGGAGTGGATCGTCGGCGCCCAAGGCGGTGACCCGCATCACGCCTACATGCGAAGCGTGCCGACCGCCGACTTGTCGGCCACGCTCGGCATGTCGATCGGCGTGCTGCTGATCTGCCTCTACTACAACATCAAGATCAAGGGCATCGGCGGCTGGCTGCACGAGTTGGTGGCGGCGCCGTTCGGCAACCACTTCCTGCTGTGGCCTTTCAACTTCGTGTTCCAGATGATCGAATTCACCGCCAAGACCGTGTCCCACGGCATGCGGCTGTTCGGCAACATGTACGCCGGTGAACTGGTGTTCATGCTGATCGCGCTGATGGGTGCGGTCGGTTTCGGTTCGGCCACCGGCATCGTGCTGTGGCTGAGCCATGTGGTGGCCGGCACCGGGTGGATCCTGTTCCACGCGCTGATCGTGCCGCTGCAGGCGTTCATCTTCATGATGCTCACCTTGGTCTATGTCGGCCAAGCCCACGACCATCACTGATCTCGCGTTCGTCTTTTCCGTTTCTTTTCCCTTTCACAACCACCACCTTTTTTCACTGGAGTCCACATGGAACACGTTCTCGGTTTTGTCGCTCTCGCCGCTGGTCTGATCATTGGTCTGGGCGCCATCGGTGCTTGCATCGGCATCGGCATCATGGGCAGCAAGTACCTCGAGTCGGCCGCGCGCCAGCCTGAGCTGATGAACGAACTGCAGACCAAGATGTTCCTGCTCGCCGGCCTGATCGACGCATCGTTCCTGATCGGCGTGGGCATCGCGATGATGTTCGCCTTCGCGAACCCGTTCGTCCTGAAGTAAGCACTGCCCTGCCGATCAACCTCTTGCACAGAAAGGTGTTGCCGTGAGCATCAACGCAACCCTGTTCGCACAGATGGTCGTGCTCTTCATTTTTGCGTGGGTCATGATGTCTTTCGTCTGGCCACCGATCGTGAAGGCGCTCGACGAGCGTGCGAAGAAGATCGCCGACGGTCTGTCCGCCGCCGACAAAGCCAAGGCCGAGTTGTCCGCCGCCAACCAGCGTGTGGAACAGCAATTGGCCGCCGCGCGCAACGACGCCACCAAACGCCTGGCTGACGCCGAGCGCCTGGCACATTCCATGGTGGAAGAGGCCAAGGGCCGCGCCACCACAGAAGGCGCCAAGATCGTGGCCGCTGCCAAGGCCGAAGCCGAACAAGAAGCCAACAAAGCGCGCGAAATCTTGCGCGAACAAGTGGCTGCCTTGGCCGTCAAAGGCGCCGAACAGATCCTGCGCAAGGAAGTCAACGCCAGCGTTCACGCCGAGCTGTTGGGCCGCCTGAAAGCGGAGCTCTGAACATGAGCCCCCACGCTCACTTGCGTTCGCTGCCCCCCGGGGGGGCCGGTGCCCCCTCGGGAGCGGCCCGTCGGGAGGCACATCATGGCTGAACTGGCGACCATTGCGCGCCCTTATGCCGAGGCCTTGTTCAAGGCCGCTGGCAGCAACGGCGCTGCGCTGAAAGACCAGGTGTCTTCATTGGCCTCGCTGGCTGCAGACGCCGGCCTGCGCCAGTTTGCCGACAACCCGAAAGTGGCGTCGCGTAAGGTATTAGACCAGATCGCCGACAATTCGCGGCAAAAAGGCGTGTCGCACGACAGCAAGGTGGCCCACCAGTTGCGCCCGGTGGTGG
>JANNBF010000112.1:0-18007 GCA_031385155.1 Rhizobacter sp.
CCGGCGCCACGGCCTGCGCCTGCGCACTCGGCAGCAGGTCACCGAAGCGCCAGCCGCGCGCCGGCAGCGCCGAGGTGCGCACCGGCGCCGAGCCGCACGGCACGGCGATGCCGCCGCTGCCCTCGGGCACACAGCGCTGGCCTTCGCGGCAGGCCAGGCGCAGCTTGCCGTCGGCCGGCGGCGCAGCGGAGGTCATGTCGAAACACACCTGGGTCTGGATCACATCGGCGGTGTCGGCGGTCACTTGCACCGCGCCGTCACTGCTGCGCGCGAGCAGGCCGACGAAGGTTTCGCCGGCACGCGGCAGCGCCAGCTTCTCGTGCACGAAGCGCATCGGCACCGCGTCGCCCGCTTGCCGGTCGAGCTTCAGCGCGCCGCGCCGCTTCGGCTTCTCGGGCACGAGCTGCATGCTGCTCGCCGGCAGGCCGAGCTGCTCCATGGCCTTGTTCGGGATGAAGGTCAGGTCGACATCGAGGTCGACACCAGCGGCGGCGACGGAAGGCAGCGCAGGCGCGCCGACCGCGTTGCCGGCCTGGGCGGGCGCGGCCGGCTTGCCCTTGAACTGCCAACCGGCCACCGCCGCCACCAACACCGCAGCCGCCGCCGCGCCGCCCCACCACAGCGTGCGGTTGCGCGCCGCAGGCAGGATGCCGGCTTCGAGCGCGCGCATGTCGCGCTCGAACGCGTCGTCGCGGATCTCGAGCGCGTTCGATGCCAGCAAGCGCGCCAGCGCTTCGGGCAGTTGCGCCTTCGTGGGCAGCACCGCGCCCGACACGCGCAGCGGCACGATGCGCACGCGCCGCGCCCGGGCTGCCGCCAGGCCGGCGGCCAGTTCGTAGGCGACCACGTCGTCGGCATCGAACAGGCGCGAGGTCAACCCGCCCGGCGCCGGCGCCAGCCAGCCGGGGCCGATGACGACGACCATCGCGTCGCACTGCGCCAGGGCCGCGTCGATCTGCTCGCGCCACAGGTCGCCGGGGCGGATGTCGGCGGTGTCGTGAAACACCTGCGGCTCGCTCGCATGGCGGCGCAGCGCGTCGGCCACGCGGCCGGCCTGCGCGGGCACGTCGCTGCGCCGGTAGCTGATGAAAACACTGGCCATGCACAACCCTCCAACGGGCGCAACGCTACGCCCTGACTTGCCGCGCCGCAAGCCTGCGGCACCGTCGGCACGCACAAGGTTCGGCGGGAAAACGCTGCCTCGCGGCTAGCGCGGCTAGCGCGGGAAGCGCACCAGCGGCTTGCCGTCTTTCGGCATCTGGTACTGCGCCACGTTGAGCTGCATGGCCAGCAGCGTGTAGTAGCTGACGATGCCCGTCAGGTCGACCACGCCCTTCTTGCCGAAGCGCTTCTCGGCGCGCGCAAAGGTGCGGTCCGAGACCTGCTTGTTGCGCAGCAATTCGGTCGCGAACTCGAACACGATCTCTTCGTCGTCGGTCATGCCGGCGGGGCGGCGGCCTTCGGCGATGCTGTCGGCCACCTCGGGCTTGATGCCAGCCTTCAGCGCGATGGGGTAGTGCACGTACCACTCGTAGTCCTGCGTCCACTCGCGCGCGGTGACGAGGATGGCGAGCTCGCTGAGCGTGTTGCCCACGGCCGACTTGTAGCGCAGGTAGTCGCCCATCGAGCGCGCCACGCTCATCACCTGCGGGCTGTGCATCAGCGGCTCGAACGGGCCGAACACCGGCACCTTGCGCGCGGCCTCGAACTCGGCGGCGGCGGCCTTCTGCTCATCGCTGTACTGCGCGGGCGGGATGGTGGGCAGGCGCTGGGCGTGCGCGGTGACGGTCGTCAGGGCGAGGGTCGTCATGGCAAGCGCGGAGCAGGTCGAGGCGAGGCGTTGAAACATGAATGGGCTCCGTGGGGTTGGGCGGCGAGTATCACCGCCGCAGCGGCGCGGTCACCCCCGGGTGCACCATGAGAGGCAACACACGCGCCACCATTGCAAAGGCCGCCCGAAGGCGGCCTTTGCTGCGGGGTTTGAGCAGCTTACTTGCTCAGGCATTCCTTCATGAACGCCTTGCGCTCGTCGCCCTTGCTGGCCTTGGCCTTCGGGTCGGCGTTGCACGACTTCATCTTGCTCTGTTGCGTTTCCTTCTTGGCCGACAGGCAGGTCTTCATGAAGGCCTTGCGCTCGTCGCCCTTCTTGTCGCCGGCGTCGGTGTTGCACGCGCCCATCTTGCTTTGCTGCGCACCCATCGGGGCGCTGGCGCCCTTGGCCATCATCGGTGCTTCCTTGTGGGTGGTGGCAAAGGCCGAGGTCGACAAAGCGGCGAGCGACAGGGTCAGAACGGTCATCAGGTGTTTCATCGGGTGTCCTTTTGGAGCGGGGGCAGGGTGGGCGTGATTGCCGGCGTGGATTGAAGCATGCAAGCCATTGCGCCAGCAAGCGCACAACGCATCCGGTTGTGTCGCGGTGGACACACTCGCGTGGCGGTATTCGCCCTCGCCCTCAAAGAAGCTTTCAAAGCGCGCTCAAAGAATGCGCCGCGGGTGCGCCAGCGCCTCGTGCGCGGCATGCAGGCGGCGCACCAGCACGCGGATGAAGGCCTCGTCGAAGTGGTGCCTGCAGCCGGGGCTGACCTGCACCAGCGTCTCGGGCGTGAACGAGATCGTGGTCGCCGGCTCGGTCACGATCACGTCGGTGCTGTGGCGCTTGAGGTCGGGGCTGGGCGCGAGGTAGGCCATCTCGCCGACCGAGCTGCCGGCGCCGAGTTGCGCCACCTTGTTGCCGTCGCGGAAGACCTCGACATCGCCCTGCGCAATGATGTGAAAGCTGTTGCCTTCCTCGCCCTTGCGGTACAGCGCATGGCCGAAGTGAAAGCGCTGCCACTTCGCGCGGTGCACCACCTCCCACAGCTCCACATCGCCGAAGCGCACGAAGAAGTCGAGCGTGCGCAGCAGGTTGAAGCGCTCCGAGTCGAGCACGCCCTGCAACTGCCCGCGCGGCACCTGCTGGTTGGTGATGAGCGCCGACAGCGCCTGCGCAAACTCGCCCCAGTTGGCATAACGCTCGGCCGGGTTCTTGGCCAGCGCACGCTGGATCACGGCGTCCAGCCCCGGGCTCACGCCGGCGCGCAGCGCGCCCAGCGGGCCGGGCAACGTGTTGTAGATCTGGTGCATCATCGCTTGCTGCATCTGCGCATCGAACGGTGGTCGCCCGGCGATCAGGTGGTACAGCACGGCGCCGAGCGAGTAGATGTCGGCGCGGCAGTCGAGCACGCCGCCGTCGAGCTGTTCGGGCGACATGTACGCGAGCGAGCCCACGCGGTAGATCTGCGTCACGTCCGACGCCAGGTTCAGCACGCTGCCGAAGTCGCTGATCTTCACGTCGGTGATCTGGCCGTTGGTCAGCACCGTCAGCAGGTTGGCGGGCTTCACGTCACGGTGGATCAGCCCTTGCCGGTACACATAGCCCAGCGCCATGGCGCACTTGAAGCCGATCTCGACCACGAGTTCGAGCGCCAGCAACTGGTCGGCGCGGCAGAACGGGCGCAGCGTGCTGCCGGCCACGTACTCCATCACGAGGTAGGGCGAGACCGGGTCGGGCACGGCGTCGAAGATCTGCACCACGTTCGGGTGGTTGAGCTGGCCGACGAGCGCGGCCTCGGCCGCGAAAAAGCGCTCGGAGTAGCGCTCGTCCATCGCGTCGCCGGTGGTGGTGGGGCGCACGCGCTTGATCGCAACCTCGCGGTCCAGGAAGGCGTCATGGCACAGGAACACTTCGGCCGTGGCGCCTTCACCGAGCCGCTTGAGCACGCGGTACTTGCCGATGTGGGTCGGCAAGTCGGTGGCCGGCGCGGCGCCGGTGGCGGGGGGAGTTGGCATGAGCGGTAAGCGCCGAGACGGCAGGTGCAGCATATCGCGCCGGGTGCGAGCGCGGTCGGCCGAACTGGGGGTGTAAATGGGCTTGCAAATGGCCTGCGCCCGTAGAATCGCCTGATGATTGAAGTCAAAAAAGAGCTGCTGTCGGCACTCGGCGCAGCGCTCGCAGAAGTGGCCCCCGGCACCGCGCCGCAAGCCGCCTTCGAGCTGCCCAAGCAGGCCGCCCACGGCGACTACGCCTGCACCGCCGCGATGCAACTCGCCAAAGCGCTGAAGCAGAACTCGCGCGAAGCCGCCGCCGCACTGGTCGAGGCCTTGCAGCGCCAGCCGGCCGTGCAGCAGTGGGTCGATGCGCTCGAGATCGCCGGCCCCGGCTTCATCAACCTGCGCCTCAAGCCGGCTGCCAAGCAGGCCGTGGTGCGCGAGGTGCTGCACGCCGGCGCCAGCTTCGGCCGCCAGCCGGCGCATGCTGACAAGGTGCTGGTCGAGTTCGTCTCGGCCAACCCGACCGGCCCGCTGCATGTGGGGCATGCGCGCCAGGCCGCGCTCGGTGACGGCATCTGCAACCTGTTCGACACGCTGGGCTGGCAGGTCACGCGCGAGTTCTATTACAACGACGCGGGCGTGCAGATCGCCACCCTCGCGGCCTCGGTGCAGGCACGCCTGCAAGGCCTGGCGCCGGGCGATGCGGCCTGGCCCGAGTCGGCCTACAACGGCAGCTACATCGCCGACATCGCGGCCGACTTCCTCGCTCGCCACACGGTCACCGCCGACGACCGCACGTTCACCGCCTCGGGCGACGTGGCCGACATCGACGGCATCCGCCAGTTCGCCGTGGCCTACCTGCGCCACGAGCAAGACCTCGACCTGCAGGCCTTCGGCGTGCGCTTCGACAACTACTACCTGGAGTCGAGCCTGTACACCAGCGGCCGCGTCGATGACACCGTGACGCGATTGATCGCATCGGGCAAGACCTTCGAGGAAGGCGGCGCGCTGTGGCTGCGCACGACCGACTACGGTGACGACAAGGACCGCGTGATGCGCAAGTCCGACGGCACGTTCACCTACTTCCTGCCCGACGTGGCCTACCACCTGGCCAAGTTCGAGCGCGGCTTCAGCAAGGCGATCAACCTGCAGGGCGGCGACCACCACGGCACCATTGCCCGCGTGCGCGCCGGCGTGCAGGCCGCCGGCCTGGGCGCGCCCAAAGGCTACCCCGACTACGTGCTGAACAAGATGGTCACCGTGATGCGCGGCGGCGCCGAGGTCAAGATCAGCAAGCGCGCCGGCTCGTACGTGACGCTGCGCGACCTGATCGACTGGACCAGCCGCGACGCGGTTCGCTTCTTCCTGCTCAGCCGCAAGGCCGACACCGAGTTCACCTTCGACGTCGACATGGCGCTGAAGCAGAACGACGAGAACCCGGTGTTCTACGTGCAGTACGCGCATGCGCGCATCTGCTCGGTGATCCGCCAGTTCGGCGAGCGCGGCATCGAGCCCGCTGCGGTCGCCGATGCCGACCTCGCACGCCTGACCGCCCCGAGCGAAGCCGCGCTGATGCGCAGAATCGCCGACTACCCCGACATGCTGACCAGCGCCAGCGACAGCCTGTCGCCGCACGACATCACGTTCTACCTGCGCGACCTGGCCGGCGCGTTCCACAGCTACTACGGCGCCGAGCGCTTTTTGGTCGACGACGCCGATCTGGGCCGTGCCCGCCTGGCCTTGCTGCTCGCCACGAGGCAGGTCATCGCAAACGCGCTGACGGTGCTCGGCGTCAGCGCGCCCGAGCACATGGCGCGCGACAGTGCACCGACCAGCGCCGTCACCGTCACCGTCACCGACGCAGCAACCGCAACCGCAACCGCAACCGCAACCGCAACCTTGCCCACACCATGACCGAGATTCAGCAGCACTCCAAGAGCGCACAACGCGGTGGCTTCGCGGTCGGCCTGATCGTCGGCCTGCTGATCGGCCTGGCGCTGGCGCTGGGCGTGGCGCTCTACGTCACCAAGGTGCCGGTGCCCTTCGTCAACAAGGTGCCGCAGCGCACGGCAGGGCAAGACGCGGCCGAGGCCGAGAAGAACAAGAACTGGGACCCGAACAGCCCGCTGTACGGCAAGAACCCGGCGCGGCCATCGGCAGTGACCGGCGGCGCGGTCAGCGCGCCCGCGCCGCCCGCCGTGGCGACTGCGCCCGCACCCGTCACCGTGCCCGCCACGCCTGCGCCGCGCGCATCAGCCGCGCAAAGCGCGCGCGACGCGGCGGCCATCCTCGCCGACCGGCCGGCCTCGGCGCCTGCGCCGAAGGTCGCCAAGACGGACGCGACACCGACACCGGCAGCAGCACCTGCACCCGCGCCCGCAGCCAGCGGCCCCGACCCGTTCATGTACTTCGTGCAGGCCGGCGCCTACAGCCGCACCGAAGAGGCCGACCAGCAGAAGGCGCGCCTGGCGATGCTCGGCATGGAAGGCCGGGTGAGCGAACGCGAACAGGCCGGCCGCACCGTGTACCGCGTGCGCCTCGGGCCCTTCAGCCAGAAGGCCGACGCCGACGCCGCGAAAGACAAGCTCGCTTCGAACGGCGTCGAAACGCAACTGGTGCGCGTGCAGCGCTGATCCTGCGGCGCACGGCCGCGAAAACACGGGGCCTCCATGAACACCACCCACGACGCGCTCATCATCGGTAGCGGCCAGGCCGGCCCGTCCCTCGCGGTGCGGCTGGCGAAGGCCGGCCAGCGGGTGGCGCTGATCGAGCGCGAACACATGGGCGGCACCTGCCTGAACGACGGTTGCACGCCGACCAAGGCGCTGGTGGCGAGCGCGCGCGTGGCGCACATGGCCCGGCGCGCGGCCGAATTCGGCGTGACCTTGGGCGGCGCGGCCGCCGGCCAGGTCGGCGTGGACTTCGCGGCCGTGATGGCGCGCAAGGACCGCATCGTTGCGAAGTCGGTCGAGGGCTTGACGACCTGGCTGCACGGCACGGCCGGGCTCGAACTGGTGCGCGGCGAGGCCCACTTCACCGCACCGCACGCCGTTGAAGTGAACGGCCGCATGCTGACCGCGCCGCAGGTGTTCATCAACGTCGGCGGCCAGGCCGTGCTGCCCGACTGGCCGGGCATCGACACGGTTCCGGTGCTCACGAACACGTCGATCATGGCTTTGAGCGTGCTGCCCGAGCACCTGGTGATCGCGGGCGGCAGCTACATCGGCCTGGAGTTCGCGCAGATGTTCCGCCGCTTCGGCGCGCGCGTCACCGTGCTCGAAGTGGCAGACCGCCTGATCGCGCGCGAAGACCCGGAAGTGTCGGCCGAAGTGCAGGCGATGCTGGAACGGGAGGGCGTCGTGTTCCTGCTCGGCGTGCGCGGCGTGGAGGTGGCGCCCGACGGTGGCGAGGCAAGTAATGGCGTGCGCGTGACGTGCACAGCGCAAGGCACGGCACACGAGCTGCACGCCAGCCACCTGCTCGCGGCCGTGGGCCGGCGGCCGAACACACGCGATCTCGGGCTCGACCTGGCCGGCGTGGCCACCGATGCGCGCGGCTTCATCACGGTGGACGACGAACTGCGCACCAGCGTGCCCGGCATCTGGGCGCTCGGCGACGTGAACGGCAAAGGCGCATTCACGCACACCTCGTACAACGACTTCGAGATCGTCACGGCGAACTTGCTCGACGGCGGCACGCGCCGCGTCAGCGACCGCATCCCGGCCTACGCGCTCTTCACCGACCCGCCGCTCGGCCGCGTCGGCATGAGCGAGGCCGAGGTGCGCGCCAGCGGCCGGCCTGCGCTGGTGGCCGTGATGCCGATGACGCGCGTGGGCCGCGCCCGCGAGCGCAGCGAAACGCAGGGCTTCATGAAGGTGCTGGTCGAC
This sequence comes from Rhizobacter sp., assembly GCA_031385155.1. Classification (GTDB taxonomy): domain Bacteria; phylum Pseudomonadota; class Gammaproteobacteria; order Burkholderiales; family Burkholderiaceae_C; genus LMDS01. The sequence goes on from JANNBF010000112.1 coordinate 7,698, forward strand.
GCCGGGACCGAGCGCATCCTCGGCGCCACGCTGCTCGGCATCGAGGCCGACGAAGCCGTGCACGTGCTGCTCACCGCGATGGCGGGCGGCTTGTCGTACCGCAGCGTGCAGCACGCGGTGCACATCCACCCGACCGTGAGCGAGCTGATCCCGACACTGCTCGGTGAGTTGCGGCCTCTTGCACCAAGCTCTGAGCCACCGCCCGGGCGGTGATCGCCATGCCGTGATCGGTGCCGGCGCCGGTGCGTTTCTGCAAGGAGCGCACGGCACTGAGGTTAGACTTACATGCAATTTCCGTGCCCCTATGCAGCCCACCGCCCGCCGCCTTCCCGTCGCCCTGCTTGCCGCTCTGCTCGAGATCGCGCTCGCCTGCACGGCGGTCGTGGGCACGGCCCATGCCGAGCGCGGTGACCGGCTGAAGCCGCTGAACGTCGAGGCCGACCAGACCGGCCGCGTCGACCTGCAGAACCAGGTCGTCACGTTCACCGGCAACGTGGTGGTGAGCAAGGGCACGATGGTGATTCGTGCTTCGCGCATCGAGGTGCGCCAGACTACCGGCGGCTACGACACGGCCGTGGCCTTCGGCGCGCCGGGCAAGCCCGCCACGTTCCGCCAAAAGCGCGACGGTGTCGACGAGTTCATCACCGGCGAGGCCGACCGGCTCGAATACGACGGCCGCGCCGATCAGATCCGCTTCATCACCAACGCCGCCGTGCGCCGCCTGCGCGGTGCGACGGTGGCCGACGAAATCAACGGCAACCTCGTGACCTACGACAGCACGACCGAGGTCTTCAGCGTCTCCGGCGGCGCCGCCTCGACCGCCGCCAACCCGGGCGGGCGGGTACGCGCCGTGCTCACACCGCGCGAGGGCACCGAAGCGGCCGCCGAGGCCGCCGGCGCCGGCCCGCTGGGCCAGCCCGGTGCGCCGGTGCTCAAGCCCAGCCCGGCGCTCGGGAGCATGCCGAAATCGGCCGACAAGGTGGGCGACAAATCGGGTGACAAGCCCGGCGAGAAGCGGTGAACACCGTTCTCGAGGTCGACACCGCCGGCGCACCGCTGACGGCCTCGACGCACGCGCTGGAAGCCACCGGCCTGCGCAAGTCGTACGGTGCCCGCACGGTGGTCAAGGACGTGCACCTCGCGGTGCATGGCGGCGAGGTGGTGGGCCTGCTCGGGCCGAACGGCGCGGGCAAGACGACGAGCTTCTACATGATCGTGGGCCTGGTGCGGTGTGATGCCGGGCAGATCACGATCGAAGGCCGGCGTGCCGAGCGGTTGCCGATCCACCAGCGCTCGCGCCTGGGCCTGTCGTACCTGCCGCAGGAAGCATCGATCTTTCTCAAGCTCAACGTCGAAGAGAACATCCGCGCGGTGCTCGAACTGCAGATCGGCCCCGACGGCCGCGCGCTGCCTTCGGTGCAGATCGAAAAGCTGCTCGACGGCCTGCTGCACGACCTGTCGATCGACAAGCTGCGGCGCTCGCCGGCCGCTGCGTTGTCGGGCGGTGAGCGCCGGCGGGTCGAGATCGCGCGCGCGCTGGCCACGCAGCCGCGGTTCATCCTGCTCGACGAGCCGTTCGCCGGCGTCGACCCGATTGCCGTGATCGAGATCCAACGGATCATCGGTTTCCTGAAGAGCCGCGGCATCGGCGTGCTGATCACCGACCACAACGTGCGCGAAACGCTGGGCATCTGCGACCGCGCCTACATCATCAGCGAAGGCCGCGTGCTTGCCGAAGGCACGCCGACCGAGATCGTGGACAACGCCGACGTGCGCAAGGTCTACCTCGGCGAAAACTTTCGAATGTAGGTCTCGAATGAAACCTACCCTTCAGTTCAGGCTGTCGCAGCACCTGGCACTTACGCCGCAGCTTCAGCAGTCGATCCGCCTGCTGCAGCTCTCCACGCTCGAACTCCATCAAGAGGTCGAGCAGATGCTGGAGCAGAACCCGTTCCTCGACGTGGAAGAAGACGCCAGCTCGGCGTTCGAGCCGCTGGCCGACCGCACGACGCCGGCCGAGCGCGCCGGTGAGCGCGAGACCGAGCGCGCGTCGGAGAACACCAGCACCGGCAGCGACGACGGCGAGGCGGCGGCCCCGCTCGATGGCGCCACCGAGTTCGGCACCACCGAGCGCGACGACTGGGAGAACGGCACCGAGCGCGAAGACTTCGACGGCATCCGCGAATCGCCGGGCAAGAGCAGCACGAACAACGACAGCGACGACTTCGACGGCTCGGAGCGCGACACGCCCACCATCAGCCTGCAGGACCACCTGCGAGAGCAGCTCTCCAGCATGCGCTTGAACGCCGCCGACGCGGCGGCCGTGATGGTGCTGATCGAGTCGCTGAACGACGACGGCTACCTCGACGGCACGCTGCAGGAGATCGTCGACCAGCTCGCGGGCGACGCCAGCGACGACGCCCGCGAAGACCTGCTCGCGCGCCTGCAATGCGGCCTGCGCTTCCTGCAGAGCATGGAGCCCACCGGCGTGGGCGCGAGCGACCTGGCCGAGTGCCTGACGCTGCAACTGCGCACCCAGCCGCGTTGCGAGGCGCAGATGATCGCGATCATCGTGTGCAAGTCGCACCTCGAACTGCTGGCCCGGCGCGACCTGAAGAAGCTGATGGCCGCGACCGGCGCCGACGAAGACCTGCTGCGCGAAGCGCAGGCGCTGATCAAGGCGCTCGAGCCCAAACCGGGCCGCCAGTTCGCGCGGGCCGAGGCCAACATCATCATCCCCGACGTGTTCGTGCAGAAAGCCGGGCGCGGCTGGAAGGTGGTGCTCAACCCCGACGTGATGCCCAAGCTGCGCATCAACGACCTGTATGCGAACGCGATCCGCCAGCAGCGCGGCTCGAACAGCCTGAACGGCGCCGGCCCGGGGCTGAATTCACGGCTGCAGGAAGCGCGCTGGTTCATGAAGAACATCCTGCAGCGCTTCGACACCATCCAGCGCGTGTCGCAGGCCATCGTCGAGCGGCAGAAGAACTTCTTCACCCACGGCGCCATCGCGATGAAGCCGCTGGTGCTGCGCGAGATCGCCGATGAACTCGGCCTGCACGAGTCGACCATCTCGCGCGTGACAACCGCCAAGTACATGAGCACGCCGTTCGGCACCTTCGAGCTGAAGTACTTCTTCGGCTCGTCGCTGAACACCGAAGCGGGCGGCAATGCATCGAGCACGGCCGTGCGCGCGCTCATCAAGCAGATCGTCGCCGCCGAAGACCCGGCCAAACCCCTGAGCGACAGCCAGATCTCGCAGATGCTCGACGAGCAGGGTATCCAGGTTGCGCGGCGCACCGTGGCCAAGTACCGCGACGCGCTGAAGATCGCGCCGACGCAACTGCGCAAGGCGATGTAACGCGATGCCGCTGCCCCTGTTTCTGCCTTGCGCCGCCGGCGTCGAAGAGCTTCTTGCCGAGGAAGTGCAGCGCATCCTGCCGAAGGCTCGCGTGCACCCCCAGCGCGGCGGCGTGGCGCTGGAAGGCGAGCCGCTGGAGGTGATGACGCTGAACCTGGAGAGCCGCCTCGCGCAGCGCGTGCTCATCGAGGTCACGAACGGCTCGTACCGCGTCGAGAACGACCTGTACGAGCTGGCGCATGCGGTCGACTGGGGCCAGTGGATCACGCCGGCGCACACGCTGCGCGTCGACACCACGGCCCACCGCAGCCCGCTCAAGAGCCTGAACTTCGCCGCGTTGCGCATCAAAGACGCCGTGTGCGACGTGCTGCGCGACGCTACCGGCGAGCGCCCGAGCGTGGACACGCGCGCGCCCGATCTGCAGCTCGTGCTGCACCTCGGCGAACACGACGCAGCGCTGTACGTCGACAGCTCCGGCGAGTCGCTCTTCAAGCGCGGCTGGCGCGAAGACAAGGGTGACGCGCCGCTGAAGGAAACGCTCGCCGCCGCGATGCTGGCCGCTGCCGGCTGGCGCGGCACGGCTGATGCGGGCGGCGCGCAGCACGACCCGTGCTGCGGCTCCGGCACCATCGCGATAGAGGCCGCGCAGATCGCCTGCGGCATCGCGCCGGGGTTGCTCAGGCGCTTCGCGTTCGAGCGCCTGCTGCCCTTCGTCACCGATGAGCTGCGCGCCGAGATGCAGCGCCTGCGCAGCCACGCGCAGTCGCGCATCCACGCCAGCACCGTGCCGATCTACGCCAGCGACGTGTCGTTCCGCATGGTCGACTTCGCGCGCCGCAACGCGCAGCGCGCGGGCGTGGAAGGATCAATCGTGTTCAACGGTGGCGATGCGCTGGAGCGGCCCGCGCCCGCGCTGCCCGAAGGGCTGCCCGGCACGGTCATGATGAACCCGCCGTACGGCGAGCGCATCGAGGTGGCGGGCAAGGCCGGCGCGGGTGCAGCGCGGGACGCTGGAAATGGGCGGAGCGGCGGCGACAACCGCGAACTGCCCGATGACTTTTTCGCCCGCCTGGCCGCGCACTGGAAGCGCGCCTACACGCAGCACGACGCCGGCTGGACGGCCTACGTGCTCAGCCCCGACATGAAGCTGCCGAGCGCGATGCGGCTGAAGGAATCGAGGCGCGTGCCGATGTGGAACGGGCCGATCGAATGCCGGCTGTTCCGCTTCGACCTCATCGCGGGCTCGGCGCGCAAGCCCCAGCCGGAAGCCGCGCCCCGCTAGCGGCCCGCCGTCAACTTCGCGAGGATGTCTTCGACGGCCCCGAGGCCACCACTCGGCGCCTCGCCATGCGGGGTCAAGCGGTTGATGACCTCGGGCAGCATCTGCGACAGCTGCCCTGCGGCCTCGCCGTGCGACAGGCCGAGCTGCGAGGCGATCTGCCCGAGCACGCCCGACCCGAGCACGCCGGAGAGCTGATCGCCCGAGATCGGCGTGTTTTCGCCGTGGCCGACCCAGGAGCCGATGACGTCGCCCATGCCGCCCTGCGTGAAGCGGCCGATCAGGTCACCCAGGCCGCCCACGCCGGCGCCCTGCGGGTGCTGCCCGTTGGCCAGCATCGAGATCACCGTGCCCAGCAGCACCGAGCCGGGCGTGCCCTGCGTGGCACCGGCGGCCGGGGGTTGCACACCGGGCTGGCTGTTCGCCAACGCACCGATCACCGAATCAAGCAAGCTCATGGTCGACTCCTCAAGTTAGCGCCCGATTCTGGGCAACGCGGGGTTGCCGCGCAAGCCAGAGCAAGGCCGCACCGGTGAGCAGCACCGGCACGATGGAGCCGAGGTTCAACCAGGTCCAGCCGCTGGTCGTGACGAGCGCGCCCGAGCTGAACGAGGTGAGCGTCATGGTGCTGAAGATGACGGTGTCCATCGCCGCCTGCGCGGTGGTCTTTTCTTCCGGCCGGTAGGCCTGCGTGAACAGCGTGGTGCCGCCGATGAACAGGAAGTTCCAGCCCACGCCGAGCGCGAGCAGCGCGATGATGAACTGCATCAGCTCGACACCCGACAACGCCACCGCGATGCACACCGCGTTCAACACCACGCCCACACCCATCACCGGCAGGCAGCCGAAGCGCTTGATGAGCGAGCCGGTGAAGAAGCTCGGCACGAACATGCCCAGCACATGCCATTCGAGCACCAGCGCCGTGCTCTTGAACGGGTGCGCGCATTGCGACATGGCAATCGGCGTGGCCGCCATCAGCAGGTTCATCACGCCGTAGCCGAGCGCGCAGCCGATGACCGCGACGATGAACACCGGCTGGCGCGCAATCTCGCGCAGCGGCCGGCCGGGCTGGGCGGGCGTGGGCTTCGGCAAGGGCGGGAAGCGCACGAACGAGATCACCACGAGCGCCATCAACGCCACACCGACCAGCGCGGCATAGGCGCCGGCGAAGGCCACCGGCAAAGCGTCGCGCGTGGCGCTGGCCAGGTTCGGCCCGGCCACCGCGCCGATGATGCCGCCGGCCAGCACCCATGAGATCGCGCGCTCCTTGAAGGCTGGCGCCACCAGCTCGGTCGCGGCAAAGCGGTACAGCCCGGCGTTGGCGTTGTAGTAGCCGGCGAGCATGGTGGCCGCGACCAGCAACCAGAAGTGGTGGTTCACCGCCGCATAGGCGCACAGGCCGCTCGCAAGTACCGCGATCACCAGACCGGCCTGGAACGCGCGCCGCCGCCCCCATGCGCGCTGGTGCCGCGCCACGAGCCCGGCACACAGCGCACCGCCCGCCACGTAGCCGGTGATCGGCAGCGTGGCCATCCACGGGCTCGGCGCGAGGCTCAGACCGACGAGGCCGTTGATCGCGATGAACGCGACGTTGTTGGTCAGGAACATGCCCTGGCACAAGGTGAGCAAGAGCAGTTGAAGGTTCATTCGGTGGGTGGGTGTGAGGAGCGCGGCGCGCTTTGGGTAAGGCGCGTGAGGAGCGCGAGCTACGCGAGGTGTGCCGTGTGGGCGATGTGGGCGATGTGCGCGAGCAGGGCCAGCGGCGCCGTGTCGGCACGCAGCACGCGCGGGCCGAGCGACAGCGGGGTGAAGCCGGCGGCCACCGCCGCGTCTTCCTCGGCCGGCGAGAGGCCGCCTTCCGGGCCACTGAGGCACAGCACGGCCGGCGCGCCCGCACCGGCTGGCGCTGACAGGCCAGCGCCATCAGCGGCCGCCGTGCGCGCCGTCGCGTCGCGCAAGCTCAGTACCCAGCGTTGTTCGCGCAGCGTGGCGCCCGGCGCGCCAACGCCACCGATGCCGCCCATGAAGTCAAGGCCATCACGGCCATTGAGGCTGCCGAGCCATTCCGCGAGGCTGCGCACCGGCTCGATGCGCGGCACGCGGGTGCGCCCGCTCTGCTCGCAGGCCGCCACCGCGACCGCCTGCCAGTGCGCGACCTTCTTCTGCGCGCGCTCGCCATGCAAGCGCAGCACCGAGCGCTCGCAGTGCAGTGGCTGCAGCACTGCCACGCCCAGCTCGGTGGCCTTCTCGACGACCGTGTCCATGCGGTCGTTGGCCGGCATGCCGAGCGCCAGCGTCACCGCCAGCGGCAGCTCGCGGTCGACCGCAGAATGCGCCTCGATGCGCACCGCCACGCTGCTGCGGCCGATGCGCTCGATGCGCGCCGCCCACTCGCCGCCGGCGCCGTTGAACAGCGTGATCGCCACGCCAGGTTGCAGGCGCAGCACCTGCACGTGGCGCGCCGCGCCGGGGGGCAAATCGAGCACCGCGTCGGCGTGCAAAGAGTGGTCGACGAAGAAGCGCGCGGGCATCGGGCGAGTGTGCCCGATGTAGAGTGGCCGGCCAGATCAGGACCACCCAGAACACCCGACGGAGGGCCGACCATGAGCGACGCAGACACCGACCTCGGCAACAGCGCCGACAGCCGCAGCCACGCCGAGCAGCCGGACGAAGCCAACGCCTGCCACGGCGCCGAGCAGCCGCGCGGCGCCGCGCTGCTGTGGCGCCAGGCCGGCGCGGCTGCGGCTGCGGCCGGTGATGCAGCGAGCCTCGAGCGCGCCACGGCCGCGTATGCGCAAGCGAATGCGCTGAGCCCGGCACGCGCGGCCGACGTGATCGGGCTGACCACCGCCGCGTACCTGGCGCCCGCCGCCGAGGCCGGCCCGGGCACACGCGGTCGAGGCCATTGCCGCAACAGCGCAGGCCGACACGCTGGCTGCCGCGTTCGGCGACGCCAGCCTCACGCAGGAGTTCAATTCAAGGCGATCCCGGCTCGCGCTGCTGCCGGCTTGACGTTCCGACGAGATCAGCCGCCGTACAGCGCGCGCCGCGCCGCTGCAGCCGCCGCCTCGCCCTTGCGGTCGCCGATCTGCGCGATGGTGCGCTGCGCAACCGCCTGCAGCTCTTCGATCGTTCCGGCTTTCTCGACCGCGAGCGTGAGCACGAAGCCGCGCAGGCCGAGCTCTTTCGAGATCATCTGCGTGAGCGTGGAGGTGAAGGCACCGTAGTCGAGCGGGGCATCCTGCGCCGCCGATGCCGGGGCCGATTGAGCAGGTGCCGGTGTCGGCGGGTTGGTGCCGGTGGCGGCGCGCGGGGAAGGCGGTTGCGTGGGAGCCGAACTGCGCGATGACGAGGGTGGCAGCACCGCAATCAGCCCGAGTGATCGCAAGCTCTGGAAGTCGGCTGGCGTGATACCGGCCAGGTTCGCCAGCAGCATCTCTTCGGACTTGGCGCCATCGATCACCAGCAGCAGGTTGCGTTGCGCGCGTTCTTTCACGAGAGCGCGCGCCTGCATTTCAACTCGCCCCGCGTCGGTCTTGATCCAAATCACGAATGTTTCCCGTAGACGCTTGCCGCTGTGCCCTTGTGGGGCCGCGCTTTATAGGTGGGCAATGTATCAGCAAGCTACCCCACGATTCGTGGAATTGCGCACACGGAGTTGGTGCAGACGACACACGGTCGGCGGCACCTGCCGCATACCGCACGAACTGGCTCGCCCGCCGATCAGGCCTTGTCCCGCAACTCGCGGCGCAGGATCTTGCCTACGTTTGTTTTCGGCAACTCGGTGCGGAACTCAACCAGTTTCGGCCGCTTGTAGCCGGTCAGGTTGGCTTCGCAATAGGCGCGCACGTCGGCCTCGGTCACGGCCGGGTTGCTGCGCACGATCACGAGCTTGACGGCCTCGCCGGCCTTCGCATCGGCGATGCCCACCGCCGCGCATTCCAGGATGCCCGGCATCTGCGTGACCACGTCTTCGACCTCGTTCGGGTAGACGTTGAAGCCGCTCACCAGGATCATGTCTTTCTTGCGGTCGACGATCTTGAAGTAGCCGCGCTCGTCGACGGTGCCGATGTCGCCGGTGCGGAAGAAGCCGTCGGCGGTCATGACCTTCTCGGTCTCGTCGGGGCGCTGCCAGTAACCGGCCATCACCTGCGGGCCCTTGATCGCGATCTCGCCCGGCGTGCCCATCGGCACCTCGGCGCCGTCGTCGTCGAGCAGCTTCAGTTCGGTGTTGGGCATCGGCAGGCCGATGTTGCCGCTGTAGGCCGTGCTGTCCACCGGGTTGCAGGTGGCCGACGGCGATGTTTCGCTCAGGCCGTAGCCTTCGACGATGGGGCAGCCGGTCTTCTCAAGCCACAGCTTCGCGGTCGCACTTTGCACCGCCATGCCGCCGCCGACCGAGATCAACAAACCGCTCCAGTCGACGCTTGAAAAGTCGGGGTGGTTGGCCATCGCCTGGAACAGCGTGTTGACTGCCGGGAAGCTGTGGAACTTCTGGCCCTGCAGTTCCTTGAACACGCTCGGCAGGTCGCGCGGGTTGGCGATCAGGATGTTCGCGCCGCCCATGCGCATGCTCAGCATCATGTTCGTGTTGAAGCCGAAGATGTGATAAATCGGCAGCGCGCAGATCGTCACCAACTGTTCGCCGGCGGGGATCTTCTTCAGCGCCGGCTGATACCACGCTTCGGCCTGCAGGATGTTGGCCACAAGCGTGCGGTGCAGCAGCACGGCGCCCTTGCTCACGCCGGTGGTGCCGCCGGTGTATTGCAGCACCGCAATGTCGTCGGGCCCGACCGTCGCCGGCTTGAAGCTCTTGCCGCGGCCTTGCGAGATGGCATCGTTGAAGGTCACCGAGCCGGGCAGGCTGAACGGCGGCACCATCTTCTTCACCTTGCGCACCACGTAGTTGACGATCAGCGACTTCGGGAAGCCGAGCATATCGCCGAGCGCGGTCAGGATGACCTTCTTCGAGGGCACCGCCGCCAGCACCTGCTGCAGCGTGGTCGCGAAGTTCTCGACCATGATGATGATCTTGGCGCCCGAGTCTTTCAGCTGATGTTCGAGCTCGCGCGGGGTGTACAGCGGGTTCACGTTCACGACCACGCCGCCGGCCCGCAGGATGGCCGCCACCGCCACCGGGTACTGCGGCACGTTGGGCATCATGATGGCCACACGATCGCCCTTCTGCAGGCCTTGCGCCTGCAGGTAGGCGCCGAGCGCGCGCGAGGCCTCGTCGACCTGCGCGAAGGTGATCGTCTTGCCCATGAAGCGGTAGGCCGTGCGCGGGCCGTACTTCTTGAAGCTTTCATCGAGCAGTGCCACCAGCGAGCTGTACTGCTCGACATCGATGGTCGCCGGCACGCCGGCGGGGTACTGCTTCAGCCACGTCTTTTCCATCAATCAGCCTCCGGGAAACAGCGGAGGATTCTGACGGAGCGCGCCCGGCGCACGCCTAGGGTGTTTCGATACATGCTGCAGCGCAGCGTGAGCAGCGCGCCGCGCTACGCTTTCCACGCGCTCGGCTCACGGCTGTCGCCATGTTCAAATTCACGCCGCGCGCCACAGGAGACTTCCGATGACCGAACGACTTTCAGGCAAAACTGCCTTCGTCACCGCAGCCGGCCAGGGCATCGGCCGCGCCACCGCCGAAGCCTTCGTGCGCGAAGGCGC
>JANNBF010000116.1:0-109750 GCA_031385155.1 Rhizobacter sp.
GGCAAACCGACGAAGGCGTGGTGCTGCGCTGGAACCCGCGGCGTCAGGGCTTGCTCGGGGCCGTCTTCGCCGGGCCTTTGCTCGGCCTGGCTTACGCCACGCGTTCGCTCGCGGCGGCGCTGCATGCCAGGGCCGCGAAGCCGCCTGCGAGCAAACGCGTGGCGTAAGCCAGGCCGAGCAAGGGCCCGGCGAAGACGGCCCCGAGCAAGCCCTGACGGCGCGGGTTCCAGCGCAGCACCACGCCTTCGCCGGTTTGCCACGGCGAGATGACCGCGTTGTCGTTCACCGCGAGGCGCACGCGCTGGCCGGGCTCGACCACGTGGTCGCCCAGATCGCCGTCGCGCGTCAGCCAGACGCGGCCCTCGACCACCGTCAGCTCGCCGCCGAGGCGGCCGAGGCGCAGCGCCTGGTGGGGTTCGATGCGGCGCAGCAGGCCCGCACGGGCAGCAGAGCGGGCGCGGAGCGGGGTCCGAGTCAGTTGCGTATTCATCATCAATCTCCTGTAAAGCGTGCAGCAATGATCGTGGAGAATCAGCACGGAATCCAATGAAACCCCGGTCGCAGATTAATGCTGATCTGATATGAATGCACGAACTCGGCGCCCACTCTCGTTGACCAACCTGCGCGCCTTCGAGGCGGTGGCGCGGCGCCTGAGCTTCAGCGGCGCGGCCGATGAGCTGTTCGTCACGCAATCGGCCATCAGCCGGCAGATCAAGGGCCTGGAAGACGAGCTCGGCGCGGCCCTGTTCACGCGCGGCACGCGCCGCGTCGAGCTGACGCAGGGCGGCCAGACTCTGCTGCTCGCGGTGCAGCCCAGCCTGCAGAAGGTCGATGCCGGGGTGCGCCAGATCCGCGAGATGCGCGGGCGCAAGCGCGTCAGCGTCACGACCTTCGCATCGTTCGGCTCGCTGTGGCTGCTGCCGCGCATCGAGGCTTTCCAGCGCGCCCACCCCGACATCGACATTCGCGTGTCCGCCACCGATGCGGTGGCCGACATGGACGACCCCGAGCTGGATCTGGCGCTGCGCTACTGCGCCCCCGCGCAGGCGCCGGCCGGCGCGCAGCCCATGTTCGGCGAGGTGCTCTCGCCGATGGTCAGCCGCTCGCTCGCCGAACTCATCCACCGGGGCAAGGCGCCGCCGCTGGCCACCCCGGCCGACCTGGCGCAGCACACGCTGTGCGAGGAAGACGACACCAAGGCCAGCACCGAGTACCTGAGCTGGCGGCGCTGGCTCACGCTGCACGGCCAGCCCGCGCTCGAGCCCAAGCGGTGGCTGTATTTGAACTTCACGTACCAGCAGGTGCAGGCGGCACTCGCCGGCCACGGCGTGGCGCTCGCGCGCATTGCGCTCGTGTTCGAGGCGTTGCAGCGCGGCGAACTGGTCGAGCCCTTCGGCACCGAAGGCCGCATGAGCAGCCCGTACCTCTACTGGCTGGTCGCCGCACCGGCGAGCCGCATGCGGCCCGAGGTGCAGCAGTTCTGCGACTGGGTCATGGCGCAGGCGCGCGACACGCGGCAGGCCCTCGGCGAGGCCGCGCCGTAAGCGAGCGTGGTGCAACGCACGATCATTCACCTGCGCGCGCGTAAGGCGCACCCGGTGCGGCAGACCAACACGTTCCACTGGACCCGGGCCTGCCACATGAACCGTCGTTGCTTTCTTTGTGCCAACGCGGCGCTGCTGGCGGCCGCAACCGGCGCGTCGGCAGCGCAGGCGGCCGGGCCGCCAGGCGCTGCGCCGCCAGCCGCCGCCCCCATGGCCGAACTCACCGGCCGCACGCTGACCGGCCAGCCCTACGACCTGCGCAGTGATGCGGGCAAAGTGGTGCTCGTGTTCTTCTGGTCGACCGATTGCCCGGTGTGCCGCGACAAGATGCCCGAGCTGCGCCTGAACTTCGAGGCCTGGCGCGACAAGGGCTTCCAGTTGCTGGCGGTCAGCGTGGACCGTTCGCAAGCCGAGTTGCGTGCCTACGATGCCATCCTCGGGCGCACGGTGGCGCCGTCGCAGCGCTTCCGCGGGCTGTGGCGCGGTGATGCTGCGCACCGTGACAACTTCGGCGTGATCACGCACACGCCGACCTCGTTCCTGATCGACCGGGCCGGCCGCACGGTGAAGGTCTTTCGCGGCCGCATCGAGCCGGCTTTGTGGGACGATATTGCCGAACTCGTACTGACCTGACCGCGCCCCATGCCTCTGCCACCTCGACCGCCCGCCCCGCTGGCCAGCCCGTGCACCAAGGTGTGCCGCATCGATGTGGCGTCGGGGCTGTGCGAAGGCTGTGCGCGCACGCTCGACGAGATCGCCACCTGGGGCTCGATGAGCGACGCAGCCCGGCGGCTCGTGGCGCAGCAGTTGCCGGCACGCCGCGCGGTGCTCGTTCCGTTCGACCCACCGACATGAAGCGCATCACCTTCTGGTTCGACCCGATCTCGCCGTTCGCTTACCTCGCGTTCGAACAGCTGCCGCAAACACTCGAAGGCTTGTCGGTCGAAGTGACGTACCAGCCCGTGCTGTTCGCCGGGTTGCTCAAGCACTGGGGTCAGAAGGGTCCGGCCGAGATCGAGCCCAAGCGCGCCTGGACCTTCCGCCACGTGCAGTGGCTGGCGCACCAGCAAGACACAACGCTCGACACCCCCGCGCAGCACCCGTTCAACCCGCTCGCGCTGCTGCGCCTGCTGCTGGCCTGCGCGCCCGAAGGCGGCACACCGAACCGGTTTGCCTGCGAGGCCGTGCTGCGCCACATCTGGCAAGGCGGTGGCGATGCCAACGACCCCGCGCGCCTGGCCGCGTTGACCACACAGCTGGCGCCGCGCACCGACCCGGGCAGCGATGCGGTCAAGCAAGCCTTGCGCAGCGCGACCGAGCGCGCGGTGACGCTCGGCCTGTTCGGCGTGCCCACGGTCGAAGCCGAAGGCAAGCGCTTCTGGGGCCTGGACAGCCTGCCAATGCTGCGCGCGTTCCTGCAGGGCGACGCGTGGTTCGACGCGGCCGCGTGGGACAAGGAAGGCGCGCCGCGGCTCGGCGTCAAACGCAGCTGAACGGCTTGATCTAGCGCAAACCCTCAAGCGCGTTCTCGCATCGAGAAACGCGAGCTCAGGGTTGCACCCGAGTTTGTAAGCTTCGGTTCAGCGCCACGTCAGCCCACGGTCAGAGCCTGCCGTGATGATGCCCGTCAGGCCCACCGCATGGTGCGGCTCATCATTTTCAGGAGACAAACACAATGGCAAGCACAGTGGCAGCAGCCAGCTCGAAAGTCGGGCAGCCCATGACGGCCGCGGAGAAGAAGGTCATCTTCGCCTCCAGCCTGGGCACGGTATTCGAGTGGTACGACTTCTACCTGTACGGCACGCTCGCCGTCATCATCGGCAAACAGTTCTTCTCGAACCTCGACCCGACCTCGCAGACCATCTTCTCGCTGCTGGCCTTCGCCGCCGGCTTCATCGTGCGCCCCTTCGGCGCGCTGTTCTTCGGCCGCCTGGGCGACATGATCGGGCGCAAGTACACGTTCCTGGTCACCATCGTGATCATGGGCCTGTCGACCTTCATCGTCGGCCTGCTGCCGAACTACGCCTCCATCGGCGTGGCCGCACCGATCATCCTGATCGGCCTGCGCATGCTGCAGGGCTTGGCCCTCGGCGGCGAGTACGGCGGTGCTGCCACCTATGTGGCGGAACACGCGCCGCACGGCAAGCGCGGTGCCTTCACGTCGTGGATCCAGACCACCGCCACGCTGGGCCTGTTCCTGTCGCTGCTGGTGATCCTGGGCACCCGCACCATCGTCGGTGAAGAAGCCTTCGCCGAGTGGGGCTGGCGCGTGCCGTTCCTGGTGTCGGTGCTGCTGCTGGCCGTCAGCGTGTGGATTCGCCTGTCGATGAACGAGTCACCTGCCTTCAAGAAGATGAAGGAAGAGGGCAAGACTTCGAAGGCGCCGCTGACCGAGTCGTTCGGCGAGTGGAAGAACATGAAGATCGTGATCCTGTCGCTCGTCGGTTTGACGATGGGCCAGGCGGTCGTCTGGTACACGGGGCAGTTCTATGCGCTGTTCTTCCTGACCGGCCCGCTGAAGGTGGACAACGCGACCGCGAACATCCTGATCGCGATCTCGCTGATCATCGGCACGCCGTTCTTCATCCTGTTCGGCACGCTGTCTGACAAGATCGGCCGCAAGCCGATCATCATGGCCGGCTGCCTGATCGCCGCACTCACCTACTTCCCCCTGTTCAGCGCGCTCACCCAGGCCGCCAACCCCGACCTCGCGGCAGCGCAGGCCAAGAACAAGGTTGTCGTCACGGCCGACCCGGCCGAGTGTTCGTTCCAGTTCAACCCGACCGGCGTGGTCAAGTTCACGAGCTCGTGTGACGTGGCCAAGCAAGTGCTGGCTGCCCGTGCGGTGAGCTACGAGAACGTGGCCGGCACCGGCCCGGCGAAGATCAGCATTGGTGACAAGGTGATCGAGTCGTTCAGCGCTGTGGGCATGCCGCCGGCCGACGCCAAGGTGAAGGACGCCGCGTTCAAGAAGAGCGTTGCCGACGCACTGAAGGACGCCGGCTACCCGACCAAGGCCGACCCCGCCAAGATGAACAAGCCGCTGATCGTGGCCATCCTGGTGCTGCTCGTGATCTACGTGACCATGGTGTACGGCCCGATCGCGGCGATGCTGGTCGAGATGTTCCCGACGCGCATTCGCTACACCTCGATGAGCCTGCCGTACCACATCGGCAACGGCTGGTTCGGCGGCCTGCTGCCGGCAACCGCCTTGGCCATCGTGGCGCAGACGGGCAACATGTACAACGGCCTGTGGTACCCGATCATCTTCGCGAGCATCACCTTCGTGGTGGGCATGCTGTTCGTGAAGGAAACGAAAGACGTGGACATCTTCAAGAACGACTGACGTTCTCTGAGTCAAACAAAAGCCCCGCAGCGTGACCGCTGCGGGGCTTTTTCTCTTATTCCCTCTCCCCCTGGGAGAGGGTTAGGGTGAGGGCTCTCTGAGCGCCCGCAAGCAACCCACGCACAAACACCCCTCCCAGCGCACCCGCAACTCAGCGCGCAGCGCATCGTCGAGCGGCACGGCTGCGCACGCACACTGCGCATCGCTCGCCCCGCATCGAAACGCCACGCCGCAGCGCGGGCAGGCTGCGTTGACTGCGGCAGCCGGTTCGACTGCGGCGGCCGCGTCGGGCACACCGTTCTCATCCATCGAACAACCCCTTGTGCGCCTCGCGCAGCACGTTCTTCAGCACCTTGCCCATCGCGTTGCGCGGCAACTCGGCCACCACGAACACCTGCTTGGGCACCTTGAAGTTGGCGATGCGCGACTTGAGCATCGCGATCAGCTCCGAAGCCTCCGGCGCGCTTCCCGCGCGGGCCACCACGACCGCGACCACGGCCTCGCCGAAGTCGGCATGCGGCACGCCGATCACCGCGCTTTCCTGCACGCCGGGCAGCTCGTTCAGCAGGCCTTCCACCTCGGCCGGGTAGACGTTGTAGCCGCCGGTGATGACCAGGTCCTTGCTGCGGCCGACGATGGCGAGGTAGCCCTGCGCATCGAAGCGGCCCACGTCGCCGGTCCTGAACCAGCCGTCGGCGGTGAACTCTTCGGCGGTCTTCTCCGGCATGCGCCAGTAGCCCTTGAACACGTTCGGGCCGGTCACTTCGACGCCGCCGATATCGCCGGTGGGGCAAGGCGTGCCGGCCTCGGTCACGACGCGCACGCCCACGCCGGGCAACGGCCGGCCGACAGTGCCGCCGCGCCGTTCGCCGTCAGTGGCGGCATACGGGTTCGAGGTCAGCATCACCGTCTCGCTCATGCCGTAGCGCTCGAGAATCGTGTGGCCGGTGCGGGCGCGGAACGCGTCGAAGGTCTCGATCAGCAGGGGCGCCGAACCGCTGATGAACAGGCGCATGTGGCGGCAGGCCTCGCGCGTGAACGCGGGCTCGGTCAGCAGCCGAACATAGAGCGTGGGCACACCCATGAACACGGTGGCTTCGGGCAGGCGTGCAGCCACCGACTTGGGGTCGAACTTGCTGAACCAGAGCATCTTGCTGCCGTTCAGCAGCGCGCCGTGCGAGGCCACGAAGAGACCGTGCACATGGAAGATCGGCAGCGCGTGGATCAGCACGTCACCGCCTTCGGCCGCCGTGCGCCAGCCCCAGGCTTGCTGCAGCACCCGCGCATTGCTCAGCAGGTTGGCGTGGCTCAGCATCGCGCCCTTGCTGCGCCCGGTCGTGCCGCTGGTGTAGAGGATGGCCGCCATGTCGCCGGCTGCACGCTGCACCGGCGTGTGCTCGGCGCTGTGCTGCGCGGCGCGTTGCAGCAGGCTGCCGGTGCGGTCGTCGTTCAAGGTGAACACATGCGCCGTGCCGGCCTTGAAGGCGAGCTTGCTCACCCAGCCGAAGTTCTTGCCCGAGCACACCACCACGCTCGGTTCGGCGTTGCCGATGAAGTACTCGATCTCGCCTGTCTGGTAGGCGGTGTTCAGCGGCAGGTACACGAGGCCGGCGCGCAGCACCGCGAGGTAGAGCAGCAAGGCCTCGACCGACTTCTCGGTCTGCACCGCCACGCGCGCGCCGTCGGGCAGGCCGAGTGACGCGAGCAGGTTCGCGAGCATCGCGCTGCTGCGGTCGAGATCGCGCCAGGTGTAGCGCAGCGGCGGGTGCGGAGCATCTGCGTCGGCGCACTCGATGGCGGTCGCGTCCAGGTCGGCCGGCCAGCCGGCGCGCAGGGCGCTGAAAAGGTTGTGCTGCATGGGCAAGGGTGAAAGGTCAGTCGTTGTGGAAGCGCGGTGCCCGCTTCTCGATGAAGGCGGTGATGCCCTCGACATGCGCCGCGTGCGGCGCGTAAGCGAAGTGCGCGCGCCGCTCCGGTGGCGTCGGCCCGCCGGATGCGAGTTGCCGCAGTGTCTGTTTGTTGATGCGCGCCGCGTGCGCCGGTAGGGCGGCCATCGCGCCGGCGCGTTGCAGCGCGTGGCCGGCCACGTCGGCATCGGCAACGACCGCATGCACCAGGCCGAGTTGCAGCGCGCGCGCGGCGTCGATCAGCCGCGCCTCCAGCAGCATCTCGCGCAGCGCCGCCGGGCTGGCCACGCGCGCCAGCAGCGCCAATTCGCCAGGCGCCATCGGGAAGCCGAGCTTCGCGATCGGCGCGCCGAAGCGGCTGGCCGCGCCGCACACGCGAATGTCGCAACACGCCGCGATCTCGAAGCCGCCGCCGATGCACGCACCGTCGATCTGCGCGAGCAGCGGCACGTCGCAGGCCAGCATCGCGTGCAATGCGGGTGCCACCGTGTGCTCGTGGAAGTCGTGCAGCTTCGCCTCATCGAAGCGGAAGGTCGCGAACTCTTGAATGTCGCCGCCCGACGCGAACTGGCCGCCCTCGCCGCACACGATCACCGCGCGCGGCGCATCGCCGACCGGCAGTGACTGCAAGCGCTCGAACAGCGTGCGCAGATCGCGCCACATCGCCACGTCGATGGCATTGTGCTTACCGGGGTTGGCGAGCACGACACGCGCCACGCCGTCCGGCCCGGCCGCATCGAACACGATGCGACCGCTCATCCGTCGAGCTTCGCGCCCGAGCCCTTCACGACCTCGGCCCAGCGCTTGACCTCGCTCGTCATGAACTTGCCGAACGCGTCGCCGTAGAGGTTCGGCGTGTCGGTGCCCAGGCTGGTCCAGGCGGTCTGCAGCTCGGGTGTCGCGAAGGCCTTGCGCAGCTCCGCCTGCATCTGCTCGACGATGGGCATGGGCGTGCCCTTCGGGGCCCACAGGCCGTACCAGGTGGCGACCTGGTAGTTCGGCAGGCCGCCCTCGGCGGCGGTCGGCACGTCGGCAAAGCCGGGCGCGCGCTTGTTCGAGGCCACCGCGATGGCGCGGATACGCCCGCTCTTGATGTGCGTGGCCGACGAGCCGAGGCCATCGAACATCATGTCGACCTGGCCTGTGATCAGGTCTTGCAACGCCGGCCCCGCGCCCCGGTAGGGGATGTGCGTGATGAAGGTCTTGGTCTGCAGCTTGAACAGCTCGCCGGCCAGGTGGTGCGAGGTGCCGTTGCCGGCCGAGCCGTAATTCAGCTTCGCGGGGTTCTTGCGCAGGAAGTCGAGCAGGCCCTTCAGGTCGGTGGCCTGCACGCGCTGCGGGTTCACGACGATGACCTGCGGCACGCTCGAGATCAGCCCCACGGGGATGAAATCGGTTTCGATGTTGTAGTCGAGCTTCGGGTACATCGACGGCGCGATCGCGTGGTGCACTGCGCCCATGAAGAAGGTGTAGCCGTCGGGCGCCGACTTGGCCGCGATCGTGGCACCGAGCGTGCCGCCGGCGCCGCCCCGGTTGTCGATGATCATCTGCTTGCCGAGCGAACGCGTCAGCACCGCTGACAAGGGCCTGGCGAAGGCATCGGTGCCACCCCCGCTCGGGAACGGCACGATGATGTTGACGGGCCGCGCCGGCCAGGTGCTTTGCGCCAGCGCGAAGGGGCCCGCCAGCGTGGCGGCCGAAGCGCCGGCAGCCTTCAACCACAGGCGCCGTTGGGGGTGGGAAATCATGCGTGTCTCCAGTAAGGGTGCGGCATCATGCGTGCCGCTGCGCGCCTCGTAAAGGCAGGCGAACACGGGTGTCGGGGCGGGGTTCGACCCGCTACAGTTCCCTCGCAGTTCCCCGCACACGCAGCCCGCCGATGACCCCCCCGACCCCGCCCAACCCGCGCGCCGACGTGCTGCCCGCCGACGCCGACGGCGTGCTCAAGCTGGCCGCACAAAGCATGTTCGACACGCTCGCGAGCACGGCGATGGGCATGATGGTGGTCGACCGCGAGCACCGCATCGTCTGGATCAGCGAGGGCTACAAGCAGTTCCTGCCCGCACTCGGCCATGCCGAGGCCGACTTTGTCGGCCGGCGCGTCGAAGAGGTGGTGCCCAACTCGCTGATGGCGCAGGTGATCGACAGCGGCCAGCCCATCCTCGTCGACCTGCTGAGCAACCAGGCGGGAACATTCCTCGTCAGCCGCTGGCCGCTGCGCGATGCGAGCGGCACTGTGATCGGTGCGATGGGCATGGTGCTGCTCGACCACCCCGAAACCACGATGCAGCCGCTGATCGGCAAGTTCTCGCGCCTGCAGCGTGAGCTGAGCGATGCACGCGAGCAACTCGCCGCGCACCTCACGCGCGAGCGCCGGCCGAAGCACACCATCGCGAGCTTCGTCGGTGCGAGCGCGCCCGCCGCCGAAGTCAAGCGCCAGGCGCGCCGCGTGGCGCAGACCGACGCAACCGTGCTGCTGCTCGGCGAAACCGGCACTGGCAAGGAGCTGCTCGCGCACGGCATACACGCTGCGAGCAGCCGGGCCGCGCAGCCGTTCGTGGCGGTCAACATCGCGGCCGTGCCCGAAACCCTGCTGGAGGCCGAGTTCTTCGGCGTCGCACCCGGCGCCTACACCGGTGCCGACCGCAAGGGCCGCGCCGGCAAGTTCAGCCTCGCGCACGGCGGCACGCTGCTGCTCGACGAGATCGGCGACATGCCGCTCGCGTTGCAAAGCAAGCTGCTGCGCGTGCTGCAAGAGCAAGAGGTCGAGCCGCTCGGCAGCAACGCGGTGCAGCGCATCGACGTGCGCATCATCGCGGCCACCAGCCGCGACCTGCCGGCCATGGTGGCGGCCGGCACCTTCCGCGCCGACCTGTACTACCGCCTGAACGTGCTGCCGGTGCGCCTGCCTGCGCTGCGCGACCGCATCGATGACCTGGAGGCGCTGGTCGAAACGCTGATGGAAGACGTGGCCCGGCGCAGCCACCTGCCGCACAAGACGCTCTCGGCCGACGCGCTCGACCTGCTGGCCAGCCACCGCTGGCCCGGCAACATCCGCGAGCTGCGCAACGCCATCGAGCAGGCCACGTTGATGACCGACGAGCTGCTGCTCACGGCGGCGCACTTTGCCGGCATCGCACCGGTTGCGGGCGCGGTCGGCGCATCGAGCGCAGCCGTGCCCCGGGGTGATCAGAGCCGGCCCGTGCGGCCGGCCGTGGAGCGCCGAGCCACGGTTCACCCGCCGCTGTCTGCGGCCGCGCAAGCCCCCATCCTGCCGTTGCCGCAGGCCGTGGCCGAACTCGAAGCGCGCGCGATCCGCCAGGCCCTGGCCACCACCGGCGGCAACAAGCTCGCGGCCTCGCGCCTGCTCGGCATTTCGCGCGCAACCCTCTATGAAAAACTCGCCTTGATCGGCAACCTGCCATGACGTTTCGCTTCCTGCCCGCAGGCGCGTTGATCGCCTTCGGGCTGCATGCCCCGGCCCACCCGCAAACCGCCGCGCCACCGGCGGCCGCCGCGTCCCAGGCTGCACCGAGCCCAGCGACCAAGCCAGCCCCGACGGCCGCGCCCGCCACGCAGCTCAAGCGCGTCGAGGTGACCGGCGCGCGCACCGACGACACGCTGGAGCGCCGCGAGTCCACCGCCGCCAAGATCGTGATCGGCCGCGAGGAGATCGAGCGCTACGGCGACAGCAACCTCGGCGATGTGCTCAAGCGCCTGCCCGGCGTCACGATGCAGGGCCGGCCGGGGCGCGGCGGCAACATCCGCATGCGCGGCCTGGGCAACGGCTACACGCAGATCCTGCTCGACGGGCAGCGCATCCCGCCCGGGTTCTCACTCGACTCGCTGACGCCGGAGCAGGTGGAGCGCATCGAGATCCTGCGTGCGCCCACGGCCGAGACCGGCGCCCGCGCCATCGCCGGCACCATCAACATCATCACGCGCGAAGGCTTCATCAAGCACATCAACGACCTGCGCGTGACGGTGGCGGCCGAGAACGGCCGCTTGCAGCCGAACCTGAGCTGGAGCCGCAATGACGCGGTCGGTGCGTTCACCTACAACTACGTGCTCTCCGCGTTCGGGCAAGACCACGATGCCAGCAGCAGCACGACGACCGTCGATCAAGACCTGAGCACCGGCGCCGTGACGCTGAACCAGCGCGACGACGGCACCGTGCGCGAAAAGCGCCACGGCCTGCACGCGAGCGGCCGGCTGCAGTGGCGCGATGAAGGCGGCGCCAACACCGTGACCGTGATGCCCTTGCTCATCTACAGCACCGGCCCCACCGAGCGCACCGGTGTGCTCACGCAAACCGCGGGCGCCGCGCCCTATGACCGGAGCCTGACTCACAGCGACGGCACCTTCACGCTCGCGCGCCTGAACGGCCAGTGGAACCAACGCCTCGCCGACGGTGCGCGCCTGGAGTGGAAGGCCGGCCTCGGCCAGGCCAAGTACACCGGCACGAGCCTGCGCACCGAGACGACCGGCGGCGTGATCACGCGCACGCTGACCGAGACCGCCGACAACATCGATCACAACCTGCTGTTGGCCGGCACCTACCGCAAGCTGCTGACCGGCGACCACAACCTGGTGACCGGCGCCGAGGTGGAGGCGAATCGCCGCACCGAAGACCCGACCACCGTGCAAACGCCCACGCCGCTCCAGGCCGACCTGAGTGGCAACTTCAGCGCGTCGAGCACCCGCATCGCCGCGTTCGCGCAAGACGAATGGACGCTCAGCCCCCAGTGGGCCGCGCACGCCGGCCTGCGCTGGGAAGGCATCACGACACGCAGCAGCGGCGACGCGAACAACCCCGTTTCCAGCAACACCCGCAACACCAGCAGCGTGTGGACGCCGCTGGCCCACGCCGTGTGGCGCCCCGAGCCCGGCAGCCGTGACCAGGTGCGCTTCAGCCTGACGCGCAGCTACCGCTCGCCGACGCTTTCGAACCTGATCGCCCGCCCGAGCATCAATACCCGCTACCCCGCGCCGGGGCCGAACACGCCCACGCAGGCCGATCGCGCCGGCAACCCGAACCTGCGGCCCGAACTGGCGAGCGGGCTGGACGTGGCCTACGAGCACTACCTGGGCGCAGGCGGGCTGGTCAGCGCCAACGTGTTCCACCGCAGCATCACGAACTTCATGCGCAGCGTCACGGCGCTGGAAACGGTGAGCTGGTCACCCGGCCAGCCGCGCTATGTGGCGCGCATGCAGAACGTGGGCGACGCGATCACGCAGGGCGTCGAGCTGGAGGCCAAGTTCCGCTTGAGTGAAGTGATGAGCGAGGTGATGACTGATGCGCCGAAGCTCGACCTGCGCACGAACCTGAGCTTCTTCCGCTCGCGCGTGCAAGGCGTGGCCGGCCCCGACAACCGGCTCGACCAGCAGCCCGACTACACCGCCAACATCGGTCTCGACTACCGCCTGCCCGGCCTGCCGCTCACGCTGGGTGGCAACCTGAACTGGACGCCGGCCTACAACACACGCATCAGCGACGAGCAGTCGGCGTTTCAAGGCCGCAAGGTGCAGGTCGATGCCTACGCGCTGTGGGTGTTCAACCCGAGCGCGCAACTGCGGCTGACCGCCAGCAACATCGGCCCGCGTGACTACATCACCGCCAGCAGCATCGACACCGCCAACGTGCGCGAAACATCGGCGAACACGGCGCCGACCTATCTCAACTTCCAGGTGAAGCTGGAATTCAAGTTGTGATCGAAGAGCGGACAGTGTCTGTCGCTCAGGCAGTGCCCGCGTGCCACGCGGGCCGTTCGGGTCGAACACCTCGAAGCCACGAACCGCGCCGCGCCGGCAGCGCTCGGTGTTTGCCCTAGGCCGCGCGCAACGGGCACATCGCTTGCGGTGTTCAACCCTTCACGCACCGGAGACCCGCCCATGACCTTCCCCCGTTCGCTCGTCTGCATGGCGCTCGCGGCCACTGCCGCCACGCTGCCCATCGCCGCGTTCGCGCAGGCCAAGGGCGAGATCCGCATCGCCCACGTCTACAGCAAGTCGGGCCCGCTCGAAGCCTATGGCAAGCAGACGCAGACCGGCCTGATGCTCGGCCTCGAATACGCCACCGGCGGCACGTTTGCCGTGGCCGGCAAGAAGATCGTGCTGATCGAGAAAGACGACCAGGGCAAGCCCGATGTGGGCAAGAGCCTGCTCGCAGCCGCCTATGGCGACGACAAGGCCGACATCGCCGTCGGCCCCAGTTCGTCGGGCGTGGCGCTGGCCCTCCTGCCGGTGGCCGAGGAGTACAAGAAGATCCTGCTCGTCGAGCCGGCCGTGGCCGATTCGATCACCGGCGAGAAGTGGAACAAGTACATCTTCCGCACCGGCCGCAACAGCTCGCAAGACGCCATCAGCAATGCCGTCGCGCAGGACAAGGCGGGCACCAGCATCGCCACCCTCGCGCAGGACTACGCGTTCGGCCGCGACGGCGTGAAAGCCTTCAAGGACGCGATCAAGAAGGCCAAGATCGTGCATGAGGAGTACCTGCCGACCAACACGACCGACTTCACGGCCGGCGCGCAACGCATCATCGACAAGCTCAAGGACCAGCCGGGCCGCAAGGTGATCTGGATCATCTGGGCCGGTGGCGGCGGCAACCCGTTCAAGATCGCCGACCTCGACCTGAAGCGCTACAACATCGAGATCGTGACGGGCGGCAACATCATGCCGGCCATGGTCTCGTACAAGCAGTTCCCCGGCATGGAAGGCTCGACGTATTACTACTTCGGCATCCCGAAGAACCCGGTGAACGAGTGGTTGGTCGCGAACCACTACACCAAGTACAAGACCCCGCCCGACTTCTTCACGGCCGGTGGCATGGCGGCCGGCATTGCCCTCGTCGAGGCCTTGAAGAAAACCAACGGCGACACCAACACCGACAAGCTCATCAAGACCATGGAAGGCATGAGCTTCGAGTCGCCCAAGGGCAAGATGACCTTCCGCAAAGAAGACCACCAGGCCATGCAGAGCATGTACCACTTCAAGATCAAGGTCGACCCGGCGTTCGCCTGGGGCGTGCCGGAGCTGGTGCGCGAGATCAAGCCCGAAGAGATGGACGTGCCAGTGCGCAACAAGTCGCGTTAGGCCGGACACCTTCGGTGCCGTCCTAACTCGTCGGGTTCGAGCGGCGAAGGTACGCCGCTCAGCCCGCCGGGGAAGTGACCCCATGCTGGAAACCAAGAACCTCACCATCCGCTTCGGCGGCCACGTCGCCGTCGATCACGTCAGCTGCGCGTTCGAGCCCGGCACGCTCACGGCCATCGTCGGGCCGAACGGTGCGGGCAAGACGACTTACTTCAACCTCATCTCCGGCCAGCTGCGCGCGAGTGAGGGTTCGGTGTGGTTGGGCGGCGTTGACATCTCGAAGCACGCCGCATCAGCCCGCACCCATGCCGGCCTCGGCCGGGCGTTCCAGCTCACGCAGTTGTTCCCCAACCTGTCGGTGCTCGAGAACGTGCGCCTGGCCGTGCAGGCGCGCCGCAGGCAGGGCCTGAACCTGTGGTCGGTGTGGCTCGACCTGCAGGACACACGCGAACGCGCCTTCGAGCTGGTCGCGAAAGTGAACCTCGCCGACCGCGCCGACGCAAGCGCCAGCAGCCTGCCCCACGGCGACCAGCGCAAGCTCGAAGTCGCGATGCTGATGGCGCTCGAACCCAGCGTCTACATGTTCGACGAGCCGACCGCCGGCATGAGCGTCAACGACGTGCCGGTGATCCTCGACCTGATCCGCGCCCTGAAGCGCGAGCCGGGCAAGACCATCCTGCTCGTCGAGCACAAGATGGACGTGGTCCGCGAGCTGGCCGACCGCATCATCGTGCTGCACAACGGGCAGCTGGTCGCCGACGGCGATCCGGCAGCAGTGATCGCCTCCCCGGTTGTGCAGAGCGCCTATCTTGGGGTGGCGGCGTGATCATCCAAAGACAATTCATTCACCGCAGAGGGGCGGAGTTGGCGGAGGAGCGCAGAGTTCAAAGCCAAAAACGTATTTGTATTGACTCTGCGAACCTCTGCGTCCTCCTTTCCTCTGCGGTGAATGAATTGGATTTTGATTTTGGATTGGACAGCGCCCAGTGACCGCTCCATTGCTGCAACTGAAAGGCGTGCACACGCACATCGGGGCGTATCACATTCTTCATGGGGTGGACCTCGATGTGCCGGCGGGGCAGGTGACGATGCTGCTCGGCCGCAACGGGGCGGGCAAGACGACCACGTTGCGCACGATCATGGGCTTGTGGGCGGCGTCGCAAGGCACGGTGCACTTCGACGGCGTGGCCATCGGTGGCGTGGCGGGCCAGCGCAGCACGCCCGAGATCGCCCGCCTCGGCATCGCCTACGTGCCCGAGAACATGGGCATCTTCGGCGACCTCACGGTGCGGGAGAACCTGCTGCTCGCCGCGCGCAACGCCCGCACGGTGGAGCAGATGGACACGCAGCGCCTCGAGTGGCTGTTCGGCCTGTTCCCCGCGTTGCAGAAGTTCTGGCTCTACCCCGCCGGCAAGCTGTCGGGCGGGCAGAAACAGATGCTTGCCATTGCGCGCGCCATGGTCGAGCCGCAGCGCCTGCTGCTGATCGACGAGCCGAGCAAGGGCCTGGCACCGGCCATCGTTCAAAACCTCATCACAGCGCTGCGCGAACTGAAGAAGACCGAGACGACCGTGCTGCTCGTCGAACAGAACTTCAGCGTGGCGCGGGCACTCGGCGATCACGTGGCGGTGATGGACGACGGCCGCGTCGTGCACAGCGGCGCGATGGCCGAATTGGCCGAAGACGAAGCCCTGCAGCAGCGGCTGCTCGGCCTGTCATTGGGAGCGCACGCATGACGACGACCGCACTCACCGCGCCGGCGGCCGCAGCCGCCATCCCGAAAGCATCGTTCGACTGGAAGCCGGTCGCGCTGGTGATCGGCCTCATGCTCGCCGGCTGGCCGCTCGTCGGCTCGACCAGCACCTGGCTCACGCTCACGATGGCGGGCCTGGCGATGGGCATGATCATCTTCATCATCGCCTCGGGCCTCACGCTCGTCTTCGGCCTGATGGACGTGCTCAACTTCGGCCACGGCGTGTTCATCGCGCTGGGTGCCTACCTCGCGACCAGCGTGTTCGCGTTGATGAGCGGCTGGACCGCGAGCCCCGAGCTGTGGCGCAACCTCGTGCCGCTGTTCGTCACCATGCTGGTCGCGATGAGCCTGGCCGCCGCCGTGGGCTGGGCCTTCGAGCGCGTGCTGGTGCGGCCGGTGTACGGCCAGCACCTGAAGCAGATCCTCATCACGATGGGCGGCATGATCATCGGCGAGGAGCTGATCAAGGTGATCTGGGGCACCACGCCGATCACCATCGAAATGCCCGAGGCGCTGCGCGGCGTGGTCACGTTCGCGGTGGGCTCGGACACGGCGGCGTTCGAGAAGTACCGCATCTTCGCGACGCTCGTCGGCCTGGAGGTGCAGGCGGTGATGCTGTTCACGCTCAACCGCACCAAGCTCGGCCTGTTGATCCGCGCCGGCTTGCAGGACCGCGAGATGGTCGAGGCATTGGGCTACCGCATTCGCCGCCTGTTCGTCGGCGTGTTCGTGGCCGGCTCGGCGCTGGCGGGCCTGGGTGGTGCGCTGTGGGGTGTGTACCAGCACGGCGTGCTGCCGCAGATCGGCTCGCACGTGAACGTGCTGATCTTCATCGTCATCATCATCGGCGGGCTCGGCTCGACCATGGGCTGCCTGATCGGCGCGTTGCTGATCGGCCTGCTCGCCAACTACACCGGCTTCGTGGCGCCGAAGGTCGCGATGTTCTCGAACATCGGCCTGATGGTGCTGGTACTGCTGTGGCGGCCCCAGGGGCTGTACCCGGTGGCGAACCGATGAAGACCAAGTCATTCACCGCAGAGGCGCTGAGGGCGCAGAGGAACGCAGAGGGATACAAGAGATTGATTGCTTTTCTCTGCGCAACTCTGCGCCCTCAGCGCCTCTGCGGTGAATGAATTCAGCCCAACCCCATGACGCTTTCCGGCCTCACAGTTCAGTTGCTCAACGGCCTGGCCGGTGCCTCGTCGCTGTTCCTCGTCGGCGCGGGGCTGTCGCTGATCTTCGGCGTGACGCGCATCGTCAACTTCGCACATGGCTCGTTCTACATGCTGGGCATCTACATCGCCTACACACTCGTAGACAAGCTCGGCACCTCGGGAGGCAGCGCGTGGTTCTGGCCTTCGCTGTTGCTCGCCGCGCTTGCGGTCGGTGCCATCGGCGCGCTGGTCGAAGTGCTGTTGCTGCGCCGGGTCTACCGCGCACCCGAACTCTTTCAACTGCTCGCCACCTTCGCACTGATGCTCGTCATCAAGGACGGAGCGCTGTGGCTGTGGGGCCCTGAAGACCTGCTCGGCCCGCGCGCACCCGGCCTCGCGCAGGCCGTGCCCATCCTCGGCCGCATGTTCCCGACCTACGACCTGTTCCTGATCGCCGTCGGCCCACTGGTGCTCGGCGGCTTGTGGCTGCTGCTCACCCGCACGCGCTGGGGCACGCTGGTGCGCGCCGCCACGCAAGACCGCGAGATGGTCGGCGCGCTCGGCGTGAACCAGGCCTGGCTGTTCACCAGCGTGTTCGCGCTTGGCACACTGCTCGCGGGCCTCGGCGGTGCGCTGCAACTGCCGCGCGAACCCGCGAACCTGGGGCTCGACCTGCTGACCATCGGTGATGCGTTCGTGGTCGTCGTGGTCGGCGGCATGGGCTCGATCCCTGGCGCATACGTGGCCGCGCTGCTCATCGCCGAGATCAAGGCGGTGTGCGTCGGGCTGGGCACGGTCGATGTCGGCGGCTTCAGCTTCTCGTTCTCGAAGCTCACGCTCGTGGTCGAGTTCCTGGTGATGGCCGTCGTGCTCGTCGTGCGCCCGTGGGGCCTGCTCGGCAAACCACAGGCGGTGAGCCGCAACTCCGCGCCGGCCGAGGCGCCGCTGCGTGCGGCCGACAAGGTGCAGAAGGTCGCGGGTGCGGCGCTGCTGCTGGTGCTGATCGCGTGGCCCATCGCCACCGCCGGCTCGCCTTACCTCACCGTGCTGGCCATCGACCTGCTGACCGCCGCGCTCTTCGCCGCGAGCCTGCACTTCATCATGGGCCCGGCCGGCATGCATTCGTTCGGGCACGCGGCGTACTTCGGCCTCGGAGCTTATGGCGCTGCGCTCGGGGTGCGCTCGCTCGGGCTGCCGATGGAGGCTGCGCTGCTGCTCGCGCCCATCGCCGCAGCCATCGGCGCACTGGTGTTCGGCTGGTTCTGCGTGCGCCTGTCGGGCGTGTACCTCGCGATGCTGACACTCGCGTTCTCGCAGATCGTCTGGAGCATCGCCTTCCAGTGGGACGAGGTGACCGGCGGCAGCAACGGCCTGACCGGCGTGTGGCCCGCGCCGTGGCTGGACGACAAGCGCGCCTACTACTACGTGGCACTCGCGCTCGTGGTGGGCAGCGTGCTGCTGCTGCGCCGCGCGCTCTTCGCACCGTTCGGCTACGCGCTGCGCGCCGGGCGCGACTCGCCGCTGCGGGCCGACGCCATCGGCATCGACGTGAAGCGCCTGCAGTGGGCCGCGTTCGTCGTCGCCGCCGTGTTCGCGGGGCTGGCGGGCGCGCTGTATGCGTTCTCGAAGGGCAGCATCTCGCCCGACACCATTGCCGTCGGCCGCTCGGTCGACGGCCTGGTGATGGTGCTGCTGGGCGGCCTGCAAACCCTGGCCGGCCCGCTCGTCGGCGCCGTCACGTTAACCTGGCTCCAAGACGCCGTGGCCCGCAACACCGACTACTGGCGCGCGCTGCTCGGCGGCACCATCCTGCTGCTGGTGCTGGTCTTCCCCCAGGGCATCGCCGGCTTCGTCGCGCAATTCTTCGACCGGCGGCGCGAGGCGAAGGCATGAATACGAAATGCTTCACCGCAGAGGGGCGGAGTGAACGGAGTTGGCGCAGAGTTAATTCAATATTTTTTACTCTGCGGCAACTCCGCCAACTCCGTCCCTCTGCGGTGAATGAATTATTTTTTTCCATTGGGCAGCCATGACGCTGCTGACCGTGTCGAACCTCGGCAAGTCGTTCGGCGGCAACCGCGCCGTCGACGGGGTGAGCTTCAGTGTGGCCAAAGGCGAGTTGCTCGCGCTGATCGGGCCGAACGGGGCGGGCAAGTCGACCACCTTCAACATGGTCAACGGCCAGTTGCGGGCCGACACCGGCTCGATTCAGCTGAACGGGGTCGAGCTCATCGGCCGCAAGCCGCGCGACATCTGGCACCGGGGCGTCGGCCGCACCTTCCAGATCGCCGAGACGTTTGCTTCGCTCACCGTGGTCGAGAACGTGCAGATGGCCCTGCTCTCGGCCGACGCGCAACTGTTCTCGCTGTGGAAGCGCGCCGCCGCGCACCGGCGCGGCGATGCGCTGGCCCTGCTTGAACAGGTCGGCATGGCGGCGCAGGCCGACCGCGCCTGCAGCGTGCTGGCCTATGGCGACGTGAAGCGGGTCGAGCTCGCCATCGCGATGGCCAATGCGCCGCAGTTGCTGCTGATGGACGAGCCCACCGCCGGCATGGCGCCGAAGGAGCGCGTTGAACTGATGGCGCTGACCAAGCGCCTCGTCACCGAGCGCGGCCTGGCCGTGCTGTTCACCGAGCACAGCATGGACGTGGTGTTCGCGTTCGCCGACCGCATGATCGTGCTGGCGCGCGGCCGGCTCATCGCGCAGGGCAAGCCGGCCGACATCCGCGACGACCCGAAAGTCCAAGAGGTCTACTTCGGCAGCGGCAAGACGTTCGAGAAGGCACCCGCATGACCGTGCTCCTGGAAGCCAAGGGCCTCAACGCCTGGTACGGCGCAGCGCACATCCTGTTCGACGTGGACCTGCAGGTGATGCGCGGCGAGGTCGTGGCCTTGATGGGCCGCAACGGCGCGGGCAAGTCGACCACGCTGAAGGCGCTGATGGGCCTCGTCGCCAAGCGAAAGGGCAGCATCGCCTTCCTCGGCGTCGATGCGTCGAAGGCTGAACCCTTTGAGGTGGCGCGGCGCGGCCTGGGCTACGTGCCCGAAGACCGCCGCGTGTTCGCCGACCTCACGGTGCTCGAGAACCTGGAAGTCGGCCGCCAGCCGCCGCGCATGTGGCCCGACGGCACCGCCGCGCCGGTGTGGACGCACGAGAAGCTGTTCGCGCTCTTCCCCAACCTCGGCGAAATGACCGACCGGCCCGGCGGCCGCATGAGCGGCGGCGAGCAGCAGATGCTCACCGTGGCGCGCACGCTGATGGGCAACCCGTATGTGGTGCTGCTCGACGAGCCTTCGGAGGGCGTGGCGCCCGTGATCGTCGAGCAGATGGCGCAGATGATCCTGGCGCTGAAGGCGCAGGGGGTGAGCATCCTGCTGTGCGAACAGAATATGCACTTCGCCGCCCTGGTGTCGGACCGGGCCTATGTGCTCGAGAAGGGCCAGATCCGCTATCAGGCGACGATGGCCGAGCTGGCGGCCAACGACGAGGTGCGGCGTGCGTACCTCAGCGTTTGATGCTGCGTGTGACCAGACCGTGTTTCTCAGCGCTCACCCAACCTTCGTCCCAACTTTCGCCACCATCCTGAAACCGGAGGAATCGACCATGAACACCCTGCCCCGCAGAACTTTGCTCCAAGCCGTCACCGGCGCCATCGCGTTCGGTAGCCTGCCACTCGCCGCGTTCGCCGCCGCGCCCAAGCCCGACGCGAAGAGCGCGCTCATCGTCGTCGACGTACAGAACTGCTTCGTCACCGGCGGCACGCTGCCGGTGAAAGACGGCGAGGCGGTGGTGCCGATCATCAACAAGCTGGCAGCAGGCTTCCAGAACATCGTCGTCACGCAAGACTGGCACACGCCCGGCCACGCCTCGTTCGCGAGCACGCACACCGGCAAGAAACCATTCGAGACCACGAAGCTCAGCTACGGCACCCAGGTGCTGTGGCCCGACCACTGCGTGCAAGGCACCGACGACGCCGCGCTGCACAAGGACCTGAAGTTGCCGACCGCGCAAATCATCATCCGCAAGGGCTTCCATAAAGAGATGGACAGCTACTCGGCCTTCGACGAAGCCGATCACAAGACCGCCACCGGCCTGGCCGGCTACCTGAGAGCCCGCGGTATCAAGCGGCTGTACATCACCGGCCTGGCCACCGACTTCTGCGTCGCGTGGACGGCGATGGACGCGCGCAAGGCCGGCTTCGAGGTGTACGTGGTCGAAGACGCGACACGCGCGATCGACCTGAACGGCTCGCTCGCCGCCGCGTGGAAGCAGATGAGTGCTGCGGGCGTGAAGCGCATCCAGTCGAGCGACCTGGCCTGAGCCTCTGAGCCCGAGGAAGGCGCCGCGCCGATGCACTGGACCGTGAACGGCGCCGCCGTGGAGCGCACGGTCCCGCGCGACGCCACCTTGCTGCACCTGCTGCGCAACGACCTGCAGCTCAACGGGCCCAAGTACGGTTGCGGTCTCGGGCAGTGCGGTGCGTGCATGGTGCTTGTCGACGGCGTTGCGGCGCGGGCCTGCGTGATCCCGGCACATGGCGTCGAGGGCCGCAGCATCACCACGCTCGAAGGGCTGGGTGACGCCGCCAAGCCGCACCCGGTGCAACAAGCGTTCATCGACGCGCAAGCCGCGCAGTGCGGCTACTGCCTGAACGGCATGATCGTCGCGACCGTGGCCTTGCTTACGCGGAAACCAGCGCCGAGCGATGACGATGCGCGCGCCGCGCTCTCGCACAACCTGTGCCGCTGCGGCACGCACGTCGAGATCCTGCAGGCCGTGCAACGCGCGGCGGTGTTGATGGCGGCGGCGCGGGTGGCGGCACCACCGGCAGCCACGCCGTGACCCGCGTGCCCGACCCAGTGCGCACCCGCGCGGCCTTGCGCAGCGCGAGCGGTGTGCTGCTCGTTACCCGCACACCGCCGCCGCCCGCAACGCCCACGCCCGGCCAGCCCGCGAACGTGCCTGCCGACCCGGCCGAGGGCGCCGAGGTGCTGCTCGCGGTGTGGGCCGATGGGCGCATCACCGCGCTGCACGGCCACGTCGATCTCGGCACCGGCCTGCGCACCGCGCTCGCGCAGATCGTCGCCGAAGAGCTGGATGCCGACCTGGCGCAAGTGAGCGTCGTGCTCGGCCACACCGCGAGCGCGCCGAACCAGGGGCCGACGATTGCCAGCAGCTCGATCCAGGTGCACGGGGTGCCCTTGCGCGCCGCTGCCGCAACCGCCCGCGCGTGGCTCGACGCGCAAGGTGTGGCGCCCGGTGCGGGCGAAGCGCTCGCCGCGCTGCTCGCAGGCCGGCATGTCGAACTGATGCTGCCGGCCGATGCCGCGTCGGTGCGGGTCAAGCCCGCTGCCGAGCACCGCATCGTCGGCACGAGCGCGCCGCGCGTCGACATTCCCGCCAAGGCCTTCGGTGAGCTGACCTTCGTGCACGACATGCGTGTGCCCGGCATGCTGCACGGCCGCGTGGTGCGCCCGCCGTACGCGGGCGTGGACGCCGGCGAGTTCATCGGCAACACGCTGGACGCGGTCGATGAGTCGTCGATCGCGCACATCCCCGGCATCCGCGCGGTGGTGGTGATCCGCGACTTCGTCGGCATCGTCGCCGAGCGCGAGGAGCATGCGGAGCAAGCGCTGCGCGAGCTGCGCCTCACCTGGAAGCCGTGGCCCGGCATCGCGCCGCTGCACGACACGGCCAACGCGCTCAGCACCCACCCGGCCACGCGCCGCGTGCTGCTCGAACGCGGCGATGTTGATGCGGCACTCGCCAGCGCCGCACTGCCGATGCCGCGCACCTACGTGTGGCCGTACCAGCTGCACGCGTCCATCGGCCCGTCGTGCGCGCTGGCCGATTGGCGCAGCGGCGCGATGACCGTGTGGGCCGGCACGCAGAACCCGCACGTGCTGCGCGCCGACCTGGCGCTGCTCACCGGCCTGCCCGACACCGCCGTCGATGTGGTCCGCATGGAAGCTGCCGGCTGCTACGGCCGCAACGGTGCCGATGACGTGGCGGCCGATGCGGCGCTGCTGTCACGCGCGGTCGGCGCGCCGGTGCGTGTGCAACTCACGCGCGAGCAAGAGCACCTGTGGGAGCCGAAGGGCGCGGCGCAGCTGATGCAGGTGAACGGCGGGCTCGATGCGCAGGGCGCGCCGGTGGCGTACGACTTCCAGACCTCGTACCCGTCGAACGGCGCACCGACGCTGGCGCTGCTGCTCACCCGCACCGTCGAGCCCACAGCCACCGCGTTCGAGATGGGCGACCGCACGGCCGTGCCGCCGTATGTGTACGGCGCCATGCGCATCGTCGCCAACGACATGGCGCCGATCCTTCGCGCCTCATGGCTGCGCGGCGTGTCGGCAGTGCCGAACGCGTTCGCGCACGAGTCGTACATCGACGAGCTGGCCACCGCTGCGGGTGTGGACCCGGTGGCGTACCGCCTGCGCTATTTGAACGACGAGCGCGCGAGCGAGCTCGTGCGCGCCACCGCTGCGCGCGCCGGCTGGCGCGCGCACACCCAGCCGCAACAACAGCCGAGCGCGGGCGAGTGGAAGAAGGGCCAGGGCTTCGCCTACGCGCGCTACGTGCACGGCAAGTTCCCCGGCACCGGCGCCGCGTGGGCGGCGTGGGTGGCCGACGTGGACGTGAACACCCAGACCGGCGAGGTGCACGTGACCCGCGTCGTCGCCGGCCACGACGCGGGGTTGATGGTCAACCCGGCCGGCGTTGCGCACCAGGTGCACGGCAACGTGTTGCAGACGACCAGCCGCGCGCTGAAGGAGCGCGTGGCGCTCGATGCGCAGAGCAGCCTGCCGGTGGCGCGCGAGTGGGGCAGCTACCCGATCTTGAGCTTTCGCGAGGTGCCGGTGGTCGAGGTGATGCTGATGCCCCGCCCGGGCGAAGCGCCGCTGGGGGCCGGCGAGTCAGCCTCGGTGCCGGGCACGGCGGCCATCGCGAACGCGATCTTCGACGCGACGGGGGTGCGCTTTCGGGCGCCGCCGTTCTTGCCGGAGGTGGTGCGGGCGGGGGTGAGCGCGTCGGTGGCGCCGCGCCCCTCACCGCAGCCCTCTCCCCAAAGGGGCGAGGGAGAAATGCAGAGCGCTTCGGAGCGAGGCACTTTGCCCCCTCGCCCCTTTGGGGAGAGGGTTGGGGTGAGGGGTCTCCCGGGCACCGCCTCCTTCACCCGCAAGCGCAGCCCCCTAACCCGCATCGCCGCCATTGCCGTTGCATCCCTCGGCGTAGTCGCCGCCGCGTTCGGCTGGCGCGCCGCGATAGGCCCGGTGGCCGCATCAAGCATCAACCTCTACACCCCAGCCACCATCGAGCGCGGCCGCATCCTCGCGGCGGTGGGCGACTGCGTGGTCTGCCACACCGCGCCGGGTGGCGCGCCGAACGCCGGCGGCCGCGCCATCGCCACGCCTTTCGGCGCCGTCTACAGCACCAACCTCACGCCCGACGCCGCCAGCGGCATCGGCACCTGGTCGTTCAGCGCATTCCAGCGCGCCATGCGCGAAGGCGTGTCGCGTGATGGCCACCACCTTTACCCCGCGTTCCCGTACGCCGCGTTCACGAAGACCAGCGACGACGACCTGACTGCCCTCTACGCCTACCTGATGGCGCAGCCGCCGGTGGCCGCCGTGGTACCCACACCCGCACCCGCGACGTCACTCGCTTTCCCCTTCAACCTGCGCCCGTTGATGGCGCTGTGGAACGCGCTGTACCTCACCCCGGGCCTCACCCCGGGGCCAACGGCTGCAGTCACCGCGGCGACACCCCTATCCGCCGAATGGGCGCGCGGCGAGTACCTCGTGAACGGCCTCGGCCACTGCGGCGCCTGCCACACGCCACGCCATGCGCTGGGGGCCGAGAAGACCGGCAACGCCACGTTCGCAGGCGCCATGGTCGAGGGCTGGGAAGCGCCCGCGCTCACCTCGCTCAGCCACGCCCCCGTGCCGTGGAGCGCCGCCGAGCTGTACCGCTACCTGCGCACCGGCCACACGCTGCACCACGGCGCCGTCGCGGGCCCGATGGCGCCGGTGGTGCAGCAGCTGCAGGCCGTGCCCGATGCCGACGTGCACGCAATGGCCACCTACCTCGCATCGTTCAACCCGCCCGACGCCGCACGCGGCGAGGCAGCGCGCGCGGCGGCCGTCGTTGCACAAGCCGCGCGCAACATGCCGCTGGATTCATCCCAACGCCTGTTCGAAGGCGCGTGCGGCGCCTGCCACCACGCGGGCAACGGCCCCGAGGTGTTCGGCCTGAACCTGCCGCTCGGCTTGAGCAGCAAGCTGCACAGCGAGCGGCCCGACAACCTGCTGCAAGTGGTGCTCGGCGGCATCCGCGAACCCGCCACGCGCGACATCGGCTTCATGCCCGCGTTCCATGACGCGCTCGACGACGCGCAGGTGGTTCAACTCGCGCGTCACCTGCGCCAGCGCTTCGCACCCGGCCAACCGGCCTGGCCCGACCTGCCCGCCAGCGTGGCACGGGTGCGCGCGGCGCAGGCCGCAGCGCGGTAAGCGCGGTAAGCGCGGTAAGCGCGACAAGCGCGACAAGCGCGACAAGCGCATCAATGAGGGCAACGAGCGCGGCAAGCGCAGTCTCCGTGCGCTGTGTCTCCGCGCCCGGCCCCGAGGCCCTTGCCTTGAGGCCTGGGCCCAAGGCCTTGCCTTAGCATCGCGCCGATGTTCCTGAGCCCCCCTTCCACCTTCTGGCAGCTCGTCACCCGCCTGGGTGAAGCGCAGATCGCGCTGCCGGTGCTCATGGCCTCGATGGTCTGGTTGATGCGCCGCCACGGCAACCTGCGGCTCGTGACGTGGTGGCTGTGCTTCGTGGCCGTTGCAGCGCTGCTCACGCTCGCCACCAAGGTGGCGTTCATCGGTTGGGGCGTGGGCATTGCGGCGCTCGACTTCACCGGCGTGTCGGGCCACACGATGTTCGCCTCATGCGTCTACCCGCTGCTCGCGTGCATGCTGTTCACCGAGTGGTCGACGCAGCAACGCCGGGGCGCGGTGTGGGCCGGCGTGGCCTTGGCGCTCGTCGTCGGCATCTCGCGCGTGATGGTCAATGCGCACTCGGTGTCGGAAGTGATCGCCGGCCTGGTGGTCGGCGGTGCGGCGAGTGCGGCGGCACTCACGTTCGCGCGCCACCCGGTCGCGAGCGTGCCGTTCTGGGTGCCGCTCGGCGTGGCGCTGTGGCTGATCATCACGCCGGTCACCGCACCGGTGGCCCAAACCCACGGCATGGTCACGCGCTTGTCGCTGGCGCTGTCGGGCCGGGCCGTGCCCTACACCCGCAGCGACATGCTGCGCGGCGTGCGGGCCGGCGCACCGGTGCTGTTGCCGGCTTTCTGACGCAGCGGCGCGCGCGCCCGCGTCAAAGCATGCCCACGCAGCCGCTGGCGCCGCAGCGGCAACGCAAGGTGCCTTCGTGGTGGGTCTCGCCGTAGTTCACCGTCAGCTCTTCACCGGGCGCCACATCGCGCATCGCATAGAACTCGACGCGGCCCTGGCGAATGCGCAGCACCGCGTTCGGCTGGCACGAATGGTTGGTGTAGCGCAGCGGGTCGGCCGACTGCGATGCATCGATCGCGCGGGTGTGCGTCACCTCGACGATCATGATGCGCGCCACGCCCTTGGCGCGGCGCCGCGCCTCGCGCACGCTGATCGGCTCGCCGCGAACCTCGCCGATCTTCCGGCGCGCGGGGATGGGTTCGGCCGCGAACGCACCCTGCCCGTCGATGCGGCTCGCCGCGTTCACGACAGCGAACTTCTGCGGGTTGCCGCGCAGGCCTTTGCGGGCCGCAGCAGCATCACCCAGCCCGTCATGGGCCGGGGCGGCTGCGAAGGCAAGGGCGCGCAGTTCTGGCATGCGGCCGATTGTGCTGTCAAGGCAGTGGGCAGCCTGGGGCACCGCCGCTTGCGGCACTTTGGCACGCTCGACCGCGCCACCGCATGAACAGCCGCATCGAAGCCGTTCTTTTCGGCTCATGGGTTAGCGGATGTGTTCGATAACCTGCTCATACCGACTCTTGTGCAGCACCCCATGAACACGACCCAACCGAAGCAGTACCTTGCCGCCACCCACCGTGCCGTGGCCTACGGCGGCGTGATCGAGTGGGAAGAGATGCCGTCGATGGGCCGGCGCATCGCAACCCACCGCGCCGACTTCGAAGCCTCGTCAAGCTTCGGCAGCACATGGAACACCACGATGGCGGCCGACTTCGACGCCATCCCGCCGTCGCAGCCGTTCTTCGAGGCGCTCAGCGGCTTGCAAACGCGCGAGGTCAACGAGCCCGATGTTTTCCAGCACTTCTTCGGCGCCACGCCGGTGATCGAAGCGAACTGACCTGACCTTGGCCGCGCGGCGTCACTGCGCCGCAGCCAGCAGGTGCGCGAGAAACTCCGCGGCGATCGGCGACAAGCGCTTGCCCGCCGGGTACAGCACGCTCCAGTTCGAGTGAATCGGAAAGCCCCGCACGGGCAGCTCCACCACGCCCGCGCCGTCGTTCCCGGCCAGGGCGTGGCGCGACACCACCGCAAGCCCCAACCCGGCGGCCACGGCGTGCTTGATGGCCTCGTTGCTGCCCAGTTCCAACCGCACATTCGGGCGCATGCCCAGCGCCGCGAAGTGCGCTTCGCACGCCATGCGCGTGCCCGAACCGTTTTCGCGCAGGATGAAGCGCTCGCCTTCGAGTGCCGCCCAGGCCACCGCGCGCTTTGCCGCGAGGCGGTGTGACGCGGGCGCGATCACGACAAGCGGGTTCGCCATGAACGCGTGCTGGGTCAGCGCCATGCCCGGTGGTGGCATCGACATGACGTAGAGGTCGTCGCGGTTGTCCTGCAGGCGTGCCACCAGGCCGTCGCGGTTCAGCACCTGCAACGCAATGTCGATCTGCGGGTGCGCCGCGCAGAACGTGCCCAGCATGCCGGGCACGAAGTACTTGGCCGTGCTGACCACCGACACCCGCAGTTGCCCGCGCGTCAGCCCCTGCAGGCTCGCGATCTCCTGCTCGAACGCACCCCAGGTGTCGGACACGGCGCGCGCCGTGCGGGCCAGCGCCTCGCCGGCCACTGTCAGGTGCAGGCGCCGGCCGAGTTGCTCGTAGAGCGGCAGGCCGACCGATTCACTCAGGTCCTTCAGCTGCATCGACACCGTCGGCTGCGTGACGTGGCAACTGCGCGCGGCGGCCGAGATGCTGCCGTGCTCGGCGAGTGCCAGGAACAACTGCAATTGGCGAAACGAGACATGCATAGATAAAAGTCTATTTGTAGCATCAGATTAATCGACTTTACTCGAATCAACTTGGTCCCTAGCATCGCCCCCAACCGCACTTTGATGACGCTTCCGATGACCCGCTTTCTCGACCCCGCGATCCTGTTCTTCGTCTTCGGCATGCTGGCTGGCGCGCTGCGCAGCAACCTCGAAATCCCGCCCGCCATTGCGCGCTTCCTGTCGCTGTACCTGTTGATGGCGCTGGGGCTGAAGGGCGGCTTCGCGTTGTCCCGCTCGGGCCTGACGAGCGAGGTGGCCGTGTGCCTGGCAAGCGCCATGCTGCTGGCGGTCGCGGTCCCGCTGCTCGGCTACTGGGTGCTGCGCCGTGTTGTCTCGGGCTTCGACGCGGCGGCCATCGCCGCGACTTACGGCTCGGTCAGCGCGGTGACCTTCATCACCGCCGTGCAGTACCTCGACAGCCAGGGCCTGCCCTACGGCGGCCACATGGCCGCAGCGATGGCGTTGATGGAGTCGCCCGCGATCATCGTGGCGCTGGTTGCGGCGAACCTGCTGCGCCAGCGCGCGGCGGGCTCGGTGGTCGTTGCATCGAGCGGCGGTGCCGCCGTGTTGAGCGCAGGCCCGGCGGCGTTGGCACCGATGCCGAGCCTGCCGAGCTTTTCCCTGGGCCGCGTGCTGCACGAGTCGTTCACCGATGGCGCGCAGCTGCTGCTGCTCGGCTCGATGCTCGTCGGCTTCTTGTCGGGCGAGGCCGGGCAGGCCGCCATGCAGCCGTTCTCGGGCGACCTGTTCAAGGGCATGTTGGCCTTCTTCCTGCTCGACATGGGCCTGCTCACCGCGCGCAACGTGGCGCAGCTCAAGGGCTTGCCGCTGCGGCTGCTGGCCTACGGCATCGGCGCGCCACTGGTGCACGGCGCGCTGGCGCTGGCGCTCGCGGCTGCAGTCGGCATGTCGGCGGGCAACGGGGCGTTGCTGGTGGTGCTGGCGGCGAGCGCGTCGTACATCGCGGTGCCTGCGGTGCTGCGCCACGCGATGCCGGAGGCGAGCCCGTCGCTCTACTTCGGCATGTCGCTGGGGCTGACGTTTCCGTTCAACATCCTGCTCGGCATCCCGATTTACGTGGCGGTGGCGCACCGGGTGCTGGGCTGAACAGGCCGGGCGGCGCAGAAAGCGCCCCGAATAGAATCGCCTCCTCGCCCACGCCCCGTGGCGCGCCAGAGGAGAACGCCATGTCGATGGCAGACCGCGACGGAAAGATCTGGATGGACGGCACGCTGGTGGACTGGCGCGACGCCAAGATCCACGTGCTCAGCCACACGCTGCACTACGGCTGCGGCGCCTTCGAGGGCGTGCGCGCCTACAACACCGAGCAGGGCACAGCGATCTTCCGCTTGCGTGAGCACACGCAGCGGCTCTTCGACAGCGCGAAGATCCTGCGCATGAAGATCCCGTTCGACATGCAAACGGTGATGGACGCGCAACGCCAGGTCGTGCGCGAGAACAAGCTCGAGTCGTGCTACCTGCGCCCGCTGGTCTGGATCGGCTCCGAAAAGCTCGGCGTCAGCCCAAAGGGCAACACGATTCACCTGATGGTCGCGGCCTGGCCCTGGGGCGCCTACCTCGGCGAAGAAGGCATGAAGCGCGGCATCCGCGTGAAGACCAGCAGCTACACGCGCCACCACGTCAACATCACGATGACGCAGGCCAAGGCGGTGAGCAACTACACCAACTCCATCCTCGCCAACATGGAAGTGACCGAGGAAGGCTATGACGAAGCGCTGCTGCTCGACGCGAGCGGCTTCGTCAGCGAAGGCGCGGGCGAGAACATCTTCATCATCAAGAACGGCGTGGTCTACACGCCCGACCTGTCGGCCGGCGCGCTGAACGGCATCACCCGCAACACGATCTTCGCGATCTGCGCCGACATGGGGTTGAAGCTGGTCGAGAAGCGCATCACGCGCGACGAGGTCTACATCAGCGACGAGGCGTTCTTCACCGGCACCGCCGCCGAGGTCACGCCGATCCGCGAGCTCGACCGCATCGAGCTCGGAGCCGGCGCGTACGTGGGGACACGCGGGCCGATCACCGAGAAGATCCAGAGCGCGTTCTTCGACATCGTGAATGGCCGCAACCCGAAGTACGCCGAGTGGCTGACGAAGGTCTGAGCGCCATGGCCAACACCCCTGTCGCGACCGTCGAAGTCACTGCGCACGACCTGCAAGGCCCCGGCGTCGTGTTCTGCCCGAACCCGAAGATGACGCTGTGGAGCACGCACCCGAAGGTCTTCATCGACGTGGCCACCACCGGCGAAGGCAAGTGCCCGTACTGCGGCACCGTGTACCGGCTGAAGGCAGGCGAGAAGGTTCACTCGCATTGATGCTGGCCCCGGCGCCTGCGGCGCCGCCCCCCGGCGGGGCTGTGGGTCGCGTCGGAACGTGTGTGCCATGACGCGCGCCCTCGTCATCGCGCCACAGTGGATCGGCGATGCGGTCATGTCGCAGCCGCTGCTCGCCCGGCTCGCGGCACGCGGCGAACACATCACCGTGGCGGCGCTGCCGTGGGTCGCGCCGGTGTACCGCGCCTGCGCCGAAGTGGCCGATGTTATCGAGCTGCCGTTCGCGCACGGCCGGCTCGACTGGGCCACGCGCCGGCGCATCGCCGCCGGGTTGCGCGGCCAGTTCGACGTGGCCTATGTGCTGCCGAACTCGCTGAAGTCGGCGTTGATCCCGTGGCTGGCGGGCATTCCACGGCGCGTGGGCTACGCCGGCGAGAGCCGCTTCGTTCTGCTCAACGAGCGAGCGCCCAACCCCGCCGGCCGCCCGCCGATGGTCGCGTTCTACAGCGCACTGGCCGGTGAAGAACCCGCCACAGGTGAGCGCC
This sequence comes from Rhizobacter sp., assembly GCA_031385155.1. Lineage (GTDB taxonomy): Bacteria > Pseudomonadota > Gammaproteobacteria > Burkholderiales > Burkholderiaceae_C > LMDS01. Next base: position 30,910 of record JANNBF010000116.1, read on the forward strand.
CACTGATGCACTTTCCCTCATCAGTGCTGGCAGCAGCGACTGCAAGCGCCGGCGTGGCGGCGGGCGCGTACTGGGTGTTCGCACCCGGCGCAGAGTACGGCCCGGCCAAGTGCTGGCCCGCCGATCACTACGCCGAACTGGCCCGCGCATTGCAGGCACGGCACGGTCAACCGGTGCTGTTGCTCGGCTCGGCCAAAGAGGCGGCGCTGTGCGAACAGATCGCCGCCGCCGCACCCGGCGCCTGCCGCGTGCTCGCCGGGCAGACCACGCTCATCGACGCGATGGCCTTGATCGCGGCCGCGCGCGGCATGGTCAGCAACGACTCGGGGCTGATGCACGTGGCCGCAGCCTTCGGTGTGGCGCAAGCGGCCGTGTTCGGCTCGACCAGCCCGGAACACACGCCGCCACTGAACCCGCGCGCGCGTGTGGTCTGGCTGAAGGACGAGCTGCAACTCGACTGCTCACCGTGCTTCGACCGGGTGTGCCGCTTCGGCCACACGCGCTGCCTGACCGGCGTGAGCGCGTTGCGCGTCGGGCAGGCCCTGGACGCTGCGCTGGCGCTGCCTGTGGGCTGAACGCCACGGCGACGGCGACGGCGACTGCGCCTACAGCGCCAGCTTGCCGACGTAGAGCACCGGCCCGGTCGGTGCGCCGGTCGGTGAGCCGCCGGGCGGCTCCAGGCTCACGGCCAGTGCCGTGGTGCCGGCGAGCACGCTGCCGCGCTTGACCACGGTCGCCTTGTCGGCGGCGATCACCCCAAGCGAGCGCGGCGCGCCGCTTGCCGGCAAAGACCACAGCTCGAGCGAACGGTCGGCCTGCACGCTGACGTTGTTGAGCGGGCGCGTGACCATCGCTCGCCCGTCGGCACTGATGCTGGCAACGAACGACGCGGGAATGACCGCGCCTGCGTCCGCGCCCGTGCCCGCCGGTGGCGCAGCCGCCGACAGCACCACGATCAGCGGCGGCTGGCTCGGCCCGGGGGTGGCCAGCAACACCGCGAACGCCAGCGTTGCCGCCGTGGCCAGGCCCGACACGCCGCGCCAGAACGCGAGCTGGCGCCACCAGGATTCAACTGCCTGGGGCGCCGACGCTGCCGACGCCGCGCCGTGAATGCGCGCCTCGATGCGCGCCCACAGTGCCGCCGACGGCTCGACCGGCGCCACCGCAGCGGCCAGCGGCATCAGCCGGTCGCGCCAGCCGCGTTCCGCGTCACGCAAGGTCGCGTGCGCCGGCAACAGCGCCTCGAAGCGGCGGCGCGCGCCGCCGCGCAGCGTGCCGGCCACGTAGTCGGCAGCCAGGCGGTCGGCAAGTTCGGTGCGGCTGTAGTCCATGTCAGTGGCGCCCGGCCGTGCTGCCGTCGCGCTGCACCGCAGCGTCCAGGCAGTCTTTCAGCGCCATCAACGCGCGCCGCACCCATGACTTCACCGTGCCCAGCGGCTCGCGCATGTGCTCGGCCACCTCGGCATGGCTCAGGCCGTCGAAGAAAGCCAGCGCCACGCTTTGTCGCTGCTGCGGGCTCAGGCCCTGCATGCAATGCGACAGCGTGCGCGCCTCCGAAGCCCGGCTCAGCACATCGAGCGGGCCGGGCGCTTCGCTGGCCACGGTGTCGTACACGTCGGTTTCCTCGTCGTCGTTTCGTTGGGTGATGTTCGTCTTGATCTGCGGCTGGGTCTGCTTGCGGCGCAGGCTGTCGATGGCGCGGTTGCGCGCAATGCTCGTCAGCCAGGTCAGCGGCTGGCTCTGCGCTGCGTCGAAGCTCTTCGCTGCGCGCCAGACGTTGACATACACCTCCTGGAGAATGTCTTCGGCCTGCGCCCTGTCACGTTGAATACGCAGTACCACGCCCAACAGATGCGCGCTGCTGCGCTCATAGAGTGTGGCAAATGCCGCACGGTCACCGAGCCCGGCGCGTGCCAGCAACTGGCCCAGTTCGTGGCTGCGTTCGGTCCAGTCGCTCTGCGGGGTGGGCATGGGCAGGTCGGGGCGGTCGGGGGGGTGAGGGTTTGGCGGCGGTGTCGGCAGCGAAGGCGGGGCTTGAAATGAGGGTGCGAGAATCGATCCGCGCCTTCGAGCACCCTGTCAACGATATCTCATGACCCGCCCACGCGAATTCGTTCTGACCCTGTCCTGCCGCGACATCAAGGGCATCGTCCATGCGGTTTCCGGCGCACTGCTGGAGGCCGGCTGCAACATCCTCGACTCGCAACAATTCGGTGACGTGCTCAGCGTCGATTGCACCGGCCTGTTCTTCATGCGCGTGCACTTCGAGGCCCCTGCCGGCTCGGGCGACGCCGCCGCCCTGTGCGCGCGCTTCGACCCCGTGCGCGCCGCATTCGACATGCGGCTGGCCGTGCATGCGCTGGCGCACCGGCCGCGCCTGCTGTTGATGGTCAGCCAGCACGGCCACTGCCTGAACGACCTGCTGTACCGCTGCCGCTCGGGGCAACTGCACGCCGAGATCGCCGGTGTGGTCTCGAACCACCCCGACTTCGCCGCGCTGTGTGCGGCCAGCGGCGTTGCGTTCCACCACTTGCCGCTGCCTGCGGGGTCGTCACCACACGCCAAGCGCATGCAGGAACAGCAGGTGCAGGCGCTCGTGGATTCGCTGCAGATCGACCTGGTGGTGCTGGCGCGCTACATGCAGATCCTGACGCCCGAGTTCTGCACCTTCCTGAGTGGCCGCGCCATCAACATCCACCACAGCTTCCTGCCCAGCTTCAAGGGCGCGAAGCCGTACTTCCAGGCCCATGAGCGCGGCGTGAAGCTGATCGGCGCGACCGCCCACTACGTGACCGCCGAGCTCGACGAAGGCCCGATCATCGAGCAGGATGTCGAGCGCGTCGACCACTCGCTCGGGCCGGAAGACTTCACGGCCGTGGGCCGCGACGTCGAGAGCGTGGTGCTGGCGCGCGCGGTGCGTTGGCATGTCGAGCACCGCGTGCTCATCAATGGCCGCAAGACCGTGGTCTTCCGATAAGGCGTTCCCCCGATGGCCCGACCCAAAGCCCCGCTCGCATCGCCCGACGACATCGAGCACCAGTTCTACGACGCGCTGCTGCACGCCGACATCGACCGCCTGATGGCCTGCTGGGCCGACGACGAAGAGAGCATCTGCGTGCTGCCGGGCGGGCCGCGCCTGATGGGCACGGGCGCCATCCGCGCCGCGTTCGAAGCGGTGTTCGCCCACGGCGCCGTGAACGCCCAGCCGCAGAAGGTGCGGCGCCTGCAAGCGCACGGCTGCGCGGTGCACAGCGTGGTGGTGCAGATCCAGGTCATGACGACCGAGGGCCAGCAGGCCGCGTGGGTGGTCGCGACCAACGTGTTCGTGATGACCTCGCACGGCTGGCGCCTGGTCGCGCACCACGCGAGCCCCGGCACGTCAGACGAAGTGCACGAGCTGATCGAAGCCTCGGCGTCGGTGCTTCACTGAGCGCGGGCAGCGCAGCCATGCAGGCGTACCGCGCCCCGCGCTGGCTCGTCGGCGGGCATTCGCAGACGATCTGGCCGGCGCTCTTCGGCAAGCGTTTCGACGGCCCGGCGCCCGCCTACCGGCGCGAGCGCTGGCGCACGCCAGATGCCGACTTCATCGATGTCGACTGGCAAGGCGAAGACCCGCGCCAGCCGCTGCTGGTGCTGTTCCACGGGCTCGAAGGGTCGTCGGGCAGCCACTATGCGCAGGCCTTCGCGCACTGGGCGCGCATGCACGGCTGGCGCTTCGCGGTGCCGCACTTTCGCGGTTGTTCGGGCGAGCTGAACCTGGCACCGCGGGCCTACCACTCGGGTGACTTCGAAGAGATCGGCTGGGTGCTGGCGCGGCTGCGCGCCATGCATGGCGGGCCGATGGTGGCGGTGGGTGTGTCGCTCGGCGGCAATGCCTTGCTGCGCTGGGCCGAGGAAGCGGGTGAGGCGGCGCGCCAGCAGGTCAGCGCGGTGGCCGCCGTCTCGTCGCCCATCGACCTGGCGGCCGGCGGCCACGCCATTGGGCGCGGCTTCAACCGGCAGGTCTACACCCGCATGTTCCTGCGCAGCATGAAACCCAAGGCGCTGCGCAAGCTGGCCCAGCACCCGGGCCTGTTCAGCCGAGAGCGTCTTCTTGCGGCACGCGACCTGTACGCGTTCGACAACGTGTTCACCGCGCCGCTGCACGGCTTCAAGGACACCGACGACTACTGGCGCCGGGGCTCGGCCCAGCCACACTTGAAGCGCATCCGCATCCCGGCGCTCGTGCTCAATGCGCGCAACGACCCGTTCGTGCCGGGCGCGAGCCTCCCGCACCCGCGCGACGTCGGCTCGTTCGTCACCTTGTGGCAGCCGGCCCACGGCGGGCACGTGGGCTTCCCGGGCGGGCGCTGGCCGGGCCATGTGCACACCCTGCCGGAGCAGGTGATGGGCTGGCTGAAGCGGGCGATCTGAGCGAGCATCCATCCATGGACGACATCGTCAAGCAAGCCCTCAAGAAGTGGCCCAACGTACCGCACTGCTACGGCTGGTTGGCGCTTGACGCGCGCGGTGACTGGTACATGCGTGACGAGCGCGTGCAGGCCGCCGGCCCGTTTCCGCGGGTCAAGGGCAGCCGCATCCAGCACGAGAAGCTGCGCGACTTCATCGAGCGCAACTACCTCGCGGACGAGGCCGGTTGCTGGTTCTTCCAGAACGGTCCGCAGCGCGTGTATGTGGAGCTCGAGGCCGCGCCGTGGGTGTGGCGGCTGCAGAGCGCATCCGACCCGGCTGCGATGCCCGTGATCGAAAGCCACACCGGCCGCGCGGCGCAGTTCGCGTCGGCATGGCTCGATGAAAACGGCCGCCTCTTCCTGGCGACCGACATCGGCTTGGGGATCGTGCACACGCTCGACATGGAGGCCGCCGCCGGCGCGGTCGAGCGCGGTGTGTGGGCGCCTAGCGAGGCCGTGTTCGCGAGCCTGCCGCAGCGCTTCGGCTACCGGCTCGCGCCGGCGCCGTGAACGGGTTTCACGAACCGTAGAACACGTAATCGGCCTCGTAGGCGACCTGCTGGCGCTTGCCTTTGGCGGCCGCGTCACAACCCATCGCGGGCGCCACGCCGCCCTTGGTGTTCAGGCGCTGGATGTAGCTCACGCCGGTCATCGCGCCGGTGCCTGTGTTGGACATGGCGGCGGGCTCGGCCTTCACCAGTTGCAGCGGGATGCTGCCCGGCATCGCTGGCGCCACGGCCACCTGCTTGCCCGTGACCTTCGAGCCGTCGGCCGCTTCCCAGGTTGGCCCGGCGTAGTACTTGCCGACGGTCTTCTTGTCAGCGCCGAACAGCGTGGCCACCGGGCCGACGAAGGCCCACTCGTGCTGGCCCGCCATGTCCTTCTTTTCGCGGCATTCGTAGGTCAGTTCGCCGACACCGGTCGCGGCCATCAACACCTTCTGGCCGGCCGGCACGCGCACCGCTTCGGGCAGCGCGGCGTTGTCGATCTTCATCATCATCGGCGTGGCCGCGCAGGCGGACAGCACGGCAACAGCGGCAAGGGTCAGTGAAAGCTTGATCATGGTCGGCTCCAGAAGGGGTTGTTGTCGGCGCCGCCGCGCGGCACGCGGGCGGCGCATCGGCCGCTGCCCGTCGTTACGCAGCCGGGCGCGGATCGGATGCGCCGGAGGAGTCGCCGCCGACGCACTGCGCCCGAAGAAAAGCCGGCACGAGGCCGGCTTGACTGCGAGCGTGCAGGCCGTTACTTGACGCTGCCCACCATGTAGGTGACGACGGCCTTGATCTCGGCATCGCTGGCGGCGGAGCCGCCCTTGGGAGGCATCGCGCCCTTGCCCTTGATGGCGCTGGCGGTCAGACCGTCGATGCCTTGCGCCAGGCGCGGGGCCCACGCGGCCTTGTCACCGAGCTTCGGCGCGTTGGCCACACCGTTGAGGTGGCAGGTCTGGCAGATCTGCGTGTACAGCGCCGGAGCGGCTGCGGTGGCTACTGTGGCTGCAGCCGCTTCGGCCTTGGCAGGCGCGGGCTTCGCCGCCGCCACGGCTGCAGGGGCGGCCATCGCCGTGGTCGCCGCGGTGGAAGGCGCTGGCCCGGCCGCTGCCGCGGCCGATGCGAGTGCGGCCGGTGCTGCCGGTGCTTCAGCTGCCGCAGCGCCGGCGGCCGGTGCCTTGGGCTCGTCGAACTTGGCGCCGGCGGCGTTGGCCATGTAGACCACCGCGCGGCCGATTTCCACGTCGGTGTAGTCGCCGCCGCCCTGCGCGCCCATCTGCCCCTTGCCGGCGAGTGCCGAGTGCAGCAAGGCGTCGTAGCCGGTCTTGATGCGCGGCGCCCACGCAGCTGTGTCGCCGAACTTGGGTGAGCCGACCAGCCCGGCCGTGTGGCAGGCCGTGCACTGCGCGCCGAAGACCTGTTCGCCGGTCTTGAGCGTGCTCGGGTCGGAAGCGTCTTTCACCTGGACCAGGCCGACCGGGTGAATGCGCGCGGCGGTGGCCTCGGGCGTCAGCGCGGAGCTGCCGGCCGCCGGGCGATGGTCGCTGGTCACGTACACCGTCAACATGATGATCACGATGACCGGCACGACGAATGCGTACAGGACCGCCATGATCAGCTGTTTGGGGGTCTTGATCGGGCCCTCGTGAGGGCCGTCGTGATCTTGCGGAGTGGGGGCGTCGCTCATCGGGTCCTTTGAACTGCGATCTGCTGCGGATCATCTGCGGAAGTCGGCAGCGCGGTGTGCCGGCAGTCGCCGCACAAAAGCTTTCGATTATAGGCGGTCGCCCCTTGCACCCCCGGGCCGCACCCGGTATCACCGGGGTGCGCTGGTAGAATCGACAGCGCGCGTCCGTAGCTCAATGGATAGAGTACTGCCCTCCGAAGGCAGGGGTTGCTGGTTCGATCCCAGCCGGGCGCACCAGTCAACGAGCGGCGCGAAAGTCGGTCCGTGAACATGCCGCTTCAACCCAACCCCTCGATCATCGCCAGGTGCGCACTGTGAAGTGGCTGCGATTTCGCAACCTCGGCGCCGACGCATTCGGCCTGCTCGATGGCGAGCAGGTGCACGTGCATGACGGCGACCTGTTCGCCGAGCCCCGTGCCACCGGTGAGCGTGTTGGCCTGGGTCAGCTCGAATGGCTTGCGCCGTGCCAGCCCTCGAAGGTCATCGGCCTGTGGAACAACTTCCGGGCTGCGGCGGCCAAGAACGGCTGGTCGCAACCGGCCGAGCCGTTGTATTTCCTGAAGGCGCCGAGCAGCGTCACGCCGCACGAATCGGCCATCGCCGTGCCGGCGGGCTATGACGGCCGCGTCGCCTACGAAGGCGAGCTCGCTGTCGTGATCGGCAAGCCCGCGCGCGCCGTCAGCGTGACTGATGCGCCGGCGCACATCTTCGGCTACACCTGCGCGAACGACGTGACGGCGATGGAGCTGCTGCAGCGCGACCCGAGCTTCCCGCAGTGGGCGCGCGCCAAGAGCTTCGACGGCTTCGGCGCGCTCGGGCCGGTGATCGAGACCGCGTTCGACGTGAGCACGGCGCAACTTCGAACCACCGTGTCGGGCCGCGAGCGCCAGAACTACCCGCTGGCCGACATGTTCTTCACACCGGCCGAGCTGGTGTCGCGCCTGTCGCATGACATGACGCTCTTGCCTGGCGACGTGATCCTGTGCGGCACCTCGCTCGGTGTGCTGCCGATGAAGCCAGGCTCGGTGGTCGAGGTCGTGATCGACGGCATCGGCCTGCTGCGCAATCGCTTCGGCGCGCCGGTGCCAGCAGTCAGCTGAACGGCGTTTGCTTCGAGAGGTTGGCGCGCATGCGCGTGGCCATCACGCCACCGGCGGCGCGCAGCAGTTCGAGCGCGAGCGCAGGCAGCCGCTGCGCCAGCTCTTCGAGCCGAGGGCCGCGCAGCGCGAACACAACACACGGCGTCATGGCCTCGACGTTGGCCATGCGCGGGCTGTCACCGAACAGCCCCGGCTCACCCACCACCGAGCCGGTGCGCAGAATGGCAATGCGGTTGCTGCCGGGCGGGCCGCCCGTCACGAACACCTGCAGGCTGCCCTGCGCCAGAAAGTACATGGCGCGGTCGGCATCACCCTGCTTCATCAGCAGGTCGCCGGCGCGTATTTCGTGGCGCGACAGGTAGGGCGCGATGTTGCGCCACTGCTCCAGGTTCAGCCGCGCGCGGAACGCGTCCTCGGCATTCAATGTCTGGATCACCTGGACGAGGTCATCGATTTCCATCTGTGTTCTCCAGCGCCGCAAGCACGGTTTGCGTTGCGAAGATTATGGTCGGCGCCTACCGGCAGCACCGACCGGGCAGCGCCTGCAGCGCCGCCCTTCGTCGCCGCGCAGGCTCCGCCGGTCGGGTTGCACAGCGGCGCTCTGGGCGCTCACTTGCCGATGCAGAAGCGGCTGAAGATCTCACCCAGCAAGTCGTCGGGCGTGAACACGCCGGTGATCTCGCCGAGCGCGTCGTGGGCCAGGCGCAGCTCTTCGGCGAGCAGGTCCAGCGCGGCGCCGGCGCGCGCGGCTTGCGCCTGGGCCTGCAACAGGTGATCGCGGCTGCGCCGCAGTGCCTCGACGTGGCGGGTGCGGGCGATGAACAGGCCTTCGGGCTGCGCGTGCCAGCCGGCCAGTTCGAGCAACTTCTGGCGCAGCAGCTCGATGCCATCCCCCGTGAGGGCCGACAACACTACCGCGCCGTGCGGGCGGGGCGCTGCCGCCAATAGCTCAGCCAGCACCGCCGGCAGCACCGCGTCGGCCTTGTTAAACACGTGCACCAGCCGCGCGTCACGGCGCAGCGCGGCGGGCAGCCGGCTGTCGATGCGGGCGTCTTCGGCTTGATGGGCAGGCTCGTCGGCGCGGGTCAGGTCGTGCAGGAACAGCACCGCGTCGGCCTGATCGATCTCGGCCCAACTGCGCGCCACGCCGATGCGCTCGACCTCGTCCTGCGCGTCGCGCAGGCCGGCGGTGTCGATCACGTGCACCGGCACGCCGTCGATCTGGATCGTCTGCGTGACCTTGTCGCGCGTCGTGCCGGGAATGGGCGTGACGATCGCCAACTCGGCACCGGCCAGCGCGTTCAAAAGCGAGCTTTTGCCCACGTTGGGTTGCCCCGCCAGCACCACGCTGATGCCTTCGCGCAGCAAGGCACCCTGCCGCGCGCGGCCGAGCACGGCGTCGACCTGCAGCGCAATCGCCGCCAGCCGCGCGCGCGCACCGGCCGCCTCAAGGAAATCGATCTCCTCTTCCGGGAAGTCGAGCGTGGCTTCGACCAGCATCCGCAGGGTGACGAGGCCGTCACGCAGCGCGTTGATCTCGTTCGAGAACGCGCCACTCAACGAGCGGCCCGCCGAGCGCGCGGCGGCTTCGGTGCTGGCATCGATCAGGTCGCTGACCGCCTCGGCCTGCGCGAGGTCGAGCTTGTCGTTCAGGAAAGCCCGCTCCGTGAACTCACCGGGGCACGCGAGGCGCAGGCCCGGCAAGCGAGGCTGCCCCGTGGAAGGGTCGGCTTCGCAAGCCACTTGCAGGCAGCGCGCGACGAGCAGCTGCAACACCACCGAGCCGCCGTGGGCCTGCAGCTCGAGAACGTCTTCGCCGGTGTACGAATGCGGCGCCGGGAAGTGGATGGCCAGGCCGCGGTCGATGGCTGCGCCAGCCGCGTCGGTGAACGGCAGGTAGGTCGCGTGGCGCGGGGCCAGCGTGCGTGCGAACAAACCGCTGATCAGCACCGACAGGTCCGGCCCGGACACGCGGACGATGCCCACCGCCCCGCGGCCGCTGGCAGTGGCCACAGCCAGGATCGCGTCAGATCGGTGGGCCTGCATGGGTCGGATTGTTGCGCACGCCTTGCTGGCTCTGCTGCCGACGCTCCGGCCTGCAGTAGGCACATCCGACTCGGCCCCACTCGTGCGCCGAAACCGCGCCCAGCCCGGCGCGATGCCGGGCTGGAATGCCTCGCGGGTACTACGTACCCAGCACGCCCAACTTCTTGTTGATCAGGTACTGCTGCGCGATCGACAGAATGTTGTTCGTGAGCCAGTACAGCACCAGGCCGGCCGGGAACACGAAGAACATCACCGAGAACACCAGCGGCATGATCCACATCATCTTCGCCTGCACCGGGTCGGGTGGCGTCGGGTTGAGCCAGGTCTGCAACAGGCTGGTGGCGGTCATCAGCACCGGCAGGATGTAGAACGGGTCTTTGGCGGACAGGTCTGTGATCCAGCCGATCCACGGTGCGTTGCGCATCTCGACGCTCGACAGCAGCACCCAGTACAGCGCAATGAAAAAGGGCATCTGCACCAGCATCGGCAGGCAGCCGCCGAGCGGGTTGATCTTCTCTTCGCGGTAGATGCGCATCATCTCCTGCTGAAGCTGCTGCGGCTTCTCTTTGAGGCGCTCGCGCAACTCGGTGATCTTGGGGTTCACGGCCTTCATCTTGGCCATCGAGGTGTAGGCCTTGAGGTTGAGCCAGAAAAACGCGATGCGCAGCAGCACCACGAGCCCGACGATCGACCAGCCCCAGTTCGCCAGCAGGCTGTGCAGCTGCGTGAGCAACCAGAACAGCGGCTCGGCCAGGATCTTGAAGTAGCCGTAGTCCTTGACGAGCTCGAGCCCCGGCGCAAGGGCCGTCAGCTTGTTTTCTTCTTGCGGGCCGATGAACAGGTGCGCATCGAACACTTTGCTCGCGCCCGGCGCGATGTCGCCGAGCGGCACGAACATGCCCACCGAGTAGGTGTTCGCCGCCACCTTGCCGGTGAAGTATTCGCGCGGCTGCTTGGCGCCGTCAGGCTTGTCGATCAGCCAGGCGGCGGCGAAGTAGTGCTGCACCATCGCGACCCAGCCGTTGTCGGCGTTGGTCTCGTGGTCGGGCTTTTCGTCCGGCTTGCGCTTCTCGATGCTCTTGAAGTCGATCTTCTTGAAGTGCGCGCCATCGTCGTAGATGGCCGGGCCGGTGAAGGTGAAGTAGAAGCTCGATTCGCCCGCCGGCGCATTGCCGTCACGCACCAGTTGCAGGTACAGGCGCGGGTTGATCGGCGCGCCCGACTGGTTCAGGACCTCGCTTTTCACGTCGACCACATAGTCGCCGCGCTTGAACGTATAGGTCTTCACGAGCTTGGTGCCCCCGACCACCGGCGACTCGAACACTACCTTCAGCTCGTTCTGCCCTGCGGCGAGCGTGCGCTCACCCGGCACGAGCTGCATCACGGTGTGGTGATTCGGCAGGCCGGCACCGCCAGCGGCCGGGATCAAGCCGGTCTGCGCGACGTACAGGCGGTCTGCCGACTGGTCGAGCAAGACCATGTTCTTGCTGTGATCGAACTGATCCTTTTGCTGCAGGAACTCGATGCGTACCAGGTCGCCGCCCTTGCTGTCCAGCGTGGCCTTGACGAGGTCGGTGCTGATCGTGACCTTCTCGGACACAAGCGCCACACCAGACGCAGGCGCGGCAGGTGCCACAGCCGCAACACCGGGTGCACCGGCTGCGGCGGGCACGGGCACGCCCACGGTCGAGGCCGAAGCCGCGTTCGGCGCAGCCCCCACTGCGGCCGGCTTCGCAGCAGGCGGGCTGAAGAACGAGGGCTGGCCGTTGTGCTTGTTCCACGCGTCGTAGATCAGGAACAAGGACATGGAAAACACCACCCACAGCAGGGTGCGCCGGATATCGGTCATGGGGAAGTCTTGTGGGTTGGGTTGGATGAAGGCGGCGCTTGCTTGCCTTGCCGGCCGCGCGCGGCCCATGCAAACAAGCGCTGGGGATGTTGAGGCACCGGGTCGTGCCCGCCCGCGCAAAGCGGGCTGCATCGAGCCAGACGGTGCAGCGTGAGGTAGGTGCCAGCCGCAGCGCCGTGCAATTCAAGCGCGCGTAACGAATACGCTGAACATGTGGGTTCGAACCGGCAGGAACTGCCCAGCCACGGGCTCAGGAGAAGCCGGTAGCCGCGCACGGCGGCCATGAGAACTTGCTGCGGCAAAACTCGCAGCGTTGTCAGGAGGGAGCGCATGGCGTCGATTGCGGCGGCTCAAGCCGGCGACATGCGCAGGCCGGCTGCCGTCAACACCTGCTCGAGCTCAGCACGCGCGGCGTGCTTGAGCGCACCCGACGCTGCACTGGTGAACCGGGCGCGGTCGAACGGGCCGCGCAAGCGAACCACCCACAGGCCAGCTTCGAGGCGGCCAACGTGGCGCGCCACCGCCGCGCGGATTTGCCGCTTGATCAGGTTGCGCGTGACGGCCCGGCGGGCGTGTCGTTTTGGCACCACCGAGCCCAGCCATAAACCAGTCGACGGCCGGTCATCCACAGGTGTGATGACCAGGTTCGGTGCACCTGTTGACAACTGCTCCGCAACGACCTGCGGCTGCGCTCGTTTCCCTAGCGCTGGCGTAGCCGGCAGGTAGTGCAGTGCGAAGTGCGCACTGCACACACGGCTTCGCACGCGCAACACGCGTTCGAAGTCGGACGAACGCACGATGCAGCCAATCACAACGTCGCTTTGGCCGCGCAGCTTGGGCAAATCGCGGCGTGAACCCGCTCGCAACGTTGGCACACCGGCGAGCGCTGCACCGTCGGCCCGGCCTGCGCAGCCAGAAGGCTCAGACTGCCAGGCGCTTGCGGCCCTTGGCGCGGCGCGCATTGATCACAGCGCGGCCGCCACGGCTCTTCATGCGAACGAGGAAGCCGTGCGTGCGGGCGCGGCGGACTTTGGAAGCTTGGTAAGTGCGTTTCATGATGCTTTCTCGTTGCCGATTTTTTTATGGAGCCCGACCGAGACTGGCTTTGGTGGCCGGCGAACCCGCAGAGTCGTCTCTCATGCTGGGCTGCTCTTCGGGAAACCCACTATTACACCAAAAACACCCTTTCCCGTCAATGACTTAGACCGGGAGCTCTGCGTCTGCAAGGGCATTGCGGTGGTCATAGAAACTGTGGATAACCCGCTCTGGGCCGGCCCGTCAACGTACAATTCCGCGGCTCCCAAGAGAACTTTTCCACAATGAGTGCCGACCTTTGGCTGCGTGGCTGCGAACGACTTGCCGCCGAGTTGCCTGAACAACAATTCAATACCTGGATCCGGCCATTGCCGGCGGCCGATGTCACCGATCAGGGTGATGTTGGTGCCGTCGTGACAGTTCGGGTCCCGAACCGATTCAAACTCGACTGGATTCGCACCCAATACGCGGGGCGCATCGAGGCCGTGCTGAGCGAACTGGCGGGCAAGCCCGTGCGTCTCGACATGATGCTGGCCAGCCGCGAGGCGCCGCTTCGCTCCAGCGCGGACGGCCCCGCGTACCCGCAACACGCGCAGCACCCGCAACCGACATCACCATCATCCAGCCCGCTACTGAACGGTGCGACCACGCTCGGCCCATCGGCCAGCACGCGTGCCGCAACGGAACGGGCCTCTGCGGCGGCAGCGGCAGCGTCGCGCCACCGCCTGAACCCGCTTCTCACGTTCGAGACACTCGTTCCCGGCCGGGCCAACCAGATGGCGCGCACCGCGGCTCTGCACGTGGCCGGCGCGCCGGGGCAGATGTACAACCCACTCTTCATCTACGGCGGTGTCGGCCTGGGCAAGACCCACCTGATCCACGCCGTCGGCAATGCGCTGTTGGCCGACCGCCCGGACGCGCGCATCCTGTACCTGCACGCCGAGCAGTTCATCACCGACGTGGTCAAGAACTACCAGCGCAAGACCTTCGACGAACTCAAGGCAAAGTACCACCAGCTCGACCTGCTGCTGATCGACGACGTGCAGTTTTTCGCCGGCAAGGAGCGCACGCAGGAAGAGTTCTTCAACGCCTTCGAAGCGCTGCTCGCCAAGAAGGCGCACATCATCATGACGAGCGACACCTATCCGAAAGGGCTGGTCGACATCGATGAGCGGCTGACCTCACGCTTCGATGCCGGCCTGACCGTTGCCATCGAGCCGCCCGAACTGGAAATGCGCGTCGCCATCCTGATGCGCAAGGCCGAGCTGGAAGCCACACCCATGCCCGAAGACGTGGCGTTCTTCGTCGCGAAGAACGTGCGCGCCAATGTTCGCGAGCTCGAAGGCGCGCTGCGCAAGATCCTCGCGTACTCGCGTTTCAGCCACAAGGAAATCAACATCGGCCTGGCGCGCGAAGCGCTCAAAGACCTTCTGTCGATCCAGAACCGACAGATCGGCGTCGAGAACATCCAGAAGACCTGCGCCGACTTCTACAAGATCAAGGTCGCCGACATGTACAGCAAAAAACGGCCCGCCAGCATTGCCCGGCCGCGCCAGATCGCGATGTACCTCGCCAAGGAAATGACCCAGAAAAGCCTGCCCGAGATTGGTGAGCTTTTCGGTGGGCGCGACCACACCACGGTGCTGCATGCGGTGCGCAAGATCTCGGCCGAGCGGCAGAAGAACACCGAGCTGAACCAGCAGTTGCACGTGCTGGAACAAACCCTCAAGGGCTGATGGCACTGTCTGCGCTCATGTCAAGTCACAACCCTGTGGGCAACATTCGAACAAGCACGAGGTTGTCCACAGCCGATGGCGCGCTGAAGAAGTTGTTGTATGCCAGGCATACCCGAAACAAGGCCTCCAGCCCCATGGTTTTCCGGTGCCTAAGTACCTGATTGAACAGGCGAAAATAGGCTTGTCCACAGAAACAGGCGTTCTCTACTATTACGACTAAGTTGAGAGGTTCAAATGATTGTCTTAAAGACAGCACAAGAAAAAGTTTTGAGCGCCCTGCAATCGGTCTCGGGCATCGTCGAGCGCCGCCACACGCTGCCGATCCTCGCGAACGTGTTGATCCGCAAGACCGGCGGGATGATCGAGCTCACGACCAGCGACCTCGAGATCCAGGTTCGCACCACCGCTGAGCTCGACGGCGACGCCGGCAACTTCGCAACGACCGTCGGCGCGCGCAAGCTGATCGACATCCTGCGCTCGATGCCTGCCGACCAGATCGTCACGCTGACGGCGAACCAGAACAAGCTGACGCTGCAAGGCGGCAAGAGCCGCTTCACGCTGCAGACGATGCCGGCTGACGACTTCCCGCTGGTCCAGGAAGCGGCCGATTTCGGCCCCGTGTTCAGCGTGCCGCAAAAGGCACTCAAAGGCCTGATCAACCAGGTGCATTTCGCGATGGCGGTGCACGACATCCGCTACTACCTGAACGGCATTCTGTTCGTGGCCGAAGGCAAGAACCTGACGCTTGTCGCAACCGATGGCCACCGCCTTGCGTTGGCGCAGGCCACGCTCGATGTCGAGATCCCGAAGCAAGAGGTGATCTTGCCGCGCAAGACCGTGCTCGAACTGCAGCGCCTGCTCAAAGACACGACAGACGACAGCGCGATCGAGATGCGCTTCGCCGGCAACCAGGCGAAATTCAGCTTCAGCGGCATGGAGTTCGTGACCAAGCTGGTCGAAGGCAAGTTCCCCGACTACAACCGCGTGATTCCGAAGAACCACAAGAACGTCGTGACGCTCGGCCGCGTGCCGTTCCTGGCGAGCCTGCAGCGTGCCGCGATCCTGACGAGCGAGAAGTTCAAGGGCGTGCGCGTCAACATCGAGCCCGGCACTTTGCGCATCGCGTCGAGCAATGCCGAACAGGAAGAGGCCAAGGAAGAGCTCGAGATCGACTACGGCGGCGACAGCATCGAAATCGGCTTCAACGTCACCTACCTGATCGAAGCTCTGAGCAACATGAGCGTCGAGATGGTGAAGCTCGAACTGCAGGACACCAATTCCAGTGCCTTGTTGACCGTGCCTGAGCAAGCCGGGTTCAAGTACGTCGTGATGCCGATGCGCATTTGACGCCACTTGCCCAACAAGGCATCAAGCGGGCTGCGGCCCGCTTCAGCATTTTTGATGGCGCTGGGTTTTCAACGACTGCAGCCCGAACAGTGAGTGCAAACCGATGAGCGAACCTGTGAACCCCCCCGAAGACGGCGATAAAGCAACGCAACACGCCGCCGACAGCGCCGAAAGGTCCACGCAACACGCCGCCGATAGCGCTGCGTATGGCGAAGGCAGCATCCAGATCCTCGAAGGCCTGGAAGCGGTGCGCAAGCGCCCGGGCATGTACATCGGCGACACGTCCGACGGCACCGGCCTGCACCACCTTGTGTTCGAGGTCGTCGACAACTCGATCGACGAGTCGCTGGCGGGCTATTGCGACGACATCGTGGTGACCATCCACTCCGACAACTCGATCAGCGTGACCGACAACGGCCGCGGCATCCCGACTGGCGTGAAGATGGACGACAAGCACGAGCCCAAGCGCTCGGCAGCCGAGATCGCCTTGACCGAACTGCACGCTGGCGGCAAGTTCAACCAGAACAGCTACAAGGTGTCGGGCGGCCTGCACGGCGTGGGCGTGAGCTGCGTGAACGGCCTGAGCAAATGGCTGCGCCTGACAGTGCGGCGCGACGGCTCCACCAACTACATGGAGTTCCGCCAGGGCATCCCGCAAGACCGCGTGATTGAAGTCAGAGACGGCGTCGAAGTGTCGCCCATGAAAGTGATCGGCGAGACTGATAAGCGCGGCACCGAAGTGCACTTCCTGCCCGACCTCGAAATCTTCTCGAATATCGATTTCCACTACGACATTCTCAGCAAGCGGCTTCGCGAACTGAGCTTCTTGAACAACGGCGTGAAGATCCGCCTTCTCGACGAGCGCAACAACCGGGAAGACAACTTCGCCTACGCCGGCGGTGTGAAGGGTTTCGTCGAGTACGTGAACGCGGGCAAGAAGGCTTTGCACCCGAACATCTTCAGCGCCAGCGGTGAGAAGATGAGCGAGCAAAGCACCAACATCACGGCTGAAGTTGCGATGCAGTGGAACGACGGCTACAGCGAGAACGTGCTGTGCTTCACCAACAACATTCCGCAGCGTGACGGTGGCACGCACTTGACCGGCTTGCGCGCCGGCATGACGCGCGTCATCAACAAGTACATCGACGACAACGAACTCGCCAAGAAGGCGAAGGTCGAAGTCACCGGCGACGACATGCGCGAAGGCCTGTGTTGCGTGCTGTCGGTCAAGGTACCCGAGCCCAAGTTCAGCAGCCAGACCAAAGACAAGCTCGTCAGCAGCGAAGTGCGCGGCCCGGTCGAAGACGTGGTGAGCAAGGCCCTGACCGACTACCTGCAAGAGAACCCGACCGACGCCAAGACCATCTGCGCCAAGATCATCGACGCCGCGCGCGGCCGCGAGGCGGCTCGCAAGGCCCGCGAGATGACTCGCCGCAAGGGCGTGCTCGACGGCATGGGCTTGCCTGGCAAGCTGGCCGACTGCCAGGAGAAGGATCCGGCGCTGTGCGAGATCTACATCGTCGAGGGCGACTCTGCCGGCGGTTCCGCCAAGCAGGGTCGCGACCGCAAGTTCCAGGCGATCCTGCCGCTGCGCGGAAAGATACTCAACGTCGAGAAGGCACGCTACGAGAAGCTGTTGACGAGCAATGAGATCCTGACGCTTATCACCGCCTTGGGTACCGGCATCGGCAAGGGCATGGGCGGCGACGACTTCAACCCCGATAAGTTGCGCTACCACCGCATCATCATCATGACGGACGCTGACGTGGACGGCGCGCACATCCGCACGCTGCTGCTCACGTTCCTGTTCCGCCAGATGCCCGAACTCGTCGAGCGTGGCCACATCTACATCGCCCAGCCGCCGCTCTACAAGGTCAAGCTCGGCAAGGAAGAGCAGTACCTGAAGGACGGCCACGAACTCGATGCCTACCTGCTGAAGGTGGCGCTGAAGGATGCCAAGCTGGAGACAGGTGTTGCCGGTGCGGTGCTGCTGCAAGGCGATGCGTTGGAGGCACTGGCACGCCAGTACGTGCTGGCGAAGAACGTGGTCGAGCGCCTGTCGAACTGGATGGATGTGGAGGCGCTGCGCGCCATGGCCAACGGCCTGGCGCTCGACATCGACACGCTCGAAGCCGCCGAAGCCTCGGCCACCGCGCTGAAGGCCGCGCTGCACGACGCTGAGGTCACGGCCGAGTTCGATGCGCGCACTGACAAGCACATCCTGCGCGTGAGCCGCATGCACCACGGCAACGTGAAGAGCAGCGTCATCACCGCCGACTTCGTTCACGGCGCCGACTATGAAGCGCTCAGCCTGGCCGGCCAAACCTTCCGCGGCCTCGTCGGCGAAGGCGCCGTGGTGCGGCGCGGCGACGGTGAGCGCCAGAAGGAAGCCAAGGTCTCGGACTTCCGCCAGGCCATGGCCTGGCTGATCCAGCAGGCCGAGTCGGCCGTCGGCCGGCAGCGCTACAAGGGCCTGGGCGAGATGAACCCGTCCCAGCTCTGGGAAACGACCATGGACCCGGCCGTGCGCCGCCTGTTGCGCGTGCAGATCGACGACGCCATCGAGGCCGACAAGGTGTTCACGATGTTGATGGGCGACGAGGTCGAGCCGCGCCGCAACTTCATCGAGAGCAATGCGCTGCGGGCGGCGAACATCGACGTTTGATGGCGCGCCTGCGCTCGTCATCGTGGCTCGGCCCTGACGGGGCGCGCTGACCATGCCCATCCAGTGGTTCCCCGGCCACATGAACTCGACGCGGAAGGCCATCGTCGAGCGTCTGCCCGACATCGACGTGGTCATCGAGCTGCTCGATGCGCGGCTGCCGGGTTCCAGCGCCAACCCGTTGCTGGCCGAGCTGACGCTGGGAAAGCCGGCCCTCAAGGTCTTGAACAAGCAGGACCTGGCCGACCCGGAACTGACCGCGCTCTGGCTTGCGCACTACCAGGCACAACCGGGCACGCAGGCACTCGCGCTCGATGCAAGCGCCACCGCACCTGCACGCCAGCTGATCGCGGCGTGCCGCGCGCTGGCGCCATTGCGCGGTGGCATGACCAAGCCGCTGCGTGTGCTGATCTGCGGCATCCCGAACGTCGGCAAGTCCACGCTCATCAACACGCTGGTCGGTCAGCGCACCGCCAAGACCGGTGACGAGCCGGGCATCACCAAGGTCGAACAGAAGATCGTGCTCGCCTCCGATGTTTACCTGTTCGACACGCCCGGCATGCTGTGGCCGCGCATCACAGTCGAGCAAAGCGGCTACCACCTGGCCGCGAGCGGCGGCATCGGCCGCAATGCGTATGACGAAGAAGAAGTTGCGCTCGAGTTGCTGGGCCGCGTGCGCCTGCGCTACGCCGAGCGACTGCAGGCGCGCTACCAGATCGCCGACCTGTCCCAAGCGACCGACGACGCCCTGCTCACCGAGGTTGGCCGCCGACGCGGCGGTCTGATGAGCGGCGGCCGCGTCAACCTGCAAAAGGCCGGCGAAATTGCGCTGAACGACTTTCGCGCGGGTGCCTGGGGGCGCATCACGCTGGAGGGCCCGGGCGAGTTCACGCAATGGCTCGCAGCCGGCGAAGCGCGCGACGCCGAACGCACCGCGCAGCGCACCGAGCGCACCGAACGCAACAAGCGCACCGGCAAGCGGCAGCCCTTGCTGCCCGGCAGCCCGCAAGCCGAGTGACCGGACTGGCATTCGCAGCGCTGCGTGGCATGCGTCACCCCACGGCGCGCACCAATGGGGGATGATTTGCCCCATGCCGCGCCGCCCCACAGCCATTGATGACCTGCGCCGCTCCGAGCAGCGGCTGCGCGCCGCATTCGCGCAACAGTTCCAGTTCGTCGCGATCCTCGACCCCGAGGGCCGCGTGCTCGACTTCAATCAGCAGCTCTCGACCGGCGGCCCGCCGGTGGCACCCGAGCAGGTCATCGGCGTGCTGTTCTGGCAAACGCTGTGGTGGCGCGACCATGTCGACATGCAGGCCGTGTGGCCAGCGCGCCTGCACGCTGCGGCCGCCACCAGCGGGCCGGTGCTTTCCGAAGACACCTTCACTTCGTCGAGCGGCGAGCAGCGCTTTGCGTCAGCCGCCGTCACCGCCGTGCGCGACGCCTCGGGTGCGCTCGACTGTTTCATCGTGCAGGGCACCGACACCACCGAGCGCCGGCGCTCCGAGTCCCTCAAGCGCGCGCTCGAAGCGCAGCTGCGCGAAACCCAGAAGCTCGAAGCCATCGGCACCTTGGCCGGCGGCATCGCCCACGACTTCAACAACATCCTCGGCGCCATCCTGGGCAACCTGGCGCTTGCCAGTGAAGCGGCGGGCCCTGGCCACGCCGCGCAGGCGCCGTTGGCGCAGATCCGCATCGCCGGGCGGCGCGCGCGCGAACTGGTGCACCAGATCCTCGCGTTCAGTAGGCGCGAGCCGCAGGAGCTGGTGGCGCAGCCGTTGCGCCCGGTGATCGATGAAACCCTGGCCCTGCTGCGCTCGACGCTGCCCACGGCGGTGCAGCTCGACGCCGTGCTCGACGCCGAGCCGCTGTGGGTGCAGGCCGATGCCACACAGGTGCAGCAGGTGCTCGTGAACCTGTGCACCAACGCCTGGCACGCGCTGCACGGCGGGCGTGGGCGCATCGAGGTCGGCCTTGGCGCCGCGCCCGGCCAGCAGGTGCGGCTGTGGGTGGCAGACGACGGCGTCGGCATGCCGGCCGCCACCCGCGAGCGCATCTTCGAGCCCTTCTTCACCACCAAGGCGGTCGACGAAGGCACCGGCCTCGGGCTGTCGGTGGTGCACGGCATCGTCACGGCACACGGCGGCGCGATCAGTGTCGACAGCACGCCCGGGCAGGGCAGCCGCTTCACGATCCTGCTGCCGCGCACGCCGGCCGGCCCGCCACTGCCCGAGCCGGCGGCCGACGTGCCCGTGCCGGCGCGCGCCGGTGCCGGGTACCGCTTGCTCTACATCGACGACGACGAGACCATGGCGCTGGTTGGCGGCGGCCTTCTGCAGCGCGCCGGCCACAGCGTCGAGGTGTTCCAGGACGCCGCCCTGGCACTGGCCGCGCTGCGCGAACGGCCGGGGGCGTTCGACCTGGTCGTGACCGACTACAACATGCCGCGCTTCTCGGGCGTCGAGGTGGCGCGCGAGGTGGCACGCATCCGCCCTGCGCTGCCGGTGGTCATCACTTCGGGCTATGTCTCGCAGGCGCTGCGTGACGAGGCGGCAGCTGTCGGTGTGCGCCACGTGCTGCACAAGGAGAACACGCTCGAAGAACTGTGCGCCACCGTGCGGCGCGTGCTCGACGCCGAGCCTGGCAGCTGAGCGCTTACGCCCAACCACCACCAGCCACCCTCAGCCACCCTCACCCACACGCGGCAGGGTTCGACACCTGCCGCACGGTGTGCAAGCCGCGTACCCTGCCCAGGCGCAGCCCATTCTCTGCCCAGGAGAAGCACCATGGTCGTCTGCCCCATCGCCCTAGCCGTCGGCTGCAACAAGTGCCCCGCCGTGTCGGTGTGCCCGCTCAAGACCACGCTTGGCGATTACAAGCCACCCGCCGCGAACGACCCGAAGGGGCCAGGGGCGAAGCCCAAGTAGGTGCCAGGCGCGAAGCGCGTTTGCCGAGGTAGGGATTCGGCGCGCCTGCCGACTGTGGTCAGATGCGCGCCGTGTCGAACCTCTGGAATGCACCATGCTCACCGACCCGCAGCTGCAGCAAATCATGCCCAACCTGGCGCAGGCCAAACGCGCGCTCTACCTCGGGCCGCTGAACCAGGCGATGGCCGCGTGCGGCGTCGACACGCTGCTGCGCACGGCCGCGTTCGCCGCGCAGCTCGCGCATGAATCGGGCGAGTTCCGCTGGATGGAAGAGATCTGGGGCCCGACCGCCGCGCAGCTGGGCTACGAACCCCCGAGCACGAAGGCCGCGCGCCTGGGCAACACGCAACCCGGTGACGGCAAGCGCTTCAAGGGGCGCGGGCCGATCCAGATCACCGGCCGCTTCAACTACAAGAAGTACGGCGACCTGCTCGGTGTGGACCTCACCGCCAACCCCGAGCGCGCGGCAGCGCCCGAGGTCGCCTTTCTCACCGCCGGCCTGTTCTGGAAGACGAACGGCTTGAACGAGCTGGCCGATGGGCAGCAGTTCGTCACCATCACGCGGCGCATCAACGGCGGCGAGAACGGCCTGCCCGACCGGCAGAAGTACTACGAGCGCGCCAAGGCCGTGCTCGTGACCACCGGCTTCGTCGCCGAGGCGGTGACGCGTGGCGCTGCGGCGCGAGCGCGGCCGATTGCGATCCCTGAAGGCACCGGCGCACTGATGCGCGGCAACGAAGGTGATTTGGAAGCGCCGGCGAAGAGGGCGCCGGTAAAGAAGGCCCCATCAAAGAAGGCGCCTGCAAAGAAGGCGGTGGCCAAGAAGGCGCCCGCGCGCAAGAAGCCCGGTTGACCGCAGGCCGGCCGGTGCCGAACTGCGCCGCCAAGGGCTTGCTGTTTATCGGAACGGTGCGGCGCCGTTCGCCGGACAATCACCCATGCAGTTCTTCGGCCCCCGGCGACTCAGTTGCGGCATCGTCATCCTCAACGCGCAGCGTGAACTGCTGCTGTGCCACGTCACGGGCCAGAACCACTGGGACCTGCCCAAGGGCGGCATCGACGCCGATGAGACCCCGCTGGCCGCCGCACTGCGCGAAACGCGCGAGGAAAGCGGCCTGCGCCTGTCGGCCGATGCACTGATCGACCTTGGCCGCTTCCGCTACACCGGCAAGAAAAACCTGCACCTGTTCGCCACGCTGATGCCGCGCATCGACGTGGCCGAGCTGCGCTGCGAGAGCCACTACCTCGACCGCCACTCCGGCCGCCGCCTGCCCGAGATGGACGGCTTCGGCTGGTTCGCGCTGGCGCGCGTCGACGCGCTGTGCACACCGAAGATGGCCGCCGTGCTGAACGGCCAGCTGGGGCTGGACCGCTTGATGGCGCTGCTCATGGGCGGCGCCGTAACTGCCGCACCCGCCGCACCCGAGCCGAACGCGGCGCTGGCGTAGCGCCTGCAGCGGCGCCACGCCAGGCACCGCATCACCATCGACGAAGTTCGCCGCGCCCAGCGCCGCCGCGCCGATTGCTGCATCATGCAAACACCTGGTGCCACCGGAGACCGCCATGCGACGCCTTGCTTCCATCATTCTCAGCGGGGGGTTGCTCGTGTTCAACGGCGCGAGCCGCGCGGCCGAGGTGCCGGACGCAACCATCTCCACGGCCATCTCGCAAGCCGACACCCAAGGCGCGCGCGCCGCGATCCAGGCGCAGCTCAAGGCCTTCGCCGCCGACGACGCCAAGCGCGCGTTCGCGCTCGCCTCGCCGCAGCTGCGCCAGATGTTCGGCACGCCCGAGAACTTCATCGCCATGGTGCGCCGGGGCTACCCGGTCGTGTACCGCCCCGCGTCGGTCGCCTTCCTGAAGCCCGAGCGCGATGGCGAGGCCCTGGTGCAGGCCGTGCACATGACCGACGCCGACGGCGTGCTCTGGCTCGCGCTCTATCACCTCGAACGCCAGCCCGACAAGAGCTGGCGCATCAGCGGCTGCCAGGTGGTCGAGGCGAAGGGGCAGGTCACGTGACCTGATACCGTGCGACGCCGCGCACCGGCCCTCGCACCCGACCTCGACTCATGACCGACCCCGCCGACGACTTCATCCAACGGCTTGCCAATGCGTTCCAGGGCGCCAGCTTCGCGAAGCTCGTGTTCGGCAAGCCGCGCGCCGGTACTGGCGACCTTCAGCGCGTGACGGTGCGGCCGGTCGTGCTCAAGGGCGAGGCGCAACTCTCGTTCGTGCACACCCACCAGACCAAGGACATCACCAAGAACCTGGCGGCCGCCGACGCGTTGGCGCTGGTGCGCAACCTCATCGAGCACAGCTTCCTGCACGCGCACCTCTTCACCACCGGAGCCGAGCTGCAACTGCTGATCAGCCAGCGCGGCAAGCGCACGCTGGTGCGCGGCAAGGCGAGCGCAGTGGTTGCGGATCGCGCGGGTGGGGCTGACGCCGCCACCACTGCCGCCACCACCACCGCCACCACCACCGCCACCACCACCGCCCATGACCGTGCGAAGCACCGCTTCGTCGAGATCGACCGCCCCTTTCTCGCCGCGCTGGGCGTGACCGTTGTCGACCCCAAGACCGGGCAGCTGCAGGTCGTGCCGGCGATGGCGCGCAAGTGGAAGCAGATCAACAAGTTCATCGAGGTGCTGCACCATGCTATCGAGGCCAGCGCGTTGCAAGGCGCTGCGCCCATCCGCGTGGCCGACTTCGGCTCGGGCAAGGGCTACCTCACGTTCGCAATGCACGACCACCTGCGCCACACGCTCGGCCGGCAAGTCACCGCGGTCGGCGTGGAGCTGCGCGCCGACATGGTCGCGCTGTGCAACGGCGCAGTGCAGCGGCTTGGGCTCGAAGGCCTGCGCTTCGAGCAGGGCGATGTGAGCACGGTCGCGCCGCCGGCCATCGACATCATGGTCGCGCTGCATGCGTGCGACACCGCCACCGACCACGCCATCCACACCGGCCTGCGGGCGGGCGCGCGCATCATCATGTGCTCGCCGTGCTGCCACAAGGAGTTGCGCCCACAACTGCTCAGCCCGCACGCGCTGCGCCCCTTGCTCAAGCACGGCGTGCACCTCGGCCAGCAGGCCGAGATGCTGACCGACGGCCTGCGCGCCATGCTGCTCGACGCCTGCGGCTACGACGCGCAGGTGTTCGAGTTCGTGGCGCTGGAGCACACCAACAAGAACAAGATGATCCTCGCGGTCAAGCGCGAGCAGCCAACGTCGAGCGATGCGGTGTGGGAACAGATCCGCGAGTTGAAAGGCTTCTACGGCATCCAGGCGCAATGCCTGGAGACGCTGCTGCTCAAGCGCACGGCACGATCTTGAACTCGACCCGACGGTCGAGCGCATCGACCGCGTTGTCGGTGCCGCTGCCGACGATGTTCTCGCGGTAGCCCATGCCCAGCGGCTTGGTGCGGCCGGTGAGCACGGCGGCCTCGGCCGCCAGGCGCTGGCGGATGAAGCCGGCGCGCTGCAGCGACAGCGCGTCGTTCGCGGCCTCCGAGCCGGTGCGGCTGGTGTGGCCGACGATGCTCATGCACGCCTTCGCGGCCGTGCTCTCTCGTGCGATCTGGCGCAGCCACATCGCGTAGGGCCCGCTCACTTTCGCGTCGGACCAGAACACCGTGCTGCCCGGGTTGAACAGGAACTTCACCCCGAGCTGGTTGTTCGCAATGCCGTAGGCCACGACCTTGCCGAAGGCTTGTTCGGCGTCGGCCGCGCGGCCGAGCTTGGCGCTGGCGAGGTAGATGCCGTTGAGCACCCGCAGCTGGTCGCCGCCGGTCGTGCCGCCCGCCGCGCGGTACTGCGCCAGCGCGTCTTGATAGCGCTCGGCGTTGTAAAGCGCGGTCGCGTCGTTGATCACGGTCGCCACCGCGATGCGTTCGAGGTAGTACCCATCGGCGCGTTTGCCGGCGCCGGTGGCGGTGGTGCTGACGTAGCCCTCGATCACGCGGTCTTTGACGAGCACCGGGCTGTCGGCGTAGTAAGGCAGCGGCGTGTTGTTGAGCCCATCGTCGCGGGTCAGTGCCCAGGCCTGCGCCGCGACCACGCCGGCCCTGAGGTCGGTCAGTGCCAGGTTGACCAGCAACGAGCCCTTCGGCCGGTCGGCCAGTGCGCGCGTCAGCGTGCCGGTCAACAGCCACTGCGCTTTCGCCAGGTTCGCGCTCTGGAACGGCAGGATTTCGATGGTGTTGGCCTTGGCCGCGAAGCGCTCGATCACGCGCTGTTCCAGCAGTTGCGTGGCGGCCGTCTGCTGGCCGCTGGAGGCGTCGAGCATCGGGTCGAGCACGACGCTGCGTTTGGCCACCTTGGACAGGAACGCGGGCTGCGTCAGCACCTGTGCCAGCAGCGCGTCGGTGGCCTGCGCCACGGCCTGCTCAAAAGGCACCTCGACGTTCGATGGGGGTGGCGGCGCGGGGGGTGGTGCTGCGCAGCCGGCGAGCCCAGCCATCAGCGGCACGAACAACCACACCGCGCACATGCGAATCAGGGTGGTCGGCGTCATCTGCACTCCCGTTTCAAGAAGGTGGCTTCAGCGGGAGTCAGCGGCTCCAGCGAGGCCTTTTGCAGAATATCACTGCACTTACCTTGCGTCACCGCTGCGGTCGTGGGGGCGGCTCGATCAACGGGTGGGCGTGGCACGGGCTCGGTGGGAGCGGGGCGGCGCGGCTTGGTGGGCAAGGGCGGCTTGTCGTTGGGCGCCGGGCTCTCGTCGATCATGGGCAGGCTCGGCGTCGGGATGGCGGCACGGGTGGGTGGTATGACCGGCGCGGCGGCCGGCACCACGATGGCGGCTGGTGCGGCTGCGGCAGCGGCTGCGGGCGCGTCTGGCTCCGCAGCCGCTGGCGGCAGCGTGGCGCGCGGGCGGCTGGCGATGTAGACCGTTGCCGCCACGGCTATCACGGCGGCTGCCGCGACGCCGGCGTAGCGCGCGGCCTTGCTGCGTGGAGCGGCGGCGGCCTGCGTTGCCGGAGCAGGGTTCGCGGTGGGCTGCGGCGGGTCGGTCGGGATGTCCACGTCGGTCGGTATCGGCCGTGTCGGCACTGGCGGTGCGGCGGCATGCGGCGTGGTCGAGGTTGCATCGCCGGCAACGACCGCTGGCGCATCGTCTTCCGGCAGCGTCAATTCCAGCGGCGCGGAATATGTCGATGCAAAGCCCATCGACGGTGCCTTCTGCAGCACGCGCCCGTCGAGCAACACGCGGAACGCGGCCACGTCCTGTGGGCGGTCGGTCGGGCGCACCGCCAGGGCGGCGTCGACGGCGGTGAGAAAGGGCTCGCTGTAGCGCCCGGCGGCCAGCTCGCTCAAGGGGCGCAGCCGGTCGTCCATCAGCCGCTCGACCGACGACATCGGTGGGTGCCCCGTCACCGCCGCATAGACCACGCTCGCCAGCGCGTACAGGTCGGTCCACGCGCCCTGCGCCATGCTGGACACCTCGCCGTATTGCTCGATCGGCGCGAAGCCGGGCTTGAGCACCACGGTCAGCGCATGCGTCATGTCGCCGATCACGCGGCGCGCGGCGCCGAAGTCCAGCAGCAACGGGCCCGCCGGCGTGAGCAGGATGTTGTCGGGCGCGATGTCGCGGTGAAAGCAATGTGCCGCGTGCATCACCGCCAGCGCGTCGAGCAGCGGGCGCAACCAGGTGCGCAGCTCGGCTTCGTCGGGCACATGGCCCAGCTCGGCCAGCGCGCGCTTGAGCGTCGGGCCTTCGTAGTACGGCATCACCATGTAGGCGGTGCCGTTCTCTTCCCAGAAGCGGTACACCTTGACGAGCGACGGGTGGTCGAAGCGGGCCAGCAGCCGCGCCTCGTTGACAAAGCTTTTGAGGCCGGCCTTGAACGTATCGGCATGCCGGGCCGACTTGACGATGACGGTCGGCGAGTGCGCCGAGCGCGAGGCCATCGCCGAGGGCATGTACTCCTTGATCGCCACGCGGCGCTGCAGCGAATGGTCGTACGCGAGGTAGACGATGCCGAAGCCGCCCTCGCCGATCAGCCCCGTGATCTCGTAGTCGCGAAGGCGCGTGCCGTCGGGCAGCGTGTGCACCGACAGCGAACTGCTCGCGACGAACTCGGGGCCATTGGTCATTTGGTCATGCGGTCATGGCGTCACGTCGTCATCGCAGAGCCTTGCGCGCAGCCCGGCTCACGCAGCCGGCGCCCGCCGCCGGAACATGCCCCAGCCCTGCATCGACAGCACGACCACGCCGTGCTGGTTGAGCACCTCGCTCTTCGACTGCACCAGCCCCACGGCGGGCTTGCTGGCCATGGGGCGGGCGTCGAGCACGGTGCTGCGCGCGCTGAGCACGTCGCCGGGGAACACGGGGGCGTGCCAGCGCAGGTTGTCCATGCCCGGCGAGCCCAGGCTGGCCGAGTCGAGCAAATAGCCGTCGCATAGCATGCGCATGGCCATCGCGCAGGTGTGCCAACCGCTGGCGGCCAGGCGGCCGAACAGCGAGGCCTCGGCCGCCGCGTCGTCCAGGTGGAAGGGCTGCGGGTCGAAGTCGCGTGCGAACGCCAGCACGGCCTCGCGCGTCACCGGCATGGCGCCGAACTCGCGCACGCTGCCGATGGCGAAATCTTCCCAGTGCCAGCGCGGCACGCGGGCAGGCGATGCAAGCGATGCCGGCGATGGTGCCTGGGAGTTTTCGTTGATGTTGCTCATGGCGGTCAGGATAGCGATTCGCCCGCCAGCACGGCATCGAACACCAGCTCGGCGGCGGCCAGGTCTTCGAGCGCCGTGCCCACGGCCTTGAAGAGCGTGCACTCGGCGGCCGACGCGCGGCCCGCATGGGCGCCGCTGCACAGGCCGGCGAGGGTGGCGCAAAGCTGCGCGTCGGTGAAGGCGCCGGATGCCTTGGCTTCCAGCACGTCACCCGACTTGACCAGCGCCTCGGCCGTATCGACGAACACGCTGCTGCGCGCGAAGCACGCGGCGTCGGCCTCGTGCATGGCGGGTGTGAAGCTGCCGATCAGGTCGAGGTGCGTGCCGGGCCGCAGCCACGCGCCGTGAATGAGCGCGGTGGTCGCAAGCGTTGCGCAGCTCACGATGTCGGCCTGTTGCACGGTGGAGCGCAGGTCAGTGCAGGCATGGGCCTCGATGCCTTGCTCGCGCAGTTGCGCCGCCAGCCGTTCGGCCGCTGCGGCGCGGTGGTTCCACATGTGCACGCGCGTGATCGGCCGCACCGCGCGCATCGCTTCTGCCAGCAGCGCGGCGACGCGGCCGGCGCCGACGATCAGCAACGTGTTCGCATCAGCCCGCGCGAGGTACGACGCCGCCAGTGCCGACGCGGCCGCAGTGCGGCGCGCGGTGATCTCGTTGCCGTCGATCACGGCGAGCGGCACGCCGGTGCGCGCGTCGAACAGCAGGTAGGTCGAGTGCAGCCCGGGCAGGCCCAACTGGCTGTTGCCGGGGAAGATCCCGACCGTCTTCAGGCCGAGCCTCGCGCCGGCACGCCAGGCCGGCATCAACAGCAGCGTGCCGTCGTTGCCGATGGCGTGGGTGTGGCGCAGCGGCACCTCGCAGCCCTCGCTGCCTTCGCCAAATTCACCGAACCGCTGGCGCAGCGTGGCGATCAGCGCACCGAACGGCAGGTGGCGGCGCGTGGTTTCGGCGTCGATGGTGCGCATGGCGGGGTGTTCACGCCGCGTCGGCGGGCGTTTCGTCGGCCCCGCGCCCCGGCGCGTCGTCGGGCACCTCGGGCCGCGTCAACGTCCACTGCGCCACCCGTCCTTTGACGAACGTGACAGCCACCTGCACGCCGCCGTCATCAGCCCAGGCCCAAACCTCCGGGTCGGGTTGATCGGCGGGGCTCACGCGCCGCCCCAGGCTGCGCGTGATCGGCAGCACCTTGAGCATCGGCCAGCCTTTGGCGAGTTTCGCGTTGAGCATCACCGCGCTCGCCACATGGCCGACCGGCGCGCCGGTGGTCATGCGCATCACGCGCACGCTGCGGCTGAACTGCAGCAGCAGCCAGAACACGATCACGCTGACGGCGAGCAGCACGCCCTGCCAGCGGTAGGCCTGCCAGCCGGCGGCCAGCGCGAGCGCGGCCAGGCTCCATCCCAGAACAGGGCTCATGGTTCCAAAGCAAATGTGGCTTTGCCACTTTGCTTCGCCCCTGGGGGTGGAAATGTCGAAGGCATTTTCTCGGGGGGGCTCATAGACCCCGCGCGATGTCGATGGCCTGCTCGATGCGATCGACCGCATGGATCGTCAGGCCCTCGATGCTCTTGGCGCTGCCCTTCGGTGCATTCGCCTTCGGGACGATGGCCACCGAGAAGCCGAGCTTCGCCGCCTCCTTCAAGCGCTCCTGCCCGCGCGGCGCGGGCCGCACCTCGCCCGCCAGGCCCACCTCGCCGAAGGCGATGAAGCCGCGCGGCAACGGCTTGCCGCGCAGGCTCCCCTGAATGGCAAGCATCACCGCGAGGTCGGCCGCCGGCTCGCTGATGCGCACCCCGCCGACGGCGTTGACGAATACGTCCTGGTCGTTCGCGGCGATGCCGGCGTGCCGGTGCAGCACGGCCAGCATCATCGCCAGTCGGTCGCGGTCGATGCCCACGCTCAGGCGGCGTGGGCTCGGCCCGCCCGAATCGACCAGCGCCTGGATCTCGACCAGCAGCGGTCGCGTGCCTTCCAGCGTGACGAGCACGCACGAGCCGGGCACCGGGTCCCCGTGCGTGGACAGGAAGATGGCGCTCGGGTTCGCCACGCCCTTCAGCCCCTTCTCGGTCATCGCGAACACGCCGATCTCGTTGACAGCGCCGAAGCGGTTCTTGATTGCGCGCACCAGTCGGAAGCTCGAATGCGTGTCGCCTTCGAAATACAGCACCGTGTCGACGATGTGCTCCAGCACGCGCGGCCCGGCGAGCGCGCCGTCTTTCGTGACGTGACCGACCAGGATGATCGTGATGCCCGTGCTCTTGGCGATGCGCGTCAGCTGCGCCGCGCACTCACGCACCTGCGCCACCGAGCCGGGGGCCGACGAGAGCTGGTCCGAGTACATGGTCTGGATCGAGTCGATCACGCACACGGCGGGTTGCTCGGCCTCGATCGCGGCGCTGATCTTCTCGAGCTGAATCTCGGCCAGCACGCGCACCTTCGACGCGCCCAGGCCGAGCCGGCGCGAGCGCATCGCGACTTGCGCGCCGCTCTCTTCGCCGGTGACGTACAGCGTGCCCATGCTCTGCGAGAGCGAGTCGAGCGCCTGCAGCAGCAGCGTCGACTTGCCGATGCCCGGGTCACCGCCGATCAGCACCACGCCGCCGGCCACGATGCCGCCCCCGAGCACGCGGTCGAGCTCGTCGACGCCGGTGCTCTGGCGGTCGACGTCGGTGGCCTCGATCTCGGACAGCGTGGCGACCGGCTGGGTCGCGATCAGGCCGCGCGTCACCGGTGTGTAGCGGTTCTTCGAAGGCCCTTCCGCCACCCCTTCGACGAGCGTGTTCCAGGCGTTGCAGCTCGGGCATTTGCCCAGCCACTTCGGGCTCGTGCCGCCGCATTCGGTGCAGCTGTAGATCGACTTGTCCTTGGCCATGCGGCATTGTCGCCGCAGGGGTGCGCGCGACGCGATGGCCAGGCCGCGTCGAGGCCGATACACTGGTCACCTGACCCATTCACTGGGAGCCCCATGCGCTTCATTCCCATGGCCGACGCCAAGGCCCGCTTGTCTGCCGTGATCGACGCGGTCGAGGCCGGCGAAGAGGTCGTCATCACGCGGCGCGGCGTGGCGGTGGCGCGCCTCGTGCCCGAGAAGGCATCGCGCCAGCGGGCAGCCACTGCATGGGTCGGCGAACTCGGCTCATTCGTCGAGGCACAGAAGCCGTCACGCGCTTCGAGCGTGGAGCAAATGCGCGCCGAGGACGGCGGCTGAAACGGGCGTTGAAGCATGGCCGCGTACCTCGACACCTCGCACCTGGTGCCCTTGTTCTTCAACGAGGCAAGCAGCCGGGCGGTGCGCGAGCGGGCGGCTCGTGAACGGCGGCTGTGGGTCAGCACATGGACGCTGGCCGAGTTCGCCAGCGCCGTGGCATTCAAGCTGCGATCAGGTCAAACCACGGCGGCGACGGCCGACGAGGCGCGGCTGCGCCTGAACACCGTGGTGGCTTCGGGCGGGCTCGATGTGATCGACGTGGAGCGCGCCGACATCGAACGCGCCGGCGTGCTGTGCCGGGCGCACACGAGCGGCCTGCGCACGCCTGATGCACTGCATGCCGCGCTCGCCGCCCGGCTGGCGCTGCCGCTGTTGACGTGTGATCGCCGCCAGCACGACGGCTGCAGCTTTCATGGCATTGCCAGTGAATGGCTGAATCCGGCAAAGCGGTAGGATCGTTTCATGGCTGCCGCCCCCCGCGCCCGACCCGAAGACTTCTTCAGCCCCGAAGCGTGGGTTGCGCTGACTGCGCGCTCGAACTGGCGCGGCCTGTGGCTTGTGGCGCATTGCTGGGGCGTGATCTTCGCGGCGATGTGGGTCGGTGCGATGTGGCCGGTGACCGTGCCGCTGATGGTGCTCGTGGTCGGCACGCGCCAGCTCGGCCTTTTCATCCTGATGCACGACGCGGCGCACGGACTGCTGCATGCCAACCGGCGCATCAACGACTGGTCGGCCACTGGCTGTGCTCATCGAGCCTCGGTGCCTATCGCCCGTACCACCTGCAGCACCACCGCTATGTGCAGCAGACCGAAGACCCCGACCTGGTGCTGTCGGCGCCGTTCCCGATTACCCGCGCGTCGTTTGCGCGCAAGGCCGTGCGCGACCTGACCGGGCAGACCTTCTTCAAGCAGCGCTTCGGCCACATCGCCGAGCGGCTGGCGCGGCGCGTGCTGGGCGAGTCGCCCATTGCCCTGTTCGCGCAGGAGCTGGCGAAAGACCGCCGCTTCCTGATCGGTAACGCGCTCGGTTTCGCGCTGTTCGCGGTCGCGGGTTACGCGTGGGTCTGGCTCGCACTGTGGCTGCTGCCGATGATGACCTGGCTGATGCTCGTGAGCCGCATCCGCAACATCGCGGAGCACGCGCTGATCGCGCAGAACGAGGCCGACCCGCTGCGCCAGGCGCGCACCACGCATGCGCATCCGATCGAGCGCATGTTCATCGCGCCGTACTGGGTCAACTACCACGGCGAGCACCACCTGTTCACGCAACTGCCGTGCTGGCAGCTGGCCGCCGCGCACCGCGCCTTGCGCCAACAAGGCGCCGTGGCGCGCATGGTCACGCAGCCGGGCTATGGGCCACTGTTGCGGCTCGCGGCGGCGCGCTGAGGGGTGCTTGCATGGCCCTTGCCGACATCCACGACACGCTTCTTCCAAAGTTCACCCAAAGGGGTTCACGATGAACGACACGACCACGATGACTTTCGCCGACTTCGAGGCCGATGCCCGCGCCCGTGGGTTTGATGAAGTGCTGGCGCGCGACTGGCCCGCGTCGACCGTGATCGCGACCCACACCCACCCGTTCGCGGCGAAGGCACTCGTGGTCGCCGGCGAGATGTGGCTCACGCACGATGGCCAGACCCGCCACATGCACCCTGGCGACACCTTCGAGCTGGCCGCCGGCGTGCCGCACGACGAGCGCTACGGCGCGGAAGGCGCCACGTACTGGGTCGCGCGGCGCAGCTGACCCGCCTGCGCCTCGAGGGGGTGCAACGGTTAGAGTCGGCGCGAACAACGATTGCCGAACCCGATGCCCGCGAGCGCTTCCAACACCTCGACGCCGACCCCGCCGCCGACCTCCGCCCCCACCCTGCCCAACCCGCGCCACGCCGCCCGCGTGCCACCGCACATCGGCAAGGAGCAGTTCGCGCGCATCCGTCAGGCGGCCTACACGCTGCCGCAGGTCGTCAAGCCCGGCGACTTCGTGCCCGAGAGCAGCGCCGGCTTCGAAGACCACCTCGACAAGCTCGGCCTCGTGCTGCTGCAAAAACCGGTGGCCGGCGCGCGGCCCAGCCGCTGGATCGCCCCTGAGCTGATCGACACCGCGCTCGCCCACCTCGACGCGGTCGGCACCGGCCCCGGCGTGCGGCCCTTGATGCAGGCGCGCAGCGCCGCACTCGATGCGCTCGGCGTCTCGCGCCGCGCGGGCACCTGGACGCGCCTCGTCAGCCACGCCGTGCTGGTGCCTAGCACCGAGTGGCGCGTGCCGGTGCTGTTCCGCCAGAGCGTGCCTGCCGCTGCGGTGTGGGCATTCTTCCGCGACGGTGACCGCGCCGCGCTCGTTGCCGCCCTCGGCGCCACGCCGCCCTACCCGCACGCGGCCGAGCTCGTGGCGCACCTCGGCATGCTCGTCGAGCGCAGCCAGCACGCCAACGCCAAGCACATCGACTCGCTGCTGCCGCGCCTGCAATCGGAGTGCGCGTTGCCGCAGCCGCTGCCCGAGCTGATGGCTGCGTGCGACCGCGCGCAA
This sequence comes from Rhizobacter sp., assembly GCA_031385155.1. Taxonomy (GTDB): domain Bacteria; phylum Pseudomonadota; class Gammaproteobacteria; order Burkholderiales; family Burkholderiaceae_C; genus LMDS01. Next base: position 64,643 of record JANNBF010000116.1, read on the forward strand.
GAGCGCTGGCAGCGCCAGGGCGTCGAGCTCGACACGCTCGAAGGCCTGAACACCGAACTCGCGTTCCAGGGCTACCCGGACACCTTCCAGAAGGCCCGCCACCTGCAGCGCACGGTGCAGCTCTTCGTCGGCCCGCCGAACAGCGGCAAGACCCACGCCGCGTTCGAGCGCCTGGCGCAGGCCCACGACGGCGCCTACCTCGCGCCGCTGCGCCTGCTGGCGCTCGAAGGCCGGGACCGGCTGGTGGCGCGCGGCGTGGCCTGCGCGCTGCTGACCGGCGAAGAGAACGTGCCGTCGCCCGGCTCGGGCCTGGTGTCGAGCACGATCGAGATGGTCGCCACCAACAAGCCCGTCGACGTGGCCGTGATCGACGAAGCGCAGATGATCTTCGACCCCTCGCGCGGCTGGGCGTGGACGCAGGCCATCGTCGCCGTGCCGGCCAACGAAGTCATCATCATCTGCTCGGCCTATGCCGTGCCCGCCATCGAGAACCTGCTCGGCCTGTGCGGCGAGCGCTGCACCGTGCGGCACTTCCCGCGCAAGCAGCATGTGGATCAGCTCGCGCACCCGGTTGCCATCGGCGAACTCGTCAAGGGCGACGCGGTGGTGGCCTTCAGCCGCCGCGAGGTGCTGAGCCTGCGCGACCAGATCGCCGCCAGCGGCCACCCGGTGTCGGTGATCTACGGCGCGCTGCCGCCCGAGGTGCGGCGCCGCGAGGCCGAGCGCTTCGCACTCGGCGAGTCCGACATTCTTGTGGCCACCGACGCCATCGGCATGGGCCTGAACCTGCCGATCCGCCGCGTGCTCTTCAGCACGCTGACCAAGTTCGACGGCGTGGCTGACCGGCAGCTGAGCGAATCCGAGGTGCACCAGATCGCCGGCCGCGCCGGCCGCTTCGGCATGCACGAAGAAGGCTTCACCGGCGTGCTGACGACCGCCGAGCCCACGGCGGGCCGCGTGCTGAAGGAGCTGCTCGCCAAGCACCCGCGTGCACCGCGCGACTTCAAGGCGCCGGTGGCACCGAACGGCTGGCACATCGACACCATCTCGTCGCGCCTGCACAAGACGAAGCTGCGTGAAGTGCTCGGCGTGTTCATGCAGCAACTCAAGCTCGACGACGCGCACTTCGCCGTGGCCGAACTCGAACAGATGCTCGAACTCGCCGAGAAGCTCGACGCGAGTGCCGCCAAGCTGACGTTGAAAGAGCGCTTCATCTACGCCCAGGCGCCGGTCGATACCCGCACCGAAACCCAGGTGCAGGCCTTCCTCGACTGGAGCAGCAGCCACGCCCACACCGGCCGCGCCGGCAAGCCCTGGTTCCTGGACGACGTGGACGGCGCAAGCCGCCTGGAACGCATGGAGCAGGCGCTGCGCGCGTGCACGTTGTGGCTGTGGCTCGACCTGCGCTTCCCGGGCGTGTACGGCCACCTCGAAGCGGTGCTCGCGCTGCGCAGCCAGCTCAACGACGGCATCGAGCGCCAGCTCAAGGGCAAGCGGCCGCTGGCACAAGCGCGGCATCGGCCACGCCGTTGATGTGATGCGCGTCAGTGGGCGGGGGCACAATTCAGCCCTTTCCCGCTCGACCTCTGACCCATGCCCACGACCGAACCTGTGCCCGCGCTGCCGGCTGAACACGACGCGCTGCCGGAAGCGCCGCAGCCTGCACACGAGGCCGCACCCGAGGCCGCACCCGAGACCACGACCGAGGCCGAGGCCGCGCCCGCAGCGTCACCCAAACCCGCGGAGCTGAGCCCGGCCGCCGTGGCCGAGAAGCTCAAGCAACTCGCGCCCGCGCTGTTCACCGGCGGGGCCAAGCCCTTGAAGCTGCGCATCCAGGTCGACATCCAGGAGCGCGCGCCCGGCGTGTTCAGCAAGCAGGCCTTGTCGGCCTTCTTTCGCCGCCACACCGGCAGCACCTCGTACCTGTTGGCGGTGGCCAAGGGCGCGCACCGGTTCGACCTCGACGGCCAGCCCGCCGGCGACATCACCGACGAGCACCGCAAGGTCGCGAACGAAGAGCTGGCGCGCCGGCGCGAGAACCAGCAGTCGAGGCGCGAGCTGGAAGAGCAGCAGCGCCGCAACCGCGCTGGCCTGTTGCACGACTTCGAGCGCACCACGCTCACGCGCGCCAACTTCTGCGTGCTCAAGGGCGTGGCCGATGAAGAACTCGACGGCCTGCTCGTGATCGCCCGCGAAGAGGCCACGCAAGTGCGCGGGACTGCGCCGCACGAACCCCACCACCGCAGCGGCGACGCGCGCGGCCAGGAGGCGCGCGGTCACGATTCACGCGGCCAGGAGGCGCGCGGCCAGGATTCACGCGGCCCGGCCGGCCCGCGCCGAGACGGCCCGCCCCGACGCCCCGGCCCGCCAACCCCGGGGCGCGACGGGCGCCGCTGAGCCCCCGCCGGCAAGGTCACTCGCTGACCTTGCCGCGCCCCGCCTTGACCGCCGAGCGAATGCCCTTGCCTTCGAGCCGGCGCTGCTTCGAGCCGTAGGTCGGCTTGGTCGGCCGGCGGGCCTTCGGCGGCACGGCGACGCTGTTCACCAGCTCGTTCAGGCGCGCCAGCGCGTCGGCGCGGTTCGCGTCCTGGCTGCGCGTGGTCTGCGCCTTGATCACGACCACGCCGTCGGCGGTGATGCGCTGGTCGCGCAGCGCCAGCAGGCGCGCTTTCACATCGGCCGGCAGGGACGACGCGTGAACGTCGAAGCGCAGGTGCACCGCGCTCGACACCTTGTTCACGTTCTGTCCGCCCGCCCCCTGGGCCCGGATGGCAGTGATCTCGACCTCAGTTTCGGCAATGGTGAACATGCGCGGTAGTGTCGCGCGCCGGGCCGCCCGAGCGGCGGTGCTGGCTACACCACGAGCGCCATGGCGCGCCGCCGTGCTGCGAGGTGGCGCAGCAGCATCGGCACCGCCAGCGCCGCGCCGATCAGCGTGGGCACCAGGCCCGGCGCGATCAGCAGCAGCGCGGCGACAAGGCACAGCGCCTGTTCGGCGCGCGTCATCTCGACCAGGAAGTACTTCGACAAGGCCGCAGCCAGCAGCGTGATGCCCAGGATGCAGCCGATGAACGTGACCGCGAAGTCGTAGCCGGTGAAGCCCTTCGCCACGATCAGCAGCGACGGCGAGAACACGAACACGAACGGCACCAGCGCCTTCGCCAGGCCGAGGCGGAACGCCATGTTGCCGGTCTTGAACGGGTCGCTGCCAGCCATGCCTGCCGCCGCATACGCAGCAAGCGCCACCGGCGGTGTGATGTCGGCCAGCACGCCGTAGTAGAAGACGAAGAAGTGCGCCACCAGCGGCTCCACGCCCAGCAGCGTGAGCGTGGGCGCCGCGACCGTGACCATGATGATGTAGTTGGCCGTCGTGGGGATGCCGCAGCCGAGCAGGATGCACACCAGCCCCGTCATCACCAGCGCCACCAGCAACGTGAGCGTCTGCGGCGCAATGAGCGAGGCCGGGATCAGCGTGCCCACGCCGCCCGCTGCCGCCTGCGCCGCGCCGGTGATGATGGTGCTGAGCTTGAAGCCCACGCCGGTCAGCGTGACCACGCCGATCACGATGCCGACCGAGGCCGCCGCCGCGCCGACCGCCAGCGCTTACTTGGCACCCGTGCTGAACGACTCGATCAGCTCGGGCGTGCCGATGCGCCCGGTGATGCGCAGCGCCTTCATCACGAGCGGCGCGGCCACCACGCCGATGGCGAGCAGCCCGACCTTGACCTGCGAACTCTCGATGCCGCCGAAGACGATCACGGCGAGCAGAACATGGAGCGCCACCATCAGGCCCCAGTTCGCCGCCGTGTTGCCGCGTGTGCGCGTGGCGAGGCCGACGATGGCGCACGACGAGATGCCGCTGAACGCCGCCAGGTAGGGCGTGCGGCCGGTGACGAGGATGAAGATGAGCAGGAACAGCGGTATCAGCGTCGGCCAGCGCTCGCGGAACGACTGCGCGAGCTTCGGCATTTCATCGGGCGTGAGGCCGCGCAGGCCGAAGCGCTTGGCTTCGAAGTGGACCTGCATGAATACGCCGAAGAAGTGCATGAACGCGGGCACGGTCGCCGCGATGATGATGGTCTGGTAAGGCACCGCCAGGAACTCGATCATCAGGAACGCCGCCGCGCCCAACACCGGCGGCGTGATCTGCCCGCCGGTGGATGACGCGGCCTCGACCGCCGCCGCGAACTCGCGCTTGTAGCCGACGCGGATCATCGCGGGGATGGTGAGTGAGCCGACCGTCACCGCGTTCGCGACCGACGAGCCCGACAGCATGCCGAACATCGCCGAGCCGAACACGCTGACCTTCGCCGGCCCGCCCGCATAGCGCCCGGCGATGCTCGATGCCACGTCGAGAAACAGCTGCCCGAGGCCGATGCGCGTGGCCAGCACGCCGAACAGCACGAAGTGGAAGACATAGGTCGCGACCACGCCGACCGCCACGCCGTAAATGCCCTGGCTCGTCAGGTACTCGTGGTTGACGAGCTGGCTCCACGACGCGCCGGCGTGCTTGAGCAGGCCCGGGAACAGCGGCCCGGCCATCGCATAGGCGATGAACGCAATGGCGATCAGTGGCAGCGGCCAGCCCATGCTGCGGCGCGTGGCTTCGAGCAGTGCCACGATCAGGATGGAGCCCATGACCACGTCGAGTGTCGACGGGTTGCCGACACGGAAGGTCAGGTCTTCGAACACATACGGGATATAGAGCACCGAGGCCGCCACGGCGATGGCCAGCAGCCAGTCGAACCACGGCACGCGGCCGGTGCCGTGTTCGAGCAGGCACTTGCGGTGCGGGAACACCAGGAAGATCAACCCGAGAACGAATGCCAGGTGCACGCCCCGGTGCGTGACCTCCTGCAAGAGACCGAAGCCGGCCGTGTAGTAGTGGAACAGCGACAGCAGGATCAACAGCCCGCCGACCAGCGTGGCCGAGATGTTGCCGAGCGGGCGGAAGCGCATCTCGGGGTCGAACTTCTGTTCCAGCGCGAGCAGGTCCTTTGCGTCGAGCAGGTCCTTCGCGCCGGGCAGAGCGGTGGCGGTCATCGGTGGTCCTTGAAGGTCAGCCACGACAAGCGCGCGGCCTCATTTCATCAAGCCGGCTTCCTTGTAGAACTTCTCGGCCCCCGGGTGGAACGGAATGCCGGCGCCCTTCACCGCGTTCTCCTTGGTGATGAACTTGCCCTTGGCATGGCCGGCGGCAAGCTGCTTTTGCGCCGCGTCGGAGAACAGCGCCTTGGTGATCTCGTAGACCGTGGCCGCGTCGGCCTTGTCGCTCGTGACCCACTGCGCGCCAACGGCGAGCGTCTTGACGGCGGCCACGCCCTTGTAGGTGTCGGCGGCGATCGTGTCGGGTGCGAAGAAGCCGCTGCCGGCGCGCAGCGCGTCGGCTTCCTTGCCTTCGATGGGCAGGAGGTCGATGCCCGCACCGGCCGAGGCCAGCTCGGCGATGGCACCCGCCGGCGCGCCGCCGGTGAAGAAGAAGGCATCGAGCGCGCCGTCTTTCATCTTGTCGCCGGCCTGGTTGGGCTTGATGTATTCGGGCTTGATGTCGGCCTCTTTCAGGCCGTACGCGGCAAGGATGGCGCGCGCGTTCACGAGCGTGCCCGAGCCGGGCTCGTCGAGCGCCACGCGCTTGCCGTTGAGGTCGGCCACGCTCTTGATGCCCGAGCCCTTGCGCACGACCACGTGCACGCTCTCCGGGTAAAGGTTCGCGATCAGCCGCAGGCCCGGCACGTTGGGCTTGCCTTCGTACAGGCCGGTGCCCTTTTGTGCCCAGGTGGCGACGTCGGCCTGCGAGAAGCCCGACTCAAGCGCCCCGCCGACGATGCCGCTCACGTTCGCGACCGAGCCGTTGCTGGCCTGCGCCGTGACGACGATCTTGCCCGGCTGCGACACCGCGTTGGCGATCATCCCGCCCACCGGGTAATAGGTGCCGGCCGTGCCGCCGGTGCCGATACGGAAGAACTGTTGTGCCGAGGCGAGGCCGGGCACAGTCAGCGCGGCGCCGAGGGCAAGTGAGCTGAACACAGAGGTGATGAAGGTCTTGCGCGTGAACATGCGGCGGTCTCCGGTGAATGGGCGGTGCTCGATTGTCCGGCAGCCCCCGTGCCGGCACGGGGGGCGGTTTCACTGAGCACCGGGCGGGGCCGACCCGAAGCTGCCGCGTCAGGCCGTGTGGGTCGGCACGCGCTGCGCGAGCGCGCACATCAGCTCGTAGCCGACGGTGCCGGCCGCTGCGGCCACCTCGTCGATGGGCAGCACGCTGCCGTGCGGGCCAGCGCCCCACAAGGTCGCGAGGCTTCCAACCGTTGCTTGCGGCACGGGGGTCAGGTCGACCGTGATCATGTCCATCGACACCCGCCCGACAACCCGCGTGCGCACGCCGTCGACGAGTACCGGCGCATCGGCGCGCAGCACGCGCGGGTAGCCATCGGCATAGCCGCACGCGACCACACCGATGCGCATGGCGTGTGGCGCGGTGAACGTGCCGCTGTAGCCGACGCGGTCACCGGCCTGCAACGCTTGCGTGGCGATCAGGCCGGCTGCGAGTGTCATGGTCGGCTGCAGCCCCCAGGCCTGGATGCCGGCGGCCGGGTAGTCGGGCGACGAGCCGTAGACCATGATGCCGGGCCGCACCCAGTCGCCGCGCACGGCGGGCTCGCTCGGCGCGAAGCGCAACGTGGCCGCGCTGTTGGCGATGGATCGGTCGCCGGGCAGGTCGTGCGTGGTGGCCTCGAACAGCGCCAACGGTTCGGTGATGCCACGCGGGCCGTCGGCATCGGCCAGGTGGGTCATCAGCGTGATGTCGTCCACCTGCGTCAGGCCCGACAGGCGCTGCCAGGCCGAGCGGTAGGCGCCGGGGGTGAACCCGAGGCGGTTCATGCCGCTGTTGAGCTTCAGGAAGACGTGGTGCGGCGCGTGCGTCTTGTGCGCGGCGAGCATGTCGATCTGCGCGTCGCAGTGCACCGTGTGCCACAGGCCGAGGCGCGAACACAGTTCCAGGTCGCGCGCTTCGAAGCAGCCTTCGAGCAGCAGCACCGGCCCGCGCCAGCCGAGCGCGCGAATGCGCTGCGCTTCGTCGAGGTCGAGCAGTGCAAAGCCATCGGCACCGTGCAGGCCGGCGTAGGCGCGTTCGATGCCGTGGCCGTAGGCGTTCGCCTTGACGACGGCCCAGACCTTCGCATCGGGTGCGCACTGGCGCGCGCGGCGCAGGTTGTGCGCAAGTGCATCGGTGTGGATGTGGGCGTGAATGGGGCGCGGCATGCGCAAGATTCTGCCTGCGCCCCCGCGCCCTGACCCCGAACGCGGGGTGATCCATTGGTGGGATGAATAGGGGCGCGTGCTATAACGCCGCCGCGAGGGGACACATGCGGACACGAATGCGCCGCACGACGAAGACAGGTGGTCGTTGAGAGAATGAAAAAAGGTTTCTACACCATCATGTCGGCGCAGTTTTTCAGCTCGCTGGCTGATAACGCGCTGTTCGTCGCCGCCATCGAGTTGCTCAAGTCCACTGGGTCGCCGACCTGGCACATCCCGGCACTGAGCCCGATGTTCGCGCTCTTCTACGTGATCCTCGCGCCGTTTCTCGGTGCCTTCGCCGACGCCGTGCCCAAGGGCAAGGTGATGTTCATATCGAACGGCGTGAAGGTGGTGGGCTGCCTGATGATGCTGTTCGGCGCGCACCCGTTGCTGTCGTACGCCGTGGTCGGCCTGGGTGCTGCGGCCTACTCGCCGGCGAAGTACGGCATCTTGACCGAGCTGCTGCCGAACTCGCAGCTCGTCAAGGCGAACGGCTGGATCGAGGGTCTCACCATCCTGTCGGTGATCCTCGGCGTGGTGCTCGGCGGCCAGCTCGTGGGCAATGTGGTGTCGCGCCAGTTGCTCGCGTTCGACCTGCCGATGTTCGACACCGGCATCAAGACCGCGCCCGAGGCGGCCATCGTCGTGATCGGCTTCCTGTACGTGATCGCAGCCCTGTTCAACCTGCGCATTCCGCGCACCGACGCACCGCTGCAGCCGATCGCCGGCAACGTGACCTACCTGCTGCGCGACTTCTCGAGTTGCAACGCGCGGCTCTGGGGCGACAAGCTCGGGCAGATCTCCTTGTCCACCACCACGCTGTTCTGGGGCATTCTGGGCAACCTGCGCGTGATCGTGTTCGCGTGGGCGGCGGCGGCGCTGGGCTACACCGTGACGCAGGCCTCTACGCTCGTCGGCGTGGTGGCCATCGGCACGGCCGTCGGTGCGATCGTTGCCTCGACCCGCATGCGCCTGGACCAGGCGACCAAGGTGATCCCGCTGGGCATCGGCATGGGCGTGCTGATGATCGGCTTGAACTTCCTGACCGACGTGCGGGTGGCGGCGCCCTTTCTCATCATGCTGGGTGCCATCGGCGGCTACCTCGTGGTGCCGATGAACGCGCTGCTGCAGCACCGCGGCGCGAACCTGATGGGCGCGGGCCGCTCGATCGCGGTGCAGAACTTCAACGAGCAGGCCTGCATCCTCGGCCTGGGCGCGTTCCTCACGGGCATGACGAAGTTCGGCCTCGGCGCTTTCACGACCATCACCATCTTCGGCCTGGTGGTGGCGGGCACGATGTACCTGATCCACCGCTGGCACCTCTCGAACCTGGTCAAGTACAAGGACGAGGTCGAGCACTTGCTGGCCATCGCGCGCAGCGACAAGCACTGAAGCGCTGAGCCCCGGGCGTCCGGGTCAACCGCGCGCGGACTGCCACTCGAACCGGGCATCCACCGTGCGCAACGCAGCCAGGAACTCGGCTTCCAGCAACGGCTTGACGAGATAGGAGTCGCACCCCGCCAGCGCGCCGCGCACGCGGGTGCTGGCGCTGGCGTCGCCGGTGACCACCACCACAGCAGGCGATGCGCTGCCCGGCAGGCGCGGGTGGCGCTTCAGGCGCTGGCACACACGCAGGCCGTCCACGCTGTTCTCGCCACCGAGCGTCACGTCGACGAACACGATGTCGAAGGCCTGCTCAGCGCACATCGCGAGCGCCTGTTCACCGTCGTTGGCCAGGTGCACCTGATAGCGGTAGGCGGTGAGCCGCTGCGTGAGGAAGGCGCGCGCGATGGCGCTGTCGTCGACGACCAGCACCTCGCGCCCGCCGCCGCCTTGCTGCAGCAGGCCCGGTTCGACGGGGTGGTCAGAGGCGGGAGCAGGGGGCGGGTCAAGCGGTATCGGTAAGCTCATGCGGCCGATGTTCGTGGCTGGCTCGGCCAGCGTCAAGGCGGCCCACGTTTGCGGCGGCGGTACGATCACACGCTTGCCGGAATCGCCCGCCAGCCCCCACCCGCCCCCGCCCGCTTCTACGAAAGACCTCGATGGCCGCCACGCCCCACCCCAGCAGCATCTACGACTTCGAAGCCCTGTCGATCACCGGCCAACCGGCGCACTTGTCGAGCCAGCGCGGCAAGGTGCTGCTGATCGTCAACACCGCCAGCGCCTGCGGCTTCACGCCGCAGTTCGCCGGGCTCGAAACGTTGTGGGAAACGTATCGCGACAAGGGCCTGGTGGTGGTCGGCTTCCCGAGCAACGAGTTTGGCGCCCAAGACCCGGGCAGCAACGACCAGATCGCGTCGTTCTGCCAGCTCAACTACGGTGTCAGCTTCCCGATGATGGGCAAGGTCAAGGTCAACGGCGCGCAGGCCCACCCGCTGTGGAAGTGGTTGACCCAAGAAGCGCCCGGCCTGCTCGGCACCACGGGTGTGAAGTGGAACTTCACCAAGTTCCTGGTCGGCCGTGACGGCACCGTGATCAGGCGCTACGCACCGACCGACAAACCCGAATCCCTCAAGGCCGACATCGAGGCCGCGTTGGCCGCCTGACCCGCCTGCAGCCGTTCAATACAAGTCAATTCATTCACCGCAGAGCCCCCCAGGAAATGCCTTCGGCATTCCCGCCCCCAGGGGTCAAGCAAAGTGGCAAAGCCACATTTGCTTGAGAGGCGCGGAGTTTGCGGAGTTTGCGCAGAGGAATTCAATGCGATGTTTTTAACTCTGCGCTCCTCCGCCAGCTCCTTTGACTCTGCGGTGAAGCATTCACCGCCCACCGAAAGCCCACCATGTTCGCGCACATCCCCGCCTTTGCCGGCGACCCCATCCTCAGCCTCAACGAAGACTTCCAGAAGGACGCGCGGCCGAACAAGGTCAACCTGAGCATCGGCATCTACTTCGACGACGCCGGCAAGATCCCGGTCATGGACGCGGTGCGCCGAGCCGAGGCAATGATCGTGGCGCGCGGTGGCCCCAAGCCCTACCTGCCGATGGAAGGCGCGGCCAACTTCCGCACGGCGGTGCAGGCGCTGCTGTTCGGTGCCGGGCACGAGGCGGTCACGTCCAAGCGCGTGGCCACGATCCAGTCGGTCGGCTCCAGCGGCGGGCTGAAGATGGGGGCTGACTTCATCAATCGCTACTTTCCCGGCAGCAACGTGTGGGTCAGCGACCCGACCTGGGACAACCACCGCTCGATGTTCGAGGGCTCGGGCATGGCGGTGAATACCTACCCGTACTACGACGCAGCCACCGGCGGCGTGAAGTTCCCCGAGATGCTGGCCGCGCTGCGCGCCTTGCCGCCGAAGAGCGTGGTGCTGCTGCACGCCTGCTGCCACAACCCCACGGGCGTGGACCTGACGCCCGCGCAATGGGACGCGCTGATCCCGGTGCTCAAGGCCGGTGAACTCATCCCGTTCCTCGACCTCGCCTATCAGGGCTTCGGTGACGGCATCGAGGCCGATGCGTTCGCGGTGCGCGCGCTGGCGAGTGCCGGCGTGAGCTTCTTCATCGCCAACTCTTTTTCGAAGAGCATGAGCCTGTACGGCGAACGCGGCGGTGCGCTTAGCGTGGTGTGCCCCGATGCGCAGCAAGCCGAATGCGTGCTCGGGCAGCTCAAGTTCACGGTGCGGCGCAGCTATTCCACGCCGCCCACCTTCGGCGGTCAGATCGTCGCCGCCGTGTTGTCGGAACCCGAGCTTCGCGCGTCGTGGGAGCACGAACTCGGCGCGATGCGCGAGCGCATCCTCGCGATGCGCAAGCGCCTGCATGCGGTGCTCAGCGCCAAGTTGCCGGGGCGCAGCTTCGACTACTTCCTGACCCAGCGCGGCATGTTCAGCTACACCGGCATGACGACCGCCCAGGTCGACCGGCTGCGCGAGGAGCACGCCGTCTACATGGTGCGCTCGGGGCGCATCTGCGTGGCGGGCTTGAACTCGTCGAACGTGGAAGTGGCCGGCGCGGCGATGGCGGCGGTGCTGTCGTCGTGATGGCGCGGTAAAGCGCGTTGCGCACCGGGCGGCCCTGCGCCGCCCGGCGATTCGTCTCAAGCCGGTGCGAACCAGCGCTGCGCGTGCAGCGCCAGGCCGGTGGCGACGCTGGCGAAGCGGTCGCCGCGCACCACCTTCGCTGACGGAAAGGCCGCCGCGATGCGGCTCGCCAGCAGGCGCAGGCCGGTCGAGCCGCCGGTGAAATACAGCGCGTCGATCTGATCCGGCCGCAAGCCCGCTTGCGCGGCCGTGAAGCGTGCGGCGTCGACGATGCGGTCGATGTCGGCATTGATCGCCTGCACCGCCTCGGCCTCGGTCAGCGTGGCGTGCAGGCGGGCCTCGGTCAGGCTCAGGTCGATGCGCGTGGCGCCGCCCTCGGCCACGTCGATCTTGGCTGCTTCGGCGCGCGCCGCCAGCTCGTGGCCGAGGCGCTCATAGACCACCACCATCAGCCGGTCGTGATGCACCGTGTTGCCGTAGAAGCCGCGCATGCTGCGCAACTCGGCCACGCGGCCGGGGCTGTAGACAGTGTTGATCAAATGCCAGGTGGCAAGGTCGAAGTACACGCCGCTCGGCACTTCGCGCGCCGGTGTGCCGGCAATCACCGGCCCCATCGCGCCGAAGCCGTATTGCGGCAAGATCGCCGCCAACTCGATGCGGCGGTCGAAGTCGGTGCCGGCCACGTGCACGCCGTGGTTCGCCAGGATGTCGCCCTTGCGGTCGAGCTTGGCGGCGTGCTGCGGGCCCACGCGTACGACGGAGAAGTCGGACGTGCCACCACCGATGTCGGCGACCAGCACCACTTGCTCGGTGCTCGCGCTGCGCTCGAAGTCGAACGCGGCGGCAATCGGCTCGTACTGGAACTGCACATCGGCAAAGCCGACCTGCCGGGCGGCCGCTTCGAGTGCGGCCTGCGCCTGCGCATCGCGCACCGGGTCGTCGTCGACGAAGAACACCGGGCGGCCGAGCACGGCGCGGGCTATCGATGCGCCGGCGGTGGCCTCGGCGCGGCGCTTCAGATGGCGCAAGTAGCCGGCCACGATGTCCAGGTACTTGGCGCCGCGGCCGCCGCCCACGTCGGTGGTCTGGTCGATCAGGTTGCTGCCGAGAATGCTCTTCATCGAGCGCATCAGCCGGCCGTCGAGCCCGTCGACGTACGCGGCCACGGCGGCGCGGCCGAAGGCGCGCGGCGGGCCGTCCAGCTCGGGCCCTTCGACGAAATAGAACACGGCCGTGGGCATGGTGGTGTGGCCGGGCTCCAGCTCGACCAGATGCATGCCGGCGCTTGGGCCAGCGGAAGAGCCGGCGGGTGCAGCGGGCACGGCGATGGCCGAGTTGGAGGTGCCGAAGTCAATGGCGCAGTACATAGGGGAACGGTGGTAGGCACGACGCTGGAAGGGGCGCGATTCTACGGGGCGCCCGCCACCGTGCAGCAGGTATCCTGCCGGCCTGATCAACCGGCGCCCAGTGCGCCCTGCCGGAGCCCACGCCATGCCTTACCGACCCCACCGGCACGCCGCCGCCGCCTTGCTGGTGCTGGCGCTCGTCGCCACGTCTGCGCGCGCGGCCGAATCCGCAGCACCCAGCACACCGGACACCTTGAGCGCTGCACGCGCGCAAATCGCCGCGAAGAAGTGGCCGGCTGCCGTGGCCGAGCTCAAGCGCGTCAACGACACCGGCAGCGCCGAGTGGAACAACCTGATGGGCTACAGCCTGCGCAAGAGCGCGACGCCCGACTACGCGGCGGCCGAGAAGCACTACGACGAGGCGTTGCGCATCGAGCCGCAGCACCGCGGCGCGCTCGAGTATTCGGGCGAGCTGTACCTGATCACCGGCAACCTGCCGAAGGCCGAGGCCCGGTTGGCGGCGCTCGACAAGGCCTGCCGTCTGCCGTGCGAGGAATACACCGACCTGAAGAAGTCGATCGAGCGCTACAAGGCGAACGGCAACAAGGTGGTTGCGAAGTAGGCGCGCGGCCTTCGCCGCTTCAGGCTTGACCGGCGTCGAGGTGCCGGTACACCGTCGTGCGCGAGAGGCCCAGGTTGCGCGACGTGCGGCTGACGCTGCCGCCGCATCTCTCGAACTCGCGGCGCCGTCGCAGTGGCGGCGACCTGGCGCGTGGTCGTGCCGCCCACCTAGCGCACCAGGCCATCGTCGAGAAAGCGCAGCAGTGCGGCCTGCAGGTGCAGCGGCAGGTCGCGGACCTCGTCGAGCAGCAAGGTACCGCCGTCGGCGCTGGCGATCAGGCCGGCTTCGAACAGCTCACCCGGCAGCGCGCCGCAGTTGACCGCGACGAACGGCCCGGCGCGCCCACTGACACGGTGCGCGTGGCGTGCGAGAACCTCCTTGGCGGCGCCGGTTTCGCCCTGGATCAGGATAGGCGCGCGGATGCGCACCGCCGCACGCGCACGCGCGAACGCTTCCAGGACCGCAGGGTCGTCGGCGACCACTTCAAGCGCGAGCGACGGCTTGGCGCTGCGTGCCGGCATGCCGTTCGGCGCGAACGCCACCCCGGGCGCCACCAGGGCGCTGCCGAGCAGGTCGCTGGTGCGCGCGGGCGTTGGCGGCCTTCAGCGCCCCGCTTTCGTCGAACGCCATCGGGGCCATCTACCGCGTCAATTACGCGGCACCCTGAGGTGAGGGCCGTGCTGGCCAAACCGCTGAGTGACGAGGAGATCGCCCAGCTCGCGGCCTGGTTTGCCGCGGTGCGCGTCGAGGCGAGTGCGCCGCGTTGATCGTGCCTCGCGGCACCGGCCGCGTGAGGCCAGGCGGCCGGCTTGCAACCCGTGCAAGCCGCTGCCGATGCCGCTCTAGTGCGTGCGGTTCGCCGATGCGCCGGCCGGGGCTCGCTGCTCGTCGGTCGCTTGCATCTGGCGGCCGGTGCCCGCAGCCTCGCGGCCCGTCGCGGGCCGCTGCGCTTCCTCGTGGGTGGGCAGCCCCGGGCCCGCGGCTGCCAGTAGCAAGGCGCTCACGAGGGCGGCGATCACCGTGCCCCAGGTCAAGGCGGTCAGCAGTGGTGAGTTCGAGTCGGTCATGGTGTGGTTCGAGGCACGCAAGTGCCCAGCCCGACAACCTTAACTGCGCCCGGCTCTCGCATCCATCCACCGTTCTGGGGAGTTGGCTGCTGCACTTGTGACCGATCGAAACAGCGGCGGAAAGCGATTGGCAACAGCGGCGGAAACGATCAAGTTTTCAAAGTGACTGATCCGTCTATTTCGACCACCGCTCGTCTAGAATTTCGCATGGCACGCATATCGTTTCGGGAACAGGTGTTGCAGGTTCGTGAAGAGGCCATCCTGGCGTCGGTGAACCGACTGCTGGCTGAAAAGGGCTTCGACGTGATGACGGTCGAGGAAGTCGCGGCCGATGTGGGCATCGCCAAGGCGAGCCTCTACAAGCACTTCACGTCGAAAGAAGAGCTGGCCGCTGCCGCGATGGTGCGGGTCCTCGACCGTGCGCTGGCACAGATCGAGGTCTTGCAGGCCGATGCCGGCGCCAGCCCCGTCGAGCAACTCCGGGCAGTCGCCCGCTGGACCATGCAGGTGCAGCTGGCCGGCGAAATGCCGTCGCTGCCGGCGCAAAACTCGGTGCTGCGGGCGGCCTTGCTCGCCAACCGCGCCTACCTCGACCGGCTGATGCATGTGAGCGACGCGCTCGGCGTGTGGATCACCGCCGCGCAGACGGCCGGCCAGTTGAACAGCGCGCTGCCGTCCGAAGTGGTCCTGTACACCTTGTTCGCGCGGGCCTGTGACCCGGTTCTCGGCCTGCTGAAGGCCGCTGGCAGCTACAACGACGAGCAGATCATCGAGATCCTGCTGTCGAGCTGCTTCGACGGTTTGAGCCACCGCCCGAGTTAGACCTCCAGCACCAGCTGCGGCCGGTGCCCTGCCGCTTCGCCCTTGCGTTCGTGGCCGCGCGGGTTGCACACCACGCGCGTGTTGCCATTCACGTGCGGCACCACGTAGTCGTGCTGGCAGTGCAGGTGACCATGCAGCCAAAGCGCGGCGAACGGGAGCAGGTCGTCGTCGGCGTTGCAGAAGCTGGCGGTGCCGGGCTGCGCGCCGTAGCGCGGGTCGGCACTGCGCAGGCTCGGAGCGAAGTGAGTGATTGCAACCGTCGAATCCCAACCTGCTGAAGGGCGCGCCAATTCGGCTGCGAGCCACGCACGGCAGGCCAAGGCTTCGTCGCGCACGGCAGCGGCATCGAACGCCGAGCCGTTGCGCGTGGCGCGCATCACCTTCATGTAGTAGCCCGCCGCACGCATTGCGCGCTCGCGGCCGGCCGGGCCGAACAGGTTGAAGTCGCACCAGCGCGTCGTGCCGACGAAGCGGATGCGCCGGCCCCGCGCGTCGGTGCGGACGCGGCTTTCGCACTCCAGCAGGTCGAGGTTCAGGCGCGCGCAACGCTCACGCAGTGCCGGCCAGGCCTGGGTGGTTTCACGCTGATCGAACTCGTGGTTGCCGGCCACGAAGAGCACCGGCACCGGCCAATCACGAAAGTGTTCCAGCCCGGCCCAGGTGCTGTCGACGTCGCCCGCGAGCACCAGCAGTTCGGCGCCGGGCGCGGGCTCGGGCGCGTAGACCTCGGTTTCCAGGTGCAGGTCGGACAGCAGTTGCAGCCGCATGGAACTACCGCACCCCGCCCGTCGGGTATGCCGGGCGACCCTCCGGGAGGGTCGGGCCTTGCTTGGGGCGGCCCGGCGCGGCGGCCCGCTGCGCCCAAGACCTCAGGCGGCGCCGTGGCACTGCTTGAACTTCTTGCCGCTGCCGCAAGGGCACGGGTCGTTGCGGCCGACCTTGGGCGCGTCACGCTTGATGGTGTCGACCTTGAAGCGCTGCTCGCGCGTCAGGTCGTTCAGGTCGGCCACGGTCACCACCAGGTCTTCCATGCCTTCGTCGAGTGTCGCCAGCGGGTGCTCGCTTTCCAGCAGGGCAACGACCTCGCGCTCCTCGTCGGTCTCGGCCGGCAGGTGGCGGTACAGGCGGGCGATGGCCGACATCACAGCGTCGTCGGGCAGCTCGATCAGGTCGGGGAAGCAGATGGTCGCGTGCTGAAACCCCGCCACCCACGGCATCAGCGACTGCGACACGGGGCTCAAGCCGGCCATCGCATCGACCTCGCCCTCGGCCAACGGCGGGGGCGGGTGGTCTTCGTCGAACTCGAGTACCAGCGGGTCGAACCAGCCGTCGTCGTTGATCGCGCGCACCAGCGCGGCGTGGCGGCGCAGGATCAGCGTGGTGGTGCGCTGCAGCCAGGCCGCGTCGGCGTCATCGGGCAGCGGGCGGCCGTCGAAGTCAAACACGTGCGCGAGCCAGGTGGCTGATTCGAGCAGCACCGGTTGCACGATCACGCCGCACAGGTAGCCGTCGAGCATCACGGCATCGAGCGGCTCGAGCGGCTCGGGGGTGGCGGCGAGCAGTTCGTCGAGCTCGGCGAACTCGGAGTCGGTGAGGTCGCGCGGGCGCGTGCCGGCAGAGGGGTGGGGGGCGGTGGTCATGGTGGCTCTCAAGGCGGTGCTGCAGTTCGCAGGCGGGTGGCCGATTGTCGTCTCGCGGCCCGTGGCAGCCTGCAAAGCTCAGCAGGTTTTGTTGGTTCCCGCGGCACGCATCGCTGCCTAGAGTGCAACTCCCGATCCCTCAGTGATCCCGTCGCACTGCACCGCGCCATGACTTCGCATCGCTTTGCCCTTCGCATGCTCGCCGCTGCCACCCTGGTGGCCGTGGCTGCCACAACAGCGCTGCCCGCTCTCGCGCAGACGACCACGCTGCTCAACGTGAGCTACGACCCCACACGCGAGCTTTATCAGGACGTGAACGCCGCCTTCGCCAAACAGTGGAAGGCCAAGACCGGCGAGCAGCTCAAGTTTCGCCAGTCGCACGGCGGCTCGGGCAAGCAGGCGCGCTCGGTGATCGACGGGCTCGAAGCCGACGTGGTGACGCTCGCCCTCGCCTACGACATCGACGCCATCCACGACCACGGCAACGCATTGCCGGCCGACTGGCAAAAGCGACTGCCGAACAACGCGTCGCCGTACACCTCGACCATCGTGTTCCTGGTCCGCAAGGGCAACCCCAAGGGCATCAAGGACTGGCCCGACCTGGCCCGCAGCGGCGTCGACGTGATCACGCCGAACCCCAAGACCTCGGGCGGCGCGCGCTGGAATTACCTGGCCGCCTGGGGCTATGCGCTGAAGCAACCCGGCGGCAATGCCGACAGCGCCAAGGCCTTCGTGAAGCGCGTGTATGCCAACACCAAGGTGCTCGACTCGGGCGCGCGCGGCGCCACCACGACCTTCGTCGAACGCGGTATCGGCGACGTGCTGATCGCGTGGGAGAACGAGGCCTACCTGTCGGTGAAGGAACTCGGCCCCGACAAGTTCGAGATCGTGACACCCAGCCTGTCGATCCTGGCCGAACCGCCGGTCGCGGTGGTGGACAGGAATGTCGACAAGCACGGCACCCGCAAGGCCGCAACCGCGTACCTCGAATTCCTGTACAGCCCCGAAGGCCAGGACATCGCCGCGAAGCACTATTACCGGCCACGCAATGCCGTGGTCGCAGCCAAGTATGCGAAGCAGTTCGCAGCGGTCAAGCTGAGCACCATCGACGGTGACTTCGGCGGCTGGCGTGCCGCGCAGAAGAGGCACTTCGACGATGGCGGCGTGTTCGACCAGATCTACGCACCCGGCGCGAAGTGAACGCCTGATCGGCGCGGCGCGGTGGGCGGACGGTCGGTGCGTTGTCGAGGCAGCGTCGGCGCCTTGCCTACACTCCCCGCCCATGCGCATCGAACACATCCGAGAGCGGCTTCGCGCCCAAGGCGCCTTGCCCGCCCACGAGCACCGCGTGCTGCGCCTGTGGGCCAACGCGCTGCCGCAGGCGAGCGGCAAGCGCAGGCCCGAAGACTTCCTGCCGCTGGGTGTGCGCGCGTTGCTGCCAGAGCTCGAAGCCGACCTTCGAGCTCTGGCGCAACTGCGTTCACAACACCCGGCAGATGACGGCTCGGTGCGCTTGCTGGTGGCGCTGAACGACGGCCAATCGGTCGAGGGCGTGCTGCTGCCGCGAGGGGGGCTGTGCGTGTCCACCCAGGTGGGTTGCGCGGTCGGCTGCGTGTTCTGCATGACCGGACAGGGCGGCCTGCTGCGCCAGCTCGGCAGTGCCGAGATCGTGGGCCAGGTCGCGCTGGCGCGCACCCTGCGCCCGGTGCGCAAGGTCGTGTTCATGGGCATGGGTGAGCCGGCGCACAACCTCGACAACGTGCTCGAGGCCATCGACCTGCTGGGCACGGCCGGCAACATCGGCCACAAGAACATCGTGTTCTCGACGGTCGGCGACCGGCGCGTGTTCGAGTGCCTGCCGCTCGGCCGCGTGAAGCCGGCACTGGCCTTGTCGCTGCATTCCACGAAGGCCGACCTGCGTGCCCGCCTGATGCCGCGTGCACCGGCCATCGGCCCCGAGGAACTGGTCGACCTCGGTGAACGCTATGCACGCGCCACCGGCTACCCGATCCAGTACCAGTGGGCGCTGCTCGACGGCATCAACGACACCGACGAAGAGCTCGACGGCATCGTGCGGCTGCTGCACGGCAAGTACGCCATGCTGAACATGATCCCGTACAACACCGTCGACGGCCTGCCCTACCAGCGCCCGCCTGCGGCGCGTTCGGAAGCCATCGCCCGCACGCTGCTTGCACGCGGCGTGCTCACCAAGCTGCGCCAGTCGGCCGGGCAGGACGTGGACGGCGGCTGCGGCCAGCTGCGCGCGCGCTCGGTGGCGGGCGGCGCCCCGGCAGAAGCGCCGGTGCATGTGGTGCGCGTGGTGCGTGTGCCGCACACCGCCCCGGCCGCTACAGCAACTTGAACCCTGGCAGCGAGCGCATTTTCTTGTCGAAGCTGCGCACGCTGTCGCAACCAGCGCGTCGCGCCTTCACGGCGAGCAGGCAATCCGCAAAGTCGGCCGGCCCTTGCGCATAGAGCGCGGTGGCTTCCCGCAGCGCTTCAGCGGATTCGACTTTCACGGTGGCGTTGCCGGCCAGCGCTTGCAGCGCCTTGGCGATCTGTGCGCGCGGCCGCGCATAGACGCAGTCCAGTGCCCACACCAGCTCGACGAGCACGGTGTCGGCCACCCACAGCGCGCCGTCATCGTCGGCGTGGCGGTCGAACAGTGCGCGCACCTTCTGCGCCTGCGCCGCGTCGTCGTTGACGAACAGCCGAACGAGCAGGTTCGTGTCGATGGCCTGCATCGGGCTCAGCGCAGCGCAGCGGCCCGTTTGCGCACGGCGGCGGTGACGCCAGCATCGATTTCGTCCAACGAGCGTGCCGCTTCACCCGG
Source organism: Rhizobacter sp. (assembly GCA_031385155.1). GTDB lineage: Bacteria > Pseudomonadota > Gammaproteobacteria > Burkholderiales > Burkholderiaceae_C > LMDS01. The sequence continues at coordinate 84,254 of JANNBF010000116.1, forward strand.
TACGGCCAGCAGTCCGAAGAGCCCGGCCGAGCCCCGCGCCAGCACCCGCATGCGAACGGTCTCGTCGGGCTGCAGTGCGAACTCGACTTTCGAGCCGGGACGAATCCCCAGCTTGTCGCGCAGCGCCTTGGGCAGGGTGATCTGGCCTTTGTCGGTGACGGTGGAAAGCATGGCGAGTCTCCGAATGAGAACTGCAATTCTATCCATTCAGAAAAGTAAGGAACAGCAGAAGTGTTCCACCTGTTTCCCCGCCGCCTTGTCAACCCGCCTTGATCCGGCTCACCAGCGCCGCCGTGAACGCCTTCGTTCCTGCCGTGCCGCCCAGGTCACCGGTGCGCACCATGTCGACGTTCAACGTGTCGTGGATCGCCCGGCGCAGCTTCGTGGCCATCTCGGGCAGCTTGACGTGGTCGAGCATCATGGCGGCGGCCAGCAGCAAGGCGGTCGGGTTGGCCTTGTCCTGCCCCGCGATGTCGGGCGCCGAGCCGTGCACGGCTTCGAAGATCGCCGCGTCGGCGCCGATGTTCGCGCCCGGCGCCATGCCGAGCCCGCCCACCAGCCCGGCGACCAGGTCGGACAGGATGTCGCCGAACAGGTTGGTCGTGACGAGCACGTCGAACTGCCACGGGTTGAGCACCAGCTTCATCGCGCACGCATCGATGATGACGGTGTCGAGGATGAACTGGCCCTTGTACTTGCGCTCGTACAGCTCCAGGCCGGTCTCCAGGAAGATGCCGGTCAGCGCCTTCATGATGTTGGCCTTGTGCACGATCGTCACCTTCTTGCGGCCGGTCGTCACGGCGTGGTCGAACGCGAATTCGAGCAGGCGGCGGCTGCCGGCGCGGGTGTTGATACCGGTGGCCATGGCCACGGCGTGCGGGTCATCGTCGATCTGCACGAAGTGCTCGTGGCCGATGTAGAGGCCCTCGAGGTTCTCGCGCATCACCACCAGGTCGATCTTGTCGAAGCGCCCGCCCGGTACCACCGTGAGCGCGGGCCGCAGGTTGGCGTAGAGCTTGAACTCTTCGCGCAGCCTGACGTTGGAGGACCGATACCCGCCGCCCGACGGCGTTTCGAGCGGCCCTTTGAGCGCGAGCCGCGTCTGGCGGATGCTGGCCAGCGTGGCGGGCGGCAGCGGGTCACCGGCGACGGTCACGCCTTCGAGGCCGGCGATCTGGCGGTCCCACACGAACGGGGCACCGAGCGCGTTCAGCGCGGCGAGCGTGGCGTCGACGATCTCGGGGCCGATGCCGTCGCCGGGGATCAGCGTCGCGGGAATGGGGGTGGTCATGGGGTGCCTTTCAGTGGCAATAAGAGTGCTGGAGCGGGGCGCACAAGGCCCCGCATGTTACGTGCCGACCCCCCGCGCGCAGGCGGTGCGGCGCGGCCATTCGTGCCGCCAGACGGCGCTCAGAACACCGACAAACCGGTGCGCGCGGTGAACAGTTCGAGCGCGCGCCGGCCGATGGCCGAGTTGCCGGTCGCGTCGAGCGCGGGCGACCACACGCACAGCGTCAACGTGTCGGGCACCACCGCCACGATGCCGCCGCCCACGCCGCTCTTGCACGGCAGGCCGATGCAGAACGCGAACTCGCCAGCCGCGTCATAAGTGCCGCAGGTCAGCATCAGCGCGTTGATGCGGCGGGCCTGGCGTTCGCTGATGACCGCGTCGAAGCCACCCCGGAGCGGGTGCGCGCCGTCGCGGCACAGGTAGCCGGCGGCGCGCGCGAGTTGCCGGCAGGTCATCGCGATGGCGCACTGGTGAAAGTACACGTCGAGCACGTCGGCGACAGCATGGTCGAGCTTGCCGAAGCTCTTCATGAAGTTCGCGAGTGCCACGTTGCGAAAGCCCGTGGCCGCCTCCGATGCCGCCACCTCCGCGTCGAACGACACCGCTTCGCCGCACAGGTGGCTGGCGAGCGCCAGCACGTCGTGCTTGCCCAGGCCGAGCGCGAGCAGCCGGTCGGCCACGGCAATGGCGCCGGCATTGATGAACGGGTTGCGTGGCACGCCGTGTTCGGTTTCCAGTTGCACCAGCGAATTGAACGGGTTGCCCGAAGGCTCGCGGCCGATGCGCTGCCACAGCGCGTCGTCGAGCCGGCGCAGCGCCAGCGTGAGGGAGAACAGCTTCGAGATGCTCTGGATCGAGAACGGCGTGTCGCAGTCGCCGGCCGATGCTTCGGTGCCGTCGCAGGTGCGCAGCGCGATGCCGAACTGCCGCGCCGGCACCCGCGCCAGCGCCGGGATGTAGCTGGCAACCGTGCCTTCCGAGCCGAGCAACGGTGCGAGGTGGGCGGTGATGTCGTCGAGAACGCTTTGGTAGTTCATGCAGGGCCAGCAGAGTGCGCCCGGATTGTCGAGCCACCGGTTTCGGTGGGGCTGCTTGCGGCGGCGACGGCAAGTGCACTGATGCGCGTTCATACTTGACCAGAACGGTCTGGATTGGCATGGCGCGACGCTCGGTCCATGCTGCGTCAACCCCGCAACCCCCCGCTGAGAACCGCCCGAAAGACCGCCATGAGTGAGCTCCTCGCCCTCGCCATGCAGCACGGCCTGCTGCTCGTATTCGCCGTGACCCTGGCCGCGCGGCTGGGCGCCCCCGTGCCGGCGGCGCCGGTGCTCGTGATCGCGGGCGCCATGGCGGTGGGCGGCATGCTCTCGTGGTCGGCCGCGCTCGCGCTCAGCATCGCCGCCAACCTGATCGGCGACGGCGTCTGGTTCTGGGCCGGGCGCCGCTGGGGCAACCGGGTGCTGCGGCTGCTGTGCCGCATTTCGATCTCGCCCGACTCCTGCGTGCGGCAGAGCGAATCGTTCATCACGCGGCTCGGTGGCAGCTCGCTCATCGCCGCCAAGTTCGTGCCCGGCATCTCGGTCGTGGCAGCACCGATGGCCGGCGCCCTGGGCATGCGGTGGCTCACCTTCGCCGGCTACGAGATGCTCGGCGCTGCACTCTGGGCGGGTCTGTTGATGGGCGCCGGTGCGCTGTTCAGCACCCAGATCCAGCGGGTGATGCAGGTGCTCGCCACGGCGGGCATCGCCGCAGGCGCGGCGGTGGTGCTGCTCGTGGCCGCGTACCTGGCGTGGCGCTACTGGCGGCGGCGGGCGTTCCTGCGCGCGGTGGAAATGTCGCGCATCGCGGTGCACGAATTGCGTGAGTTGATCGACGCGGGCCACGCACCCGTCGTGATCGACGTGCGCTCCGACGTCGGCCGCAGCGTCGACCTGCGGCGCATCCCCGATGCGCTGGCGATGTCGCTCGGCGACATCCGCACCCGCGCGTACGAGTTGCCACGCGACCGCGAGATCGTGCTGTATTGCAACTGCCCGAACGAAGCCTCGGCTGCCCTGGCCGCCCGGTTGCTGGCCGAGCGCGGCTTCACGCGGGTTCGGCCGCTCGCCGGCGGGCTGGATGCGTGGGTGAGTGCCGGCCACAGCGTCGCGGATCACGTCTGGGCGCAAGCCGCCGGCGCAGCCGAGGTGGCCGCCTCGCGCTGATATCGATATTCAAAATCGTTGGTTGGCGCATTCGAGGCGGGCTCACACACTGTTGGGCTCGCGCCCATATCGATGCCCATGACCGCCGCCACCGCTTCCCTTCGATCCCCCGCCACGGTGCCCACTGCGGCCAAGCGCACCTCGCGCCGCGTGCTGCCGGGCTTCGGCTTGTCGCTGGGCTACACGGTGGCCTACCTGTCGCTGATCGTGCTCATCCCGTTGTCGGCCGTGTTCGCCAAGACCAGCACGATGGGTTGGGACCGCTTCTGGTCGGTCGTGACTGCGCCGCGCGTCGTGGCGTCGTACCAGCTCAGCTTCGGCATGGCGCTGCTGGCGGCGGCCATCAACGCGGTGTTCGGGCTGCTGCTCGCCTGGTCGCTGGTGCGCTACAGCTTCCCGGGCAAGAAGCTCGTGGATGCGCTGATCGACCTGCCCTTCGCGCTGCCCACGGCGGTAGCGGGCATTGCGCTCACGGCGCTCTACTCCGGCAAGGGCTGGCTCGGTTCGGTGCTCGAGCCGCTGGGCATCAAGGTCGCATTCCAGCCGCTCGGCGTGCTGGTGGCGCTGACCTTCATCGGCCTGCCGTTCATCGTGCGCACTGTGCAGCCGGTGCTCGAAGACATCGACACCGAGCTCGAAGAAGCAGCCGCCAGCCTTGGCGCCGCGCGCTGGCAGACCTTCCGGCACGTGGTGTTCCCGGTGCTCACGCCGGCGCTGTTGACGGGCTTTGCGCTGGCCTTCGCGCGCGCAGTCGGTGAGTACGGCTCGGTGATCTTCATCGCCGGCAACATTCCCATGGTGTCAGAGATCACGCCGCTGATGATCATCACCCAGCTGGAGCAGTACGACTACGCCGGCGCCACGGCGATTGCGGTCGTGTTGCTGGTGTTCTCGTTCACGCTGCTGCTTGCGATCAACGCGCTGCAGGCCTGGAGCGCGCGCAGCCGGGGCGTGGGCGCCGGGCGGGGCAAGCGATGAGCGGCGCGAGCCTGCTGCCGGCCGCGCCGAGCCATGCCCGGCGCTTCGAGGCCAACCCCGCCACGCGCGAGTCGCCCTGGGTGCGCCGCGCCATCCTCACCCTCGGCCTCGCGTTCTTCGCGCTGTTCCTGCTGTTGCCGCTGGCCACCGTCTTCTCCGAGGCGCTGCGCAAGGGCGTCGGCGTGTACTTCGCGGCGCTGACCGAGGCCGATGCCGTGTCGGCCCTGCTGCTCACGCTGCTGGCAGCCGTCATCGCCGTGCCGCTGAACCTGGTGTTCGGCGTGTGGGCCGCGTGGCTCGTGACCAAGTTCGACTTCACCGGCAAGAGCCTGCTGGTGACCTTGATCGACCTGCCGTTCTCGGTCTCGCCGGTGGTGGCCGGGTTGATGTATGTGCTGATATTCGGCGCGCAGGGCTGGTTCGGGCCGTGGCTGCAAGCGCACGATTTGAAGGTGATCTTTGCGGTGCCCGGCATCGTGCTGGCGACCATGTTCGTGACCTTCCCGTTCGTGGCGCGCGAGCTGATCCCGCTGATGGAAGCGCAGGGCCGTGAAGAGGAAGAAGCGGCCACGGTGCTGGGCGCCAGCGGCTGGCAGACCTTCCGCCTCGTCACGCTGCCGAACGTGAAGTGGGGGCTGCTGTACGGGGTGATTCTTTGCAACGCGCGCGCCTTCGGCGAGTTCGGTGCGGTGTCGGTCGTGTCGGGCCACATCCGCGGGCTGACCAACACGCTGCCGCTGCACGTCGAGATCCTCTACAACGAATACCAGTTCGCCGCCGCGTTCGCCGTGGCCTCGCTGCTCGCGCTGTTGGCGCTGGTGACGCTCGGCCTGAAGACCTTCATCGAATGGCGCCAGGCGGTCAGCTATCAACAAGCGAACACACCATGAGCATCCAGGTCCGCCACATCCACAAGTCGTTCGGCAGCTTCACCGCCCTGGGCGACGTGAGCCTCGACTTCCCGAGCGGCGAACTGGTCGCCTTGCTCGGGCCGTCGGGCTGCGGCAAGACGACGCTGCTGCGCATCATCGCGGGGCTGGAGACGGCGGATCGCGGCAGCGTGTTGCTCGACGGTGTCGATGCCTCCGACACCCACGTGCGCGAGCGCCAGGTCGGCTTCGTGTTCCAGCACTACGCGCTGTTCCGCCACATGACGGTGTTCGACAACGTGGCTTTCGGCCTGCGCGTCAAGCCGCGCAGCCTGCGCCCGAGCGATGCCGAGATCAAGCGCAAGGTGCACGACCTGCTGAAGCTGGTGCAACTCGACTGGCTGGCCGACCGCTTCCCGCCGCAGCTGTCGGGCGGGCAACGCCAGCGCATCGCGCTTGCGCGGGCGCTGGCCGTGGAGCCGCGCGTGCTGCTGCTCGACGAGCCCTTCGGCGCGCTCGACGCCCAGGTCCGCAAGGAGTTGCGCCGCTGGTTGCGCCGCCTGCACGACGAGCTGCACATCACCAGCTTGTTCGTCACCCACGACCAGGAAGAAGCACTCGAAGTGGCCGACCGCGTGGTGCTGATGGACCACGGCCGCGTCGAGCAGGTCGGCACGCCGAGCGAGGTGTATGAGCGGCCGGCCACGCCCTTCGTGTTCGGCTTCCTCGGGGCGGCGAACCGCTTCGCGGGCCTGGGTGGCGACGGGGCCAGTGATGCCTTCGCCCGCCCGCACGAGGTCAGCATTTCCACCGTGCCCGCCGCCCACAGCCATGCCGCGCAGGTGAGCCGCGTGCTGAGTTTCGGCGCCACCAGCCGGGTCGAGCTGATCGGCGCCGACGACCGGCATTTCGAGGTCGAACTCGCCCGCGAACGTGCCGAGGCGATGGCGCTGCGAGCCGACCAGCGCGTGTGGCTGGTGCCGCAGCGACTGAGCGTCTTCAAAGGCGGCGAGCTGGCCGCATAGTTCGCCCATGAACTTCCAGCAACTGCGCATCATTCGCGAAGCGGTCCAGCGCAACTTCAACCTCACCGAAGTGGCGGCCGCGCTGTTCACGTCGCAGTCGGGCGTGAGCAAGCACATCCTCGACCTGGAAGACGAGCTCGGCATCGAGCTCTTCATCCGCAAGGGCAAACGCCTCACGGGCCTGACCGAGCCGGGCAAGGAGCTGGTGCACATCGTCGAGCGAATGCTGCTCGACGCGAAGAACATCAAGCACCTGGCCGAGCAATTCGCCAACCGCGACGAAGGCAGCCTGACGATTGCGACCACCCACACCCAGGCCCGCTACGCGCTGCCGCAAGTGGTGCGGCGCTTCAAGCTGGCCTACCCGAAGGTGCACCTCGTTCTGCACCAGGCCGGGCCGGCCGAGATCAACGCGCTGCTGCAATCGGGCGAGGCCGACATCGGTATCGCGACCGAGGCGCTCGACGCCAGCAACGCGTTCGCGAGCTTCCCGTTCTACGACTGGCACCACGTGGTCGTGGTGCCCGAGGGCCACGCGCTCGCAGGCTCGAAGCTGCTGACGCTGGCCGCACTGGCCGCGCACCCGCTGATCACCTACCACCCCGGCTACACCGGCCGCCAGCGCATCGATGCCGCGTTCGCCGAAGCCGGCCTGAGGCCCGACGTGGTGATGAGCGCGCTCGACGCCGATGTGGTGAAGACCTATGTCGAGGTCGGCCTGGGCGTGGGGATCATCGCGTCGATGGCGTTCGACGCCGCGCGCGACGCGGGCCTCGCCGTCATCGACGCGGCGCACCTGTTCCCGCCCAACACCACGCGCATCGCGGTGCGGCGCGGGCACTATCTGCGCGGCTATGCGTACCGCTTTCTCGAAGAGTGCTCGGCCGCGCTGACGCCGGCAGTGGTGAAGAGCGCGCTCGACGCCGAGTGATGCGAGAGGGGCGCGAGAGGGGCGCGAGAGGTGCGCGAGAGGCGCGCGAGAGGTGCGCGAGAGGCACAAGTGACGCGTCAGCGCGCGGCGGGCACCGGCCCGGGCGAGCGCGCCGCCTTGCTCTGCGCGATCTGCTTGAGCAGCGATTTGAACCCGGGCGATTCGCGCAGCAACCGGCCGCCCACGGCGCGCAGCTTGTCCACCGCGTCGGCGGGCAGCACGAAGCTGGTCGGCAGGTCCATGAAGTAGCGGCGCTCGTCGGGGTTGGCGATGGCGTCGAGGCTGATGTCGACCGCGCTGAAGGTCATCGACGGCACCACCGCTTCGGCCTGTGCCCGCGTCATGCCGTCGATGCGCTTCTCGGCAACCAGCAAGCGGCGCTGGTTGAACCAGCGTTGCGCGATGTCTTTCAGCAGCTCGACCGAGTCGGACGAAAAATGGTCGATCGGCAGGCTCGACGACTGCAGCAGCTGGGTCACGAAACCCGGCGGCGTGCTCTTGCGGTCCCAATCGGTGCTCGGAGCGGAGCGCGAGTTGACGACGATCACCACGATGTGGCGCAGCTCCGAGAAGCCGACTTCCTTGCGGAAGTTCTCGCTGGCTTCGAGCTCCTCGAATGCCTCCAGCGCACCGCGCAGGCCGAGGTTGTCGGACACGCCGCCGTCGACCACGTGGATGTACGGGCGCAGCGCGCTGTCTTCCAGGGCTTCGATCTCGCGCAGGCGCAGCAAGGCACGGCCGGCGGGGCGGGCCGGCCCTTCGGCCTTGACGATGTCTTGAACCCAGCCGGGCATGCGGGCGCCGCAGCGGCCGCCGTAGTTCCGGTAGGTCACCGGCGACAGCACCACTGGCACCGCCGACGACGTGGCGGCGGCGCGCGCCAGCCGCACGGGGCCGAGGTCGGAACACAGCAGGTCGAACTGGTCTTGCGAGAACTCGAACCGCGCGCCGGTGGAGAGGTCGGTGCCGGTCACGAGCACCACCGGTGCGTCGGGTCGCTTCAGCAGGTCGGCGAAGGTCGCACCCTTGAACAGGATCTCGTCGTAGTAGTCGGCCGCCAATTCCGAGCGGCCGTAGGTGGGGCTGCCCAGGTCGCCCCAGTTGCGCGGGCTGAGCGCACGCGCGATCAGCTCGCCCTGCACGTCGCGCTTCAGGAAACGCGGCTCGAACTCGGTGAACATCTGCTCGCCGTAGAGCGCATACGCGAGCGCGGTGAAGCTGCCCCCGGAGACGCCGGTGACCATGTCGACTTCGTCGAGGAACGAATGCGTCGGGTCGGCGCGGCCGCCAGCGATGGGCGTGCGCCGCAACTCTTCGAGCACGCCGTACGAGAACGCCGCAGCGCGCGTGCCGCCACCGGAGAACGCCAGCAACACCAGCGCCTGCGGGTTGTTGCCGCGTTGTTCGCGCTTGAGCAGGTTGATGACACGGTAGCCCTTCGTCGGGGCAACGGCCGTGATCGGCGGGTTGACGGGCGCCAGCGCCGAGCACCCGACGAGGTTGACGGCGAGGGCAAGTGCGGCGGCGGCGCTCGGCAAGCGCGCCCAAGGGGCAAAGGTGTCGAGCGAACGCATCACGCGGATCGTACCTGTGGGCTTGCCGCACGGCCCCGCGCCCGGCCTTACCGCAACCGCACCCGCCCGGCCGGTCAGGAGAGCAACTGCTTGCGCGCCCGGTGCAGCCGCACGAACAGGTTGTCTTCGGTGATGCCGAGTTCGCGGCACACGGCTTCGGTGCTTTGCTCTTCCAGCACGCGCAGGCGCATCACGTCGCGCAGGCCCGATGGCAGCGCTTCGATGCGCTTGAGCGCAACCATCAGCAGCTGGTGCTGCTCGGCGATCTGGTCCGGGCGCGGTTGCGGGCACTCGACGGCGAGGGCGCCACTGTCGGCCGCCCGGCTGTCGTCACCGGCGTCGTCCCAACCCCAGTCGAGCGAGTCGGTGTGGGCGTTGCGGCGCACGCTGTCGACGATCTTGTTCTTCAGCACGGCCGTCAGCCATGAGCGCAGCGCGGCGCGGCCGGCAAACACCGCGCGGCCCGACAGCACGGCCTCGAACACGTCGTGCACCGCGTCTTCGGCCATCAGCGGGTCGCGCAGCTTGCGCTGCGCAAAGCGCACGAGGTAGGCGCGGTGGCTCACCATCTCGGCCCAGCACACGCTGGGCTGGAAGGTGGCGCTGCGGGCTTCGGTCGTGGGGGTGGTGGTCATGGGGTGCTCCGTCGGGGGTGTGTCGGTGCATGAACTTTGGCCGGCGCACATCGCACCCGCCTCACCGAACCTCACAGGAACATCACATTCGGGTAAGAAACCCCATGCGCCGCCCGACAATGATCCATGCCTCCGACCCGCACCGCGCACGTTCTCGTTGCCGAAGACCAGACCGACATCCGCGACCTGCTGGTGATGAACCTGCGCACTGCGGGCTACGAGGTCACGGCCGTGGGTGACGGCGAGCAGGCGCTGGCGCGGCAGGTCGAGCAGCCGGCCGACGTGCTGATCCTCGACCTGATGATGCCGCGCATGGACGGCCTGGAGGTCTGCAAGGCGCTGCGCGCGCGGGGCTGTGCCACGCCGATCCTGATGCTCACCGCCAAGTCGACCGAGCTCGACCGCGTGCTCGGCTTGGAGCTCGGTGCCGACGACTACCTGACCAAGCCGTTCTCCCTCGCCGAGCTGCTGGCGCGCGTGAAGGCCTTGCTGCGCCGTGCCGACCTGCTGGCCGCCGCGCAGGCGAACGCGCACGCCGCCGGGGCCAAGGGCGCGGGGGTGATCCGCAACGGCGAGCTCGAGATCCTGCCCGCCAAGCGCCAGGTGCGTTATGCCGGCGCGGCCATCGACTTCACCGCGCTGGAGTTCGACCTGCTGCTGCACTTCGCCAGCCACCCCGGCCACGTGTTCTCGCGCGCGCAGTTGCTCAACGCCGTATGGGGCTACACGCACGACGGCTACGAGCACACGGTCACGACCCACATCAACCGCTTGCGCGCCAAGCTGGAGGCCGACCCGATGCGCCCGGCGCTGATCCTCACGGCGCGCGGCGCGGGCTACAAGATGCGCGACTTATGACAGCGTCTCGCCCCGCAGCATGAGCGTTCGCTTCAAGCTCGCGCTCACGGTTTTCGCCACCGGCCTCATCACCGCGCTGCTGGTGATCGTGACGGTCGTCTACGCCTTCCAGCGCTTCGAGCACGAGACGACCTACCGGCGCGGCACCGCTTTCCTGGGCCGCGTGACCGCGAACAACGACTACCTGTTCGAGACCTACGAGAGCGAGCCCGACAAGTTCCGCAGCTGGCTGCGCAACATGGTGCTGTTCGAGCCCGACACGCAGCTCTACCTGCTCGACCTGCAAGGCGCGGTGCTCGCGTCCAGCGGCAGGGCGAACATCGCACCCGACTTCCGCGTGGCGCTCGCGCCGGTGCTCACCGCCGTCGGCCGGCCCGACGCCGCCTACGTGATGGGCGACGACCCCGAAAGCATGGACGCCGACGCCGTGGTCGCCGTGCAACCGGTGCGCCGCGCCACCATGACCCGCGCCGATGCGGTGGTCGGCTACCTCTACCTCGTGCTGCACCCCGAGCAGCTGCGCACCGGTGCGCTCGAAGGCGGCCGCTGGGCGGCGCTGCGCATGAGCTTCGGGCGGCCGGCGCTCGGGCTCATTGCGGTGATCGTGGCGTTCACCACGCTGGTGGCGGTGCTGATCATCGTGTCGGTCACGCGGCCGCTGCAGCGCCTGACCGATGCCGTGGCCACGCTCTCGCGGCGCGGGCTCGATGACGGCCTGAGCGCCGGCCTGGGCGCCAACCCGACCGGTGCGCCGCAGATGGTGCTGCCCAAGGCCACGCCGGACGAGTTCGGCCAGCTCACCGGCGCGTTCGTGATGCTGATCGACATCTGCCGCAGCCAGTGGAACGAATTGCGCCGGCTCGACCACTTCCGCCGCGAAGGCGTGAGCAACCTGTCGCACGACCTGCGCTCGCCGCTGACCGCCACCGTGGCCTGCCTCGAAACACTCGATGGCCGCTGGGCCACCGACCCGCAGCGCACCGATGCGGCCCGGCTCGAAGACCGGCGCCTGGTCGAGATCGCACTGCGCAACACCCGCAACGCGGCGCGGCTGGTGCAGTCGCTCGGCGACCTGGCCAAGCTCGACGAGCCCGAGTTCAAGCTGCGCACCGAGGTGGTCGACGCGGCCGAGCTGCTCGACGACATCGCCATGCGCTTCGCCGAGCGCGCGGCGCAGCAGGGTGTGGCGTTGAGCGTGGCCCACGCGGCCGATGCCGATGCCAAAGTCAACGCCGATGCCGATGCCAACCTCCCCCGGCCGACCGGCGCATTCGCCGCGCTCGACATCGAACTGTTCGAGCGCGCCGTGGCCAACCTGCTCGACAACGCGCTCAAGTTCTGCCCCGCTGGCGCGCGCATCACGCTCGCGGCAAGCGGCGCTGCGGGCCGCGTGCTCGTCAGCGTCGCCGACACCGGGCCCGGCATCGCCGAGGCCGACCTGCCGCACCTGTTCGACCGCTTCTACCAAAGCCGCCAGAGCGTCGCACCCGCTACCGGCGAGGGCGGCAAGGGGCTCGGGCTGGCCATCGTCAAGCGCATTGCCGAGCTGCACGGCGGCACGGTGGCGGTGACGAGCACGCTCGACCGGGGAACCAAAGTGGTGCTCTCACTCCCGGCCGTGGCACGCTGACACCCTACGGGAAAGCCCGGCTGGATGCCCCCGGATGCACCGCCTACAGTCTCGCCACTCGCAGCAGGCACCGTGATGGTGCTGTGCAGGACGGGGCCGAGGAGACACTCGCAGGCGCACCCAGGCAAGCCCGGAGGCGTGACACACCAGGCTGCAGTTGGGGCCGAAGCAGAAGCAAGAGTTCAAAGGGCGTCAGGGCTGACCTGACGCTCTTTGCATTTGCGGCTCGTTCGCCGGCGGCGCGTTGCCGTGCCAGCAGACGCGGTTCTTGCCTTCGTGTTTGGCGCGGTACAGGTGCCGGTCGGCAGCGGCGAGCAGCGGCTCGGGCGTGGCCAGGTGGGCGTCGTCGGCAATGCCGATCGACAAGGTCACCGCCAGTTGCGGGTGCACGCCAGCCCAGTCATGCGTTGCCACCGCCGCACGCAGCGTGTCGCACAGTCGGCTGGCGACCGCAGCGTCGGCCTCGATGAACACGATGCAGAACTCCTCGCCGCCGTAGCGCGCCACCACGTCGGTGGCGCGGCAGTGCGCCCGCAAGATGGCGCTGACGCGGCGCAGCACCTCGTCGCCGGTGGCGTGGCCGAAGCGGTCGTTGATGCGCTTGAAGAAGTCGAGGTCGCACAAGGCCACGGCCAGCGGCTCGGTGTAGCGGCGCGCGCGTGCCAGCGCGTCGCACAGGCGTTCGTCGAGGGCGCGGCGGTTCGCCAGGCCCGTCAGCGCATCGGTGCGGCTTTGTTCGGCCAGGCGCGTGAGCAGCAAGTTCTTCCCGGCGTCGGCTGCCAGCAGCGCGGCGTGCAGGGCCTTCAGTTCGTCGTGGGCGCTGCTGACCTCGGCGTGCCTGAGGCGGTGCATCTCCGCCTCGTGGCGGGCGCTGGCCACGTCCATGCGCACACGCAGGGCGCCGGTCTTGCGCTCGGACTCTTCGTTGAACTGCGCCCGCTCGGCGGCATGCGCGGCCTCGGCATGCTGCAGCGCGCGCTCGAAGGCGCCGGCCTGCTTGTGCAGCTCGGCCAGCGTTTGATGCGCGCGCGCCGCGTAGTTGCGCCCGCCGGTCTCCGTGCACCGGCGCAGCGCCAATTCCAGTTCCGCCTGCGCGGCGGCCACCTGGCCCGACTTGAGCAGCACGCGGCCGTGCGTGACGCGTGCGTTCGTCTCCGCCTCCACGTAGCCGCTCGCGGCCAGCACCGGCAGCGCCGCCGCCAGCGCGGCGTGCGCTTCGTCGAGCCGGCCCAGCAGCATCAGCGGCTCACCGAGGTTGGACTGCAGCACCGCCACGGTGGTGGCGTCGCCCTGCGCCAGCGCCAGCGCGCGCTCGTAGTGCGCCACCGACTCAATGAGCCGCCCCAGGTTCTTGCAGTTGATGCCCATGTTGTTGAGCACGCTGACGCTGCCACCGGCCTGCTCGCGCTCGAAGATCACGAGCACCTGCGCGAACTGTTCGAGCCCCGCCTCAGCCTGCCCGCTGCGCGAGTAGCCGATACCGAGCGAGAGCAGCGCATCGGCTTCGAGCAGCGCATCGCCATGGGCGCGGGCGGCGGTCACGGCCTGCGCGGCCCACGCCACCGCGTCGTCGGGCGCGCCGAGCAGTTCATTGCCGATGGACAGCGCGCGCAGCACACTGGAGCGCAGCGCCGGGTCGCCTTCGGGCACCGCCGCGAGCGCCTTCGCCAGCTCGGCCGCTCCCTCCTTGTGGCGCCCGCCGTAGTGCAGCGCCAGGCCACGCGTGCGCAGCACGCGTGCCTGTTGCGCAGGCGTGGCGTGTTCGCCCAGGGCAGCGAGCGCGCGCACTGCGTCGTCGGCCAGGGCCAGGGCCTCGCCGGGCGCCGACATGTACTTGACTGAAGCGGCGTCCAGCAGTGGCTTGATGGGGTCGAGGGGGTCGGGCGCGGGGGTCATCGGGCGGCGGGCTCGGTAGGGCTCGCGAGAGAGGCTCGCGAGAGGTCTCGCGAGGGGTGGGGAGCGGCCGAGAGCGTAGCGCACGGGACGCCGCGCGCGGCTTGTTTGCTCAGGCCGCGCTTTGGCACGGCGTGGCGAAATGCCACGACTTTGCACGCCTGTTTCGCCGACAACGCCCGCCTCGCTTTCTCTACCATGGCGCGTGCCTCCGTGGCACATCAGCAAGGACCACCCGCATGCCTGTCGACCCCCAACTCCGCTCGCTCAGCATCGATGTGCCGTCGCAGCCCGATTCGCTGGTGAAGCTGTCGCTGCTGCTGGCCGACGACGAGGTCAACCTGCACGCCGTGAGTGCGCTGATCTCGTCCGACATGGCACTGGCCTCGGCCGTGCTGAAGGCGGTCAACTCGTCGCTGTACGGCCTGCGCGGGCGGGTGCAGTCGGTGCAGCAAGCCATCACCCACCTGGGCACGCGCGAGGTCGCCTCGGTGACGTTCGAGATGGGCCTGCGTGCGGTGTTCCCGCCCGCACCCGAGCTCGAGCCGGTGTGGGAGCGCGCCAGCGTGCGCGGCCTGCTGATGGGGCGCATCGGGCAGGCGCTCGAAGTCGACCCGTGGGCCAGCCACTCGGCCGGCCTGTTCGAGGAATGCGGCAAGGCCGTGCTGTTCCGCCACGCGCCCGACCGCTACCGCACGCTGCTCAAAGAGGCGACCGACGACGAAGACCTGGCGATGCGCGAACACAGCGAGTTCGGCGTCAGCCACGACGCGCTCGGCGCCGCGCTGTGCGAGAGCTGGGGCTTGGCACCCGCCGCTGTGGCGAGCGTGCGCTTTCACGTGATGGTGAACGCCACCGGCGAGCTGCCGATGCAGCTGCCCAAGCGCACGATCTGCGCGATCTCGGCAATGGCCCACGCGCTGATGACCGACCCGGCCACGCTCGACGAGGTCGCCGAGCGCGTGGCCCCGCAGGCCGACCTGAGCGCCACGCTCGTTCTGCGCGGTGTGCGCCGGGTGCAGGAACAACTCGAAGCAGCCATGGCGCGCGCCCAGCCGGCCTGAGCGGTTTACAGTTCCGCCTCGGCCCACTGGCCGACAAGGAACTGCGCCATGACCACACGAAGAACCCTGCTCGCCCGCAGCGCCGCAGTGGCCGCGCTGCTGGGCGCCGCCGGCTTGCTGCCGGCGCATGCGCAAGCCACGTCGGCCAAGGCCGCGTTCGATGCCAAGTCGGTCGACGATGTCATCAAGGCGCTGGGCATCGCCCGGCCGGTCGAGAGCAAGGACATCACCTTCACCGCGCCCGACATCGCCGAGAACGGTGCCGTCGTGCCGGTTGCCGCGAGCACCACACTGCCTGGCGTCAAGCGCATCGCCTTCCTCGTCGAGAAGAACCCGACCGTGCTGGCCGGCGTGTTCGAGTTCACCGACGCCGTCGAGACCAGCATTTCCACCCGCATCAAGATGGGCCAGACCTCGAACGTGCTGGCCGTGGCCATGCTGGCCGACGGGCGGGTCGTGTACGCGCAGAAGGAAGTGAAGGTCACGCTGGGCGGCTGCGGCGGCTGACCGGCAAGAAGGAGAGCGACCATGTCAGACCCGATGCGCATTCGTGCGCAAGTACAAGGTGGCGGCGCCGTGGTGCGCGTGCTGATGAGCCACGAAATGGAGAGCGGCCAGCGCAAGGACGCCGCTGGCAAGACCATCCCCGCCTGGTACATCACCGACATGAGCGCGGCCCTGAACGGCAAGCCGGTGTTGACCGCGCAATGGGGCACCGCCATCGCGAAGAACCCGTTCACGCAGTTCACCATCAAGGGCGCCAAGTCGGGCGACAAGATCAGCATCAGCTGGACCGACAACCGGGGGGACAAGCGGACGGACGAGGCGGTGGTGGCGTGAGACGAATGCTCAATGCCTCGTCTTTCCTCGCGGCGGTCGCGATTCTTGTGCTCGCCGCGCATGGAGTTGCGGCTGCACCAGCGACCAAGTGCTTGGTCAACGGCACGGTCACGTATCAGCAGGGACCTTGCCCATCTGACCAAGTTCAAAGGCAACCCACCACTCAAGAGCTGAACGCCGAGGCGAAGAAGCGTCGTGCAGCGGCTGCAGCATCAGCGCCCGACAAGGTTGCTCCTTCAGTGGGTGGTGTGCCCGGCGGCTTCAGTTGCGACGGGCGCCAGTACTGCTCGCAAATGAAGTCATGCGCCGAAGCAAAGTACTTTCTCGCCAAATGCCACGCTGTCAAGATGGACGGGGACAGGAACGGAATCCCCTGCGCGATGCAGTGGTGTGGTCGTTAGAGGCAAGGCATCGACGCGCGTGCAGGTGCGTCGGCCGTTGACCGTCACCTGCGGCCCAACGCAAACGGGTTCATCACGCTCACCCCGAAGCCTTTGAAGTCCGCCACGTTGCGCGTGACCACCGTGAGCTGATGCACGGTGGCGGTCGCCGCGATCATTGCGTCTTCGTACAGGGTGTCGGATGCCTTGTGCATCAACCGGGCCCAAACCCTGAACGCCAATGCGTCCATCGCGATCACGTTGTAGGAGCGGGCGACCAGTTCCAGCCACGGCTCCAGCTCTTTGGCCTTCGGCCCGTCTTGCTCGCGCGTCAGCTCGATGCCGGCCTGAATCTCGCCGACGGTGACGGCCGAGATGTGGAGGTCGGTATCCGCCACGGCCTGAACCCATTGCAGGACGGCGCCGTGCGGCTTCGGCTTGCGAAGCTCCGACACCACATTCGTATCGAGCAGGTACACCGTGGTCAGCGCAGTGGCGTGGCCGCGCGCCGACGGGCCGTGCCCCTCGGCGCGGCGAGCGTGACTGTTCGCGCCTGGCTCGACAGCAGCAGTTCCTTCAGCGAAGGCTGGGCCGACGCCTGCAGCCGGCGCCACTCATCGGCAGGCACCAACACAGCCGCTTCGATGCCGCGCCTGGTTACCATCTGAGGGCCATCCGACAGGCAGCGTTCCAGGAACTCGCTGAACCGGGCTTTGGCGTCTTGTACGGGCCAGGTTTCCATCACGTTGCTCCAGTCTGACTAGTTCGGTGACTAGTCTAACATTCGGCTCTGTGCGGTTTCAACGTTTCATCAGGTGTTGCCATGGTCGCTGTCACCTACTCTGATCTTCTGGATGCTGTCGAGTACGCCAGCGTCAACGGACCCGTCGAGACGAGCGCGTTCATCGAACTCGCCACCGGCAAGTTCCACTGCATCGGCGACTGGGTCGATCCCGACCAGGGATCGCCTGAAGACATCGCAGATTCCGACGGCTACCTCGCCGTCCCGCGCAAGAACAGTCTTAACCTCGGCCGCAGTCTCGTCATGGCGTTCACCGAACAGCACCTGCCCGATGATTACGACAAGGTGGCCGACTCCTTCCACAAGCGCGGCGCCTACGGCCGGCTCGAAGACCTGCTTGACCGCCGGGGCGTGCGCGAGGCCTGGTATGCGTTCGAGGCCGAAGCCACCGAGCGGGCGTTGAAGGCGTGGTGCGAAGAGCACGGCATTCAGCTCAGCTTCGCCAATCCGGCGGCGTAACGCAGCCGTTCCGGGGCGCATGCGCCGCCGTTCGCGGCCGCCGACCGGGTAGTCCTTCCCTTGGCGGCGCGCTGCGGATGCTCTACCGTGCAGTGCCCAGATTGGGGCTGCCCACGAGACACTGCCCGATGACCTTGCCCACCACCACCTACCCCGCTGCCGTGGCCCCCGACGCCCTGGCGCTGCAGCGCCTCTACCACTGGGAGCGCACGGCCCCCAACACGGTGGTGCTGTCGCAGCCGCTCGGCGCCGGCAAGGTGCGCGACTACACCTGGGCTCAGGTGCTCGACGAAACACGCCGCATGGCCGCGCACCTGGTGGGCCTGAACTTTGCGCCCGGCAGCTGCATCGCGATCCTGTCCAAGAACACCGCGCACTGGCTCATGTGCGACTTCGCCGTCTGGATGGCCGGGCACGTGTCGGTGCCGCTCTACCCCACGCTCGCGGCCGGCACGATCCGCCAGATCCTCGAGCACAGCGAGGCCAAATTGCTGTTCATCGGCAAGCTCGACGGCTGGGATGCGATGGCGTCGGGCATCCCGAACGGCCTGCCCTGCATCGCCACGCCGCTGGCGCCGGCCACGAAGCACCCGCAGTGGGCGCAGATCGTTGCCGCCACCGCGCCGCTGCAAGGCGAGCCGGTACGCAGCGGCGACGGGGTGGCGACAATCTTGTACACATCGGGCACCACCGGCAACCCGACGGGCGAGATGCACAGCTTCGCGACGTTCGCGTGGTCCATGGGCAGCGCCATGCGCCGCGTCAAGATGCACCCGCAGACCCGCATGCTCAGCTACCTGCCGCTGGCCCACGTGGCCGAGCGCACGATGGTCGAACACGGCCTGCTGATCAGCGGCATGCAGGTGTACTTCGCCGAGAGCCTGGACACCTTCGCAAAAGACCTGCAGCGCGCCCGGCCGACAGTGTTCTTCTCGGTGCCGCGCCTGTGGGTCAAGTTCCAGCAGGGCGTGCACGCCAAGATGCCGGCAGCGAAGCTCGCGCGGCTGCTGTCGATCCCGATCATCCGAGGCATCGTTGCGAAGAAGATCCGCGCCGCGCTCGGCCTGGACGCGTGCGAGTTCGCCGCCGGCGGCGCAGCGCCCATGCCGCCCGAACTGCTGGCCTGGTACGCGCGCCTCGGCCTGCCCATCATCGAGCTCTACGGCATGACCGAGAACTGCGGTGTCTCGCACGCCACGCTGCCCGGCGTGCAGCGCCCCGGCACCGTCGGCATGCCTTACGACGGCGTGCAAAGCCGCATCGACCCGGCGACCGGCGAGATCCAGATGAAGAGCCCCGGCCTGATGCTCGGCTACTACAAGGAGCCGGTCCTCACCGCCGACGCGATGACCGCCGACGGCTGGCTGCGCACCGGCGACAAGGGCGCGCTCGACATGCAAGGCAACCTGCGCATCACCGGCCGTGTGAAAGATCTGTTCAAGACCAGCAAGGGCAAGTACGTGGCGCCCGCGCCCATCGAAGACAAGCTCGTGATGAACGGCGTGGTCGAGGCCTGCGTGGTGACCGGCGCGAACCTGGGCCAGCCGCTGGGCATCGTGATGCTCAACGCCGAAGCCGCGCTGCACGCGCACGACCCGGTCCAACGCGCTGCGATGGACGTGGCGTTGAAGGCCCACCTCGACAGCATCAACGCCCGCCTCGACCCGCACGAGCAGCTCGATTGCCTGGTCGTGATCGACCAGCCCTGGACGGTTGACAACGGCTTCATCACGCCCACTTTCAAGGTCAAGCGCAACCGCATCGAAGAGGTCTACGCGCCGCTGTTCGAAGGCTGGGTCGCGCAGCGCAAGCCGGTGGTCTGGTACCACGCGTGAGGCGTGTGGCGGGCTGCTGCGGCCGCAGCAGCTACTGTATATTTCTACAGACACCACACGACAAACGGGAAGCGTCCAGATGAACACCGCGCGCGACGATTCCAACCGCAGCCGACCCGTCGGCATTGACCTTTTCGCAGGCGCCGGTGGGCTCTCGTTGGGGTTCGAGCAGGCCGGGTTTGATGTGGCGGCGGCGGTCGAGATTGACCCGATTCATTGCGCAACCCACGAGTACAACTTCCCCCACTCGGTGGCGATTTGTGCCAGCGTTGTGGACCTGACTGGCGCGTCGATCCGGGCGCGCGCTGGCTTGTTGGACCAAGACATCGACGTCGTCTTTGGTGGCGCGCCCTGCCAGGGCTTCTCGATGATTGGCAAGCGCGCGTTTGACGACCCGCGCAACCAACTCGTCTTTCACTACGTGCGGCTGGTGCAGGAACTGAACCCGAAGTACTGCGTATTCGAGAACGTCAAAGGCTTGACGCTGGGCAAGCACGCGGCGTTTCTGGAAGAGCTGATCGCGGCGCTGGGTCACATCGGCTACCGGGTCTTGATGCCTTATCAGGTCTTGAACGCGGCGGACTTCGAAGTGCCTCAAGACCGGCGCCGCTTGTTCTTGATGGCCGCGCGAGTTGACCAACAGCTGCCGCAGTACCCAACGCCGTCGGTCACGCGTTCAACGGTCTGGGACGCGATCGGCGACCTGCCGGATGCCGATGACTTCTCTGAGCTGCAGCAGGTCGATGCCGTCAAGGCCAAGTGGGCGACCAAAGCGACGTATGCCAAGCGTTTGCGCGGCGCGGTCTCCGATCCGCATGACTTCGGCCATGCACGGCGCTTCGACGCGAACTGGCTCACGTCAAGCCTGAGAACCGAACACACAGCAGTGTCCAGACAGCGCTTCGCGGACACCGAGCATGGGCAAACGGAGCCCATCAGTCGCTTCCGCAAGTTGCCCCCCGAAGGCCTGTGCAACACGCTGCGTGCGGGCACCGACAGCGCGCGCGGCGCGTTCACGTCGCCGCGCCCGATTCACCCGTTTCTGCCGCGCGTCATCACCGTGCGCGAGGCCGCGCGTCTACATTCCTACCCCGATTGGTTTCGCTTCCATGCGACCAAGTGGCATGGGTTCAGGCAGATCGGCAACAGCGTGCCACCCCTGCTCGGGCGGGCCGTGGCGGCCAGCGTGATGCAAGCGCTGGGCGTGGTGCCGATCAAGCCGCAAGAGGTACTCGAGCCGGGCTTGAAGACGCTGCTCACCTGCGACATGCGGCAGGCCGCAGCGTACTTTGAAGTGCCGAGAAACGTGATCGCCCAGCGCATTCGCAAACTGCCGCCGGTTGACGATTTGGATCTGCTGCGACATGCCGCGTGAACCGAAGGTGCGAGCCCCGAATCGCTACGCAGCGATCATCGAAGCCATCTTTCAGAAGCACCATGTGTTGGCAGGCGAGGGGTTTGAGTTCACACGTACCGAGTTCGAAGGCGTTGCCGCTGAGTTGAAGATCGTGTTGCCCAAGAACCTGGGCGACGTCATCTACTCCATGCGCTATCGCACCGAGTTGCCGCCCAGCATTGCTGCGACAGCGGGTTCGGGGCTGGAGTGGATCATCGAAGGCGCCGGGGCAGGCAAGTACCGCTTTCGCCAGGTGCGCCTGAACCGCATCGTGCCGCGTGCCGACCTGGTGTCGATCAAGATCCCCGACGCCACGCCCGAGCTGATCGCCGCGCATGCGCTCGGCGATGAACAGGCGCTCCTCGCGCGGGTGCGCTACAACCGGCTCGTCGACATCTTCCTTGGTATCACCACGTACTCATTGCAAAACCACTTGCGCACCACTGTTGTTGGCGTGGGGCAGATCGAAATCGACGAGGTCTATGTCGGCGTAGACAAGTTCGGCCGGCAGTTCGTTGTGCCGGTGCAGGCCAAGGGCGGGACCGACAAGCAGGGCGTCGTGCAGACACAGCAAGACATTGCCTGCTGCGAAGCCAAGTTCCCGCAGCTGATTTGCCGCCCTGTTTCGGCGCAGTTCATGGCCGACAAGCGCATCGCGATGTTCGAGTTGACTCTGCAAGGTGGGGACGTCAAGGTCGTCTCGGAGCGCCACTACCAGTTGGTGCTTGCCAACGCCATCACCCCGCTCGACCTGCAGAACTACGGCCACCGATCGGCTGATTGAGTCGCGCGCACCCGCTGCCGCATCGTGGCAACGCTTAAAGTCACGCCACCCGAACGCCGCCCGCTCCATGACCGACACCCCCCGCCCCGCCCGCCCCGCCATCAGTTGCGTGGTGCCGGCCTTCAACGAAGCCGCCAACCTGGGGCTCTTGCTGGCGGGGCTGACCGAGCAGCTGGCGGCCTTGACGGACCGCTGGGAAGTGCTCGTCATCGACGACGGCAGCCGCGACGCCACGCCCGCCGCGATGGCCCCCTGGCTGATGCGGCCGGGCGTGCGCTACGTGCGCCTGTCGCGCAACTTCGGCAAGGAAGCGGCGCTCACGGCCGGCATCGACAAGGCCTTTGGTGACGTGGTGCTGCTGATGGACGCCGACCTGCAGCACCCCGCGTCGCTCGTGCCCGACATGCTGGCCGCGTGGGTGGCCGGGGCCGACATGGTGTGCGCCGCGCGCGCCTCGCGCGCCGACGAAACCTGGGCCAAGCGCCTGGGCACGGCGATGTTCTACCACCTCGTCAACCGCAACTCGGCGGTGCCGATCCCGGTCGACGCGGGCGACTTCCGGCTGATGGACCGGCGCGTGGTCGACGCGCTCAAGTCGCTGCCCGAACGCAACCGTTTCATGAAGGGGCTGTATGCGTGGGTCGGGTTCCACAACGTCATCATTCCGTACGTGCCGGCCGAGCGCCACGCAGGCGTCAGCACCTTCTCGATGAAGCGGCTGGCGCGGCTCGCGTTCACCGGCGTCACCGCGTTCACGAACGCGCCGCTGCGGCTGTGGAGCGCGCTCGGCGTGGTCATCGCGCTCAGCTCGATCGCGTTTGCGGCGTGGATCGTCGGCGAGCACTTCATCTACGGCAACGACGTGCCCGGCTGGGCCACGCTCGTGACCGGCATGGCATTCTTCAGCGGCGTGCAGCTGCTGTCGATCGGCATCCTCGGCGAGTACGTCGGCCGCATCTTCGACGAGGTCAAGCAGCGGCCCGTGTACGTGGTGGGCAGCGAAGCCGGGCGCGGCGCGATCGACGTGGCGGGGCTGCCGCCGGCATGAGCAGCGCCGGCAGCTTGCGCGTTCTGGCCCTGTGCGCCGACGACTTCGGCCTGGCGCCGGGCTTGTCACGCGGCATTGCGCGGCTGGCAGCGGCGCGCCGGCTCACCGCCATCTCGTGCATCACGAACAGCCCGCACTGGCCCGATGCGTCGGGTTGGCTGCAGGGCCTGCCCGACACGGTCGATGTGGGGCTGCACCTGAACTTCACCGAAGGCCGGCCGCTGAGCCCGAGCCTGCTGCGGCTGTGGCCGATGTTTCCGGCGCTGCCGGTGCTGATCGCGCGTGCGCACCTGCGCCGATTGCCGCGCGCCGAGGTGCGGCACGAGGTGCATGCGCAGCTCAAGGCCTTCATTGCGCTGCACGGCAAGCCGCCGGCGTTCGTCGACGGGCATCAGCATGTGCACCACCTGCCGGTGTTGCGCGACATCCTGCTCGACATGGTCGAGCACATCCAGCCCTTGCCTGCGGTGCGCAGCACGGCGCGTGTGATCGGGCCTGGCGCGACTGTGAAGCGCCTGCTGATCGAGCGCACCGGCGGGCGGGCGCTGGCCGCCGAGTTGGCGCGGCGCGAGCTGGCGCACAACCCGGTGCTGCTCGGCGCCTATGACTTCCAGGCGCGCGACTACCGGGCCCTGATGCAGCGCTGGCTCGCCGAGTTGCCGGCCGAGGGCGGCCTGTTGTTCTGCCACCCCGGCGAGCGCGCCGCCGGTGACCCGCCCGATGCGATCGCCGAGGCCCGCGTGCGCGAGCTGCGCTACCTCGCGAGCGACGCGTTCGACCAGGACCTGGCCGCCGCCGGCGTGACGCTCGGGCGCGTCTGGCGTGTCGCCGGGCAAAGCGTGCCCACCAGGCCCGCCAAGCCAGTCAAGCGCGAAACGCCCAGGCCCGGTTGATCGCGAAGGTCAGCACCAGGCTCACACCGGTTGCGACCATCTGCGCCAGCACATAGTGCGCGCCCAGGCGCACGCCGAGTGCCACGATGGCCATGCCCAGCAAGGCGCCAGCCAGCGCGGTGGCCTGGAAGCGCGGCCATGAAGCGCGCACATCGCCCTGGTGCGCAAAGGTGAAGTGGCGGTTGCCGGCATAGCCCACCTGCGCGCCCACCACCGCACCGAAACCCGAGGCCAGGAATGCGGGCCAGCCGAACGCTTCGACCGCCAGCACCAACAGCGCGTAGTGCACGGCGGTGGCTACCGCACCGACCGAGGCGTAGCGAAGGAACTGCTGCAGCGCAGGAAGCAACTGCGTCATCGGGGGGTCGTCATGAGCCCATCACGGGCCGACCACGGGGCCGTCACGGGCAGGCCCGCGACGGGCCGCGCCACAGTTCGGTTTGCGCATCGGTGTAGCTGCGCACCACGCCGCTGAGGCCGGCCACACGTGCCGAGCCGCCGGCCGGCAGCACGTACCAGACCGCACCCGCGCCGCACGGCAGCGCGGTCAGCTGCGCCAGCGGCCACAGCACGCGCCGGCCCATGGCGGGGTCGAACCGGGCAGCGTCGAACAGCTCCTTGCGCCAGTTGTCGCGCGTGGGCAGGGCCGGATCGGCCCAGTCGCTGGCGATCAGCACCGGCTTCGTCAGCCGGGCGTAGAAGGGCAGGTCGTAAGCGTACTCATCGATCATCACGACCTGATCGGTCGGCGCCATCTGCGCAGCCAGCGCGAGTGCCGCCGCGCGGTTCGAGTGCGGCGATTTGAACGTCAGGCCGACGACGACCGCCACGCACAGCAGCGCCGACGCACCCATCACCCAACGCCACGCGTTGCCTCGGCCTGCGGCAACCGTCAAGCCGAGCAGCGCACACCAAGGTGCAAGCGCCGGCAAGGCATAGCCGACGAGCTTCGAGCTGGGGATCGAGAAGAAGCCGACCACCGCAAGCACCCACCACACCAGAAGGCCGAGCATCGCGGGCCGCGCGCGCGCGAGCCGCTGCGCGGCGGCCGGCGCCCAGGCGCTCCACGGCAGCGTGAGCGCGGGCAGCACAGCGATGAAGAACCAGAACGGGTGCACGTTGTTGAACTTGGTCTGCGCGAAGCGGCGGAAGTGCTGTTCCATCACGAAGTAGTCGAAGAAGCCTGGATAGCGCTGCTGCATCAGCACGAACCAAGGCAGCGCGACGAGGCCGAAGGCCAGCACGGCCAGCGGGTGCAGCAGCTTCAGCATGTCGCGCCAGCGCCCCTGCGCCAGCAGCCACGGGCCGATCACGAGTGCCGGCAGCACGAAGCCGATCAGCCCCTTGGCCAGCACGGCCAGCGCGCACAGCACCCAGCCGGTCACGAGCCAGCGCAGCGACAAGGGCGCGCCGGTCGGCTCGTCGAGCGCACGCGCCAGCGCCAGCACGGCCGCGCTGATGAGCCCGGCGACCAGCATGTCGTGGTTTGCGTACTGCGCGCCGATGAAGAAGAACGGGCAGGTGGCGAGCACGCCAAGCGTGATGCTCGCCACGCGCGGCCCGTGCCAGCGCCGCAGCGCAAGGAACAGCGCCGCGCCCATCAGCCACGCGCCGAGCATCGAGGCGAAGCGGCCGGCGAACGGCGTGGGCCCGAACAGCTGCATCGCGGCCATGTCGAGCCAGTACATCAACGGCGGCTTGTGGAAGAACGGCAACCCGTTGAGCGTGGGCACCAGCCCGTCGCCGAGCAGCATTTCTCGCGCAACGTTCGCGTAGCGCCCCTCGTCGGGCACGAGCAGCGGCCGCAACCCGAGTGTGGCGAGCAGCCACACGGCCAGCAGGCCGAGGAACGTGGCGGGGCGTTGAAGCAGTCTTGAATTCATTCACGGCAGAGTCGCTGAGGACGCCGAGTTCGCAGAGGAGGAGCCCGCATTCTCTGTGTTCCTCTGCGCCCTCTGCGACTCTCAAGCAAATGTGGCTTTGCCACTTTGCTTGACCCCTGGGGGCGGGAATGCCGAAGGCATTTCCTGGGGGGCTCTGCGGTGAATGACCTAAAACGACCTTCAATCCACCTTCGCCCCAGACGCTTTCACCACCTGCGCCCACTT
>JANNBF010000141.1:0-91134 GCA_031385155.1 Rhizobacter sp.
GGCTTGCATGAGGTTGTGCCCTGCCAGCGGCTTGTCCAGATACATCGTGTGCGCCGGCGGGCAATCGAAGCCGGTCAGCCACATGTCGCAGACGATCACCAGCCGCAGGTCGTCGCCCGGCGCCTTGAAGCGCTCGGCCAGGCGCTTGCGTGCGGCCTTGCTGCGCACATGGCTCCTGAGCGGCTCGGGCTCGTCGCCTGTGCCGGTTACCACGACCTTCATCGCCCCGCGCTCGTCGTCGGTGTCGTGCCAGCCAGGGCGCAGCACGCGGATCGCTTCGTACAGCCGTGCAGCGATGTCGCGGCTCATGGTGACGACCAACGCCTTGCCTTCCATCGCGGCGCGGCGCTTCTCCCAGTGCTCCACGATGAATGCCGCCAGCCGGTCGACGCGCTCCTGCGCGCCGACCAGCGATTCCAGCGGCACGCGGTAGCGGCTTTCCGCTGTGGCGCCGTCGAGGTCGACGTTGACGACGTACTCGACTTCTTCCTCGGCAACGCGCAGGCCTTCGTCATCCACCTTGAGCTTGACGATGCGCGACTCGTAGTAAAGCGGCCGGGTGGCGCCATCCTCGACCGCTTGGCGGATGTCGTACACGTCGGCGTACTCGCCGAAGACGTGCATCGTGTTCCTGTCGTCGCGTTCCAGCGGCGTGCCTGTGAAGCCAATGAAGGTGGCTTGGGGCAGCGCCTCGCGCATCCAGCGCGCGCCACCTTCGACGAAGCCGTACTGGCTGCGGTGCGCCTCATCGGCCATCACGACCACATCGGAACGCTCCGAGATCACACCGTGGGCCTCGGCGAATTTCTGGATGGTGGCGAACACCACGCCACCCGCCGCACGGTCGAGCAGTTCCTTGAGGTGGTTTCGGTTGTCGGCCTGGACAGGAGCCTGGCGCAGCAGCGCGCGCCCTGCGGCGAAAGTGTCGAAGAGCTGATCGTCGAGGTCGTTGCGGTCGGTGATCACCACCACCATCGGGTTGCCCAACTTGCGGATCAGCGCACCGGCCAGCATCAGCATGGTGAGCGATTTGCCCGAACCCTGCGTGTGCCAGATCACGCCGCCGCGCCCATCACCTTTGCCTGAAGGCGCCTTGAGGCTTGCCAACACGCTGGCGCGCGCCTTGCGCACGGCTCGGAACTGGTGGTAGCCGGCAATCTTCTTGGCGATCCCGCCGCGCTCGTCGTCTTCGAAGGTGATGCAGGTGCGCAGGTAGTCCACCAGCGCCCTCGGCTCGAACAGGCCGCGGATCAGCGCCTCCAGCGTCGGCGCGCCGCCGCCGTCGTCGTCCAACGGTCGCCAGGGCATGAAGCGACTGCGACCGCTGGTGATCGAACCGACTCGGGTCAGCATGCCGTCAGAGACGGCCAGCAAGACGCTCGGCACGAAGAGATCGGGCGCGGTCTGGGCGTAGCGGTCGAGCTGGTCGACGGCGACACCGAGATCGGCCTGCGTGTCGGTCGGGTCCTTCAGCTCGATGACCGCTACGGGCAACCCGTTCATGAAGACCGTGAGGTCCGGACGGATGATCTTGCCCGACGCCGCCGCAACGCTGAGCTGGCGCACCACCAGCAATTGGTTGGCCGCAGGGTCGTCAAAGTCGATGAGCCGCGCGCGGCCGCCGCGCGTCTCGCCGCTCTTGGCGTCGCGATACTCGATCTCGACGCCTTCGGTGAGCTGGGCATGGAACCAGCGGTTGTTCTGGATCAGCGTCGGGTGCGGCGGGCGCGACAGGATGCGCACGACCTCCTCGACGGCGTCGTGCGGCAGATCGGGGTTGAGCCGATGCAGCGCCGCGCTGAGGCGGCCTTTGAGCAGTACCTCGGTGGCCTGGCTGCGTTCACCCGCATCGTCGATCTCGACGCCGCGCTTGACAGTCGCACCGACCTCGCAGAAGTAGACCTCAGCGACGTCCTCTACGAACTGTTCGGTAGGCGCTGGCAATGTCACGACTCGCCCTCCGGCTCGTCACTCTCCGGTGAAGGCGTTTCGCGCGCGTCGCGTAACTCCAGCGCGGTCTCCTGATATCGAGTTGGGTCCATCGCATACAGGATGTCGCTCATGTACGCCGGTTGCCCGCATAGATCGACCATGCGGTACTGGTTGTCGATCAACCGGTCATGTTCATCGACCCTCGGCGGCGGTGCAGGCTGGCTCAGTTCGGCAATGTGCTCTGCCAGAGCTGTGAGCACGTCCGCCTGGTCGAAGAGAACGCCAAAGATTTCCATTGCCGCCGAGCGTACGCCATCGAGTTCTCGGCGTTGAGGAATGGCGGCACCGCCGATGTGGTACTGCCCATTGCGCACCTCGTGGAACCAGATAATCTCGTCTTTCTTTGCCGACGACGCGATGGAGCGCGAGACGCACTCGGCAAAGAAGAAATCGGCCTTTGTATGGAAGTTCTGAAGCCACGCAACGACGTCTGCTCCAGCGTATGTACGATTGCCCCGCTGAATCGGATGAAGGTTCAGGTACGTTGTGATCGCAACCTCGATGGCGTTGTCGAAGCCAATCATCGCAATGCGACGATCCATGTCCTCAAACTGCTGGTAGTGCATCTCCGCATGCATCAGCACTTCGAACGGGCCATACGCCCAGGGCTTGAGAGGACTAATCACTGCTCATCCCTTTCTCACCGAGGGCGGATCGCACCCTGAGGTTGCCGCTCAATAGCTTGGGCAGAAGACAGTCGCGCATCGAGCCCAATGATGCCGACTCTCGTTCACCTGCTGCGAGTGAGTCCCGAAGCGGCATCGTGATTTCCTCGAACGCATCGCGCAAGAGTCGAGGGGGGACAACTGTCTCCGCCGAAGCAAAGTGATCAGACCTCACGGCCGGGTACGCACTGCCATCAGCATTGGAAACGAGGTAGTCCACAAACTCTGGTTGCGTAGTGATCTCGTATAGAAATGATGGGCCAAAGCCGCTTGGCGACAAGACAGCGAAGCCAGTGCTAACGATTCGATTCTCAGGCGGCGAATGGATGAACAGATGCGATCTGTGATTGGGGCGCACGCAAGACCAAATGGTGTCGCCGTGGCTAATGCGACGACGCGCACGGCTTGGCGCTTTCGAAAACGGTACTCGCTGTAGGCCCGTCAAGCGTCCCACGGTCACTGACGAGATGTCCACGTACTCGACTGCACCTGACACTTCGCCTGCTCGGACGCTGCGTTGATTGATTCTGCAGTGGTCACCCAGCTTTCCAACCTCCCATCCCTTCGGCACAGGGCCAATGGCGGAATCGACGAAGCGGGTCGGCAGCGCGTCGAAGACGGGCTGGGGCATGGAGGGGAAGACGGTCGCGCCGGTGGCCTTGGCCTTCACCGGTTCGAAGTCCACGAACCAAGCCCGAAATACCGCCCGAATCATCCGTTCCAGTGCCTGCGCTGTCTTCCGGTTCTGCTCGATCTTGTCGTCGAGTGCACCAAGGACACCAGCGATGGATCGCTGTTCAGCAGGAGGCGGTACGACCAACGCGCGGTGATACACCGCCGCACGTGTCGTGGAAGGGATCGGTGAGCCGTCGTCGATCAAGCCAAGTTCATGATGAATGATGGCGTAGTACAGCCACCGCATTTCAAGCTCAGCCTTCGGCACCACGTAGTAGGCCGTATCGATGACGAAGAACGGCTCTGGCGAATAGTGGACCCCGCGATAGGCGCCCTTACGTCCAAGGACGACGCCGGGACCCGGCGCAAGCGC
This sequence comes from Rhizobacter sp., assembly GCA_031385155.1. GTDB lineage: Bacteria > Pseudomonadota > Gammaproteobacteria > Burkholderiales > Burkholderiaceae_C > LMDS01. The sequence goes on from JANNBF010000141.1 coordinate 3,706, forward strand.
CGTATCGGTCCAGCCGATTGGACCGTTTGTACCAAACACGCGAACGCTCCCCACTGCGTCGGAGTAATCCCGCAAGGCTTTGCCGTACTCCAGCGTGACTTCATCTCCCCAAGTGGATTGACGCCACTCACTCATGCAGTGTTACCTCAGAGCGCGTTGCCGATACGGACGCCATCAATGCTGCGGCGTCATTCATCCTTGCCCCCCTTGTTCCGTCTGCCCCGGACAGCCTTCTTCGATACTGTCTTCGCTCCTCGCCCTCGCGTCGGCGCGGAGTCGATCTCTAGCCGCTTCACTTCCTCTATCGCCCGGTCGAAATCGCTGCTCGGCTGCACGGCCTCCAAGCGCCTGCGCTCGGCGTCGTACCGCTCGAACTGCGTATGCGCATGTGCCTCGGCCAGTTGGTGCGAGACGGCGCCCGCGTGTCTCAGCACGTTGCGCTCGTTGAACTGCAAAAACGCGTCGAGCCGCTGCACCCATTCGGCCATGTGCATTGGCTTCTTGCGCCGGGCCTGGTCCTCGGCGAAGTCGAGGTACATGGTCACGACACGGTTGAGTTCGTTGATCTCCGGCTGCGACAGGTAGTTCTTGGCAACGGCGACATCGGCTTTGCGAATGGGACCGTGCGGCGCGTTCCTCCACGTCGTCAGGCCCATGTTGGGTTTCACCGCGTCGGCACGGCCCTTGATGACCTCGGCGGCGGTGCGGCCGTGGATCGCGAAGTGCAGCTTGTTCTGCACGGTGGCAAAGAAGGTCTGGCTCAGCGGGTGGGCCGCGTCGTAGTCGATGCTGCTCGCGTAGATGTCGGTGATCTTTTGATAGAACATCCGCTCGGAGGCGCGGATGGCGCGAATGCGCTCGAGCAGCTCGTCGAAGTAGTCGGTGCCGAGGGAGCGGCCTTCTTTCAGCCGCTCGTCGTCCATCGTGAAGCCCTTGACCAGCAGTTCGGACAGGCGGGCGGTGGCCCACTGCCGGAATGCGGTGCCGCGGGCGGAGCGGACCCGATAGCCGACGGCGAGGATGGCGTCGAGGTTGTAGTGGTCGATGGCCCGGGCGACCTCGCGGCTGCCCTCAGTTTGAACTATCCGGAAACTCCGGACAGTTGCCTCAGGGTCGAGTTCTCGCTCGCTGTAGATGTTGATCAAGTGCTCGTTGGCGGTCTTCACCGAGACCTGGAACAACTCCGCGATCAGCCGTTGTGACAGCCACACGCTGCGGCCCTCCAGGCGAACCTGCAGATGGGCGGCCCCGTCCTGATAGATGAGGACCTGACCGTCCGGCAAAGAGGGCTTAAGCGACTCGGGCGGCTGGGTCTTATCGGGCATCGCTCACCCCTTTCAATTGCTCGCGCACGACGGCCATCAAGCGCTCGCCCTCGCCAAAGCACACCTCCAGTTCAGCCAGCAACCTCGGGTACTTCTCGGCGAAGGGCTCGGCATCGGCCTCTTGCGCCTCTGCACCAACGTAGCGGCCGGGAGTGAGCACGTAGCCGTGCTTGCCGATGCCCGTGATCGTTTCGGCCTTGCAGAAACCAGCGAGGTCTTCGTAGTACCAACCACCATGCTCCGCCTCAACCCACCAGGCAGGCGTCGGCTCGCCGCGCCACTGGCGGAAGGCGTAGACGATGCGGCCGAGGTCGGAATCGACATTGGGGTCGCCTATGCCGTCGGCCAGCATGCTTTCGCCGTCGCCACCGCCGGTCAGCACGCGCAGCGTGCGCGTCTCCATCGCACCGAGCTTGCGCGCGTCGATGAAGAGCGTCTCGCCTTGACGGTTGCGCCCGCCGTGCTTCAGGTTCCGGCCGGTTTTGTCGCGGGTGAGGAACCACAGGCAGGCGGGGATGCCGGTGGTCAGGAAGAGCTGGGCCGGCAGCGCGACGATGCACTCCACCAGGTCGGCCTCGACGATGCGCTGGCGGATTTCGCCCTCACCGCCGGAGCTTGAAGAGAGCGAGCCGTTCGCCATGACGAAACCAGCCACGCCGCCGCCACGGCCGTTGGGCGGGGCCAGGTGGTGGATGAAGTGCTGAATCCACGCGTAGTTGGCGTTGCCCGTGGGCGGCGTGCCATAGCGCCAGCGCACATCGTCGGCCAGCAGCTTGCCCGACCAGTCCGAAATGTTGAACGGCGGGTTGGCGAGGATGTAGTCGGCCTTGAGGTCGGGGTGCACGTTGCGCAGGAAGCTGTCGGCCGGCTGCGCACCGAGGTTGGCCTCGATGCCGCGGATGGCGAGGTTCATGTGCGCCAGCCGCCAGGTGGTGGGGTTGGACTCCTGGCCGAAGATCGAGAGGTCGGTCTTCTGCCCGCCGTGCGCTTCCACGAAGCGCTCGGACTGCACGAACATGCCGGCCGAGCCGCAGCAGGGGTCGTACACGCGGCCCTCGTAAGGTTCGAGCATCTCGACCAACAGGCGCACGATGCTGCGAGGCGTGAAGAACTCGCCGCCGAGCTTGCCTTCAGCCGCGGCGAACTTGCTGAGGAAGTATTCGTACACACGGCCCAGCGTGTCGCGCGCCTTGGATCGGTCGCCCTTGAAGCCGATGTCGGCGATCAGGTCGATCAGGCCTTTCATCTTCTCGGGCGCGATGCCGCGGCGGGCGTAGTCGCGCGGCAGCTTGCCCTTGAGGTTGGCGTTGTCGCGCTCGACGGCGAGGATGGCGTCGTCGATCAGCGTGGCGATGTCGGGGCGTGTCGCCTGGTTCTGCAGGTTGTGCCATCGCGACTCGGGCGGCACCCAGAACACCCGCTCGGCGGTGTATTCGTCTCGGTTCTCCAGCAAGCTGCTTTGCTGCGGTCCGGTGATGCCGTCGGCAGCCAGCTCGACCTTGAGCTCGTCACGGCGGGCTTCGAAGGAGTCGGAGATGTACTTCAGGAAGAGCAGGCCGAGGACGACGTGCTTGTACTCGGCAGCATCGATCTGGCCGCGCAGGGTGTCGGCCGCCTTCCAAAGAATTTCGGCGCGTGCGAGGTCGGTGTGGTTGGTGTCGCTGGTGGCCATCGTGGCTCCGTGAGGTCTTGCTTTCAGTGCCGCGGCCGGCGGAGCTGCCTGGACGTTGCGCAGGCGCAGGCATGTTAGCAAGCGTGTGCGGCGCGGCCGACAACAAAGGGCCGCAGTTGATCTTGCGTCTGTCGGTCGGAGGAAGGCGCAAAGCCCGCTGGCATTTGCGCGACGACACCGGCGTGCCGGGCTACACCCAGCCCCACCTCAAGTCACCGGCGCCGGGTTGAACAGCACCAGCGCGTTGTGCAGCTTCCAGTGCTCGGCCCAGGTCTTCTTGCGGCCGCTGGCCACGTCGAGCATCAGGCGGAAGAGTTCCCAACCGACGTCTTCGATGCTCGCCGCACCGTCGGCGATGCGGCCGGCGTTCAGGTCCATCAGGTCGTGCCAGCGGCGCGCCAGGTCGCTGCGCGTGGCGACCTTGATGACCGGGCAGGCGGCCAGGCCGTAGGGCGTGCCGCGGCCGGTGGTGAAGACGTGCAGGTTCATGCCGGCGGCGAGCTGCAGCGTGCCGCAGATGAAGTCGCTTGCGGGGGTGGCGGCGTAGATCAAGCCGCGCTGACCGGGCTTGAGCTTTTCGCCCGGTGACAGCACGCCCGAGATCGGCGCGCTGCCGCTCTTGACGATCGAGCCCATCGCTTTCTCGACGATGTTCGACAAGCCGCCGGCCTTGTTGCCCGGCGTGGTGTTGGCGCTGCGGTCGGCTTGACCTCGGCCCAGGTAGGCGTCGTACCAGGCCATCTCGCGGATCATGGCGTTCGCCACGTCGGCACTCACTGCGCGCGCCGTCAGCGGGTCGATGCCGTCGCGCACTTCGGTGGTCTCGCTGAACATCACGGTCGCACCGGCGCGCACCAGCAGGTCGGTGCAGAAGCCGACCGCCGGGTTGGCGGTGACGCCGCTGAAGGCATCGCTGCCGCCGCACTGCACGCCGACGACCAGTTCGCTCGCGGGCACGGTGACGCGCCTACGTGCGTTCAGGCGTTCGAGGTGCGGCGTGGCTTGGCGCAGGATGGCGTCGGTCATCGACATGAAGCCGATGTGCGCGTCGTCTTGCAGGCACACCACGTCGAGCGACTCACTCGTCTCGCTGTGGGTGCCGCCGCGCGTGTCAGTGATGGCGATGCTGCCCGGCGGCATCAGCCGCTCGGGCTGCAGCTTCTCGCAGCCCAGGCTCACCACCATCACCTCACCGCCGAAGTTGGGGTTCAGGCTGATGTTGCGCAGCGTGCGGATCGGGATCTCGGCGCCCGGCGCGTCGATGGCCACGCCGCAGCCGTAGGTGTGCTCCAGGCCCACCACATCGTCGACGTTCGGGAAGCGCGGCAGCAGCTCGGCCTTGATGCGCTGCACCGCGAACTCGACCACGCCGGCCACGCACTGCACGGTGGTGGTGATGGCGAAGATGTTGCGTGTGCCCACCGAGCCGTCGGCGTTGCGGTAGCCCTCGAACGTGAAGCCTTCGAGCGCGGCTTGCGGCGCAGGCCGCACGGTCGCGATGGGCAGGCCGGTGAGCGCGCGCGCAGCCGGCATCTTCAGCAGCCGTTCGTGCACCCAGCTGCCGGCGGCGATGGCCTTCAGCGCGTGGCCGATGACCACGTTGTAGCGCCGCACCGGCCCATCGGCCGCGATGTCTTCGAGCGCCACCTTGTGGCCTTGCGGCACCTTGTCGCGCAACAACAGGCCCGAGGCCAGCACCGTGCCGGCAGGCAAGCCGCCGTCGTTGGCCACGATGGCGACGTTGTCGCCCTCGTGCATCTTGATCGTCAGCGGCGCGGTCACCTGATGCTCACCTGGGCTCACTCCGGCTTGACGTTCGCGTCCTTCACGACCTTGGCCCACTTCACGAGTTCGGCCTTCTGGAAGGTGGTGAACTGCGAGGGCGTGTTCGCCGGCGCGTAGATCGCCTGCCACGAGGCCACGTCGAAGCCATTCAGGCCGCTCTCGGCGAGCGTGGGCACATCGGGCAGCACCTTCGCGCGCTTGGCGCGCCGTAGCCCAGCGTGCCGGGCTTGGCCTTTGCGGCCTTGATCACATCCTGCACGTTCTTCATCGGCTGCGCGTTGCCCACGAGCAGCACGTTGGCGATGTTACCGACGAAGAACACCGGCCGGGCGGCGGGCCAGGCGTCTTGTGCGAAAGCGGGCGTGGCGGCCAACCCGAAAAACCCAAAACAAACCAAAAAGCCAGCATGAGCCTTCACGGCCACAGAAAACGATTTACGCATCACAGCCCCATCATTCTTGGAAGCCACATCGAAATCGCGGGCACATACGTCACCAGCATCAACACCCCGAACAGCACCACGAAGAACGGCTTCATCGCACGCGTGATCTGGCCCATCGGCAGCTTGCTCACGGCGCTGCCCACGAACAGCACGGTGCCCACCGGCGGCGTGATCAGGCCGATGCCCAGGTTGACCATCATGATCATGCCGAAGTGCACCGGGTCGACGCCCAGCAGCTTGACCACCGGCAGCAAGATCGGCGTGAGGATCAGGATCAGTGGGCTCATGTCCATCAGACAGCCCAGGATCAGCAGCATGATGTTGATGAGCATCAGGATCACATACTTGTTGTCGGACACGCTGGTGAAGAAGGTCGTCACCTTCAGCGGGATCTGCATCAGCGTCATCACATAGCCGAAGCTCGCCGCGAAGCCGATCAGGATCATCACCACCGTGACCGTCTTGACGGTGCGGTGCACGAGCTTGGGCAGGTCACGCCAGCGGTAGTCGCGGTAGATGAACATCGTGACGAAGAAGGCCCACACCACCGCCATCGCGGCCGACTCGTTGGCGGTGAACACGCCCGACAAGATGCCACCGAGGATGATGACCATCGTCATCAAACCCCACATCGCTTCGCCCGCGATCTTGAGCGCCGCCTTCATCGGGATCTTGTCGCCCTTGGGGTAGTTCTCGCGGCGGGCCACGTAGAGGCACAGCGCGGCGAGCATCAGCCCGGTCAGCAGGCCCGGCAGCACGCCGGCCATGAAGAGGCTGGCCACCGACACCGTGCCGCCCGCTGCGAGCGAGTAGATCACCATGTTGTGGCTCGGCGGTATGAGGATGGCCTGCATCGAGCCGCTCACCGTCACGGCGGTTGCAAAGTCGCGCGGGTAGCCCTTCTTCTCCATCTCCGGGATCAGCACCGAGCCGATGCTCGCGGTGTCGGCCACCGACGAGCCCGAGATGCCGCCGAAGAAGGTCGACGCGAGGATGTTCACGAGCGACAGCCCGCCCTGGATGAACCCGACCAGCACGCTCGCGAACGCGACCAGCCGGCGTGACATGCCGCCTTCGGCCATGATGGCGCCGGCCAGCACGAAGAAGGGAATGGCGAGCAGCGAGAACTTGTTGACGCCCGAGGCGATCTGGATCATCACCGCGTCGAGCGGCACGTCGATCCACAGCGCACCCACCAGCGACGCCAGGCCGAGCGAATAGGCAATCGGCACGCCGACGGCCATGAGCAGGAAGAAGCTGCCGAGCAGCACCAGCATGTCCATCAGTGAACGCCTTCGCTCGCTTCGACGAGCTGGTCTTCATAGCGCACGATGGGGCGCTGCGCCTGCGAGCCGAACACCATGCGCTCGATCACGAACAGCAGCGTGACGAGGCTGCCGAGCGGCAGCGACGCATACGTCAACCCCACCGGCAGCCAGTCGAGTTCGGCAATCGACTGGCCCCAGGTCGCGGCGCACAGGCGCGTGCCGTAGAACGCGACGAACAGGCACACCGCCGCCATCAACAGGTTGACTGCGTGCGCCGCCACGGCCTTGGCGGGCGCCGGCAACTGTTCGGTCACCATGTCGACCGCAATGTGCCCGCCCGCACGGTACGCACACGCCGCGCCGATGAAGGTGAACACCATCATCAACAGGATGGCAATGGGCTCGGGCCACTGCGAGCCGGTGCCCAGCACATAGCGCGTGAACACGCCCCACGGGATGATCAGCGACATGCACAGGATCGCGATGCCCGCGACCCAGATGCTCGCGAGGTAGAGCCGGTCCATCAGGCGGACGACGGGGTGGTTCATGGCGGCGCGCGCGGCTTGCGTTGACGACCGTTGATTGGCGCGCGTTACTTGACGGCCTCGATGCGCTTGATCAGGTCCACATAGTTCGCGCCGTACTTGGCCCGCACCGGGGCGGTGGCGTCATAGAACGGCTTGTTGTCGATCTCGATGAACTCGACGCCGGCGGCCTTCAGCTTCGCGCTGTAGTCGGCAACGCTCTTGTCCCACAGGCCGCGCTGTTCCATCTGCGCTTCGCGCGAGAACTTCTGCACCAGCGCCTGATCGTCTTTCGAGAGCTTGTCCCAGGTCACCTTCGACATCACGAAGATCTCCGGGATGATCAGGTGGTGGGTCTGCGTGTAGTACTTCGCGCCGGCCTGGAAGTGGTTGGCGGTGAACATGCTGGGCGGGTTGTTCTCGGCGCCGTCGACCACGCCGGTCTGGATGGCGGTGAACACCTCGCCGTAGCCCATGCTGATGCCGTTGCCGCCCATCGCGTTCATGGTGTCCACGAACAGCGGGTTGCCCATCATGCGGATCTTCTGGCCCTTCAGGTCTTCGGGCTTGCGCACCGGCTTCTTGGTGTAGAGGCTGCGCGAGCCGCCGTCCATCCAGCCCAGCGCCACCAGCTTGGCCGGCGACGCGGTGATCTTGGCCAGCAACTCGGCGCCGATGGGGCCGTCGATCACGGCGCGCATGTGGGCTTCATTTCGGAACACGAACGGCATGTTGAACACGTTCACCTCGGGCACCACCGGGCCGACGGGGCCGAGCGATGTGCGCAGGATCTGGATCGCGCCGACCTGCGTTTGTTCGATCATTTCCTTCTCGCCGCCGAGCACGCTGCCGGGGAACATCTGGAAGGTGATGCGGCCGTTGGTCGCGGCGCTGAGCTTCTTGCCCATGTTTTCGATCGCAACCACGTTCGGGTAGCCGGCAGGGTGCACGTCGGCGGCCTTCATCACGATGTTCTGGGCCTGGGCTGCGAAGGGCGCGGCGCTGGCGACGGCGGCTGCGGCGGCGAGCAGGGTGAAGCGGCGACTGAAGAGCGGGCGGCGGGCGGTCATGGTCGTTTCTCCTGTGGGGGCGGGTCGGGCGTGAAGGCAACTTCTGCGATGCCGCGCACACCGGGGCGCAGCACGAGCAGCGCGCCGTCGAGCGCCGGGTCGAAGCCGGCGGCCGGTGCGCTGGGCGTGATCGAGGTGATGTACATCTCGCCGAGCTGCGCGCCACCGAAGGCGCACATCGAGGGCTTGGTCACCGGCAGCTTGAGCACGCGGTCGAGGCAGCCTTCGGGTGTGAAGCGCAGCAGCACGCCGGCATCGTTGCCGCAGGTCCAGTAACAGCCGTCGGTGTCGACCGCCGCGCCATCGGGCCGGCCCGGGTGGTTGCGCATGTCGATGAAGGCGCGGCGCGGGCCGAGGCTGCCGTCGGCGTGCGCTGCGTAGCACCAGACCTGCTGCACGCTCGGGTGCGAGTCGGAGAGGTAGAGCACGTCGCCGCCGGGGCTGAAGGCCAGGCCGTTGCCGGTGACGAGCCCCTGCACCAGCGGCGCCGACAGGCCGTGCGCGTCGAAGCGGTACAGCGCGCCGGTGGCCGATGCGAGCGCCATGTCGCGCACCATGCTGGTCACCCAGAAGCGGCCTTGCCGGTCGCAACGGCCGTCGTTGAAGCGCATGCCGGGGCGCGCGTGGTCGGCGGCCGCGAGCAGCGTGCTTTCGAGCGAGCCGTCGGTGTGCGGGCGCAGGTGGAAGATGCCCGTCTCCATCGCCGCCAGCAGCCCGCCCTGCGCATGCAGCGCGATGCAGCCCAGCCGTTCGGCTGTGGGCCAGACGGCATCGATGCCGGTTGCCGGGTCGAAGCGGTGCAGCGCACAACCCTCGATGTCGACCCACCACAGCACCCGCTCGGCCGCCGACCAGAGCGGGCTCTCGCCAACGCGTGCTCGCGCTGCACTGGCCACCGCCACGTCGGGCTTGGCGAAGGTGGGGGATGCAGCCGCATTCACTCGAACGGCCCTTGTTTGACGAAGCCGCCGCCCTGGTACACCACCGCCGGGTCGCGGGGGTCGAGCACCGGCTGGCGTTGCTGCAACGCGGCGCGGAACGGCTCGGAGCTGTCGAGCGCGCGAAAGCCGATGTGCCGCGCGGGCGTGTTGTCCCACCAGGTCGTGGTGTTGTCGGACATGCCGTAGACCACCGTGTGACCGACCACCGGCGCCGTCAGGCTGGCCACGACCAGGCGCTCGAGGTCGTCGAAGCTCAGCCAGGTGGCGAGCATGCGGCGGTCTTTCGGCTCCGCGAACGACGAGCCGATGCGCAGGCTCACCGTCTCCACGCCGTAACGGTCGAAGTAGAACTGCGCCAGGTTCTCGCCGAACGCCTTCGACAGGCCGTAGTGGCCATCGGGCCGCACCGGCATGCGCGCGTCGATCGTTTCGCTCTGCTTGTAGAAGCCGGTGACGTGGTTCGAGCTCGCGAACACGATGCGCTTGACGCCATGCCGGCGCGCCGCCTCGTACAGGTTGTAGGCACCGACGATGTTGGCCGAAAGGATCGGCGCGAACGGCCCCTCGACCGAGACGCCGCCGAGGTGCACCACGGCATCCACGCCGTCGAGCAGGCGCAGCATGTCATCGGCCCGCTCCAGCGCGGCCGGCACGAGCTCTTCACCGGCGGCGGCCACACCCAAGTCGGCGATGTCGCTGAGCCGGAGTTGCGCGCAATACGCCTTCAACCGGGGCCGCAGCTGGCGGCCCAGGCCGCCGGCGGCGCCGGTGAGCAGCAGGCGCCCGAACAGGGCAGGCGTGGGTGCGGAAGGGAGGCTCATGGCGGGCACGTTGGCGTCGGTGTTTTTGCTAGAGTCTGGTTTCAGCGGGTTGTCATACGTCATCAGTTGTCGTACAACTACAGCGATGTTATCCGACCGATCTGCGCTGTCAATAGCGGTGGGTCGGGGTTTCCCCGAAAGCGCATGACCCCTGACTTGAACCCCCCTCGCCGCCGCCCCCGCACGCTGGCCCATGAGCTTGTCGAGTCGCTCGGCGACCGGATTCGCAACAGTCGGCTCGCGCCCGGCGACAAGCTCCCGACCGAGGCCGCCTTCATGGCCGAGTTCGGCGTCAGCCGCACGGTGGTGCGCGACGCCATCTCGCGCCTGCAGGCCTCGGGCCTGGTGGAAACACGCCACGGCGTGGGCACCTTCGTGGTCGGGCTGGGTGACGGCGCGGCCTTTCGCATTGCGCCGGACCAGCTGGCCACGCTGCGCGACGTGGTGGCCATGCTGGAGCTGCGCATCGGCGTGGAAACCGAGGCCGCTGGCCTCGCTGCCCAACGCCGAACGGCCCAGAACCTGCTCGTGATGCGCGACGCGCTGGAGGCCTTCACGCAAGCTGTGGAGGCGGGCAGAGACGCAGTAGGCGCTGACTTTCAGTTTCACCAGGAGATCGCGCGAGCGACCCAGAACCCGCACTTCGCCAACCTGATGGCAACGCTCGGCTCGATGATCATCCCGCGCGCCCGGCTCGACCCGCTGAAGCCGGCCGACGAGGAGCGGCAGGCGTACCTGCGGCGTGTGAACGCCGAGCACAGCAGCATCCTCGACGCGATCGAAGGGCAGGACGTGGAGGCCGCTCGCGCCGCGATGCGCACCCACCTGGCGAACAGCAAGGAGCGCCGCCGCCGCGCCGCCACGCTCGGCGAAGCGGGCCGCTGAACGCCACCACGGCGCCGCCGGGTCTTGTGCAGCCGCTCGGGTTGCCCTAGCATCCGTGGGCGCCTAGTTGTACGATGACTGACAACATTAAGCGGAAACACCGCCAGCCCAAACCACCGATCACCGCCCATGAGTGCCACTCCCACCGTCACCGACCTGCGCGTCATCCCGGTCGCCGGGCGCGACTCGATGTTGCTGAACCTGAGTGGCGCGCACGGTCCGTTCTTCACCCGCAACCTCGTGATCGCACGTGACAGCGCCGGCCACACCGGCGTGGGCGAGGTGCCCGGTGGCGAGCAGATCCGCCGCACGCTGGAAGACGCGGCGGCGCTGGTCAAAGGCCAGCCCATCGGCGACGTGCAGCGCCTGCTGCAAGCGGTGCGCAGCCGCTTTGCCGACCGCGACAGCGGCGGCCGAGGCCTGCAGACCTTCGACCTGCGCACCACGATCCACGTGGTCACGGCCATCGAATCGGCGCTGCTCGATTTGCTTGGCCAGCACCTCGGCCTGCCGGTGGCTGCCTTGCTCGGCGAAGGCCAGCAGCGCAGTGAGGTCGAGATGCTGGGCTACCTGTTCTTCGTCGGAGACCGGCGCAAGACCGGGCTCGCGTACGTCGATGAAGCCACCGAGACCGGCGCCGATGACGGCTGGCTGCGCGTGCGCCATGCGCAGGCACTCACGCCCGAGGCCATCGTCCGCCAGGCCGAGGCGGCGCACGCGCGCTACGGCTTCAACGACTTCAAGCTCAAGGGCGGCGTGCTCGCCGGCGAGGCCGAGGTCGAGGCGGTTCGCGCGTTGCACGAACGCTTCCCCGACGCCCGCGTCACGGTCGACCCGAACGGCGGCTGGCTGTTGAAAGACGCCGTCCGCCTGATGCGCGACATGCGCGGCGTGGTGGCCTATGCCGAAGACCCCTGCGGTGCCGAAGACGGCTTCTCGGGCCGCGAGGTGATGGCCGAGTTCCGCCGCGCGACCGGCCTGCCGACTGCCACCAACATGGTCGCGACCGACTGGCGCCAGCTCACCCACGCGCTCGCGCTGCAGTCGGTCGACATCCCGCTCGCCGACCCGCACTTCTGGACCATGGCCGGCTCGGTGCGCGTGGCCCAGACCTGCCGCGACTGGGGCCTGACCTGGGGCTCGCACTCGAACAACCATTTCGATGTGTCGCTGGCCATGTTCACCCACGTGGCCGCTGCCGCACCGGGCCGCGTCACAGCCATCGACACGCACTGGATCTGGCAGGACGGCCAGCGCCTGACCAAAGCGCCGTTGCAGATCATCGGCGGCAAGGTGAAGGTGCCCACGGCGGCCGGCCTGGGCATCGAGCTCGACATGGCCGAGGTCGACAAGGCGCACCAGCGCTACCTGCAACACGGCCTGGGCGCGCGCGACGACGCGGCGGCCATGCAGCACCTGATCCCGAACTGGGCGTTCGACCCGAAGCGGCCGTGCCTGCTGCGCTGAGCAACTGCCACCGAACCCCGCCAATGAGCCCGCCACCGAGCGCCCCGCAACCCCTGACGGCACCGCCCCACCATGACCCTGCCCACCCCCTACCGCGCCTTCCCGAACGGCTTTCGCGCTGACCTGCGGGCCGGCAAACCGCTCATCGGCTGCTGGTGCTCGCTGGCCAACCCGATCAGCACCGAAGTGCTCGGCGTGGCCGGCTTCGACTGGTTGCTGCTCGACGGCGAACACGCGCCGAACGACATCACCACGCTCGTACCGCAGTTGATGGCGCTGAAAGACAGCGCCAGCGCGCCGGTGGTGCGGCCGTCGTGGAACGACACGGTCGAGATCAAGCGCCTGCTCGACAGCGGCTTCTGCAACTTCCTGATCCCGTTCGTGCAGACCGCCGAAGAAGCGCGCCGCGCCGTGGCCGCCACACGCTACCCGCCGCAGGGCGTGCGCGGCGTGTCGGTTTCTCAGCGCGGCAACCGCTACGGCACGGTGGCGGGCTACTTCGAGGGCATCAACGAGCAGATCTGCGTGGTGGTGCAGATCGAAAGCCAGAAGGGCGTGGATGCGGCCGTCAGCATCGCGGCAGTGGAAGGCGTGGACGGCATCTTCATCGGCCCGAGCGACCTCGCTGCCGGCCTCGGCCACCTGGGGAACGCGAACCACCCCGATGTTCAAGCCGCGATGGCCCAGGTGTTCGGCGCGGCCAAGGCGGCCGGCAAGGCCATCGGCATTCTCGCGCCGGTCGAGGCCGATGCGCGGCGCTACATGGCGATGGGCGCCACCTTCGTGGCCGTGGGCAGCGACCTCGGGGTGTTCCGCGCCGGCACCCAGGCGCTGCGCGACCGCTACCTGGGCTGACGGCCTGCGGGCCGCTGACCGCCGGTCTCGCGGGTCGGCAGCGGCAGGGCGTCGAAGGCGGCGACGTGGCCGCGGTGCGAGACAAGGCGGCGCGGAACGCTGTCCGGCACACTCCGTGCTCGCAGCCCGACCACCCCCTTTGCCACGGCCCCGCCCATGACCCCGACCCCCCGCAGCGCCGGCGTGCTGCTGCACATCACGTCCCTCCCCGGCCCGCATGGCGTGGGCGACCTCGGGCCGGCGGCCTACCACTTCGTCGACTGGCTCGCGAGCGCCGGCCAGCGTGTCTGGCAGTTGCTGCCGACCACGCCCATCGGCCCCGGCAACTCGCCGTACCAGAGCGTCTCGGCCTTCGCCGGCAGCCCGCTGATGGTGGCGCTGGAGCCGCTGGTCGAGCACGGCTGGCTCGCGCCCCTGGCGCTGCCCGAAGGCGGGTTCGACGCCGCCCGGGTCGACTTCGAACGCGTGGCCCCGTGGCGGTTGGCGCAACTGCATGCGGCGGCGCTCGGTTTCTTCGAACGCGCCACGCCTGCCGAGCGCGCCGCCTACACCGCGTGGTGTGCCGCGCAAGCCGAATGGCTGGACGACTACACGCTCTTCATGGCGCTCGAAGCCGCCCATGGCGGCGCGCCGTGGTGGGACTGGCCGCTGCCCCTGCGCACCCGCGAGCCGCAGGCGCTGAGCGCCGCGCGCGCCGAGCACGCCGCCGAGATCAGCCTGTGGCAGTTCGTGCAGTGGTGCTTCGACACCCAATGGGCCGCGCTGAAGGCGCACGCCAACGCGCTAGGCGTGGCGCTGATGGGCGACCTGCCGATCTTCATCGCCCAGCACAGCGCCGACTGCTGGGCCCGGCCCGACCTGTACGAACTGGACGATGCGTTCCAGCCCACGGCCGTGGCCGGCGTGCCGCCCGATGCGTTCACCGCCGAGGGCCAGCGCTGGGGCAACCCGCTGTACCGCTGGGACCGCATGGCCGCCGAGAACTACGCGTGGTGGGCCAAGCGCGTGCAGCGCGCACTGGTGCAGGCCGACCTGTTCCGCATCGACCACTTTCGCGGCTTCGCGGCCTACTGGGAGGTGCCGGCGAGCAGCCCCACGGCGATGGTCGGGCGCTGGGTACCGGGGCCTGGGCAGGCCTTCTTCGACGTGCTGGCGGCCACGCTCGGGCCGCTGCCCATCGTGGCCGAAGACCTGGGGATCATCACGCCCGACGTGACCGCGCTGCGCGACGGTTGCGGCTTCCCCGGCATGCGCGTGCTGCAGTTCGCCTTCGGCGGCGATGCCGTGCACGACTACCTGCCGCACAGCTACGCCCCGAACACCGTTGCCTACACCGGCACCCACGACAACGACACCTCGCTAGGCTGGTGGCATGCCGCCACAAAGCACGAGCGCGAGTTCGCGGCGGCTTACCTCGACGCCACGGAGCAGGACATCCACTGGGCCTTCATCCGCGCGGCGTGCAACTCGGTCGCGCAGATGGCGATCTTCCCGATGCAGGACGTGCTCGGCCTCAACGGCTCGCACCGCATGAACCTGCCCGGCACCGGCATCGGCAACTGGGGCTGGCGCTTCGACTGGCCGATGGTCGGCGCCGAGCCGGCACGGGTGCTCGGCCTGATCACCGCCGCCAGCGGGCGCGGGCCATTCGAGTTGCTGCGGCTGCCGGGCGCTTGAGTCTGCGGTTCTGGTTCAGGCCGCGCCGCCTGGCATCGATTCGAGTGCGCGCGCGGCGCCGGTGAGAGACGGCGTGACGTTCGCGTCGATCACGAAGGTGGGTATCGCCGCGAGGTAGTCGCGAAAGCGCCCCTTGGCCTCGAAGCGGGCGCGGAACGGCGAGGCGTCGAACCACGTGCCCAGGCGCGGCACGATGCCGCCGCCGATGTACACACCGCCCTGCGCCCCGAGCGTGAGCGCCAGGTTGCCGGCCACGCTGCCGAGGAAGCCGCAGAACATCTGCAGGGCCTCGATGCAGGTCGCGTTGCTGGCATCGAGCGCCTGCCGCGTCACGTCGGCGGCGGTACTGGCCGGCACCGCCGCGATGCCATCGACCTCGCACAGCGCGAGGCACAGGTCGAGCAGGCCTTGCCCGCTGACCACGCGCTCGGCCGAGGCGTGGCCGTAGCGCCGGCGCAGCACCGCGAGTGCGGCGAACTCGCGCGCCGTGTCCGCCGCCAGCGTCACGTGCCCGCCCTCGCCTTGCAGGGGCAGGTAGGTGGGTGGGTTGCCGTCGGCACTGTCATCGCTTGCGTCATCACCGCGCGGTATCAAGCCCGACACGCCCAGCCCCGTGCCCGGCCCGAGCACGCCGATGGCCGCGCCGGCCACGGCCGCGCCGCTGCCCACCTGGCGCAGCACGCTCGCGTCGAGCACCGGCACGGCGAGTGCCAGCGCGGTGAAGTCGTTGATGACGAGAAGCCGCTCGAAGCCCATGCGCTCACGCAATGCGCGCTGCGAGAACGCCCAGTGGTGGTTCGTCATGCGCACCGCGTCGCCGGTGATCGGCGTGGCGATGCCGATGCAGCAAACCGGCGGCACGGCCAGTGCTGCGCCGTGCAGGTACGCGCGGATCGCGTCTTCCAGCGTGGCGAAGTCGGCGCACGGCAGCGTGCGCACCTGCTCGATCGGCGCGGCGCGGTCGGCCTGCCAGCCGAAGCGGGCGTTCGTGCCTCCGATGTCGGCCAGGAGCCGCGCGGGTGGGATGGGGTGGCTCAAGGCCGGGCGGCGTGCGGGCGACATGGCAGGTGACACCTTACAGCGTTTGAAATGGGCGGAATCCGGAACACGAGCTACCGCAGCGCGGCCGCGATGTTGCCGCCGTCCACGGTCGTCACGCCGCCGGTGGTCTTCATCGCCAGGGCCTGGTGCACGAAGGCTTGTGCCACGTCGTCGGCGCTGACCTCTTCGCGCAGCAGGTTGCCGCGCATGTAGTCGTGCTGTGACAGCCCGCGCGCGACCGAGCGCGACGCGATCATCTCGTCGTTGAGCAGGCCGCTGCGAATGCGGTCGGCGTTGACGGCGTTGACGCGGATGCCGTCCGCGCCGTGTTCGAGCGCGTACTGCCGCGCGAGCAGCAGCGTGGCCGCTTTCGGCGCGCCGTACGCACCGAAGCCGGCGCCGGGGTTAACCGCCTGCTTCGAGGCATTGAACAGCAGCGCGCCACCGCTGCCCTGCGCCCGCATCACGCGCACCGCGTTTTGCGCCACGCACTGGTGGGCGAAGAAGTTGAGTTCGAAGCTGCGCCGCAGCACGGCGTCAGGCAGGGTTGCGATGGGGCCTTCCCAGGCCGCACCGGCGTTCGAGATCACGATGTCGATGCCGCCGAAGCGCAGGCAGGCGGCGTCGAACGCGGCGCGCACGGCCTGCGGGTCGGTCACGTCGCAGCCCAGGCCGAGGGCGCGGCTGCCGCAAGCCGCAGCGGCGCGTTGCGCGGCGGCGGTGTCGAGGTCGAGCACCACCACCTCGGCACCCTGGCGCGCAAAGGCTTTCGCGGTCGCCGCGCCGATGGCACCGGCCCCGCCGGTGACCAACACCACTTGCCGGGCCAGCGGCGCGTCAGTGCCCTTGCCGAGCTTGGCCTGTTCGAGCGACCAGTACTCCATGTCGAACAGGTCGGCTTCGGGCAGCGGCTCGAAGCGGCCCACGGCCTCGGCCGCATTCAGCGTGTCGATGGTGGCGTCAGCCAGGTCGGCCGCGATGTCGGCATCGGCCTTCGACTTGCCCAGCGCCACCACGCCCAAGCCGGGCACGAGCAGGATGCGCGGTGTGGCGTCGAGCGTCTTGCGGGTGCCGCCGACGCGCGCGTTGTGGCGCTCGAAGTACGCGGCGTAGTCGGCGGCATAGACCTGCAGCCGCTGGTCGACATCGGCGCGGAACGCGCCCAGCGCTTCGGCGGCGGGCCGGGCCAGCACCAACGGCCGGTTCTTGATGCGGATGTTGTGGTCCGGCGTGATGACGCCGGCCCACGCAACCTGTGCCAGGTCGGCCCGGTTGCAGAAGGCCAGCGCCGCCGGCCCGCTGCGCAGGGTCGCGACCATGCGGCGAAAGCGCCCGTCGCCGAGCGCCACCGCGCAGGCGCCGCGCAGCAGCGGCAGCACGTCGGCTGCTGCGGCCGTGGCGGGATCGGGTGGTGTTGCGGATGCGGTCGAAGCTGGGGTCGCGTGTGCGCTGGAAGCTGCGCTGGACGAGGGCACACCCGCCGCCAGCGCTGCGCGGCTGCGCGCGATGCGGCCCTCGGCCAGCGTCACCATGCGGATCATCCGTTCGTACGACTCTTCCGCGCTGTCGCCGAAGGTGAAGATGCCGTGCTTGTGCAGGATCAGCCCCTGCACGTGCGGCTGTTGCGCGAACGCTTGCGCCACCGCCTTGGCCAGGCTGAAGCCGGGCATCACGTAGTCGACGATGGCCATCGTGTCGCCGTACAGCGCGGCGCAGATCGCCCGGCCCTCGGCCTGATCGGTCAACGCGAGCACCGCGTTCGCATGCGTGTGGTCGATGAACTTGTGCGGCAGCACGGCATGCAGCATCGTCTCGACCGACGGGTTGGGTGCGCTCGCGTCGAGCAGGTTGCAGCGCTGCGCGTTGACCATGTCTTCGTCGGACAGGCGGTCCAGCCCGAGCAGGCGGCGCAGCGGGGCCAGGCGCACGGCGGGCAGGCCGGCGGGTTCGATCTCGGCGAGGTCCCAGCCCGAGCCCTTGACGCACAGCACCTCGACGGCGTCGCCGGCCATGTCGGCAACGGTGGTCTTCACGGACGTGTTGCCACCGCCGTGCAGCACCAGCGCCGGCTCGCGGCCGAGCAGGCGCGAGGTGTAGACGCGCAGTGCCATGTCGGCATTGCAGCCTTGCGCGGCGTAGCGCGCCGTGTACTGAGCGGCTTCTTCGGCAGACCAGCTGTTCTTCATGGGCGGCTCGGTGGGCTGCGGTCGAACGCGGCCCGCAGGTGGTCGGCGAACGGCGCATGGATGATGCCGCGCTCGGTGATGAAGCCGCTGACGAGCGCATGCGGCGTCACGTCGAAGGCCGGGTTGCGGGTGGCTATGCCGTGCGGCGCGCTGCGGCAGGTGCCGAAGCCGGTGACCTCGTCGGCCGCGCGCTCTTCGATCACGATGCCGGCGCCGGTGGGCGTGGCGAAGTCGAGCGTGGATGACGGGCACGCCACGTAAAGCGGGATGCCGAAGTGCCGCGCCAGGATAGCCACGCCCAGCGTGCCGATCTTGTTCGCGAAGTCGCCGTTCGCGGCGACGCGGTCGGTGCCCACGATCACCAGGTCGACCTGGCCGCTCTGCATGATGGTGGCGGCCATGTTGTCGGTGATCAGCGTCACGTCGATGCCGGCGCACTGCAGCTCGAACGCCGTGAGGCGCGCGCCTTGCAGCAGCGGCCGGGTCTCATCGGCGAACACGCGGAACTTTGTTCCCGCCGCATGGGCCTTGTACATCGGCGCGGTGGCCGTGCCGATGCCAGTGGTGGCCAGCGCGCCCGCGTTGCAGTGGGTCAGCACGCCGCAACCGGGGCGGATGAGCGCGGCGCCGTGGGTGCCGATGCCGTCGCACAGCGCCACGTCTTCGGCGTGAATGCGCTCGGCCTCGCGCACCAGGTCGAGGTACAGCGCGCCAGCTTCACTTTCGGCCGAACGCGCCACATGATCGACCAGGCGTTGCAAGGCCCACGACAGGTTCACCGCCGTGGGCCGGGCCGAGTTGAGGTATGCGGCCTGCTCGATCACCCGGGCGCGAAACGCTGCGCCGCTGCCTGAGCGCTCGGCTTTCATCGCCACGCACAAGCCGTAGGCGCCCGCTACGCCGATGGCCGGTGCGCCGCGCACCTTGAGCTCGCGGATCGACGCCCAGACCTGCTCGGCCGAGTCTTGTCGATCAGTCACGCTGTGCAGGGGCAGGCGCGTCTGATCGAGCAGGTACAGGGCGTCGTCGCGCCATTCGAGCGTGGCGGGCAGGGTGGGCGTGGGGGATGGGCTTGCCATCACGTCGCTGCGGACCGGGTTGGAGTTTGAGCGCCGATGGAAAGCGCTGCCCTGAACGCCTGCAACACCAGCACGTGTTCGGGGAAGGCCAGGGTGTCGGGCGCTTCGATCAGCGTGTCGACGGGGATGAAGTCGATCTCCAGCGCCTCGGCGGTGACCTGGCCACTCGGCGGCAGCGTGCCGCGCACGGTGGCGTGAAAGCTCAGTTCGAGCACGCAGAGTTGCCGGCCGCGGTAGCTGTAGTCGATCAGGCCGACGTAAAGCACGCGCCCGATGTCGGCGCTGAAGCCGACCTCTTCGAGCAGTTCGCGGCGGGCTGCGGCCTCCGCCGTTTCGCCGTAGGTGAGAAAGCCGCCCGGCAGGCACCAGCGGCCGATGTGCGGCTCGGTGCGGCGGCGCAGCATCAGCACGCGGTCGGCGTGGTCCGGGTGGGCCAGCACCGTCACGGCGGCGGGCAGCGGGTTCTGGAAGAAGTCGAAGCGGCAGCCACCGCAGACGAACACGCAGGCGCCGGCGTCGAAGTCTTGCGCGCGGTACGCCAGCCCGCACTTCGGGCAGAAGCGGACGTCGCGGTAGCGCTGCGCGCTGGCCGCGAACTCATGCACTGTCGGCCCAGCTCTCGTCGGGGACGGCCTCGCCGCGCAGTGCCTTCGCGGCCTTCTCGCCGGCTTGCAGGCCGCTCATCAAGGCCTCGTGGCTCCAGAAGTAATTCCAGAAGCCGTAGCGGCCGGTGGGCACCACGTCGTGCTGGAGCATCCAGCTGCGCACCAGGCGCACGGCATCTTTGCGGGCGAAGTCGTGGATGCAGTAGGCGTAGGGGATGTCGCGCGTGCTGGTGAACACGATCGGGTCGCTGCGGTCGAGCAGGCCCACCTTGATGAGGTCGTCGATGACCCGCTGCACGATGGTGTCGCGGTCGACCGGCTGCTCGACTGAATACGCGACTTCGACCGAGATCGACGACATGCCGGGCGGCGTCACGTTGTCGGCCAGGTTGTGCGGGAAGCTGATGCGGAAGAAGCTCAGCGCCTTCTCGGGGAAGTGCACCCAGTGCCAGCCGTTGCGGGCCGGGCGGCCGATGCCGAGGTTGACGACGAGGATGCTGTTGGTGCGCAGCAAGCTTGCGGCGTGGCGCACGTCTTCGGGTGCGTCCGGGCACAGGCGCACCAGCTCGGGAAGCGGGATCGTGCTGATCAAGCGCTTGTAGTTGACCGCCGTGCCGTTGTCGAAATGCAGGGTGTGGCGCGCCACGTCGAGGCGTTGCGCGCGGTGGCCACGGTGGATCGCCGACACGCGAGCCGACAGTGCCTCGGCGATGGCGCCATAGCCCGGCGCGCTGGCCGGGTAGCGGAAGTCTGCGTTGCTGCCGATGCGGGTTTGACGGCTCCACAACGCGCCACGAAGCACCTGCCACGTGCTGGGTTGCGGCACGCGGTTGCCGGTCCACTCGTGCGTCATTTCGCGCGGGTGCACGGTCCAGAACTTCTCGCTGTACGGGATCAGGAAGGTGTCGGCAAACCCGCGCCCCAGCTTGGCGTTCATCCACTCTTCATAGTTTGCCGGGTCGGCGGCGTCGCGGCGCGTCAGAAACGTCCAGACGCAGCGCACCCGCAGCGCCAGCGGCAAGCCGGCGGTGTTGACCTGGAACGGGTAGGCCGTGTAGTTGCCATGCGAGTAGATGTAGGCTTGGCGGCTGCGCTCGTTCAGGCGCACGCCCGAGTCGTCGAGCAGCTTCTGGACCTTCGGGTGGTTGGTCTGAAGGATGTGGATGCCGCGGTCGAAGGTGAACCCGTCGCGGCTGTCGGACGCGGCCACGCCGCCCACGTGACGCTCGGCCTCATATACGGGCGCGCCACTCGAGAGCGACGCCGCCAGCCCGGATATGCCAGCGCCCAGGATGACGATGGGCTCGGTGACGATCGGCGCGCGCCTGGCGCGAGCGGCGATCAGTTCGTTCGCATCCACGAGGACAGTATCGCTTGACAAGCTCGGACTTCCTTCTTCCAAACGACTCGGGCTTGTTGCCAACCCATTTTGAATCCGGGCCGATGATAAATCTTAAACAAGCACGCACTGTCGCTTAACCAAGGGGGGTACGCTGCTTGCTTGCTCAAACCGGTTCATGCGACGATCCGGCCCGGCGAATCGTCGAGCCGACATCCTGCTTTCGCGGGGTTAGCAACATTCGTTCCGTGCATCCAAAAACGGGCCCTCACATGGGCGCGCCTTCAACATTCTTGGGGTCTGACGATGTCTAAGCAGCTTGAGCGGGTCTTGATCACGGGCGCCGGCGGAATGCTCGGCAATGCGATCTACCCATATTTCTCGGAGCGTTTCGACGCGGTCACCGCGACCGACAAGGACACCAACGAGGACTGGATCTCGTACCTCGACGTGCGCGACACCCCCGACCTGCGCCGCCATTTCGATTCCATCAAGCCGACCATCGTGTTGCACCTCGCGGCCTGCACCGACCTCGAGTTCTGCGAAGTCCACCCCGACGTGGCCAAAGCCACGAACGCCGACGCGACCGAGGCGGTCGCCAAGCTGTGCGAAGAGTTCGGCGCGACGCTCGTCTACATCAGCACCGCAGGTGTTTTCGATGGCAAGAAGGAAGGCTTCTACACCGAGGCCGATGCGCCGAACCCGATCATGGTCTACGGCCAGACCAAGTACGACGGCGAGCTTCACGCCGCCAAGTACTGCAGCCGGCACTTCATCGTGCGAGCGGGCTGGATGGTCGGTGGGGGTGCAGCGAAAGACCACAAGTTCGTGCACCACATCCTGGGCCAGATCGTCTCCGGCGCCAAGGTCATCCACGCGGTACACGACCGCTTCGGCACACCCACCTACACCCATGACTTCGCGCTGACGCTGTTCAAGCTGCTCGACAGCCGCCAATACGGCACCTACCACATGGTCTGCGAAGGCTCGGGTTCGCGCTACGACGTGGCGCGCCACATCCTCGACATCAGCGGGCGCGCCGAGATCGACCTGAAGTCGGTCGACTCTTCATTCTTCGAAAGCAACTACTTCGCGCCGCGCCCGGTGTCCGAGATGATGCTCAACGCCAACCTCACGGCGCTGGGCATCAACCTCATGCGGCCGTGGCGCGAGGCCTTGCAAGACTACGTGACGCGTGAATTCCCGCTCGCGCTGGCCGGCGCATCGCCCGATGCAGAGCGCCGCGCGCGGGCCGACCGTCGCAAGAACCCGGTGGCCTGGAACGCCACCGAACGGCGCAAATCGGCCGGGCGCCGTACTGAAGAAGCCGCCACCCGACTTCGCGCTTGACCTGACTGTGGCATTGCACCAGGGGGCGGCGGTTGCGTTGTCGGCAGCGTTGCTGGCCGGTTGCGCGGCATCGGTCGAGTACCCGGCGCCGGCGTTGCCGGCGCGGGACATTGCGCCTGCGCTGTATGTGCCGCCAGTCGTCACGGCGTACCGGCTGCAAGTGGGTGATGCGCTCAACCTGCGCTCCTACTTCGACGCCCAGCTCAACCAGGAAGCCCTGGTTCGCCCCGACGGCCGCATTTCCGTGCTGCTGGTCGGCGACGTGATGGCGGCAGGCCTGACGCCCGAGCAACTGGCCGGCGCCGTGCGCGAGCGCTACAAGCGCGTGGTCGGCGACACCGATGTCACCGTCACATTGACCCGCAGCGCCGGCATGAGCGTCTACCTCAGCGGCGAGATTCGCACGCCGTCGATGTTGCCGATCGACGGCAACCTCACGCTGATGCAGGCCATGGCCCGCGTCGGTGGCACGCTGGTGTCTGCCAACACGAGCAACGTGCTGCTGATCCGCAATCAGGACGACGGCACGTTGCTGGTGAGCAAGGTCGACATGGAGCAGATTCTTCAGAACAAATCCCCCGACGTGTACTTGCAACCGCGCGACGTGATCCACATTCCGAAGAGTCAGATCGCCCAGGTCGGCCAGTTCGTCGATCAGTACATCAACGCCATCGTTCCCCGCGCAGTGCAGCTCCAGCTGGGCTGGGTGACCACCCGCGTGACCAACGAAAACCCGGCTGTCCAGCTGAACGCGCCATGAACGTCTCCGCGCAAAGAAGCAGCGCACCTGCTGAGGACCGTGACCACGCGCAGCGCCCTGCTGCTGCAGCAGCGCCGGGCCGGGCCCGGCACGCACTCATCGCCATCGAGGTGGACCCGAGCGCGCCGCGCGACCACCCGCTCGCCGCCGGTGCCTACCGCGTGTTCGAGCTGACGGTGTCGCTGCTCGCCCTCGTACTCAGCCTGCCGTTGATCCTGCTTCAGTTCGTGATCATCAAGCTCGACACGCCGGGGCCGGCACTGTTTTTCCAGGCTCGTTACGGGCGCAGCAAGATCATGCGTGGCGCCGACTTGATCGGGCGCACCGACATCGTCAGCGCCACAGGCCAGTTCGAGCCTGATCGCAAGTACTGGGTGCCCTCGACGTTTCAGTTCGTCAAGTTCCGCACCATGTACGTGGATGCGCGCGAGCGCTGCCCGGACCTCTATACCGCCGAGTACAAGAGCCACGAGGAGTTTCGTGCCGGCTTCTACAAACTCGACGACGATCCGCGTGTCACGCCAGCCGGGCGCTGGTTGCGCCGGCTGACGGTGGACGAATTGCCGAACTTGTGGAGCGTCGTGTCTGGCCACATCGGTATCGTCGGCCCCCGGCCCGAGGGCCCGGTGTTTCTGCCCTACTACTCTGCCGAGGAAATGCAGAAGTTCACCGTGCGGCCCGGCATCACCGGGCTGGCCGTCATCAAAGGCCGGGGCACCCTGTCCATCGGTGGTCAGATCGACTGGGACCTGGCCTATGTGCGCACCCGCTCCGTCGCGGTCGACCTCAAGATCATCGTCGTCACCGCGTGGCTGGTGCTGACGCGACGCGGAGCCTTCTGACCGGCCCCGCCGGACGGACCATCGAATGACTGAAACCGTTGTGTGGCGTGAACCCGGGCTCGGCGTTGCGCAATCACCGCCGTGGCAGCGAGCCTTGTCGGACCAACGCTGGTTCATCATCGTCTTCGTCGTCGCGGCGCTCACCACCTCGCTTGCGCTGACCTACGTGTTCGCGGAGAAGTACGAGTCGAGCACCGCCATCTCGTACCGCGTCCAGGAAGTGACTCGGTTCCGTGCCCAGCAGAACGAGGCCATGGGCTCGCCGGCACCGCAGGCGCCGTTCAAGGTGATCGGCGCCACTCTCCAGGAAGTGCTCGTGAGCGACGCGGTGCTTCGCGACGTGGTGCTCGCGCTGCACCTCGACCAGAAGCAGCCGCAGGTCCGAACCGGGCCTTGGTACAAGGTCTGGTACGAGACCACCAAAGACTGGGTTCGCGAGTACGGCGGCTATGCCTGGAAGCTGCTGAAGTACGGGCGCCTGATCGATGACGAGCCGGTTGCAGCCGCCATCGCCGAGCTGCGCAGCAACGTCAAGGTGACCAACCGCGACTCCTACATCTTCAACCTGGCGGTGCGCGACCGTTACCCCGACCGCGCGGCGCGCATCGTCGATCACATGAGTGGCGTGCTGGCGAATTGGCTGCTCGAATTCGATCGCCAACCGGGGCGGTCGCGGGCCGATCAATTGCGCGTGCTGCTCGACCAGAAAGGCGCCGATCTGGCGCGGCGGCGCAAGGAAATCGAAACCTTGCTGACCGACAACCGCGTCTCGTCGGTCCAGCAAGACGGCGACCGCCTGACCGAGCACCTGTTCTCGCTGCAGCTCGAGGTGTCGCGCCTGACGAGCGACATTGCCCGGGGCAAGGCCCGGCTCGGCACCATCGACACCAAGCTGCAGGTGAAGCAGCGCATGCTGGGTGCGTCGGGCGGCGCTGGGCCGGCACCGCTTGCGCCCGGCGAGGTGTTCGAGAACATCCCGCCGGACGACTTCAAACGGCTGGCCTCGGAGCGCGTGTTCAACGACCTCGAACTCAAGAGCCTGACCGCCAAGCGCGACGCGTTGCAAGGCACGGCCGACCAGCTGTCGGCGCGGCTGCGCAAGCTGCCTGCGGTGCAGAACCGCTACGACACTTTGAAGATGGAGCTGGCCGCCGTCGAGCGCGAATTCACGCAGCTCAACGATGGCTACCAGGAGGCTGCGGTGCGCGCCACGTCGCCCGTCAGCGAGGTCAGGGTTCTGCACCCGGCGCTGGTACCGACGAGCCCCGTGGCGCCGATCAAGGTCTATCACGTGCTGCTGGCCCTGGCGCTCGGCCTGCCGCTGGCCATCGGCTTCGTTTTCCTGTTCGACTTTCTCGGGTTCACGCGGCTCCTCGCGCCGGCGCGCCGGGGGCGGGCGGCCGCTCCACACGCTGCACCCGTGTCGGGCGCCCCCGCAGCGGTAGCCGGGGCTTCACATGAATGATCCGTTGAACCCAACGGCCGCCGGGCCGGGCGCCGCGCCGCCGGTGGTCGAGACCGTCGCGACGCCGGTGCCTCGGCGCCGCCTGCCGGCACTCGTTCGGTATGCGCTGGCAGCCCTGCTCGGGGTCGCTGCTGCCGGGCTGGCGTCGTACTTGATGCGGTCCATCGGCTTCTGAGGCCGGTCGATGACGCTGCGCGCTCGTGCCCCCTTCGGCAGTCGCCCGGTTTGCCCCCTGACAACCTGCACAGCTCTCAGTGAAAGCCTGTCATGAGCCGCTCTGAAACGGTCGAGCCGCAAATCACGGTCGTGCTCGCAACTTACCGCCGGGCCGAGACGCTGCGACGAACCTTGAGCCATCTGGCCGCGCAAGACCTCGAGCCCGAACGCTACGAGGTGCTGGTGGTGGACGACGGGTCACCCGACAACACTGGCGCGGTCGTTGCCGAGGTCCAGACAAGCGTGCCGTACGCGCTGCGCTACATGCGGCACGACAACCGTGGCCCCGGGTACACCCAGAACCGCGGCATCGAGCAAGCGCGCGCGCCGGTGGTGCTCTTGCTCGCGGATGACATCTTCCTGGCGCCGGGTGCGTTGCGCGCGCACCTCGAATCGCACCTGGCTCACCCCGAGGGGCCGGTGGCGGTGCTGGGCAAGGTCGTGCAGTCGCCCGAGCTGACGCAGACCGTGTTCGTCAGCAAGTGGGATCCGTTCCGCTTCCATGAACTCGAGGACATGACCGAACTTCCGCCTTACCGGTTCTTCGCGATGAACATCTCGGTCAAGCGCGATTTCCTGCTGCACAACGGCCTGTACCTGGAGCACCGGGGCCGCGGTGGGCCGTCGTGCATGGAAGACCTGGAACTCGGCGTGCGCCTGGGTCAGCGCGGGCTGCGCGTGCTCTATTCGAAGGCCGCACTCGCAAGCCACTATCACCTCGTCACGCTCGATCAGGCGATCACGCGCTGGTATGAGCGCGGTCTGAACTACGGCGAGTTCAGGCGGCACGCGCCGATGCCCGAGTTGACGGTCTATTTCCATGTGCTGGACCGCCACACGGCCCGCGAATACTTCCGCGTGCTGCGCGGCTCGAACTGGTTTCGCGGCACCGAGAAGAGCGCGCTGTGGCACGTGGTGCGTGAAGCCGCCCGGCGCGTGACCCTGAACAGCGCGACCACGCGGTGGTTCTGGCGGCCGCTGTTTGATCGAGCTGAGTCGAAGCCCGCGCTTGCCAAGCTCGTCAAGCCCAAGATGTACCGCGCGTTTCTCTACTATCACTTTCTTCGCGGCGTGCGCGACGGCCGCCGCATCTACGGCGATTGAGCTCACCCGCCTGTTCAGCAACGGCGAAGCAGGCCACCAGGAGACCGACCATGACATCCCCCAGCGCGACGGTAACGCAGGGCGTCAACGGTAGTGTGGCCGCGGTGGTGCGAGCCAGCGAATCGGCCGCGCAGGAGCACCGTTTTCACATCGGGCCGGCGGACTTCTACGATGTGCTGACCGCCATCCAGTTCAACCTGCTCACGGCCTTGGGGCTGCGCGAGAAGCACTACCTCGTGGACATCGGCTGCGGGTCGCTGCGGGCCGGCCGGTTGCTGATTCCGTACCTGGCCTCGGGCCACTACTTCGGGATCGAGCCGCTGCCGTGGTTGATCCAGGAAGGCATCGACAACGAGATCGGCGAGTCGATGATCCGCATCAAGCGCCCCCAATTCAGCAACGACGAGAACTTCTCGCTGGGGGTGTTCGGCCAGCAGTTCGACTTCATGATTGCGCAGTCGATCTTCTCGCACACCTCGCAGGCGCAGATTCGCCGCTGCGTCGCCGAAGCGCGCAAGGTGCTGGCTCCGCAGGGCGTGTTTGCGGCCACGTTCTTCGATGGCCCCATCAACTACACCGGCGACCAGTGGGTCGCCAAAGCCGACTACACGCTCGAGCACATGCGTTTGATGGTCGAGGAGCAAGGCATGGCGCTCACGCCCATCACCTGGAGCCACCCGGACCCGCAGCAGTGGATCCTGATTCACCACCCCGGTGTCACGATCGCGCTCGCGCAACCGACCGATGCGCAGCGTCTGGTCACGCTCGAAGACCGGCTCGCGCTGGCGCAGCAGCAGTTCCTCAACATCAAGAACCACCCGTACGTGCGCTTCGGCTTGCGGATCAAGTTCTTTCTAATGTGGGTCGGTTTCGAGCGCCGGCGCCTTGCGCGCGGGCTGCGCAAGATGTTCGGCCTGGGCTGAGCGGCCTGCCGCGCCCGCGCGCGGCGTGCTCAACGCATCAGGCGGTCTTTTGCGGCGGTGGGGCGACCGGCGTCGTGCCGCTCTTGAACTCGTTCAGGGCCAGCATCACGCCGGCGCGAACCGTCAGTGCCACAGCGGCAAACAGTGCGCTCGGGTCGAGGCGCCCCAGCGCGTGGTGCTTGCGATAGAAACGATAGGCACCGATGTGAAAGTGGCGAATCCGCCAGGTGCTCTTCTTCTTGCCGGCGCGGTTGTTCTCGTGGTGCACGATGCCCACGTCCGGCAGGCAGTAGATGGATTTGCCGGCCTTCTGGATCTGCGCGCACCAGTCTGAATCGACCCAATAGCAGCGGTAGCCTTCATCCCACGGGCCGACTTCATCGAGCAGCGAGCGCCGCATGAACATGCACGCCGCCGAGACTTGTTCGACCTTGAACGGCTCGGTGCTGGTGTGGTTCTCGGGCGCGAGATAGCGGCGCGAAAAGCGGTTGCCGGGGAACAGGCGGGTCAACAGCGTCTGGCGCCCGAACAGGCCGTTCATGGCCGACGGCAGGTTGCGTGCACTGCCTTCGATGGCGCCTTCGGGTGTGTAGATTCGCGGCGCCGCCAGAGCCACATCGGGCCGCTGGCGCATGAACTCGAGCAGACGCTGCGTCGCGCCCGGTTTGACCTCGGTGTCGACGTCGAGCAGCATCACGTACTCGCCGCGTGCCGCTTGCAGGCCGCGGTTCACGGCTGGTGGCAGCCCCAGGTTCACCGGGCTGCATTCGAGCCGAACCTCCGGGAACTGTTGTCGTACCCGTTCCGGGGTGCCATCGGCCGAGCCGTTGTCGAACACCAGAATCTCCGAGCAAGGTGACGCCGATGAGCGGATCGACTCGAGCAGGCGCTTCAGATCGCCCCATGAATTCCACGTGACGATCAGGATCGTGAGTCGCGTATCGGGAGCGAATTCCATCGCATTTCCTTGTGCCGTCGATGAGTTCGGGCGTTGGTCGGGTGCTCGGTACGGGTGCGCGCGGTCGCTTCCGCAACCCAAATTATTCTAGCCAAACGAGCCGTGGATTTGACAGTACCCGCAGCATCGAACCGCACGAATCGAGGGGTGCAAATCGCCAGGTGTTCCCCCATACTCCCGGGCTTCACCTGCGACGGACCTCTGGTCGCACCACTGCTCCTTTCGAGGGCCCCCGATGAACATCGTCATCCGCGACTTTGCCCGCAGCTCGCGTGCGCATTTGCGAAGCGCGCTGTGCTGCGCCGCGTTGCTGATGGCCGCCCAGGCGTCGATGGCCGCCAAGGACACGCCGCTCGGCATCGAACTGGTGCCTGCCAACTTCCCGAACAGCAGCGTCGACGACGTGACGCGGGCCCTGGCCATCACGGCCATCGTCGGCAGCCACGCTTCCAAGATCTGGAACTGGGGTGACGTAGCGTCTCTGGACAAGCTGAACACGCTCACGGTGCTGATGAAGCGGCAAGGCCTGAAAAGCATGCTCCAGATGGGCACTCACTTTCTCGGCAATCCGTCCCCGCCGGCCGGTCTCGTGGCAAGCTTCACCGACCCTGCAACGCAGGCGCGTTTTCTGCACGATGTCGGGGTCATGGCGGCGTCCAAGCCGGACTACCTGGTGCTGACGACCGAAGCGAACCTGATGCACCGGTTCAATAACCCGGAGTTCGAAAACTACCGAAGCCTGTACGCGCAGGCCTATGCGCTGGTCAAGACCATCTCGCCGCAAACGCAGGTTGGCGTGTCCTACCTTTATTCGCTGTGGTTCGCCAACTTTCACATCGACAAGATCGATGTCCCCGCACTGCTGAAACCGGCTGACTTCATCGCCTTCACGACCTACCCGGAATGGTTGATTCGCGAAGGCCACTTCGCGACGATCACAGACATTCCGCCCGACTGGTACGGCGCGTCACGCAAGGCCTACCCGAACGAGCGGCTGATCTTCTCCGAGGTCGGTTGGGCCAGCAAGGTGCGCGGCACGCCGGAGATCCAGGCCGAGTACATCAGCAACCTGCCCCGACTCATGTCCACCACCAAACCGGAACTGCTGACCTGGTCGTTGCTTCATGATGTCGAGTTCTACACACGCGCACTGCTTGACGATCAGTCCACCGCGTTTCTCATCAGCATCGGCGTGGATATCGACGCCCTGTTCGGCCACTTCAACGGCATGGGCCTGCTCGACGGCTTCGGCATGCCCAAGCCGGCTCTCTACACCGCCGCGCAGCTTGTGTTCCCGAGCCCCTGACAGGCCTCGCGCCGCCAGCGGCCTGCGTCGAGCGCCTTGCTTCAGCCATGAGCGTGCTGCATCCATCATCCTCGGCACAGCGGCCAGCAGGGCGCGGCTGGCGCAGCGTGTTCCTGGCCATCGTGCTGGGCACCGGCTTCGGGCTGGCGCTGAACCCGCTCTGGAGCCTCGAAGGCCGCTGGTTCGTCGTGTGCATCGTGGGCATCGGCATGGCTGCAGTGGCCATGATGGTGGCGAGCCGGTTCTCGCACGTCACGTTCATCGCGCTGCTGTTCAGCGTGCCGCTCGCCGGCTTTTCGAAGTGGTCATTCCTCGACGAGAGCCGCTTTTCGCAGGACGTGCGCGACGCCTCGCTTTACACCGGCACGCTGGGCATCGGCCTCGTTGATTGCCTGCTGCTCGCGGGCTATGCCGCGTGGGCGTTCAGGATCTTTGCGCTGCGCGCCGAGCGGCTGCCGCGGCTGGACAAGATCGACCGCTGGGTCGGCCTGGTCGTGCTGGCCAGTGTGCTGTCGCAATGGGGCGCTGTGCAACCGCTGGCGTTGTTTGCGCTCGAGCACCAGCTCAAGTACGCACTGATCTACTTCTACGTGTCGCGCCACTTCCAGCGCGAACACCTGCCGTGGTTCATGGCGTCGATCGGCTTTGCGGTGCTCACCGAGTCGGCCATCGGCGTGCTGCAGTTCGTCGATGCCCTGCCGCCGGGGTTGATTCTCGACAAGGGCGCCGGCGGCGACCGTTTGGAGCAGCAGTACCGGGTGCCGGGCATCGAGAACGTCAGCCGCGCCACCGGCAGCCTTTATGACTCTCATGCGCTGGGCACGTACCTGTCGATGCTGATCCCGTTCCTCGTGATGTTCCTCTACAAGCGCGACCTGGCGGTGCGCCTGCGCGTGGCGTGCGGCGTGCTCTTCGGGCTGGCGCTGGTGGCGCTCGTGGTCACGTATTCGCGCTCGGCGTGGCTCGGCACCGCGTTCTCGACCGGCCTGTGCGTGCTCGTGTTGCTTGCCTGGCGCGAGCGCTACGTCGGCAAGAGCCTGCTGGTGGTGTTGATCGCGGCAGTGGTCAGTGGCCCGTTGCTGCTGTCGAAGGTGTTCGCGCGCTTGTTCGATGCGCCTACCGATCTGTTGCTGGTGCGCTTCGAGCAGTTTCCGATTGCCTGGGCCATCTGGCGCGAGAACTTCCTCTTCGGCGCGGGCGCGGGCAACTACATGGTTCGCATGGAGGCGGTCAACACCAACTGGGCGTTGCCAGAGCCGGTGCACAACGTCATGCTCTTCATCGGCGCCGAACTGGGGCTGCTGGGTGTGATTGCATACTACGGGCTGGTTGCCGTGGTGCTGGCCCGTTTCTGGGCGCTGGCGCGCCGCCGCGACGAGCCTTGGTGCCGCGTGGCGGTGGCGGCCTTCGCGGGCATGCTGGCCTATGTGTTCGACGGCATGAGCAACCCGATCTTTCGCGAGCCCACGATCTACATGTTTTTCTGGATCTCGGTGGCCGTGGCCACAGCGCTTTCGCGCATCACCTGCGACGCTGCTCCAGCCGGTGCGGGGCGAGTGCGGTGACCCCCGTGGCGACCGAGTTGGAGACGCCGATGGCACCCGAGCCGCAGACGCCGTTGTCACCACTGCTGCGCATCAGCGTGGTGGTCGCCACGTACAAC
The DNA here is from genome assembly GCA_031385155.1 of Rhizobacter sp. Taxonomy (GTDB): domain Bacteria; phylum Pseudomonadota; class Gammaproteobacteria; order Burkholderiales; family Burkholderiaceae_C; genus LMDS01. Next base: position 35,275 of record JANNBF010000141.1, read on the forward strand.
CGCGCCGAGACCTTGCGCGAGACCTTGCGCCACCTGCAGCGGCAGACCCTGCCGCCGAGTGCGTTCGAGGTGATCGTCGTGGACGACGGCTCGCCCGACAACACGGCCGACACCGTGGCGGCAGTGCAGCGCGAATCGCAGCACGAGATCCACTGCCTGCAGCACCCGAACCGCGGCCCCGGCTTCACGCAGAACCGCGGCGTGCGGGTGGCGCGTGCGCCCATCGTGCTGCTGATCGCCGATGACATCTTCCTCGCGCCCGGCGCGCTGCAGGCGCACCTCGACGGCCATGCGCGGCACGCGGGCGAAGGCAAGGGCGAGGTGGCGGTGCTCGGCCGGGTGCTGCAGTCACCCGGGTTGACCCATTCGGTGTTTCTCACGAAGTGGGACCCATGGCACCTCGGAGCCTTGCCCGACGGCACCGAAATGCCGTACTACATGTTCTGGGCCTGCAACATCTCGCTGCGCCGCGAGTTCATGCTCGCACGCGGCATGTTCGCCGAAGAGCGCGGCCGCGCTGGCGCGGCGGCGCACGAAGACGTCGAACTCGGCCACCGGCTCTACCAGCACGGCCTTCGCGTCGTGTACAGCCGTGACGCCTGGGGCCACCACCACCACGTCGAAACGCTGGAGGGCAGCCTCAAGCGCAGCTACGAGCGCGGCCTGAACTGGCACGACTTCCGGCGCCGTCTGCCGCACCCCGAAATCGACGTGGCCTACCGCAACTACACACCCGCCACGCTCATCGCGAACCGGCGTGAACTCACCGGCGCGCGGCGCGAGTTCCTCGCCGGTGCCGACCAGAGCATGGCGTGGCTGGTGGCACGCTGGCTGCAGCGGGCGCTGATGTTCAACCGCTTCACGGCCAGGCATCTGTGGTTGCCGCTTTTCGCGGCGGCGGAGCGCCGGCCGGGGCTGGCCCGCTGGATGCACGAGAACATGTACCGTGGGGTGATCGTTCACTACTTCATCGTCGGCGTGCGCGATGGCAACCGGTACTTCGGCGGCTCACCGCAATCGAGCGCCGCAGGCGGGCGCTGAACGCGCACGGCGCGCGAGGCTCTCGTCGGTTTTAGCGCGATGGTCCGTGCGCTCACTGCACGTGCCGCATTCCTGACCGGCTCGGCTGCGCGCTCTCTGAGCCGCAGGGTGCGTGAGAGAATGAATTTTGCTTGTCGCCGTGCCGTGCCGTGCCGGATCGGCCCTGAACAAATCGGCAAAGAGTGCGCGGCTTGATCGGAGGTGGCATGTACAAGTTCCTTGTTGCGGCTGGCGTGGCCGCCGGCCTGCTCTTCGCCGGCACGCCCGATGCTCGCGCGGCCGAAGGTAAAACCGGTGCGCGCCTCGGCGTGGTCGTGACGCCGAAGAACTTCCCGAATCACAACGCCGAGGACGTCTCCGACATGTTCCGCCTCAACGCGGAACTCGGCAGCTTCAGCGTGATGCGGGTCAACTGGAACGACCCCAAACGCTGGGAAGCAGCGCAGGCCATGATGACGCTCGCCGAGCGCCGAAACCTCGTCACGGTGCTCGAGTTCACGCCGTTCAAGGCCGACGAGATCAAGGGCGCCAGCATCGATGCGCCCAAGGACGTGATCGATGCAGCGGGCAAGCGCGTGTCGTTCACCGTGCCGGCGGTCGCTGAGCGTTTCTCGAAGGCGGTGCTCGAACTGGCCGAGCTGAAGCCGGCGTACCTGGCGGTTGCGACCGATGCGAACCTGCTCCAGCTCACCGACCCGGCCGAGTACGAAGCGTTTGCCGAGGTCTACCGCGCGCTGTACCCGAAGATCAAGCAGCGCTCGCCGCAGACCAAGGTGTATGCGTCGTTCCAATGGGAGGCGATGCAGGGGCGTGATGCGGCCGGCATGCGCAAGGTGACCGCACCGTTCCGCTCGCAGCTCGACCTGCTCACTCTCAACTCCGACCCGCGCAAGTTGTATGAGAAAGGCGGGCCGGCGTCGGTGCCGGCCAACTACTACGCGCGTGCCGCGGATATCGACAGCCGCAGCGAGGCCCTGTTCCTGCAACTCACCTGGCCCTCGGAAGGCAACAACGGTGAGGCGGATCAGGTGGCTTTCATTCGCGACATTCCGCGCCTGGTGGCGTCAGCCAAGCCGGCGATGCTGGCCTGGACCTTCCTGCACGATGTCAAGGTGCTGGTGTTCTTCACGGCGCGGCTCGGCCTAGCAGGGCCGGATGGCAAGCCCAAGCCGGCAATGGCCGCCTTCCGCGCATTGGGGAACGACCGGCCGGCGCAGGCCGCAGTCGAGGCAGCGGCGGCACCTGCGCGCGTGGCGCGTTCGGCCGCCACCGTCGCTTCCCGGGAGCCCGCGCAATTCGCGGTGTTCACGTCGAAGAGGGACGGCGGCGACCTGAAGATTCTGATCAGCAACCCGGATCAGGAAATGTCGCACCCGCGCGTGTCGCCGGACCGCTCACGGGTGGTCATCACCCGCTACACCAAGCGCGGCCGGGACGGCAAGGCGACCGAAGAGCAAGGCTACGAAGGCACCGAGATCCTGCTGATGAACCTGGACGGCTCGAACCTGGAGACGATCATCCCCGCCAAGTCAGGTGTCGTGTCAGCCAACGGCGGCTGGACGCCCGACGGCAAGTCCTTGATCTACATCTCGACCGACAACGCCCAGCGGGTGCCGGAACTGCGCCAGATCGACCTCGCGACGAGGCAGGTCACGAAGCTGCCCACACCGGCCGGCCTGCGCGCGACCGACCCGCACTGGGAGGCCGGCAAGATCGTGTTCCCCGCGAAGGCCGACGAGGGCAAGGGCGCTGATTCGTTGTGGGTCATGAACCCGGACGGCAGTGCGCCCCGGCAGATCACCCGGCCGCCGCGCAGCAAGGGCGGCCCGGGGCTGTTCGGTGACTTCGACCCCAAGATCTCGCCGGACGGCACGAAGGTGGCATTCATGCGCATCGATGGTGGCGAGGCGTGGAAGGTCATGGTTCTGGATCTCGCCAGCGGCACCGAACAGCTCCTGACGCCGCCGGGGCCGCTCGAGTGGTTACCGACATGGTCCAGCGACGGCAAGCTGCTGCTGTTCGTCCACGTCGACCGTTCGAAGCCGAAGGAGATCGGCCTGTACACGATGACACCCGACGGCAGTGACCGAAAGATGATCCCGTTGCCACGCGGCTATCTGTACGGGCACAGCACCTTCTTCCCCGGTGATGGCTCCGGGGAGGCCGCTCGGATCATCTTCAACGGAACTCCCAAGCCCGGCTTATGACGGAGACGCCTGAAACCGCGATCCAACCTGGGCTGGCTGCACCGCGCACCGCCTCCAACCCCGAGCCACCGCGCGTTCGGCTGGGCGGCGTGCTGCGGGGTGCCCACATCACGCTGTTCGGCAGCGGGCTCGGCGGCATCCTGGCGATCATCAACGAGATCATCTGCGCGCGGTACCTGGGTGTCGGCACGTACGGCCTGTATGCGTTCGCACTGATCGTCGCGCGGGTCGCAGAAGGCATCTCGACGCTCGGCATGCCGGTTGGCGCGCTCCACTTCCTTGCCATCCACCGCGATCAGAATCAGCCGAAGCTCGTTTTGGGTACGGTGATCGCCGCGTTGTTGCCGCCTTTGGTTCTTGGTTGCGCATTCAGTGGCGCGCTTTGGGCGCTGGCGCCGAGTTTGGCAAGCGCGGTCTTCGGCGATGCAGCTGCCGCTCCGTACATTCGGGCCATGGCGCTGGCGATTCCCTTCATGGGCTTGTCTGAGGTGCTCGGGGTGGTCACGCGCGGGTTCGGCCACTCCGCGTACTACGTGGTCGTGCGCAGCCTTGTTCCGCCCACCGTCTTTTTGCTCAGCCTGGTGTTCATCACGAACCGCCACGCCGAGCCGAACTGGATACCGGGGGCGTTTTTTCTGGCCTATGCGTTCGCCACCTGCGCCGGCGTTTTGGCGGTGCGTCGGGTCGGAGGCGCGGCGCTGTTCCGCCTGCGACCCACCCTGCCGTTCAAGGCGCTGTACGGCTATTCGCTGCCGGTGTTGATGAACCAGCTGCTCTACCTGGTGGTGGCTTGCACGCCCATCCTTTTGCTCGGAGCGATGCAGTCCGACAAGGATGTCGGCATCTACAGAGCCTGTATGCAGCTCGTGATCCCGTTCGACATGGTGGTCATCGCTTTCAACGCGGCCGCCGGGAACCACTATGCCGTGCTCGAGCACACGCAGAAGCGGGCCGAACTGGCAGCGCTGGTCGAGCGGATCACCGGCTTCATGGCGCCTCTCGCGATGGCGTGGCTGCTCGTTCTGGTGCTCAACCGTCACGAACTCCTCTTGTTGATGGGGCGAGACTTCGTCTCTGGCGCGCTCACCCTGGCCGTGCTAGCGCTCGGGCATGCAGCACTTTGCAGCGTTGGCACGGCCGGCTACTTGTTGGTCATGAGCGGGCGGCAACGCTACGAGACGTTTAACGCAGCCATTGCCGCGATCGCCTGCCTGGTGCTCAACGTGGTGTTGATTCGTTGGTTCTCGAGCCTCGGCGCCGCCATGGCGACTGCCATCACGTGCTTCCTCATCAGCGCACTGCGCATCCTTCAGGTGCGCCGCCTCACGGGCATCAAGATTCTGCGGCCGTCGCTGCTGCGAGTGATGGTGATCGCATTGGCGGCGGCAGGGTGCGTCGCGGCGGCGGCGTCACTGCTGACGGACTCGGCGCGGGCGGGGTGGTGGGGCATTGCCGGCCTGAACGCCTTGCTGGTTGTGGTGTCGGGCGCGATGTACTGGTACCTCGGCATCAACGACTCGTCGCGCCGGTCGTTGCTGGCTCGCGCCAAGAGAGCAGTGGCCAGTACGCCGAAGTGACGAACGGCGGGTGCAGGCGCTTCGCGCACGAGGGTTTTCCGCCTGCGGCGTAACTGAAAAGCGACGCTCGAACCACCAACCTAGGGGGCTTTGCGGTTCGCTGAGGCGCTTAAAGTCGGCCGAATTGGGCACGAAACTTGTCAGTTGATGCTGCCGACGTCACCGCTCGAACCCAATGCTGGTGCGGGCTGCGCAGCTTTCAAAGGGTTGCTGGGACGACGTGACATCGTGCTGCAAAGGCGTTGCCATCGTCGCTTTGACTCACTTCCATTGGCGACGTAGGATTCGGCACGCTTCAACCCGCCCTGCCGTGCGTATTTACAACAAGAGGCCACATGATCAAGAACCTTGACACGTTTTCGTTTGCGAATCCGAGCTTCCTTCTCATGTACTCGGCGCTCCAGTTCGGGCCGGAGGAAATGGCCAAGCCGGACGGCTCTTTGAGCTTGCCCTATCTGGCTGGTGCCATTCGCGAGGCTGGGTACGACGTCAAGATACTGGACGTGTCGGTCGGTGACAAAGACGAGCCGCTTCAAGACAGCTTTTTCAACACGAAGCATCTGGCCAGCGGGTTGATTCGTTGCGGAATGCCTCCAGAGCAGGTCGCGAAGCAGATCGCCGACTTTGACGTCATCGGCGTGTCGTCCATCTTCACGACCCAGACCACGATGGTGTTGGATCTCATCCGCCTCGCGAAGCAGACGGACCCGGGCAAACTCGTCATCGCCGGTGGCGTGAACGCGCGAAATCTTCGCAAGCGTTTCTTCGATGCCGGCGTCGACATCATCGTGTTGTCTGAGGCCGAACGAATCATCGTTCAGATTGCAGAGGCGCTTCGCGGCAAGCGGCGCTTGTCCGAAGTGCCCGGCATCGCATTCATGCAGGATGGCAAGGAGATCATCAACCGCACGGCCCCGCCGATCGAGAACCTCGACGAGCTCCCGATGCCGGCCTGGGACCTGCTTCCGCTCAAGAAGTACTGGGACTTGTCGCGCCCCCATGGAGGCCAATTCCCCGAAGGTGCGCGCATTCAGTACGCGTCTTTGCAGACGTCCCGTGGGTGCCCCTTCCGGTGCCTGTATTGCCACATTTCCAAAGAGGTCGATGACGAAGTCGCCGGTCCCGTCGGCAACTTCCGCGTGAAGTCGATCGACCGCGTGCTGACGGAGTTGCAGACCCTCAAAGACTTGGGTGCGGAGCACATATTCTTCGAGGACGACAGCCTGTTCGCCAAGAAGAAACGTGCCTACACCTTGTTTGAAAAGGTGGCCGAGATGGGGCTGCACCTTTCCGATGTAAACGGCATCAACATCATTCACTTGATGAAGAACTTCAGCGGCAAGCTCGATATCGATGTGCAGTTCCTCGAGACGCTTTCCACGGCTGGTTTCGAGATGCTGCATCTGCCGTTCGAGTCGGCCAATCAGAGGTTGGTCGAGAAGTACTCGTCCAGCAAGTGGAACCTTGATCAGACCGACACACGCAAGCTGCTCAAGGCCTGCGAAAACGCCAATATCAAGACGGCCGGCAACTACATGATCGGCTACCCGGACGAGACGCTGGCCGAGATCCACAACACCATCCTTTTCGCGAAGATGCACGTGGAACACGGCTTGAACCACGCAGCTCTGTTCGCGGTGGTGCCGTTCCCGGGGACGAAGCTCTACGACATGGTCATCCAGAACGGTCAACTCGACGCCGATTTCGATACCGACACCATGAAGTGGACCAAGTCCATCTTGAAGGGGCTGGCCGTCCCGGCAGATACGTTGGAGCATCTGCGGCAATTGGCGTGGTTGACTGTCAACCCGAGCGAGTTCGTCAATTACAAGATCAACATGCGCGTCAAGCAGCCTGAGTTGAACTTGCCCTCCACGGTCCAGCCAGTGGCGCCGACGTCTATCGCGGTGTTGTAGCGCTCGCCGCGATGCGGCGGCGCCGAGCGGGGTCTCGTTGGGGCGGCTCGCGCCGCTTGACCCCGCGCTGATCAAGCAAGAGGCCGGGCGTGCAACGCGTCCCAGGCCGCGAGGGCTGGCTTGGGTTTGAAATCGGTGTCTGCAAAGCCGATGTAGGCGAAGATCGGAAGCGACTGCATCGGTGTCGATTGCCAGCTCGATAAATCCAGGTCGGCGAAGAAGAGTTGCACCACCGCCAAGGCGCCAAGTTGATCGAGCAACTCGCCGTGACGTTTGACGTAGCGCGCTTGAAGTTCGGGTGTCGACGACATGCCGGCGACAAGGTGGCTCGTCCACCCGCATTCGACAACCATGGCAGGCAAGCCCGCTCGCTGGGCGACCTTCGAATAGTGATCCTGCGGCAACTCCTCGGGCGTTGCGTAGGCGAGATATGGGTACGAAGACAGTCCGATGCACTCGCCGAACGGGAAGTCTTTCAGGTCGGTCGCGATGCCCACGAAATCACTGCGCTGGCCGCCCAGCCGGCCCCATGCACACTCGACTTGCACACTGCTCAACAAGCGTGGCGGCGTCGCAAGATTCAACGAGCGCAAACCCATCGCGGTGTCGTTGGCGGTCTTTCGCACGGCCTCGTACAAGCTTTCGGGTGCGATCTGGCGTACCAGGTTGGTTTCAGCTCCCAGGCAAAGCCAATCTGGCTTCAACACGCGGGCAACCGCTTCGACATACGCCCGCCAGACAGCTTGTACCGCCGGTTCCACCAGGCTTCGGCCCAGCTTTCGAAGCTGAGGTGCTTCCTGGTCACGCGCCAAACCGTCGTTCAGTTCGACTGTGATCAGCAATTTCAGGCTCTTGGCCCTGTAATAGCGAACCAGGTCGGCCTTGTCGCGGGCAATCAATGCTTCGGGGTCTGCACCCGCCAGCAGCTCGGTCCACGGCGCTTCTTCGTGAATGGCGGCCATTTCCGCGCGCTGGCTCCAGATGTCAATGCCGTGGATGGCGGTGGCGGCCTTGAAATCGGGCGGTATACCGCCGAAACCCATGCGCCAGCTGCGCGTCGCCAGCGGTGCCACGACCGGCAGTGGCGCCGCCGTTGTGGCCGGTGCCGCTGAAATTACCGGCGCGCCGGAGCCGCCGCAACCACCGAGAGCCGACGCTGCGGGCGCGAATGCGGAGGCGGCCAAGACCTTGAGCCAGCGTCGCCGGTCGGGGCTGCCTGCGGCGGCCGCTGGTCGACGGGTGAGTGGGACGAACTGGCTGTTTTCATGTCGCATGCCCGGTTATCGGCATGGCGAGACAAAAACACAGTGATGTTCGCTTCCGCCGGATTGCCGCTGCCGAAAGCGCCGGGGATCCGGCGGTTTGCGATGCAGAATGGAAAAGGTCGCTTGAGATACTCAAGCGACCCTGCCCGGGGGGTGAGTCGGGCCCGAACGGCTTCAGCGAACGCGCGTGCGCCGGGTCAGTGCTGCCCCGGCGAGCAAGCCACCAACAAGCAGGCCGTAGGTGGACGGTTCAGGCACCGCAGTGGTCACCGATGCCACCAAGCCTGTGTACAAGAGCGTTGGCGCGCCGTTCACAGTCGGGGCGGTTCCGAACAGCACCACGTGGTAGGACCCGGCGGAAGGCAGCGCAGCCGCCACGAGCCACCCGTCTGTGCCATCGGTGTCCAAGGCGGCGATGCCACCCAGCACAACATTTGACGAGTCGGCGAGTGCCAAGGCACTGAACGTGAAGGGCGCAGCGCCGGCGCCGCTGAGGTCGACGCCGTCTTTCGTGAAACCGGCGACTGCAAAGCCGCTGCCAGTAACAGAGAAGGCGTAAATGTCAATGAAACTCGCGCCGTCGGCGGCATGTATGCCGGCCAGAAACTCTGCTCGATTGTCCAGGTTGCCTGCGTCCCCACCTTGGGTTGTCAATGCAAACGCTGTTGAACTCACCAGCAGCGCAACCGCGCTCAGAGCTACTTTTAGGTTCACGGCAACCCCTTCCAGGAACGTGAGCAATTGATGAACAAAATCCGGTCCGGAAAGAAAAATACGCTTGATTTCCGAGTTGGCGTATCCCTTGATTCGGGGGTGATCGGTACCGATCTGCTTCGATAACTGCATCCCTCTTGCGGTGGATGGTCGGTGGATCGGTGGCAGGTCAACATTCGGCTTGGAGCTGGCGCAGTGACCAGCAGGAGCACCAGATGAACTTTGATGAGTCAACAGTCGGCGACTACCGGATATTTTCTGGCGCGATCGAATCGGCGATCGGTGATGGATACATCGCCGCATTGATCGTGCTTCACCAGCGAAGCCGACCACACCCAACCAGGGAATTGTTTCGCGACGAAAGCCTGGCCTGCGGTCACAGGTGGGAGTCGGCGGAGGCTGCGCTCGCCTACGCCATGAGCAAAGCGCGCGACATCATTCGCCGCCACGAACCGCTGCTGGCCGCGTAAAGAAACCGCGCAGCGGTCCCCGGGCCGCTTGAGCGCGGGCAACGGAGCCCGCCAGTGTCAGGCGGCGATGGCCGCTGTGGCGGCCGCGAGGCACTTGTTGCACTTACCCAGGCCTGGCAGGCGGGCGTCAGGCTTGCCGTCGCCGGTCTTGAAGTTTGCCTGGCAGCGCCGGCACACATACATCTTCGAACTCGACATCATCGGCTTGACACCGGGCTCGCCAGCGGGCCGCGCGGCCACGTACTCGGCCTGCGTCTGGCGCAGCTTTTGCGAACTGTCGGAAACAGCGGGGGTGGTGGGGCGACGGGTGGCCATGGCGGTCCCTGAAAAGATGAGCAACACGAGCCGATTCGCGCGCCTGCGGAATCGGCCAAGGCGTCGATTGTCCCAGCAAACCCGGTTTTGCGCGCTGGGGCCCTTCCCGCACCCACATCAAACTTCTGGGGATTGCGTTCGCGGCGCATGCCGGCCCGTCAGCGCGCCGCCAAGCCGGAGGGGCGTTCCAGGTCGAGCTCGCCGGCCTTGACCATCGCTGCGCCTGGCAATTCGGCCTGCAATTCGGCACCGAATTTCGCGGCATCGCCGGCAACCGCAATGCGCCGGCCGGCACGGCCGATAGTCGACGCGGCCAGGCGTTGCACGTCCTCCGCCGTGACTCTGGAAAGCTTGTCGATGCGCGTGCCTGCCTCGGCGAGCGGCAATCCGGCGACGATGAGCGAGCGCAGCACCGCGCCCAGGCCCGCCGTTGTTTCAACCGCGCGGCTGAAGCCGCCGATCAGCGTGGCCTTGCGTGCTGCCAACTCGTCGGCGCCGACCGGCGTGGCGATCAGCTTGTCGAGTTCGGCCTGAACCAGCGCCAGGACCGTTGCCGCCGACTCGTTCTTCGTCTGCACCGCAACGGCGAGTGCGCCGCCTCGCACCCGATTGTCGAGTTGGCTGCTGGCGCCGTAGCTCAGGCCGCGTTTGATGCGCACCTCTTGATTCAGGCGCGAGGAGTAGCCGCCGCCCACCACGGCGTTCAGTACCGCGCCGACCGCCCGGTCGGCGCCCAGTGGCAGTAGCGGCACCAGCACCACCACGCTCGCCTGCCCCGATGCGGGCATGTCGATGACGGCGGCGGCGGGCATCCCGACGCCGCTGGCGGGCGGGCTGGGCACGCCACTGGTCGACTTGGCCAGCTCGGTCGGCTGCGGCCGAGCCAGGGTGTGGCTCGGGGCCCGCCAAGCGCCGAAGTGACGCGCTGCCAGCGTCAGCGCCGTCGGGGCGTCGACATCGCCGGTCAAGACCAGCGCAGCGTTGTCTGGCCGGAAGCGTTCGCGGTGCAGCGCCAGCAGGTCGCTGCGGGTCACGCGTGCAAGTGACGCGGGCGTGCCGCTGGCCGGGTGCCCGTACGGCCCGTTGCCGTAGCGCAGCCGCTCGGCCGCAAGCTGGGCCAGGGTGCCCGGTTGGGTGTAGGCCACTTTCAAACCGTCGAGCACCTGCGCGCGCAGGCGGTCGAGTTCCGGCTGGGCGAACGTGGGGTGCAGCGCGGCATCGCTCACCAGCGCCAGGGCCGCGTCGAGCATGGGTGCGGCCACGGTGATCGACAGGTCCGATGCGTCCCACTCGGCACCGGTATCGAGAGCGCCACCCAACGACTCGGCCTCCCGCGCTTGCGCCGATGCGCTGCGTTGCCGCGTGCCCTTGTTCAGCAGGCCGGCCATGAGCGACGCCAGCCCGGCGCGGCCCGGCGGGTCGGCCTCGCTGCCCGACAGCAGCACCAGGCGCGCCGAGACGAGTTGCACGCCCGAGCGCTGCGCCACCACCACGCGCAGCCCGTTCGGAAGGCGCTGCTCGAACGGTGCCGCGATGCTGAACGGCCGGGGTGCCGATGGCGGCGGCGCGGTCTCGAACGGTTGTGCGGCGGCCGCTGCGGCGGCTGCACACAGCACCGCCGCCGCAGCGTGCCGCAGGCCTGCGCTGACCCGGAGCGCGCTCATTTCGACACCCCTTGCGCAGCCGGTTGCTGGCGGTACGTGATCGTCACCTTGTGCGCGCCCAGCACATAGCGTTGCAGCGCCTGCGCGACTTGCGCGGCGGTGACGCGTTGCAGTGCCTCGATGCCCGCATTCACCTGCGCGGCATCGCGTTCGAGCACGGCGGCCTCGGCGATGGCCATGCCCAAGCCGGTGGGCGTTTGGCGCGACAGCAGCGCAGCCGTCAAGACCTGCGTCTTGACCTTGGCCAGCTCTGTCGCCGGGATCGGCCGCGTTGCCAGGCGCCGAACCTCGGCAAGCAAAGCCGCCTCGACCTTCGCGAGCGGCTGCCCGCTGGCGGCCACCGCCGACGCAATCAGCAAGCCCGGGCCGGCGCGCAGGTCGGCATCGAAGCTGGCCGAGCCGGCGATCTGCTGGCGGTACACCAATGCCTGGTTCAGCCGAGAAGATTCGCCGCCGCTGAGCAGCGCCGATGCGACTTGCAGCGCGGGCGCATCCGGGCTGGTCACGGGCGGTGCGAGCCAGGTCACGGCCACTGCCGGCAACGGCACCTGCGGGCCGGTGACGGTGGCGCTGCGGTCGGCGCGCCAGGCGGGCTCGGTCGCGCTGAAGCGGGGCAGGGCGGCGGCCGGGCGCGGCACCGCGCCGAAGTACTTGTCGACCCAGTCGTCGAGCTGCTTCGGGTCGAAGTCACCGGCCACGACCAGCGTGGCGTTGTCGGGCCGGTAGTAGGTGTTGTGGAACGCCGCCACGTCGGCGAGCGAGGCGGCTTCCAGGTCTTCGACGCTGCCGATGCTCGGGCGCTTGTACGGGTGCACCAGGTAAGACGATGACGCCAGCGCGTTGCCGAGGCGCCCATAGGGCGAGGTGAGCACACGTTCCCGGTATTCCTCTTCGACGACCGCGCGCTCGGAGATGAAGTTCGCTTCGTCCACTTTCAAATGGGCCATGCGCTCGGCCTCGGCCCACAGCAGCGTCTCGAGGTGGTTCGACGGAACGACCTCGTGATAGGCCGTCACGTCATTGCTCGTGAACGCATTGTTCGAGCCGCCGACGTCTTCGGTCAGGCGGTCGAACTGCTCGGCGCGCAGGTACTTCGTGCTCTTGAACATCAGGTGCTCGAAGAGGTGCGCAAAGCCGGAGCGGCCCACGGGATCGTCCTTCGCGCCGACGTGGTACCAGACCTGCACGCTCACGGTCGGGCTGGTGCGGCTGCGCACCGCGATGAACTGCAAGCCGTTGGGCAACGTGCGCTCGGTGTAGGCCACGCGGGGTACCGTGATGCTGCCACCGGCCGCTGGCGCCGCAGCGGGCCACAGGGCGCAGGCAGCGAGCAGCCCTGCGGCGCAGCGAGCCGCCCCTCGCTGCCAGAAGGGGAAGCCGCGCATCACGACGACCGCGCCACCAGCGTGAAGTGCTCCACCACCGGTGGTGCGGCGAAGAACGGCCCGACGATTGCGCGCCACTGCGCGAACAGCGGGCCTTCGCGGAAGCCGACGGTGTGGTCTTCGAGCGTGTCCCAGTAGATCATCAGGATGTAGCGCTCGGGCGACTCCACGCCCTTGTTGACCTTGTAGCCGCGAAACCCCTTGGCCTTCGAGGCCACGGTCTCGGCGCCCCGCTGGATGGCGGCGTCGAACGCTGCCTGCTGGCCGGGGGCGATGCGGATGTCGGCGATTTCCAGAATCATGGGCAAGCTCTCGTGGTCGGCCGGTCAGTCTACAAGCCGGGCCATGGCCCCACGGCGGTCACTGGTGACGCTTCGGGCGCCGCTGTGACGCGCTTTCACCCCACCGGACGTGACGGCACAATCCCGCGCCGCCGTCGAGCCCCTGGGCGGCGGCGCATTCGTGCTGCGCTCGCCCGAGCCGCTTGCCGCGTACGCACGCTGCATCGGCTTGTGGCTTGAGCACTGGGCCGCTCACACGCCCGATGCGCTGGCGCTCGCCGAGCGGGCGCCTTCGGGCGACTGGCGCCGGCTGGACTGCGGCCTCGGTTGCGGCCTCGGTGTCGGCCTCGGTGTCGGCCTCCGTGTCGGCCTCGGGTGCGACATCCAGTCTCGATACGCACACCTTGTTCAGCGCCGGGGCGGCATCCGTGCCCGGCGCGCTCGACTTTGCCGCGCTGCGGGCCAGCGTCGAAACCCCCGCCGTGATGGAGGCGTTCGCAAACATCGAGCCCGACGACCACGCCAAGTACCTGCTGACCTCCGGCTCGACCGGCACGCCGAAAGTGGTGATCAACACGCACCGCATGCCGTGCGCCAACCAGCAGATGATTAGTTCGTGCCCAGCGGCGACAAGCTCGAGATGCGTGTGAAGGGCGTGTCGGTGTTCGCCGGCGACCGCAACGCGCCCGACCAAAGCGCGCAGGCTTTCGACGCAGACGGCTACGACCGCATCGGCGACGCCGGCCACCTGATCGACCCGGCGCAGCCGCACCTCGGGGTGGCCTTCAACGGCCGCGTCGCCGCAGACTTCAAGCTCGGCAGCGGCACCTGGGTGTCGGTGGGCGCGCTGCGGCTGCGCGTGGTGTCGGCGCTGGGGCCACTCGCGCAAGACGTGGTCGTGACCGGCCATGAGCGTGACGAGATCGGCGTGCTCGTGTTCCCGACCGCCGCCGCATTGGCCCTGCCGGCAGATGAACTCGCGGCTCGCATCCGCGCCGGCCTGGCGGCAATGCGCGCGGCCGACGTGGCGGCGCTGTACGCGCAGCCCCGCGATGCGCGGGTCATCGCACTCTGATGGCGGGGTGCACGGCCCGCAAGACCGGCCGCATACGCTTCCAAGAGGCAATGAATGGTTGATTCGCACCTTCGGGTAAATACTGATCTCTCACGGGGGCAAGGCGCTTGATTCAGGCGGCGGACTTTTGCATCATCGGGCAAGCTGATAGTTACAACACAAAACCAGTTTGCAGAGCAAGCCTGCAACGCCAATCGAAAGCAGGCGGCCGATGACTCCCGCACCCACCCCGGCATTCCAGCCCGCCAGCGGCTTGCTGGCGTCGCTCGACCTGTTGCAGGTCAGCCAGGCCGATGCCGTGCTGCACCTGCGCTTGAACCGGCCCGCCAAGCGCAACGCGATCTCCGACGCGCTCATCGGGCAGATCCACACCGCGTTCCTGAACCTGCCGGCCGATGTGCGCGCCGTGGTGGTCAGCGGCGCGGGCGACCACTTCTGCGCCGGGCTCGACCTGTCGGAGCTGGTCGAGCGCGACCTCCATGCCTCGGTGCTGCACTCGCGCGACTGGCATGCGGCGTTCGACGCCGTCCAATACGGCCGCGTGCCGGTGGTTGCGGTGCTGCACGGCGCGGTGGTCGGCGGCGGGCTGGAGCTGGCCGCGTCATGCCACATCCGGGTGGCTGAGCCGTCGGCCTACTTCGGCTTGCCCGAGGGCCAGCGCGGCATCTTCGTCGGCGGTGGCGGCTCGGTGCGCATCCCGCGCCTGATGGGCACGGCGCGCATGACCGACATGATGCTCACCGGCCGCGTGTTCGACGCGCAGGCGGGTGAGCGTGCCGGCCTGGTGCAGTACCTTGTCGGCGAAGGCGAAGGTCTGGCCAAGGGCATTGCGCTGGCGCAGAAGATGGCCGGCAACTCACCGATGACCGCGTTCGCGGTGATGCACGCGCTGCCGCGCATCGTCGAGCAGTCGCCGGCCGAAGGCCTGTTCACCGAGTCGCTGATGGCGGCGGTGGCCAGCAGCACGCCCGAGGCGCAGGTGCGGCTCACGGCGTTCCTCGAAGGGCGCGCCGGCAAGGTCGTCAAAGAGTCATGAGCGCCGCCCGCTACCGCAAGGTTCAAGTCGGCGGCTGCCTCGACGCCACGCTCGAAACCCGCAGCGACGGCGCGCAGGTGCTGCGCTCGACCGAGCCGCTGGCCGACCACCCCGAGCGCATGACCGACCGGCTGCTGCACTGGGCCACGGTCGCGCCCGAGCGCACCTTCGTCGCGCGCCGTGCGCCGGGCGGTGGCGGCTGGCTGCGCATCACCTACGCCGAGATGCTGCAGCGCGCGCGCGCCGTCGGGCAGGCGCTGGTGGACCGCCGCTTGTCGGCCGAGCGGCCGGTCGTGATCCTGTCGGACAACGACCTCGAACACCTCACGCTCACGATGGGCGCACTGCTCGCCGGCGTGCCCACGGCGCCGGTCTCGGCCGCGTATTCGCTCGTCGCGCAGGACTACGCGAAGCTGCGCCACATCCTCGCCAAGCTGCAACCCGGCCTGGTGTTCGCAAGCCACGGCGAGGCGTTCGCGCGCGCCATCGGCGAGTGCGTCGGCGCCGCTGTGGAAGTGGTCGTCACGCAGGGCGAAGCCCCTGGCCGCGCCACCACGCGCTTCGACACGCTGCTGGCCACGCCCGCAGGCGCCGGCATCGACGCAGCGCACGAACGCGTCGGCCCCGACACCATCGCCAAGTTCATGTTCACCTCGGGGTCGACCAAGCTGCCCAAGGGCGTGATGGTCACGCAGCGCATGTGGTGCGCGAACCAGCAGACGATCCGTCAGGTGCTCGCCTTCGTGGTCGACGAGCCGCCGGTCATGGTCGACTGGCTGCCGTGGAACCACGTGTTCGGCGGGGTGCACAACATCGGCATCGCGCTCTACAACGGCGGCACGCTCTACATCGACGAAGGCAAGCCCACCGCGAAGGGCATTTCCGAGACCATCCGCAACCTGAAAGACGTGTCGCCCACCGTCTACCTCAACGTGCCCAAGGGCTACGACGAGTTGTGCTCCGCGATGACCCACGACACGGCGCTCCGCGACGCGCTGTTCAGCCGCGTGCAGGCCTTCGAGTGCGCCGGCGCCGGCCTGTCGCAGGGCACGCAGGACCTGCTCGACGCGCATGCCGAAGCGGCGGTCGGCGAGCGCATCAAGCTCATCACCGGCCTGGGCATGACCGAGACCGCGCCCACCTGCATGCATTCGCTGGCCGACCCGTGCCGCGCCGGTTTGATCGGCCTGCCGGTGCCGGGAGTCGAGGTCAAGCTCGTGCCGATGGGCGACAAGACCGAGGTGCGCTTTCGCGGCCCGAACGTCATGCCCGGCTACTGGCGCGAACCCGAACTCACGCGCGAGGCCTTCGACGAAGAAGGCTTCTACCGCACCGGCGATGCGGTGAAGTGGGCCGACCCGGCCGACCACCGCCAGGGCCTGATGTTCGACGGCCGCATCGCCGAAGACTTCAAGCTCTCGACCGGCACCTTCGTCAGCGTCGGGCCGATGAAGGCGCGGATCGTCGGCGCCGGCGAGCCGCTGGTGCAAGACGCGGTGATCTGCGGCATCAACGGCGATGAGGTCGGCGCGCTCGTGTTCCCGCGCCTCGAAGAATGCCGGCGCGTGGCCGGCCTGCCCGATGCCGCGACCGCCGCCGAGGTGCTGGCGCACCCGCGCCTGCGGGCCTTGTTCCAGCAACTCGCCGACAGCCAGTGGCATGCCGGCACCGGCAGCGCGAACCGCGTCGCGCGCATGCACGTGCTGGTCGAGCCGCCGTCCATCGACAAGGGCGAGGTCACCGACAAGGGCTCGATCAACCAGCGCGCCGCGCTCACCCACCGCGCTGACCTGGTGGCCGCGCTGTTCGACGGCAGCATCGACGCGCTGCTGCTCCCCAACCGACTTCAAGGCAGGTGACACCGTGGCGCTGAACGGCTCTCCCAACGGCTCTTCCAAAGGCTTCTTCGGCAGCTTCAACGACGTGTGGCTGATCGATGGCGTGCGCACGCCGATGGTCGACTACTGCGGCGAGTTCAGCGCCATCAGCGCCACCGACCTGGGCATCAAGGTCGGCCGCGAGGTGCTCAAGCGATGCGGCATTCCGGGCGCCGACATCGGCTCGGTGATCGCCGGCAACATGGCGCCGAGCGACTGCCACCAGTTCATGCTGCCGCGCCTCATCGGCCTGTATTCCGGTGTGCCGGTGGACGTGCCGGCGATCATGGTGCAGCGCATCTGCGGCACCGGCTTCGAACTGTTCCGGCAAGTCGGTGACCAGATCGAGCGCGGCTACTGCGATTGCGCGCTGGTGGTGGGCACCGAGTCGATGACGCGCAACCCGATTGCCGCCTTCGACCACCGCACCGGCTTCAAGCTCGGCGCGCCGGTCGGCTTCAAAGACTTCATGTGGGAGGCGCTGGTCGACCCGGCGCCGAACATCGACATGATCCAGACGGCCGAGAACCTGGCCGTGAAGTACGGCATCACGCGTGCCGAGGTCGATGCCTTCGCGGCGCGCTCGTTCGCCCGCGCGCTGGCCGCGCAGGAGGCGGGCTACTTCGACGGCGAGATCGTGCCCGTCACCCAGGAAACGTTTGCGCTCGATGGCTACAGCGACCGCTCGTTCGACCTGCCGCGCAAGGTGGCCAGCGTGGCGCGTGACACGCACCCGAGGCCGTCGCCGGCCGAGGTGCTTGCCAAGTTGAAGCCGGTGGCCGGTGGCTTGGACATGGACAACCTCAACGTGCACGGTGGCGCCATCGCGCTCGGCCACCCGCTCGCCTGCACCGGCGTGCGGCTGACGATCACGGTGGCGCGCCAGTTGCGCGAGAGCAACCTGCGCTACGGCATCTCGTCGGCATGCGTTGGCGGCGGGCAGGGCATGGCACTGCTGATCGAAAACCCCGACTTCCGTTGACCTCACTTCAACGTTTCAGGCACTCAACCAAACACGCAGCATGAAGATCCAGGGACACTCGGCCATCGCCACCGGCGGCGTGGCCTGCGATTTGAATGCCTCTGCGTGAACTCCGCAAACTCCGCCCCTCTGCGGTGAATGACTTGAATTGAATTGGCAAGCCCCATGACCCGCAGCACCCACTTCTCTGTCGACGTCCAGTTCGGTGACTGCGACCCCGCCGGCATCGTCTTCTTCCCGAACTTCTCGCGCTGGATGGACGCGGCCTCGCTGTCGTTCTTCATTCAATGCGGCGTGCCGCCATGGCGTGAACTGGTGAAGACGCGCGGCATCGTCGGCACACCGCTGCTGGAGATCAACACCCGCTTCATCAACGCGGTGACGTATGGGCAGAGCATCGTCATCACCACGCAGATCGAGGAGTGGCGCAACAAGGTGTTCGTGCAGTCGCACCGCATCACGCGCCAGGTGGGCGACACTGAGCAACTGATCTGCGAAGGCCGCGAGACGCGCGCCTTCGTCAAGCGCGACGAAGCCGACCCCGACCGCCTGCGCGCCATCCCTGTGCCGGAAGACATTCGCCTGATGTGTTCCTGACTTCACCCACGTTGCTGCTGCGGTGTTCAACCGCGCATTCATTGCCATTCCAACGGAGACAACCATGAAGAACATTCGCACCGTCATCGCCGGCGCCGCCGCTTTGGCAGCCACAGTCAGCGTGGCCACGGCGCGCGCCGACGTGACCATCGGCGTCAGCATTTCGCTGACCGGCCCGACCTCGGCGCTGGGCATCCCGACCAAGAACGGCATCGAACTCTGGCCGAAGACGATTGCCGGCGAGAAGCTCCACATCATCATCCTCGACGACGCGACCGACCCGACGCTTGCGGTCAAGAACACGCGCCGCTTCATCACCGAAGACAAGGTCGACGTGATCGTCGGTTCGGTCGCCACGCCGGTCGCTGCCGCCATGTCGGACGTGGCCGCCGAAGGCCAGACCGTGCAGCTGATGCTCTCGCCCGTGAACCTGCCCGAAGGCAAGGGTGCGTGGTCGTTCCGCATGCCGCAGTCGACCGCCGTGATGGCCATTCCCATCGTCGACCAGTGGAAGCGCCTGGGCGTCAAGACCTACGGCTTTCTCGGCTACGCCGACGCGTACGGCGAAGCCTGGCTGAAAGACCTGGCGCCGCTGGCCGAGAAGGCCGGCATCAAGCTCGTGGCGACCGAGCGCTTCGCGCGCTCCGACACCAGCGTGACCGGGCAGGCGCTGAAGCTCGTGTCCGCCAACCCCGACGCGATTTTGGTCGTGGCCTCGGGCAGCGGGGCGGCCATGCCGCACAAGGGCCTGGTCGAGCGCGGCTACGCCAAGGGCAGGATCTACCAGACGCACGGTGCCGCGAGCTTCGACCTGATTCGCGTTGGCGGCGCCGACGTGGAAGGCTCGTATGTCGTCTCCGGCCCGGCGGTGGTGGCGGGCATGCTGCCCGACAGCAATGCGAGCAAGGCGCTCGGCGTGAAGTACATCACCGAGTACGAGAAGGCCTACGGCAAGGGCCTGGCGAACCAGTTCGGCGCGCATGCGTTCGACGTGGTCATCGTGCTGGAGAAGGCGATCCCGATGGCGCTGAAGAAGGCCCGGCCCGGCACCAAGGAGTTCCGCGCCGCGCTGAAAGACGCGCTCGAGACCATGGGCCGCACGCCCGTCTCGCAAGGCGTTCTGAACTACACCGCCACCGACCACTTCGGCTACACGCCGGAGACCGGCGTGATGCTGACCATCGCCAATGGCGAGTGGAAGGTCGTGCCTTCGAAGTGACGCCACGCACCGATGTGGCCGCGCCGCGCGCTGCCACATCGGTGCCTTGACCCGCGCCGGCCAGCGCACGACCCTCGGGCTCATCGCCATGGACTTCTCAATCGCCAGCATCCTGATGCTGGACGGCGCCACCAACGGCGCGATCTACGCGTTGCTGGGCCTGGCGACGGTGCTGGTGTTCGCCATCACCCGCGTGATCTTCATCCCGCAGGGCGAGTTCGTGGCCTATGGCGCGCTCACGCTCGCACTGCTGCAACTCGGCAAGGTGCCGGGCACGGTTTACCTGCTGCTGGCACTGGCGCTGCTGGCCGCGGTGCTCGAAGCCGTCGCCGCTGTGAGGCGCGGCGTGTCGGGCGACGCGGCGCTGCTGCGCGCCGGCCGCCTGCTCGGGTGGCCGGTGGCGGTGTGGGCGGTCGCGTACTGGGCGGCGCCGCTGAAGCTGCCACTGGTCCTGCAATGCCTGCTGACACTGGCCATCGTCACGCCGCTCGGGCCGCTGGTGTACCGCCTTGCCTACGAGAAGCTGGCCGACGCCACGGTGCTGGTGCTGCTGATCGTCTCGGTCGGCGTGCATTTCGCGTTGACCGGCCTGGGCCTGCTGTTCTTCGGCGCCGAGGGCTTTCGCAACCCGAGCTTCTGGGACGCGCGCTTCTCGGCCGGCGCACTCACGCTGTCGGGGCAGGCGGCCATCATCTTCATGGTGTCGATCGCGCTGATGCTCGGCCTCTTCCTGTTCTTCGAGCGCACGCTGCGCGGCAAGGCCTTGCGCGCGACGGCCGTCAACCGGCTCGGCGCGCGGCTGATGGGCATTTCCACCTCCGGCGCCGGCCGCCTGAGCTTCGGCCTGGCCGCGTTCATGGGCGCGTTGTCGGGCCTGCTGATCGGGCCGACCACCACGCTGTTCTACGACTCGGGCTTCCTGATCGGCCTGAAAGGCTTCGTCGCGGCCATCTTCGGCGGCCTGGCCAGCTACCCCGCCGCCGCCCTCGGCGCGCTCTTCGTCGGCTTGCTGGAGAGCTTCAGCTCGTTCTACGCCAGCGCCTTCAAAGAGGTGATCGTGTTCACACTGATCCTGCCGGTGCTGCTGTGGCGCTCGTTCCAGCACGGCCACGGCGACGACGAGGAATGACGGCTGTGAAATACGAATACTTCACCGCAGAGTCAAAGGAGTTGGCGGAGGTCCGCGGAGTTGAATGCAGGTCATTCTTTACTCTGCGCCAACTCCGCAAACTCCGCTCCTCTGCGGTGAATGAATTGGCCTTTTTGGCCCAGGCGTTGCAGCGATGAACCTTCGCCGAAACACCCTCATCGCCTTCGTCGTCCTGCTGGCGCTGCTGCCGCAGTTGCCGGTGCCGGAGTTCTGGATCACGCAGGGCAACTACATCGGCCTGTACACGCTCGTCGCCATCGGCCTCGTGCTGCTCACCGGCGTGGCCGGGCTCACGTCATTCGGGCAGGCGGCGTTCGTGGGGCTGGGTGCTTATACGGCGGCGTACCTCACGTTGTCGCACGGCGTGTCGCCGTGGTTCACGGTGTGGATCGGCCTGGCGTTCACCGGGGTGGTGGCGCTGGTGCTCGGCTGGATCACGCTGCGCATGTCGGGCCACTACCTGCCGCTGGCGACCATCGCGTGGGGCCTGAGCCTGTATTACCTGCTCGGCAACATCCAGGCGCTGGGCAAGTACGACGGTTTGCTCGGCATCCCGGCACTCAACTTCTTCGGCATCACGCTCAACACCGGCCGCAGCTTCTTCTACTTGCTGTGGGCGGTGGTGGTTCTGGCAGCACTTGCCATCATTCACCTGCTCGATTCGCGCACCGGCCGCGCGCTGCGCGCGGTGAAGGGCGGCACCACGATGGCCGAGGCGATGGGCGTGAACACGTTCCGGATCAAGGTCACCGCGTTCGTGCTCGCGGCGCTGCTGGCCAGCGTGTCGGGCTGGCTGTTCGCGCACTTTCAGCGCACCGTGAACCCGTCGCCGTTCGGCCTGCACATGGGCATCGAATACCTGTTCATGGCGGTCATCGGCGGGGTCGGCCATGTGTGGGGCGCGCTCATCGGCGCCGGCGTGGTGCAGATCCTGAAAGACCAGTTGCAGGTGCTGCTGCCCAAGCTGCTCGGCGGCAGCGGCAACTACGAGGTGATCGTGTTCGGCGTGCTGCTGATCGTGGTGCTGCAATACGCCCGCGACGGCATCTGGGCCTTCGTGGAAGCGCGCCTGCCGCGGGTGCAGCGCAAGAACGACTGGGCTGCTGCGCCCGCGCTGCCCGAGCGAGCGCGCCCGTCGCATGGCAGCGTGGTGCTCGACGTGAACCAGGTGCGCAAGGAGTTCGGCGGCCTGGTCGCGGTGAACAACGTGAGCTTCCAGGTGCGGGCCGGCGAGATCATGGGTTTGATCGGGCCGAACGGCGCCGGCAAGTCCACGACCTTCAACCTCGTCACCGGCGTGCTGCCGGCCACACGCGGCGAGGTCAAGCTGCTCGGCGAGCGCATCGAAGGCCTGGCCTCGCGCGACATTGCACGGCGCGGCGTGTCACGCACCTTCCAGCACGTGAAGATGATCGCCGGCATGACGGTGCTCGAAAACGTGGCCCTCGGCGCGCACCTGCGCGGCACCAGCGGCGTGGCCAGCGCCATGCTGCGCACCGACCGCGCCGAGGAGCGCCAGTTGCTCAAAGAGGCCGAGAAGCAGCTGCGCCGCATCGGCATGGCCGAGCAGATGCACGAGCTGGCGGGCAACCTGGCACTCGGCCCGCAGCGCCTGATGGAGATCGCCCGCGCCCTCTGCGCCGACCCGACGCTGCTGCTGCTCGACGAACCTGCCGCCGGCCTGCGCCTGAAAGAAAAGCAAGGCCTGGCCGACGTGCTGCGCCAGCTGCGCAGCGAGGGCCTCTCGATCCTGCTGGTGGAGCACGACATGGACCTGGTGATGGGCCTCGTCGACCGCATCGTCGTCATGGAGTTCGGCACGAAGCTCATCGAAGGCACACCCGAAGAAGTGCAGGCCAGCCCGGCGGTGCGGGCCGCTTACCTCGGTACCGAGCACTGAGCGGGGTCGTGGGGAAATGCAAGTCATTCACCGCAGAGTCAGAGGAGTCGGCGGAGTCGCGCAGAGTTCAAATCATTCATTTGAATCCCTCTGCGTGAACTCCGCCAACTCCGTCCCTCTGCGGTGAAGCATTCGTCTTTTGAATCTGGGTACACCGAATGGCCGAATTGATCCTCGACGTCACAGACCTGCACGCAGGCTACGGCCGGGCTGAGGTGCTGCATGGCTTGAACCTGAAGGCCGAGGCGGGCAGTGTGGTCACGGTGATCGGGCCGAACGGGGCGGGCAAGTCGACGCTGCTGAATGCGTTGATGGGCGTGTTGCCGGCGAAGGGCCGCATCGCCTATCGCGGTCAGCCGGTGATGCTGCACACGTTAGAGGAGCGCGTGATGGCCGGCATCGCCCTTGTGCCTGAAACGCGCGCGCTGTTCGGCACGATGCCGGTCGAAGACAACCTGCTGCTCGGCGGGTACCGGCAGGTGCTGCTCGGCCACAAGGACAGTTCGGCCGCGCTGGCCGGTGTGTACGACACCTTCCCGCGTTTGAAGGAGCGGCGCACGCAACTGGCCGGCACCTTGTCGGGCGGCGAGCGCCAGATGCTGGCGGTGGGCCGGGCGCTGATGAGCAAGCCGCAGCTCTTGATGCTTGACGAGCCCAGCCTCGGCCTGGCGCCGCTGGTGGTGAAGGAGATCTTTCGCATCATCGACAGCCTGCGTGCCACCGGCGTGACGATCCTGCTCGTCGAGCAGAACGCACGCGCCGCGCTCGAAGTGGCCGACTACGGCTACGTGCTCGAGATGGGCGAGATCGCGCTCGAAGGGCCGGCGCGCGCGCTCGCCACCGACACGCGCGTGATCGACACCTACCTCGGCGCTGCGCGGCAGAAGAAGCCCGCGTGATGTTGACCGACAGCGCTACGGACGAGGCGCCGGCGCGTGCACGGCTCGATGCGTCGGGCCTCTCGTCGCTGGTCGGCTATGCCGCGTCGCTTGCGTCGTGCCGGTTGCGCAAGAGCTTCACGCGGCACATGGGGCCGCTCGGCCTGAAGGTTGCCGAGTTCTCGATCCTGATGCTCGTGGCGCGCAACCCCGAGGTCAACCAGAAGCAACTCGGCGCCGAGTTGCTGATCTCGGCGCCCAACATGGCCGTGACGCTGGACCGCATGGTCGAGCAGGGCTGGGTCGAGCGGGTGCGCGGCACGGCCGACAGGCGCGCCCAACACATCCACCTGACGCCTGCCGGCGCGCAGCTCGCGCAGCGCGCCAGCCGCATCGCCGCCACCATGGAAGCGCCGGAGCTGAGCGTGCTGTCGGCGGCCGAGCAGGCCTTGTTGATCGAGCTGCTGCACAAGGTGGCGGCGGGAAAGGCAGCACGATGACAAACGCACAAACCACCTCGCCGATGGTGCCGGCTGTGGCCGCCGTGACCCGCATCGGCATCATCGGCATCGGCGCGATGGGCTTGCCGATGGCGATGAACCTGCAGCGCCGAGGCCATGCGGTTCGTGTGCGCGATGTCGATGCCGCCGCGCTGGCCGCTGCCGCCGCGCAAGGCCTCGCCGCCTGTGATTCGGCTGCAGCGCTGGCCGGGCAATGCGAGCTGATCGCCCTCGTCGTGGTCGATGCGGCGCAGATCGACGAGGTGCTCTTTGGCGCCGATGGTGTGGTGCATGCCGCGCGGCCTCCCGGCGCGGCGCCGCTTGCGGTGATGCTGTGTTCCACCATCGCCGCGCAAGACACCGAGCGCTTTCATGCGCGGCTGGCCACGCACGGCATCGGCTTGATCGACGCACCGATCTCCGGCGGCCCGGTGCGCGCCGCGAGCGGCGCGATGTCGATGATGCTGGCCGGCAATGCCACGCTGATCGCCCGCTTCGAGCCGGTGCTGCAAGACATGGCCGCCACCCGCTTCAACATGGGCGCCAAGGTCGGCGACGCCGCGCGCACCAAGCTCGTCAACAACTTGCTCGCCGGCATCAACCTCGTGGCCGGTGCCGAGGCGTTGGCGCTGGGTGCGAAGCTCGGGCTCGACAAGCGCGCGCTGTTCGAGGTGATCAAGGCATCGAGCGGCGCCAGCTGGATCACCACCGACCGCATGGCGCGCGCGCTGGAAGGCGACTACGCGCCCCGCGCGCGCACCGTGATCCTGACCAAGGACGTGGGCCTGGCGGTGCAGATGGCGATTGCTGCCGGCATCGCCACGCCGCTCGGTGAAGCCGCCTTGCAGCTGTTCAAGGCCGCGGTCGATGCGGGCCTGGGCGAGCTCGACGATGCGGCTGTCATCAGGGCGATCTGCCCCGACTTCTAGCGACAACCCCAACAGGCCGAGAAGGGTTCGACTGCTAGCATCATTCGGCAATGATCTTTGGCCTGCTCTTGGGTACTTTTTACCGGCAGCACCAGACTTGAATTCCGCCCCGACGCTGCCCGCGCACCTGCCCAGTCTGTACCGCACCATGGCGCGCATCCGTGCGTTCGAGAATGCGGCCGAGATCGCCAGCCAGGGCGGTGTGGCGGCCTGGGGTTTGAGTGCTGCGGCCAAGCCGGCGCTGGTGCGCGGCCCGTTGCACTTGTCGACTGGGCAAGAAGCCGTGGCCACCGGCGTGTGCGCCCACCTCGGCGTGCGCGATCTCCTCACCTCCACCCACCGCGGGCACGGCCACACGCTGGCCAAGGGCGCGGCGATGGTTGCCATGATGTGCGAGCTGTTCGGCCGCGCCACCGGCACCAATCAAGGCAAGGGCGGTTCGATGCACATCGCCGATTTCAGCGTCGGCATGCTGGGCGCGAACGGTGTGGTGGCGGCCGGCATTCCCATCGCCGTGGGCGCCGCGCACGCGTTTCGGATCAAGCGCGAGCCGCATGTGGTGGCCTGCTTCTTCGGCGACGGCGCCGTGAATCGCGGGCCGTTTCTCGAAGGGCTGAACTGGGCCCAGGTGTACGGGCTGCCGGTGCTGTTCGTCTGCGAAGACAACCGCATCTCGGCCACCACCCCCACCGGCCCGATGACGGCCGGCGAAGGTGCGACCGCACGCGCGCGCAGCTTGGGGCTGGGCGGCCTGACGGTCGATGGCAACGACGTGCTGGCCGTGCATGACGCGGCGCGAACCCTGATCGACGAGGTACGTGCCGGTGGTGGCCCGCGCTTTCTGCATGCGCTGACCTACCGGTTCAAGGGCCATGTGTCGGTCGACGCCGACACCTACCGCGACGCGGCCGAGGTCGAGGCCGCCAAGCTCACCGACCCGCTGCTGCTGGCGCGCGCCAGGCTGCTCGCGCAGGGCATGGCCGCCGGTGACATCGACGCGATGGACTCGGCCGCGCACGCCGAGATCGCTGCTGCACTCGCCGCCGCCGAAGCCGCGCCGTGGCCCGAGCCGCAGGCCGCTTATCAAGACGTGATGACCACGCTCGCCACCCGCGCCGGAGCCACCACATGGCGCTGATGACCTACGCGCAGGCGGCGGCCACCGCACTGGCCGAGGCGATGCGCACTGATGCGGCCGTGGTCGCACTCGGTGAAGACCTGGGCCGCGGCGGCGTGTTCGGACAGTACCGAGGGCTGCAACAAGCGTTCGGCGCCGACCGGGTGATCGACACGCCGATCTCGGAAGCCAACATCATGGGCGCAGCGGTCGGCATGGCGCTCGCGGGCCTGCGCCCGGTGGTCGAGATGCGCGTGGTCGACTTTGCCCTCTGCGCCATCGACGAGGTCATCAACCAGGCCGCGAAGAACCGCTTCATGTTCGGCGGCCAGGGCCGCGTGCCGCTGGTGGCGCGCATGCCCATCGGCATCTGGTCGGCATCGGCCGCGCAGCATTCGCAGTCGCTCGAAGCGTGGTTCGCGCACATCCCCGGCCTGGTGGTGGTGGCGCCCGCCACGCCGCAAGACAACCACGGCCTGCTGCGCGCAGCACTCGCCAGCGGCGACCCGGTCGTCTACATGGAGCACAAGGAACTGTGGGGCGTGGAGGGCGAGGTCGACACCGCCGAGATCATCGAGCTCGGCCGCGCGCGCACCGTGCATGCGGGGCATGACCTGACCATCGTGACCTGGTCGCGCGGCGTGCAGCCCAGCCTCGACGCGGCCCAGGTGCTCGGCGACGACGGCGTCTCGGCCGAGGTGATCGACCTGCGCACGCTGTGGCCGTGGGATGTTGACGCGGTGCTGGCATCGGCCGCGCGCACCAAGCGCCTGCTCGTCGTGCACGAGGCGGTGCAGGTGGCGGGCTTCGGCGCCGAGGTGGCCGCCACGGTGGCCGAGGCGCTGGGCGTGCCGGTCAAGCGCCTCGGCGCACCGCGCATTCCGGTGGGCTATGCGCAGGTGCTGGAGAACGAGTCGCGCCTCACGGCAGAGAAAATCGTCAACGCGGCGAGAGGCTTCTTCCAATGACAACCATCACTGCGCGCACCGCCATCGTCACCGGCTCGGCCAGCGGCATCGGTGCCGCGACGGTGCTCGAACTCGCCCGCCAGGGTTACCGCACGGCCGGCATCGACATGGCCTTCGAAGGCGCGCAGGCTACCGCGCGCGAGGCGGCGCAGCAACACGGCGAACGCCACATCGCGATCCAGGCCGACGTGACCGACGAGGCGCGCCTGATCGCCGCGTTCGACGAGGCACTGCAGTTCCTCGGCGGGCTCGACGTGCTCGTCACCAGCGCCGGCGTCGGTGAGACCACGCCCTTCATGGACCTGACCGTGGCCACCTTCCGCGCGGTCAACGAAGTCAACGTGATCGGCACCTTCGTGTGCATCCGCGAGGCGGCGAAGCGCATGCAGCGCGGCGGGCGCATCTGCACGGTGGCCAGCGTGGCGGGCATTCGCGGCGGCGGCCTGAGCGGCACCGGCGCGTATGCCGCCAGCAAGGGCGCGGTGTTGGCGCTGACCAAGAACGCAGCGCGCGCGCTGGCGCCGCTGGGCATCAGCGTCAACACCGTCGCACCCGGCGCCACGCTCACGCCGATGATTGCAGAGCACTGGAAGAACGACATTCATCGCAAGCGCGTCGAAGGCATGAGCGTGCTCAACCGCACGGCCGAGGCGCGCGAGATCGCGGCGAGCATCGCCTTCCTCGTGTCGCCCGAGGCCAGTGCCATCACCGGCAGCACGCTGGTGGCCGACAACGGCCTCGTGATGTATTGATTCGGTTCGCCTCGCACGACCCTGCACCCACAACAACACCCCGGAGACACACCATGACCCTTGCCCGCCGCCAGATCATCCAAGGCCTCGCTGCCACCGGCGCACTCGCCGTGACGCACCGGCCGCTCTTTGCACAGACCGCGCCGATCACGCTGAAGTGGGCCAACAACATCCCGGTCACGCACCCGAGCAACGTGCGCATCCGCGAAGCGGTCGAGAACATCAAGCGTGACACCGCTGGCAAGGTCGACATCCAGATCTTCCCGAACAACCAGCTCGGCGGTGACACCGACATGCTGTCGCAGGTGCGCTCGGGTGCGATCGACATCTTCCCGCTGTCGGGGCTGATCCTTCAAACGCTCGTGCCGGTGGCCGGCATCAACGGCCTGGCCTTCGCGTTCAAGGACTACCAGACCGTGTGGGCCGCGATGGACGGCGACCTCGGCGCCTATGTGCGCGCGGCCATCAACAAGGTCAACCTGCACGTGTTCGACAAGCCGCTCGACAACGGCTACCGCAACATCACCAGCAGCACCCGACCGATCAACACGGCGGCCGACCTGAAGGGTTTCAAGATCCGCGTGCCGGTCAGCCCGCTGTGGACCTCGATGTTCAAGGCGCTCGACGCGTCGCCGGCCAGCATCAACTTCAGCGAGGTCTACTCGGCGCTGCAGACCAAGGTGGTCGAAGGCCAGGAGAACCCGCTCGCGGTCATCGACCTTGCCAAGCTCTACGAAGTGCAGAAGTTCTGCTCGATGACCGGCCACATGTGGGACGGCCAATGGGTGCTGGCCAACGGCAAGCGTTGGGCCGCACTCCCGCCCGATGTGCAGGCGGTCATCACCAAGCACGTGACGGACGCGGTCGTAAAGCAGCGCGACGACATCCGGCGCCTGAACAACGGCCTGGAGGCGCAGCTCAAGGCCAAGGGCCTGACCTTCAACTACCCCGATAACAAGTCGTTCCGCGACGCGCTGTCGACGGCCGGTTTCTACAAGGAATGGCGCGCCAAGTTCGGCGACGAGGCGATGGCCAAGCTGGAGAAGTACTCCGGCAAGCTGGCCTGACGCGCACTCCGATGCAAGCACCTGCGCCGGTCAGCGCCGTGCCCCGCCGCCCCGGCTGGGTCAGGTTCGACCGTACCGTTGCTGCCATCACCGAGTTCCCGGCCGCCGTGCTCGTGGCGCTCGAGACCATCATCCTGTTCGCAGGCGTCGTTTCGCGCTACGTGTTCAACGCGCCGCTGACCTGGTCCGACGAGCTCGCGTCGATCCTGTTCCTGTGGCTGGCCATGCTCGGCGCCGTGATCGCGTTGCGGCGCGACGAGCACATGCGCCTGACCACCTTCCTCGGCCTGATGCCGCCGCGCCGCCGGGCCTGGGTCGAGACGCTGGGCATCGTCGTCGTGCTGCTGTTCGCACTCGTGATGCTCGAGCCGAGCTATGAGCACTTCGTCGATCAATGGGTGGTGATGACGCCCGCGCTCGACTGGCACGACGGTGCGCGCGTGGCCGCCATCGGCACGGGCTGCGTGCTGCTGCTGGTGATCGCGCTGGCGCGTCTGGCCGAGCGCGCGTCGCTGGCCGATGCGGCGACCTGCATCGCACTCGTCGCCGCGCTGTGCATCGGCGGCTGGTTGCTCAAGCCGCTGCTCACCTCGCTCGGCAACATCAACCTGCTGATCTTCTTCGTCGGCCTGGTCGGCGTGTGCGTGGTGCTCGGCATGCCGATCGCGTTCGCGTTCGGTATCGCCACACTGGCCTACCTCGCGTTCACGACCACCACGCCGCTGACCATCGTGGTGAGCCGCATGGACGAAGGCATGTCGCACATCATCCTGCTGTCGGTGCCGCTGTTCGTGTTCCTCGGCTCACTGATCGAGATGACCGGCCTGGCCCGCGCGATGGTCGACTTCCTCGCCTCGTTGATCGGCCATGTGCGCGGCGGCCTGCAGTACGTGCTGCTCGGCGCCATGTACCTCGTCTCCGGCATCTCGGGCTCGAAGGCGGCCGACATGGCGGCGGTCGCACCCGCGTTGTTCCCCGAGATGAAGAAGCGCGGCGCGAGCGAAGGTGACCTGGTCGCGCTGCTCTCGGCCTCGGGCGCGATGAGCGAAACCATCCCGCCCAGCCTGGTGCTCATCACCATCGGCGCCGTCACCGGCGTGTCGATTGCCGCGCTGTTCACCGGCGGGCTGATGCCGGCGGTGGTCGGCATGGTGGCACTCGGTGTCGTCGTGTACTTTCAGTCGCGCGGTGAAGACATGCGGGGCGTGCACAAGGCCAGCGGCGCGCAGATCCGCCGGGCACTGTGGATCGCGCTGCCGGCGCTGGCGCTGCCGTTCGTGATCCGCACGGTCGTCGTGAACGGCGTGGCGACGGCCACCGAAGTCAGCACCGTGGGCATCGCCTACACCGTGCTCGCCGGCCTGATCGTCTACCGGCAGTTCGCGTGGAAGCGGCTGCTGCCGATGCTGGTGGAAACGGCGTCGCTCTCGGGCGCCATCTTGCTGATCATCGGCTGCGCCACGGCGATGGCCTGGGCGCTCACGCAGTCGGGCTTCTCGAAGGCGCTGGTCGACCTGATGGCGGTCGTGCCCGGCGGCAAGGCCGGCTTCATGGCGATCTCGGTCATCGCGTTCACCATTCTCGGCAGCGTGCTCGAAGGCATACCGGCCATCGTGCTGTTCGGCCCGCTTTTGTTCCCGGTGGCGCGTGCGCTCGGCATCCATGAAGTGCACTACGCGATGACCGCGATCTTCGCGATGGGCCTGGGCCTGTTCACACCGCCGTTCGGCGTGGGCTTCTACGCGGCGTGTGCCATCGGCAAGGTGGCGCCCGACAAGGCCATCGGGCGGGTCTGGCCGCACCTGGGCGCGCTGTTCGTGGCGCTGATCGTGATCGCCGCGATCCCGTGGATATCCATCGGCTTCCTTTGAACTGGGGGTGCCCGCGCGGTGCGGCGAGCGCTACGCTTGCTTCACCCCAGCTACAGGATCGCGCCATGAAACTCCGCACCCCCATCCTCGGCATCGTGGCGGCTTGCGCCACCTTCGCCGCCACGCCATCGGCCTTCGCGCAGGCGAGCTTCCAGAACAGCTTCGCGGCCTTCCAGGGCCTGAGCACCACCACGCTTCGGGCCGACTTCGAAGGCCTGCACACCGAAGGCGGCATCGCGAACCCGTACACCGAAGGCGGGGTCACCTTCAGCAACCCCAGCAACCTGTACCTCGCGATGCCGGGCGGGGCTGCGGCGGTTGCCGACTTCGACGCGCCAGTCACGTCGAACGTGCTCACGGTCAGCGGCAACGAAGACATCACGATGACGTTCGCCGGCCCGGCGCCCACGGCCATCGGCTTCACCAGCCTCACGAACCGCTTCGGCGCGCCGGTGGTCACGGTGTTCGACACCAGCAACTCGCTGATCGGCACCTACGTGCTCACGCAGGCGCCCAGCAGCGTGGGCTTTGTGGGCATCACGTCGAGCGTGGGCATCGGCTCGGTGCGCTGGCTCGCCGATCGGGGCGGCATCAAGGACACCGCCATCGACAACATCTATGTCGGTGTGGCGGCCGTGCCCGAGCCGCAGACCTACGCGTTGCTGCTCGCCGGGCTCGGCGTGATGGGGGCGCTCGCGCGCCGCCGCGCCACGAAGCCCAGCACGCCCAGCCCTGCGAGCATCAGCGCGTAGGTGCCGGGCTCCGGCACTGCGGTGGTCATGAGGTTCGAGTTGTTCGGCGCGAAGTCCGAGATCGCCGCGAAGCCGGTGAAGCGGCTGTCACGCGGCCACAGGTTCCAGGTGTAGTCGCTCTTTGCGAAGCCGGTGGACGGCAGCAGTGCGCCGCTGACCACGGCCGAGATCGTGTTGCCGCTGATCGTGACCGAGCCGCTCGGCAAAGCCGCGCCGCCGCCGATGTTGCCGGTGCCATTGGGCCGCAGCAGCACGACGCGGTCGAACAGCACGCCCGTCACGCCGTTGGCGGCGAACGAGGCCACGCCTGCGCCGCGGTTGGCGCCCCATACGTAGAAGCCCGTCGGCGTGCTGCCGATGGCGCCGTCCATCGTGCTCGACAGGGTGAACAGGTCGGTGCTGGCGTTGTAGGTGACCGAGGCGCTGAGCACGTCGAGGTCACCGCTCGCGGTGCTGCCGGCGAACGTGGCCAGGAAGTCATGCGCGGGGTCGGTGATGGCCTGCGCCTGGGCGAACGGTGCGCAGGCGAGCAGGTCCGCCGCACCGAGCCAGCGGCCACCGAGGTGGCGCGTTAGACGAAGGGCAGCGCCTGCGAACGGCGAAGATGATGAGGTCATGGTGCGGGCTCCTGAAGGTGTTGACCGGGCGGCAGCCGGTGCGGTGTGCGCCAGCTCGTCGTGAGTGCCGCGCTGCGCGGCTTCGGTTGCATTGCGCACCGATGCTCTGGCGTCAGCGCGGCGCCGGGCCGCACTCGGCCGCTGCGCGCAGGCGTTGCACTGCGGCGCAGAGGTTGATCGAGGCGGTGCCCGCACCAGACGTCGCACCAGACGCCGCACCCGACCCCGCACCCGACCCCGCACCCGACCCCGCGCTCCCCGCCGGCAACAGCCCGGCGAACGCCGCTTCGCCGCGCAGGCCGGGCTGCAGCGAGCGCAGCAGCGCCAGCGCGCCGCTCACCTGGGCCGCCGCGAGCGAGCTGCCCGAGGCGTAGTCGTAGTGGCCGCCCGGTGCGAGCGTCAGGATGGCGCGCCCCGGCGCGGCCAGCACGCCAGCCGCCGGTACGCCGTCGTCCGACGAGGCCACCATCAACACGCCCGGCACGCTGGCCGGGAAGCCGTCGCGCCGGCCGTTCGGCGGCATGGCCCCGACGATGATGCTGCCGCGCTCGATGGCGCGCGTGGCCAGCCTCGCGAGCAGCGGGTCGGCCGGCCCGCCGAGGCTCAGGTTGATGATGTCGGCGCCGTCGGTGATGGCCGCACCCAGCGCCTGCGCAAGGCTGAACGAGTCGCAGCGCGCTGAACTCGCAGAGCCGCCGCCCGAGCCGGCCGCAGAGCCGCCCGCAGCCCAGCACGCGCGGTACGTGAGCAAGCGGGCGCGCGGCGCAATGCCGACGATGCCCACGCCGTTGTTCGCGCCCGCCGCGATCAACCCGGCGACCTGTGTGCCGTGCACGTCGCCGTCACGCGCGGCGGGCATCGCCACCGCGAAGTCGCGCTGGCCGGCGATGCGGCCCTGCAGGTCGGGGTGGGCGCTGTCAACGCCCGAGTCGATCACCGCCACGCGCACGCCTTCGCCGCTGGCCCACTGCTGCGCACCTGCCGCGTCCAGCACCGCGAAGCCGCGCTGCAGGCCGATCAACGGGTCGTTGTAGGCCGCAGGCGTGGCGTAGGTGTCGAAGCGGCTCAGGGGCTGCGCCAGGGCGATTCGCGGGTCGGCGTTGAGGCGCGCCAGCACGGCGTTGCGGTCCACGCCGGCCGGCAGGCGGTAGAGCATGCAGCGCAGCTGCAGCGAGGTGATGGTCCACACGGCCTGCTGCGCGAGCGTGTGGTCGGCGGCGATGTCGTCGGCCATGGCCTGCGCCCGCGTGCCGCCGGCGTAGCCGGGTGCACGCCGGTAGTCGGCACGCGGCACGCTGCCCGCGCCGGGCAGCGGCTCGGGGCTGTCGGCAATGGCAACGATCAGCAGTTGCGCGTCACCCGCGTTGCCGCGTGCCGTGGGCGGCGCGGGCACGCTGGTGCAGGCGGCCAGGCCGGCCAGCGCGGCCAGGAGCAACAGTGCGGCGATGCGGCGCCGGGCTGCGGTCATGGTGCGCGTCATGGCGCTCGTCATGGCGCTTGGCGCGGCACAGGCGCCGCAGTGCCGGGCGCAGCGATGGGCGCGCCGACGGGCACCACGATGGGCTCGGCCAGCAGCACCCCCGGCGCCTGCCGCAGGGCCGTCAGCGCCGCGTCGCGGGCCGTGCCGGGGCGCAGTGCGAGACCGAAGGCCACGCTGTCGGCGGGGCTGTCGACGATGACCACGCCGCTGCGCGCGAGCAGCGCCTGCAGATCGCCGAGCGTCATGCCGGGTGCGGCCACCAGGCGCAGCACGGCGGCGGGGTGGGCGGGCTCGGTCTGGCTCAGCGTCTGGTAGTCGGCCGGACGCGGGCGCTCGGAGATGATGCCGATCAGCGCCGCCAGCCCGACCGACTGAACGACGACGGCGGCGATCAACATGCGCGTCCAGCGCTGGGCACGCGGCGCCGCATCGGGCGAGCGCCGCTCGGCCGGCGCTTCGCGGTCGATCAATGCCGTCATGCGCTGCAACGCGGCTTCGGTTTCGGCGCCGCTCACGCTCCCGGCGGTCATCTGCCCATGCAACTGGCGCTGGAAGGCGAGCTCGTCGCGGCAGTCTTCGCAGCCCGCCACATGCTCGGCCACGAGCGTGCGCTGGGTCGCGTTGGCGCTGCGGTTCACGACCCACGGAATCAGCGCCCAGGCGCGCTGGTGCACCGGGCGGTCGGTGTCGGGCACATCGAGCGCGTTCGGGGTGTCGAGGTCGAGGGGGCCGTGGGGCACGGGCGGGGTGGGGTCGTCTTGCATCCGGTTCATCCTGTGGCGCTGCCGTTGGCGAGTGCCGGCATCACGCTGCGCAGCCGCACCCGCGCGCGGAACATGCGCGCCTTGACGGTGCCCACCGCGCAGCCCATCGTCACCGCGATCTCTTCGCACGACAGGCCGGCCACGTAGGCCAGCTCGAGCGTGGCGCGCTGGTCTTCGGGCAGGGTGCGCAGGCCGTGCTCTAGCCAGTCTTGCAGTTCGCGCGCGGGTTGCGGGTCGGTGTGCCAGGCCGACATCTCGGCCGCCTCGGTGTGGCCGAGCATCGACTCGCTCACCTCGTCGGTCGGGCCGGCGCTGCGCAGGCCCTTGAGCATGCAGCGGTAGGCGATGCCGACGATCCAGGTGCCCACGCGCGAATCACCGCGAAACGTGGCCGCCTGGCGCCACACGACCCACATGGTTTCGTTGACCACGTCGTCGATCAGATCGGCGCGCGCCGTGAAGCGGCGCAGGAAGCGCGCCAGCCGCGGGTGGTGGCGCAGGTAGAGCTGCTCGAACGCACGCCGGTCGTGGCGCGCCACCGCGCGCAGGGCGTTGCGATCGGCCGCGTCGTCGGGGGCGAACCTGGCGTCGGGGGCGTCGAAAGCAGTGTCGTTCACGGGCGTGTGCACAGTCTGCGGGGTGGGGCTGTCGGGCGCTCGTTGCAGCCACCGTGACGACTCTGAGTGCCAGAATCCGCCCGAATGGTTGCACGCCCGCTCCAGCCTACGCCCGCAATGCCGGCCGCGCCAGTGGGCGTGTTTCGGCCGCCGAGTGATCGACAGCGCGGGCATAGCTACGGGCGATACGGGCGTGGCCGCCGGGCAGCGGGCTCGGCAGCCGGCGCGGCCTTGTGCCTGCTGCTCGCTGCACCGTGCGCCCACGCCGGCGGGTGGGACGGCACGCTCACTGCATCGACCGACAGCCTCTACCGCGGCCTGGCGCTGAACGGCGGGCGCGGCACCGCATCGCTCGACCTGCGCTGGCGCACCGACACCGGCTGGTCGGTGTTCGGCGGTGTGTCGGCCTGGCGGCGCGAGGGCGGCGCCACCACGACCGAAGTGTCTTTCGGGGCGGGCCGTTCCTGGCAGCTCGACGGCGACTGGACCACCCAGGTCGGCGTGGCGCACTACGGCTACGACGGGCCACCGCAGCGCTTCGTCTACGACTACGAAGAGCTGAACCTGTCGCTCGGCTGGCGCGGCCAGTGGTTCGCGTCTCTCGCCGTCTCACCGAACACCAGCGGCCCGGGCGGCTACGGCAGCCTGCGCCGCGACCTCACCTGGGCCTTCGAGCTGACCACCCGTCAACGGCTCACCGGCCGGCTGGCGCTGGACGCGGGTATCGGCTACTTCGACTTGCAGCGCTTCGTCGGGGTCACCGGCTACCCGTACGCCAGCGTGGGCTTGAGCAGCGGCTTCGGGCCGGTGCAGGCCTACCTCAGCTTCATCACAAGCCGCGCCGAAGCCCGCAGCGTAGCGCCTGCGCCGGTGGCCGGCGACCACTGGGTGGCGAGCGTGTTGTGGAGCTTTTGAGGAGCAGCCCGTGCCATCGGTGGCCAGCCAGCTTCGCATTCACGCATCCGCATTCGCTCCGCGCCGCCCGCCGCCCGCAGTAATCGCGAACATCTGTGCAGCGGAAGACCCCGGTTGAACGTGCTGAGTGCATGTCGGGGCAAGAACGGTGCGAACCGGGGTGTGGCACGTCGAATTTGGCGGGTACGCCCAGGATGGCCCAGCGGTCACCGCCCCCATCATGGAAGGATCAGGGCATGCAGAACAATTCGAGGGCCGTCGGCGGCAACGTGCCGAGGTCTGGACTCGGTGTGGTGTCAAACCCTTCCGACGGCGCAATCGCCGGGCCCGCTGGCGGCGCAGGCGCGCAGCCAGCCCCCCGTGCAGCAGGCTCTGCACGCACGCCTTCACCGGTCCTCAACCCAAGTGTTCTCACGGGCCCGCCGCCGCTGAGGCGCGCCGCTCCGCCCGCACAGTGGCGAGCGGCGCAGGGCACCGAGCCGCTGCCCGCATGGGTGCCGGTGCTGCAGGCAGACCCGCGAGCGCAGGGCGAGCGGCCCACGCTCGGGCGCAAGCGTGCGGCGCCCGGTGCGGCGCCGACCTTCGTTCTGGCCAGCCCGCCGGCAATGACCGCGAGCCGCGATGCCGCTGCAGGTGCCGACGCCGATGCAGATGCAGACGCGGAAGTGGCCCACTTCAATGCACACCTCCCCGACCCCCCACGGCCATGACGCCGCAAAGGCGAGAGTCGGACACCGTGCCCAGCCAGCGTGGGCAACTGCCAGACCCGCGACACCGCCTTTGCACGGTGTGTGATGCATGCGTGGCCGACCGGGCACGGTCGGCTGACCGCCTGCACTGAAAAAGCTGAGCGTTCCTCGCTCCCGCCTTCGGTCAGCCCCACACCTCCTGCGCCACCTCGACCACCAGGCGCAGCTTGTCGCGCTGGGCCTGCACGGCGATGTTGTTGCCGTGCACCGTGCTGCTGAAACCGCATTGCGGTGACAGGCAGAGCTGCTCCATCGGCGCGTACTTGGCGGCTTCGTCGATGCGGCGCTTCAGCGCGTCTTTGCTCTCCATCTCGCCGAACTTGGTGGTGACCAGGCCGAGCACGACGATCTTGTTCTTGGGCAGGAAGCGCAGCGGCCGGAAGTCGCCCGAGCGCTCGTCGTCGTACTCCATGAAATAGGCATCGAGGTTCATCTCGGCGAGCAGCGCTTCGGCCACCGGCTCGTAGTTGCCGGCCGCCGCGTGCGTGCTCTTGAAGTTGCCCCGGCACAGGTGCATGGCAAGCGTCATGCCGGCGGGCTTTTGCGCCACGACCTTGTTGATGAACATGGCGTAGCGGTGCGGCAACTCGTTCGGGTCGTCGCCGCGTTGGCGCGCGGCCTCGCGCATCTTGTCGTCGCACAGGTAGGCGAGGTTGGTGTCGTCCATCTGCACGTAGGTGCAGCCGGCTTCGGCGAGTGATTGCAACTCGTCACCGTACGCCTTGGCCACGTCGTCGTAGAAGGCGGGGTCGAGCTCGGGGTAGTGCTCACGGCTGATGCCGGCGCGGCCGCCACGGAAGTGCAGCATCGTCGGCGACGGGATCGTGACCTTCGGCGTCAGTCCCTTTCGATCAAGTGCGCTGACCTGGCTCTTCAGGTACTCGAAGTCGGCGCGCTGAATGTCTTTCACGTGCTCGACCTTGCCGGCCACGCGCATCACCGGCGGGGCCAGCTCCTCGCTGCCATCGGCGCGAATGATCGTGACCGGGATGTCGGTCTTCACACCACCGAGCTGTTCCAGAAAGTCGATGTGGAAGTAGGTGCGGCGGAACTCGCCGTCGGTGATCGACTGCAGGCCCACGTCTTCCTGGAACTTCACGATCTCGGTGATCGCCTTGTCTTCGACCGTGCGCAGTTGCTCGGCCGTGATCTCGCCCTTGGCGCGC
The DNA here is from genome assembly GCA_031385155.1 of Rhizobacter sp. GTDB lineage: Bacteria > Pseudomonadota > Gammaproteobacteria > Burkholderiales > Burkholderiaceae_C > LMDS01. The sequence goes on from JANNBF010000141.1 coordinate 73,088, forward strand.
TGCGCGCGTGCGTCGAGCAGGAATTTCGGGCGCAGGAAGCTGCCGACGTGGTCGGCGCGGAAGGGGGCGTGGGTGCGCAAGGTCATGCGTGTCTCCGGTTCGTGGAGCGCACTTTAGGCGATGTATTGAATACAGGTTTATCCAAAGAATCAGGGATTACCCAGTTTGGAGCGGTGAATTCGGCTGAGAAACTCACGTTCTGTATACAAGCTGAATCCTAGTGCCGCCTCCATGACCACCTACCCGTTGAATGCCTGGTATGCCTGCGCCTGCGCCTGCGCCTACGACGTGGAGGTGAAGAACGAGCTGCTCGCGCGCACCGTGTGCAAGCAGAAGCTGGTGATGTACCGCCGCCTCGACGGCCGCGTGGCGGTGCTCGAAGACGCCTGCTGGCACCGCCTGCTGCCGCACTCCAAGGGCCGCCTGAACGGTGACGAGGTCACCTGCGGCGACCACGGCCTGGTCTACAACGCTGAGGGCCGCTGCACCCACATGCCGTCGCAGGAAACGATCCACCCGTCGGCCTGCGTGCGCGCGTATCCGGCGGCCGAGAAGCACCGCTTCGTCTGGGTCTGGCCCGGCGACGCCGCGCTGGCCGACGAGGCGCTGATCCCCGACATGCACAGGAACGACGACCCGGCGTGGGCCGGCGACGGCAAGATGATCCGCGTGCACTGCGACTACCGCCTAGTGCTCGACAACCTGATGGACCTCACGCATGAGACCTTCGTGCACGGCTCCAGTATCGGGCAGGTGGCGGTGGCCGAAGCGCCGTTCGTGGCGACGCACGGCCACCGCACCGCCACCGTCACGCGCTGGATGGAGACCGACAAGACCTGCCTGTACTTCTGGGCCAACGCGCGCAACCACGCTTTGGGCGGCCAGCGCCTGACGCATGAGCTGGCGCCGAGCCGCTCGCGCGTGATCCGGCTGAGCAGCGTCGCCTAGGATGAAATTCAGGTCATTCACTGCAGAGGCGCAGAGGGCGCAGAGGAACGCAGAGTTAAAGGCAAAAATGTCTTTGCTCTTTTGTGCGCAACTCTGCGTCCTCTGCGAATCTGCGGTGAAGCCTTTGTTTTTCATGCGTCGCAAGTCGCGCCAAGCGCGGCGCAGCAACTGACATGGGCGCGATGCTCACCGCCGCCTCAGATGCCGCGGCCCCCAACCTTTCGCAGACCGTGAAGGCGCAACTCGCCTTGCGCGATCTGATCCTCAGTGGCGAGTTGAAGGCCGGTGCGCGCATTGCCGAGCTGTGGCTGGTCGAGCGCCTGGCCGTGTCGCGCACGCCGGTGCGGCTGGCGCTCGTCAAGCTCGCCGAAGAAGGCCTGCTCGACGCGCTGCCATCGGGCGGCTATGCGGTGCGCGACTTCTCGGAGAGCGACATTCACGACGCCATCGAAGTGCGCGGCACCCTGGAAGGCTTGGCCGCCCGCATGGCCGCCGAGCGCGGCGTGAGCCCGGTGCTCATCGCCGAGGCCCGCGAATGCCTGGACCAGATCGACGCCGCGCTGGCCCAGGCCGAACTGACCGACGACACCTTCAGCGTCTACGTGCAGCAGAACGCGCGCTTCCATGCGCTGCTGTCCGAGATGGCGGGCAGCGCGCTCGTGTCGCGCCAGCTCGACAAGGCCACCGCGCTGCCGTTCGCGTCGCCGAACGGCTTCGTGATGGCGCAGTCGGTCGGTCCGCATGCGCGTGATGTGCTCGTGGTGGCGCAGGCGCAGCACCGCATGGTGATCGAGGCCATCGTGCAGCGCGAAGGCAGCCGCGCCGAAAGCCTGATGCGCGAGCACGCCCGCATTGCGCGGCGCAACTTGCAAGAGGCATTGCAGAGCCACCACACCATGCAATTGGTGCGGGGGGCCAGCCTGTTCCGTCGGCGCAGCACGCGCTGAGCGGCGCGGCCACACCCCGTCATCAAGACCCGCCCGCATGCGCAACCCTTCGTCAAGGCACCTCGCCACCGTGCGCGCCCACCGCGACGTGAGCCCCACGGTGCGCGAGTTCGAGCTGCGGCCCGAGGGCGGCGTGCTGGATTCCGCCTACCGCGCCGACTGATGCCCGTTGCTACATTTACCCGCCGATTCCACACCTCCAAAGAGAGACAGACCATGACCTCGAAACGCCTCGTGTTGAAGACCGCCCTCGGCCTTCTGGCCACCGCCTGCGGTGCGACCGCCGTGACCGCCGCGCTGGCCACCACCGCGTTCGCGGCCGACACCGGCCCGATCAAGATCGGCCTGATCCTGCCGATGACCGGCCAGCAAGCCTCGACCGGCCGCCAGATCGACGCCGCTGTGAAGCTGTGGGTCGCGCAGAACGGCAACAAGATCGCCGGCCGCACCGTCGAGATCATCCTGAAGGACGACGGAGCCGTGCCCGACGCCACCAAGCGCATCGCGCAAGAGCTGATCGTGAACGACAAGGTGGCGGTGATCGCCGGCTTCGGCATCACGCCGACTGCCCTTGCCACCGCGCCGCTGGGCACGCAGAGCAAGACGCCGCTGGTCGTGATGGCGGCGGCCACCAGCAGCATCACCGAAGCCTCGCCGTACATCGTGCGCACGAGCTTCACGCTGCCGCAGGCCACCACGCCGCTGGCCGACTGGGCGATCAAGAACAAGATCAAGAAGGTCGTCACGCTGGTGGCCGACTACGGCCCCGGCTTCGATGCCGAGAAGTACTTCGACAGCCAGTTCCGCCTGAACGGCGGGCAGGTGCTCGACAAGCTGCGCACGCCGCTGCGCGCACCCGACTTCGCGCCCGTGCTTCAGAAGGTGCTCGACGCGAAACCCGATGCGCTGTTCGTGTTCCTGCCGTCGGGCCAGGGCGCCACGTTCATGAAGCAGTTCGCCGAGCGCGGGCTCGACAAGAGCGGCATCCGCCTGATCGCAACCGGCGACGTGACCGATGACGACCAGCTGAACGACATGGGCGACGTGACGCTGGGCATCGTCAACTCGCACCACTACTCGGCGGCGCACCCGTCGGCCGCGAACAAGAAGTTCGTCGAAGCCTTCCAGGCCGCGAACAAGGGCATGCGGCCCAACTTCATGGCGGTCGGCGGCTACGACGGCATGCGCGTGATCTACAAGGCGCTGGAAGCCACCAAGGGCGCGGGCGGTGACGCCCTGCTCGCCGCCATGAAAGGCCAGCTCTTCGAAAGCCCGCGCGGCCAGGTGCTGATCGACGCGCAAACGCGCGACATCGTGCAGGACATCTACATCCGCAAGGTTGAGCGCGTGCCTTCGATGGGGAATGGTTTGTACAACGTCGAGTTCGACGTCATCAAGGCGGTCAAGGACCCTGGCAAGGCCAAGTGACATGCTTCACCGCAGAGTTGGCGGAGTTGCGCAGAGTTCAATGCAATGCAAGCCATTGAATTCCTCTGCGTGAACTCCGCAAACTCCGTCCCTCTGCGGTGAATGAATTGATCTTTCCATGCTGACGCTCCTGTTCGACGGCATCGCCTACGGCATGCTGCTCTTCATCCTGGCCGTGGGCTTGGCGGTGACGCTGGGGTTGATGAACTTCATCAACCTTGCGCACGGCGCTTTCGCGATGGCGGGGGGCTACATCACCGTGCTGTTGATGAACCGGCTGGGCGTACCGTTTCTGGCGTGCCTGCCGCTCGCATTCCTCGGCGCCGCGCTCATCGGCGCGGTGCTCGAGCCGCTTCTGTACCGGCGCCTCTATGCGCGGCCGCACCTCGATCAGGTGCTGTTCTCGATCGGCCTCGTCTTCATGGCCGTCACGGCGGTCGACTACGTGGTCGGCGGAACGCAGCAGAACATCCAGATCCCGCCCTGGCTGAAGGGCCGGTTCGACATCGAATGGGTCGGCATCGGCAAGTACCGCCTGTTCATCATCGTGGTGTGCGCCGCGCTCACGCTGGCCTTGCAGTGGGTGCTGTCGAACACGCGCTTCGGCAGCCAGCTGCGCGCCTCGGTCGATGACCCGCGCGTGGCAGGCGGCCTGGGCCTGAACGTCAACCGCATCTTCCTGCTGACCTTCGCGTTCGGCTCCGGCCTGGCCGGCCTGGGCGGGGCGCTCGGCGCCGAGGTGCTGGGCCTGGACCCGACCTTCCCGCTCAAGTTCATGATCTATTTCCTGATCGTCGTGGCGGTCGGTGGCACCACCACGCTGACCGGCCCGCTGCTCGCCGCACTGTTGCTCGGTATTGCCGACGTGGCTGGCAAGTACTACGTGCCCAAGCTCGGCGCGTTCATCGTCTACACGCTGATGATCGTGATCCTGCTCGTGCGCCCGCAAGGCCTCTTCGCACGGGCGGGGCGGTGATGATGAAGACAAATTGCTTCACCGCAGAGGGGCGGAGTTGGCGGAGTTCACGCCGAGTGAATTCAAGTTCAAGTCCAAGTCTTACTCTGCGCCAACTCCGTCAACTCCGTCCCTCTGCGGTGAATGAATTAATCAGCCCCGCACGCCACGCGCAAGCCTCACGATGAACGCCTCGGCCTCTGCCTTGAAAGCACACGCCCGCTGGCGCTGGTGGGAGTTCGCGGTGCTTGCGGCGCTGCTGCTGTCGTGGGGGTTGCTGCCCACGCAGGCGCTGCTGCTCAACGAGATCGCCATCCTCGCGCTGTTCGCGGTGTCGCTCGATTTGATCCTGGGCTACGCCGGCATCGTGTCGCTCGGGCACGCGGCGTTCTTCGGCGTCGGCTCCTACGCGGCGGCGATCTTCGCCAAGCTCGTGATGCCGGACCCGTGGGTCGGCATGGCCGTGGCCATCGGCTCGGCCGCGCTGTTGGGCGCGGTGTGCAGCGTGCTCATCCTGCGCGGCTCCGACCTCACGCGGCTGATGGTCACGCTCGGCGTCGCGTCGATCCTGTATGAGCTGGCCAACAAGCTCGACATGTTGACCGGCGGCGCCGACGGCCTGCAAGGCGTGGTGATGGGCCCGCTGCGCACACCGCTCGGCGCGTTCGAGTTCGACATCGCCGGCCGCACCGCCTACGCCTACACGCTGGTGGTGCTCATCGTGTGCCTGCTCGTCGCGCGCCGGCTCGTGCATTCGCCGTTCGGCTACTCGCTGCAGGCGCTGCGCGACAACCGGCTGCGGGCGCAGAGCATCGGCCTGTCGGTGAACACGCGCCTGATGGCGGTCTACACCATCGCTGCTGCGATGGCCGGCGCCGCAGGCGGCCTGCTGGCGCAGACCAGCGGCTTCTCGTCGCTCGATGTGTTCGACTTCCACCGCAGCGCCGAGGTCATGTTGGTGCTCGTGATCGGCGGCACCGGCTACCTGTACGGCGGCATCTTCGGCGCCGTCGTCTTCAAGCTCATGCATGACCTGATCTCGGCCTGGACCCCGCAGTACTGGAACTTCTGGATGGGCCTGTTCCTCGTGGTGCTCGTGCTCGTCGGGCGCGACAAGTTCATCCGGCCGTGGACATGGTTCGGAGCGGCGCAGCGATGAGCAGCGTCGTGCTCGAAACCAAAGGCCTGCTCAAGCGCTTCGGCGGCATCGTGCCCACGAACGACGTGTCGATCCAGGTGCACAAGGGCGCGCGCCATGCGCTGATCGGCCCGAACGGTGCGGGCAAGACGACGCTCGTGAACCTGCTCACCGGCGTGCTCGAACCCACGTCCGGCAGCATTTGGCTCGACGGGCAAGACATCACGCGCCTGGCGCCCCACCTGCGCGTGCGGCGCGGCATCGTGCGCACCTTCCAGATCAACCAGTTGTTCAGTGAACTCACGCCGCTGCAGTCGCTCGCGCTGACCGTGTCGGCGCAGTTGGGCCTGAGCGGCGGCTGGTGGAAGCCGCTCGGCTCGGACCCGCGCGTGGCGCCGGCCTGCGAGAAGCTGCTGGCGCAGTTCCACCTCGACGACGTGATGAACCAGAAGGTGGCGCGGCTCGCGTACGGCAAGCGCAGGTTGCTCGAGATCGCGACCGCGCTGGCTTGCGAGCCGCGCGTGCTGCTGCTCGACGAGCCCGTGGCCGGCGTGCCCGAGGGCGAGCGGCAGGAGATCTTCGACATCGTGAGCGCGTTGCCGGCCGATGTGTCGGTGCTGCTGATCGAGCACGACATGGACCTGGTCTTCAACTTCGCGAAGAGCGTGACGGTGCTCGTCAACGGCGCGGTGTTCGCCGAGGGCGATGTGCAGGCGATTGCGAACGACCCGCGCGTGAAGGCCGTGTACCTGGGGGAACGGGACACCGCGGGCGAGGCCGCCCATGGCTGAGCTGCTCAAGGTCGATGGCCTGCGCTCCGGGTACGGCGAGGCGGTGGTGGTGCAAGGCATCAGCCTCACGCTCGAACAAGGCCAGTCGCTCGCGCTGCTGGGCCGCAACGGCACCGGCAAGACGACGCTGCTGAACACGCTGGTGGGTGTGACGCGCCGGCACGCCGGGCGCATCACCCTCGGCGGGCAAGACATCACCGCATTGCCACCGCACCAGCGCGCCGCGGCCGGCATCGGCTGGGTGCCGCAGGAGCGCAACATCTTCAAGTCGCTCACCGTGCACGAGAACCTGACGGCGGTGGCCCGCCCGGGCGCGTGGACGGTGGCGCGCGCGTACGACATGTTCCCGCGCTTGGCCGAGCGCAAGGCCAACATGGGCAACCAGCTCTCGGGCGGCGAGCAGCAGATGCTCGCCGTGGCCCGCGCGCTGGTGCTCAACCCGAAGCTGCTGCTGCTCGACGAACCGCTCGAAGGCCTGGCGCCGATCATCGTGGAAGAGCTGCTGCGCTCGATCGCCCGCGTGGTGCGCGACGAGGGCATGAGCGCCATCATCGTCGAGCAGAACCCGAGGCTGATATTGCCGATCACGCAGCGCGCCGTGGTGCTGGACCGGGGCAGCGTGGTGCACGAAGGGGCGAGTGCGGAACTGTTGGTGGACCGGGAGCGGCTGGATCGGTGGCTGGGGGTCGCGAAGCGCAGTCCCAACGTATGTCCACATTTTGGATGACGACGGAACCATCGAGAACAACGACGATGCCTGACGCTTGAGAGCGGGAGGTGCAGCTTCCCCGGGCGAGGGAGCCGCAGATGCATCAGACAGGTTCAAGATTTTGGACGCTAGCCAGTGGACTGCTGTTGCTGTGGGTCACCGCGCTACCGTTGTCAGCTTTCGCCGATGGGGCCACAACCGCCAAGCCAAGCGACGCGGGGGAACAGCAAAAGCGCCGAGACCTGCTGGCGTTCACGATAGAGTGCGTGCGGATTGATGACAGACGGCCGTTGGGTTGGATAAATCTTCTCAACGCCACCAGCGACTCTGTCGATAAGCAGACGGAGAACCGGGTAGCGGTCGCCAAAAAGTGGCTGGCCGCGTGTGACGAAACTCCCGGCTCAGAGCCATCCGTTTCGCTGACTGGAACTGGAATTGTCACGGCGTACGTATCCAAGAAGCAGTTTGAGGCTGCCGCAGATGCTGCAAGAGTTGATGCTTCCGAATTGCGTCTCTACTTGAATGGTTTCGACCAAGGCGAAAGCGCGAAACTTCAGAGCCAGCAGGTGTTCGGAGAGCGCGTTCGATTGCAGTTCCGAGTTGCGCGTGGAAAGCAGAATAGAAGTCTTTGGACGGCGCTGTACCAAGAGAAAGGATTGAGTGACGAGTCCAGCCTGAATGTCGCGCTGGGCTGGTCTACCGTCGGACCAACTGCAAAGGCTCCAAGCCAACCGCAAGGCCTTTATCAAATTCGAATCAGTGAAGACGGCCCCGTAGCCGCCGCATTTGCATGGATTGCGATTCTGCTCTTCGGCTCATTGTGGCTTCTCTATTGCACCGACACCTTTCGCGACGCGGCGACGCCTTCCTTCTGGAGTGACGCCAAGAGAATGCGCCGAAGTCTTTTCGTCAATCGACGCTTAGACAAGCTGAAGCGAATCGTGGCGAAACGCGGCTCAGCGATCGTAGAGGAAACGCTCAAGTCATCGCAGTACGGCGCCTTCTTTGATTCAAAGAAGCTCGCAGACGGGACTTACTTGCGAGCATCGGAGTTGGCGCTCTCGCGCACGGTCCCTGCGTATCAACAAACGCCTGAAGTCGTTTTTGGACTAGCCACTCGGCCCGGGCGCTGGAATGCCGTGCGCGCAACGTTCAGCCTTGGGCGTATCCAAGTCGGGGCATGGTTTCTCTTTGCCGTTGGAACAGGCGTTTTCCTTAGGGTGGTGTATGGCCAACTGCCTGAATTGCCTACAACCATGCTCGCTCTTGTGACGCTCAGCGCAGCGACAGCGTTGGCGTCGTACGCTGTTGACACCAATTCTGGGCTGAACACGTACCTTCCAACGAAGGGACTTTTACTGGACTTGGTTACCGGCCCAGATGACAAGCAACAACTCCACCGATTCCAAGCAATCGTTGTGAACGTCTTGCTTCTGAGCGTCGGAGTTCTTGAGGTAGTGCATGAGCTTTCCTATCCAACCTTCGACGCAAGTTGGCTCGCTTTCATTGGGATAAGCGGTGCGGCACTAACACTGGGAAAGCAACTCACTGAGACTGCAGCAATTCAGCTTGATCCGTCCTCGCTTGACAAGTCGAAAGGTCTAGGAGCCACCTCAAGCGCGGCACTGACAAACGTTCCCCCAGGGCCGAAGACGTAAGCAGTCGTGAGCGCCTGAATTCATCATTGTCTATTTCGAAGGAGAAGCACGTGTCAGTACCCAAGCCAGACCATCGCATCAAGTTCTCACAGACGGTTCGTCTGCCTAAGGCTGTAGCCATCGTGAGTGCTGCCGTCTTCGGTGGTCCCATCATCCGGCTGCAGGTCGGTGTGTTCGACAAGAACAACAACTTGCTTACGGGCATCGGGACCAATGGTATCGGTCAACCCATAACCTCCGAGCAAGGGGGCGAAGCGAGCTGGTTGTTTGAGGTGCCCGCTACCGCCTCTTACGTGAAATGGGGTGTCCAGGCGGCTCCGAGCGCAGCAGGCCTTCGCGCCTACAGCATCACAGGGAAGATCCGAAGCCACGATGGCGACGAACTTGCCGTAGGTCGCTTCAGCGCGGAGATTCCCGTTGGCGCAACTGCCGACGAATTCATCTTCGATGGTGCTTTTGTTGAAATTGACAATGCTGGTGTCGCAATCCCCACCGGAGCAGCAATATGAAAGCCGCCGTGTTGTTCGGATTCGGCCTCTTCGTGTCTTTCCTGCCATTCGCACACAGCGAGGAGCCTGCGGCAGCACCGGGGCTGGAGGCGAAGAAGGAGCAAGTATTCGCTAAGCTCAAGGAGTTTGCCGCTGTTGACTTGGCCATCCCCGACAGCCCGGCGTTCGGTGTCCTCGGAATCTCTCCTTCAGAGGTGCAGCGGCCGGGGACGGTCCGTGAGCTTGGAGCGTCGCTGCTCCGCGGCGTAGACGAGAACGGAAGGGCCAAGTCGGGCTTGGCATTGGATGTTGCGCCGCTGCCGCTCCTTGCGCCGAGTCTGATAAGAGGTGGCAACAAATACAAAGGACACTACCTCTTGCAAGCGTTCACGCGCGCGACCGTTTCATTAGCTACCACTGCTGATGCGAAGGGCGGGGACGCGTCCAAACTTGCCTGGGGTGTGCGAATGGGCGTTTTCGACTTCGGCGACCCCGGCGAGCACTTCGAAGTGCTCGTGGATTGCTTCAAGAAAGCGAAGCCAACGGATCTTCGTCCGGGACCTGATGTCAAACCTGTGCCGGCCGAAGAGACCAAAAAGGCGAATGATGATCTCGACGCGTGCATAGAACAGAGCCCACAGAAGCCACTTTGGGCTCAACCTGCCTTGTATGTCGGATTTGGTCGTTCTTGGTTCTCAAATTCGGGGAAGTTAACCGACCGAGCACCGGCTGCCTCCGCATGGTGGGCGACATACTCCCAGGGGCTCGCCAGAGAAAAAGAGTCACTGCGTCTCCTGTTTCAGCTGCATGCAAGCCGAAAGACTGACGACAGAGTGGAGGATCCGAACGATGCGACAAAACTCGTACGCCAAGACGCGAAGCTGCTGGTTGCAAGACTCAACGCAGGACGAGAAGATTGGCGCGCGTTCTTGGACGCCGGTCGGCGTGAACTAAGGCTGGCGCAGACGACCACAGAGAAACTGCGCCACATCGGTCTTGGTGCTGAGTTCAAGCTCAAAGGGCTTGGAGACAACATGTGGCTTCAGATCGGCAACGTGCGGGAGACTGGCTACTCGGACGGCAAGGCGGTTAATAAGGCGACGGCTTCGCTCAGGTTCGGTTCGGAGCCGTTGTTTGCCATTCCCGGGAAGTGATGGTTCACTGCTACCTAAGGGGCTCGCGGTCGACCTTGTTGTTGACACGTATTTGAAGAGCTGGGAGGCCGGCGGTCGTCAGCGGCAATACCTGGGCGCAAGTAGCCGTTCTGCATCTCGTAGCGACAGCTCCAATCGCGGCTCCGCCTTGCGCCGTGTAGTTAACGAAGCGAACTCGCTGGCTTGGGATCAATCGCGTTGCGCGAGCGCCCGCGTTTGCCGCAAACCTGCAATAGGGCAGCCTCCCGCTCCCGGCCAAGCTTGCCCACTCGCCGCCGATCATCGGCCGTCGGCACGCCTTCATCCATCACCGCCACCACCGTCTCGCGCAGTGCCCGCGTTCGTAAGCCCGCCGCCTCTGCGCGACTCAGGTCGACGCGGTTGAAGCCGCGGTACGCGGCGTCGGTCGACGGCAGCCACAGCGGCAGTTCGCTCCACGGCTGTACCTTCTGTTCGGCGAGAAACGCTTCGCCAACCGGCGTGGCTGTCGCCGGCTTGATGCCGCGAGCGAGCGCTTCTTGCGTGCACGCTTCCAGCAACTCCGGCCACCCGCACCGCGCGCCACCCACCGGCCCGGTCGCATTGATCGCGCCGCGTGCGCCCTGCTCAATCAGCGCCACCATCCACGCGGCCAGGTCGCGCACGTCGATGAACTGCAGTGGCTCTCCGGTCGGCACGTCCGGCACCAGCATCTCGCCGCCGGCAATCACGCGCCACGGCCAGTAACTGAAGCGGCCGCTGCGGTCGCCGGGGCCGACGATGAGGCCGGGCCGCACGAGCAGCGCGCGGTCGCCGAACACGCGGTTGACCTCAGCCTCGCACGCGGCCTTCTGCGGGCCGTAGTGCTTCATGTCGCGGTCGTCGCGGGCGATGGTCTCGAAGCTTGCGAGTGCATCGCTCTCTCGCACCGGCACCTGGTGCGTCGAGGCGTACGCGGAGATGCTTGAGACGAACAGGTACGCGCCGCACTTCTGCAGCGCCTCGGCGCTCAGGGCCACGTCGGCGGGGGTGTAGCCGCAGGTGTCGATCACGGCGTCCCAGGTGCGGCCTTGCAGTGCCTGCAGGTTGCTTGCCTGGCCGGTCAATGGCCCCGAGCCGCTGGTGTGGGCGCTGGTGAGGACGCTGCGGTTGACGCCGGTGTGGGCGCCGGTGCGGTCGCCGGTGATGGCTTCCACGCCCTCGGGCCAGTGGCTGCGTTCGCGGCCGCGGTTGAACACGGTGACGCGGTGGCCGCGCGCCAGGGCTTCGGTCAGCGTGGCCGCGCCGAGGAAGACGCCGCCGCCGAGGATGAGGATGTTCATGGCGCTCGCGGGGGTGATGGCGCTCAGGCGGCCAGGGTCGCCGGGTCGAGGTTGGCGCCGCACACGACGAGGCAGATGCGTTCGCCCTCGCGCGGCCGCACTGCGCCGCTGCGCAACGCGGCGAGCGGCAGTGCGGCGGCCGGCTCGACGGCGATGCGCCATTCGCGCCACATGAACAACTGCGCGTCGCGGATCGCCGCGTCGCCCAGCAGCACTGCCTGCGCCACGTGCTGTTGCGTGATCGGCCATGCAAGGCTGCCGATGCGGCGCGCGCCGAGCGAGTCGGCCGCGATGCCGCCGACCGCCACGTCCACCGGCGCGCCCGCAGCCCGCGCGCTGTGCAGCGTGGGCGCGCGTTCTGGCTCGAGCGCGGTCACGTGGCAACGGCTTGCGCACCATGCGGCAATGCCGCCGATGAGCCCGCCGCCGCCCACGCTCACGAGCACGGTGTCGGGCAGGCCGGCGTCGAGTTCGATCTCGCGCATCAACGTGCCGGCGCCGGCCAGCACCTCGGGCTGGTCGTAGGCGTGCGTCATCAGCGCGCCGGTCTCGCGCTGGCGGGCTTCGCAGGCTTGCAATGCGTCCGCATAGGCCGCTCCGCCGACAGCGACATGGGCGCCGAGTGCTTCGAGGCGCTCGCGCTTGGCGGGCGACACGATGGCGGGCACGAAGATCTCGGCGCGCACGCCGAGCGCCTGTGCGGCGAGCGCGGTCGCGATGCCGGCGTTGCCACCCGACGCCGCGATCACGCCCGCTGCGGGGATCGTGTTGCTGAGCAGCCGGTTGAACATGCCGCGCGCCTTGAAGCTGCCCGAACGTTGCAGGTGTTCGAGCTTCAGCCACACCTCGAACGGCGGCGTGCCGGCGGGCAGTTGCAAGGCGCTGCCAGGCAGGCGCCACAGCGGCGTGCGGTGCACATGCGGGGCGATGCGCTCGGCGGCGCGGGTGATGTGGTCGGTGGTGATCGGCATGGCGTGGCGGGGTGGGCAGGTCCAGCCGCAGTATCGCGCTGCGCGGGCCCTGCAGCGGCGGCGGGCTTGCGCCTACGATGCGCCATCGAGGCCTCGAGCCGAACCTGGAGAACAGCATGCAACTCGGAATGATCGGCCTCGGCCGCATGGGCGCGAACATGGTTCGGCGCCTCGTCAAAGGAGGCCACGACTGCGTGGTGTTCGACCGCGCAGCGGCGGCCACGCAGTCGCTCGCCGCCGAGCATGCTCACATCACGCCGGCGGCATCGGCGGCCGACCTGATCGCCAAGCTCACGCGGCCGCGCGCGCTGTGGCTGATGGTGCCGGCCGGCGCCGTGGACGCTACGGTGGCCGAGCTGCTGCCGCTGCTGGACGCCGACGACGTGCTCATCGACGGCGGCAACTCGCATTACGTGGACGACATTCGCCGCGCCGCCGTGCTGGCCACGCGCGGCGTGCACGGTGTGGACGTGGGCACCAGCGGCGGCGTGTGGGGCCTGGCGCGCGGCTACTGCATGATGATCGGCGGCGAGGCTGCGGCGGTGCAACGCCTCACGCCGATCTTCGAGACGCTCGCGCCGGGCATCGGCAACATCGAACGCACACCGGGCCGCAGCGCGGCTCAGGGCACGGCAGAGCAGGGTTACCTGCACTGCGGCGCGGCAGGGGCCGGGCACTTCGTGAAGATGGTGCACAACGGCATCGAGTACGGAATGATGGCGGCGCTGGCCGAGGGCCTGGGCATCCTGCGCGGCGCCAACGCGGGTGCGGCCAACCCCGCCAACCCCGCCAACGCTACCCACGACGCCGAGACCACGCCGATGCGCGAGCCCGCGCACTACCAATACGACATGCCCGTGCCCGAGATCACCGAGCTGTGGCGGCGCGGCAGCGTGGTCAGCTCCTGGCTGCTCGACCTGACGGCGGCGGCGCTGAGCGAAGACCCCGAGCTGCGGAACTTCCAGGGCCGCGTGTCCGACTCGGGCGAAGGCCGCTGGACGATCCAGGCCGCCATCGACGAAGCCGTGCCCGCACCCGTGCTCACGGCAGCGCTGTATGCCCGCTTCAGCTCACGCGGCGAGGCGGACTATCAGAACAAGCTGCTGTCGGCGATGCGCAAGCAATTCGGCGGGCATGCGGAAGGCAAGCACAGCTAGGAGCGTGGTGCGCGGGGCGAAGGCGGGGCATGGGGTGGCGCTCTGAAGCTGACTGGCCCTGAGATATCTGACGCAGACGAATGAGAAATTTGGCCGGAAGTGGCCGGATGAAGTCGGAAGAGGTGGGGGTCGGGAGAAAACGCCTTGCGGAGAGTGCAAGGCGGTGGCCGGCAGCGCGGGTCAGCCGTCAGCCGGCTCGGCGACCATCTCGACGGCTACCTGTTCGGCCTTGTCGGCCAGGTCGGTGAGCTGGCTCAGGTTGAATGGGTCGACGTCCTCCCACTGCGCCGCCATCACGAGCAAGCGAGTGCGCATCGTGCGCAGAATGCGGCGTTGATTGCCGGCGAGTTGCTTTTCGCTGGGCATGTTCGTCCCTCTCAAGCCTCGACCGGCTCGAACCCCGGCAGCGGTGTCTGGCGCTTGCTGGCGATGTTGTCGCGCACGTGCCTGGCGATGCAGTAGATGTGCTGCTGGCTCAGCTTGTATTCGATGGCCAGCGTCGCCACGCTCTCCCGGCCCATGCGCTCGTAGATCAGCATGTCGCGCTTCGTCAGCTCGAACTCGTGGTCCTGGGGCACGTACACCGAGGTGCCGCCCAGCTCGCGCGCCAGGTTGTGGGCGATCTCGCGCATCGACTCGGCGGCCTGCTGCTTGGGGATGCCGAGCTGCTCGACCAGCGTCGCCGTGCCCAGTGCCACCAGGCGCGTGACGAGTTCAGCGGCGCGGCCGTTGCCCTTGCGTGCCATCACGCCCCCCCTGCCGGGCGCTTCAGCCACGCCTTGAGGCTCTCGATCACCAGGTCTTCCTGCGCGGTGGTGAGCCAGTCCAGATGATCGACGCCTGTCTGGCGCTGCGCGAAGGCCACGAGCGCCGGCATCTTGCGGCTCGCGGTCTTGCCGGCGTCGGCCAGCGACTGCCACAGCGCCCACATCTTCTTCTGCGGCGCGCTCAGCGGCTTGCGTGCGGCGTTTGATGGCGCTGCAGCGGCCTTTGCCGGGCCTGTGGGCCTGCCGTTGCCGCCTTGCCAGCCGCAGGCCTTCATGTGGGCCAGCAGGCGCTTGCGGCCGGCGTGATCGAGCAGCGCGCTCGACGCCACGCCGCACTTCGCGGTCATGATCGTCCGGTAGAACTCGTCGTCCCACCCGAGCGCCTTCTTGCCGATGTGAATGGCGGCCAGGTCGGCGCGCCGTGCGCCGTCGTGGTCGAGTGCAGAGCGCGCGGCCATGTCAGAACAGCGATTCCTGGCCAGCCTCGGCGACGATCTGCGCTTCCTTCGCGCGCGTGCCGAGCTCGAGCAGGTGGTTCAGCACCACCGCCTTGTGCCCATCGCAGCGGGAGGCCTCCGGGTTGCCCACCTGCTCGATGCGGACGAGCAGCTCGGCCGGGATGTTGAACACCAGGCACGCGAACGTGCCGTCGGCACCATCGAAGATCACCGCCTCGTCGCGGGGCAGCCCCAGATCGGCGACTTCGGTTTCGAGTTCCGGGTTCATGGGCAAACCTCCTCGGTGGTCGCGTAGACCCGGAACGTCGTCACCATCGACGAGCCCGGGCTCTGCGAGAGCTGCTCGACGCGCGCCACCTTGTCCGCGAACAGCTTGATCGCCTGCAGGTTAGCGGCCGCCTCCGGGCTGCTGGTGCTCGACGAGCGCTTGCCGGTGACGGCGTTGGTGACGTACGCACCGCACTGGTAGCGCACGACGATGTCGATGCTTTGCATGGTCAGGCTCCGATCAACTTGCGTTCCAGCGGCGAACCAACGCCGTGGTTCAGGGTGGCGTTGGCGCCACTCAGGCGGCCGTCGTGCCACGCGTCTTTCACGTTGCGGCCAGCGTCGCGTTGCTTGGGCTTGACCGAGCCGAGAGACGGGTAGGTCTTTGCCATGTAGGCCGCGACAAGCGCAGCGTTGCGATCACCGGTCGCGAAGCGCTCGACCAGTGCCGCGACGCCTCGCACCCAGCCACCGGCGAACGCATCGCCGCGTGCCGCCTTCGTCGCCGGCTTGCAGTTCTTGGACTGCTGGCCGATGTAAGCCCGCCTCGCTCGAACGCACTGCCGAGATAGCACTTCGAGCGTGTAGCCGGCGATCTCGGGCGCGGCACCGACGCCGATCAGGCGCCAGTAACGATCCGGGCGAATGCCGGACAAGATGTCCACGCGATCGACCTTGTAGGTGCTGAGTACTTCGCAGCCGAACGCGTCCGCCACGAGCCCGGCCAGCCTGGCCTCCCAGCTCAGGACCGGCATGAAGCTGCTGCGCACGTCGACCTCGACCACGCTTGCCAGCTCCACACCTTCGTCGTCCAGGCCGTGCTCACGCATCAGCGCCTGCGCGTGTCTCAAGGCGGTGGCAGCTTCGGTCTCGTTTGCGCTCTTCGAGAGAGCGAGACACTTCCTGATCTTCGCCAGAGCTTCGTCGCGAGTCATGTCCTTCTCCTACGGTTGGCAGCTCAGGCAGACCACGTCATCGCCCATGTCGCACATGCAGCACTTCAACGTATTGCAGCCCGGGCACTCGCTCAGGCCCTGCGGTTCGTCGGGCTTGTTGCTCATGCGGTCGCTGGCGGACGCGCCGCAGCAATCGCACTCTTCATCGGTCTCGCGGTAGTTCAGGCTCATCGTGGTTCTCCGAATGGGTTGCGCTCAGCCCTGATACCGCGGGTCGCCATACCAACCCGCCAGCAGCGCGAGTGCGAAGGCGGCGACGATCACTGCGATGGCCAGGTACAACTCGTGGCGAGGTTTCATGGACTGCTCTTTCTGTGTGAAGGGTCCGGTGTTCTCGGACACCGGAAACCGGGCGCTGCCTGGGGGAAAGGACTGACCCCCATCAGCGGCCTGCGGTGGTTGCTTGGCTGAAATGGCAACTGCTGAAGGTCAGTCACACACCGGGGTACTCACCGCTGATCCCCACCGGGCTGTCGCGCCCCTCCGGCGCCCGGCTGCGCGTTCTCGATCAGGCTTCGGCCGGCTCCTCGGTGGCCGACTTCAGCAATGCGTTCACGAGCTTGTCCACCGCGCTGTCGGTGGCCTTGATGAAGACCACGTCGCCGCTGTCTTCCACCGTGCAGCCGACCTTCTTCAGCTCGGCCACGGTCAGCTGCTCCAGCGCGGCCTTCAACGGCTTGTGCTTCGTCTGGACCAGCACGTCGAACTGGTCGGGGTAATGTTTACGGATCAGCTCGGCCACGCGCTCCGCGTCGTCGAACTCCACGCCGCCGCTGCCCTTGCGCCAGCCCAGCTTGATGCCGTGCAGCACCACGCTGCGCGGCTTCACGAACAGCTCCGGGTTCGCCTCGATCAGCGCGCGCAACTTGTCGTGCTGCTCGGCGACCGCCTTCACGGCGGTCTTCAGCGGCTTCATCCTGTCGCGCTTGAGTGCTTCCACGCCGGCGTTCAGCTCGGTGACGATGGCGACGAGCTCGTCGCGGGTTTCTGCCAGCGCTTTGGCGCGGCGTTCGAGGTCTGCAAGGGTGGTCATCAAAGGCTCCGTCGGATGGAATGGCAAGACAGGGATGGCAGGCCGTCAGGCCTGGTTCAACATGAGTTGGCCCAGCAAATGCGGCAGGCTGATCTGCTGCATGCGGCTCGCCAGCAGCAGGCTGCGCATGGCGCGGTCGTGCAGGAACTTGCAGCTCTCGCGCAGCTCCTCGGGGGTGGTTGCGATGTAGTAGCCGGTCTCCGGGCGTGCGCAGATCGCCACGCCCTCCTCGCGCAGCTGGCCGATCAGCGTGCGCAGCTGGCGCTCGGGAATGCCGGCCACCTTGGCCAGGTGCTCGGCCTTGATGCCGTTGTCGCGGCCCTGGTGAAAGGCCAGCACGTTCAGCAGCTCGGCGGCGTTCATGGCGTGCCCTCGGCCGGGGGCGTGGCAGCGTCGATTCCAGCGTGGGTGCCAGCGTCAATGCGGTCTTCAGCGCCTGCGCCCATGCCAGCCCGGCGCGCCAACTCGGCCGCGGCCTCGGCGCGCAGCTTCAGCGCATACGCGCTCGGCCCGCTCGGCCGCTCGACCAGCACCACCGGCGCTGCAGAAACTGCAGCGAACGGCCGCAATTCCGGCGCTGCGCCTTCGCTGCGCCGCTCGCGGCGGCCGGCCTCGGTGGCCCGCTCGGCCGCGCCTTCCAGCTGGTCGGCCAGGCCAGCGATCACCTCGTACAGGTAGCCGTGGCCGGTGAGCGGCAGCTTCAGCTTGCCGTTGTCGCGCAGCTCCAGCATGCGCTCGAAGGCCACGCGCCACGACTCGGTGGGTGCCGGCCACTGGCGGCCGTTGCGCTCCACCATCTGCCGCTCCAGGTCGGGCAGCAGCTCCAGCATCAGCGCCACCGTGCGGCTGTGGCTCATCGACCGTGTGGCCGGCTTGAACAGGCGCAGGTACTGCAGCACCTGCTTGCCCAGCGGCAGGCTC
>JANNBF010000142.1:0-6041 GCA_031385155.1 Rhizobacter sp.
GCGGCGCAGCGCGCGCAGCTTGACCGGCATCTCGGTCGGGTCGACGGCGCTGTCCACCAGCCAGGGGTAGGCCGGCATGTTCGATTCGGGCACCAGGTCACGCGGGCCTTCGAGGTGAATGCGGTGCCACTCGTCGCTGTACTTGCCGCCCACGCGGTGCAGGTCGGGCCCGGTGCGCTTGCTGCCCCACTGGAAAGGTCGGTCGTAGACGAATTCCCCGGCCGTGGAATAGTGGCCGTAGCGCAGCGTCTCGGCGTGCAGCGGGCGGATCATCTGCGAGTGGCAGTTGTAGCAACCCTCGCGCACGTAGATGTCGCGGCCCACGAGCTGCAATGCCTCGTACGGTTTCAGGCCGGCGACGGGCTCGGTGGTCGAGCGCTGGAAGAACAGCGGCACGATCTCGACCAGCCCGCCGACGGCGACCACGAGCATGATCAACACGATCATCAGGAAGTTGCTGGTCTCGATGCGCTCGTGGCCGTGCACGGGTGTGGTTTGTGAGTCTTGGGACATGGGTTGTGCGCTCCGTTCAGGCCATCACGAGCGTCGGGACGATGGCCGGGCGCTTCGAGCCGATGCGCACCGTCATCACCACGTTCCACGCCATCACGCACATGCCGGCGAAGTACAACAGGCCGCCCGAGAGGCGCACGAGGTAGAACGGGTAGGTGGCCTTCACGCCCTCGACGAAGGTGTAGACGAGCGTGCCGTCGGCGTTGAGCGCGCGCCACATCAGGCCCTGCATCACACCGGCGATCCACATCGCTGCGATGTAGAGCACGATGCCCAGGGTTGCCACCCAGAAGTGCAGGTTGATGGCCGGCACGCTGTACATGGTGGTGCGGCCGTACATGCGCGGGATCAGGTAGTACAGCGAGCCCATTGAGATCAGGCCGACCCAGCCGAGCGCGCCGGCGTGCACGTGGCCGATGGTCCAGTCGGTGTAGTGCGACAGCGCGTTGACCGTCTTGATCGACATCATCGGCCCCTCGAAGGTGGCCATGCCGTAGAACGAGAGTGCGACGATCAGGAACTTCAGGATCGGGTCGTCGCGCAGCTTGTGCCACGCACCCGACAAGGTCATCATCCCGTTGATCATGCCGCCCCAGCTCGGCGCCAGCAGCACCAGCGAGAACACCATGCCCACGCCCTGCGCCCAGTCGGGCAGCGCGGTGTAGTGCAGGTGGTGCGGGCCGGCCCACATGTAGGTGAAGATCAGCGCCCAGAAGTGCACGATCGACAAGCGGTACGAGTACACCGGCCGCTCGGCCTGCTTCGGGATGTAGTAGTACATCATCCCCAGGAAACCGGCCGTCAGCAGGAAGCCGACCGCGTTGTGGCCGTACCACCACTGCACCATCGCGTCTTGCACGCCGGCATAGGCCGAGTAGCTCTTCCACAAGCTCACCGGCATGACCGCGCCGTTGACGATGTGCAGCAATGCGATTGCGATGATGTAGGCCCCGAAGAACCAGTTCGCGACATAGATGTGGCGCACCTTGCGCGTGCCCACCGTGCCGAAAAACACGATGGCATACGCCACCCACACGACCGTGATCAGGATGCCGATGGGCCACTCCAGCTCGGCGTATTCCTTGCCGCGTGTGATGCCCAGGGGCAACGTGACGGCGGCCAGCACGATCACCGCTTGCCAGCCCCAGAACACGAAGTTGGCAAGCTTCGGCATGAACAGCGGCACCTGGCACGTGCGCTGCACCACGTGGAAGCTGGTCGCGAACAAGGCACAGCCGCCGAACGCGAAGATCACCGCGTTGGTGTGCAGCGGCCGCAGCCGCCCGTAGCTGAGCCACGGGATGCCGTAGGTGAGGTCGGGGAAGGCGAGTTGCGCGGCGATGAGGCAGCCCACCAGCATGCCGACCAAGCCCCACACCACTGCGGCGAGCGCAAAGCCGCGAACGGCGTCATCGGTATACGTGGTGTGCGTCACCGGCGCTGCGGCCTGCGCTGTTCCTGCCATCGGAAGCCCCTGTTGTTGTGCGCCGGCCCATGCCGACTGAGGGGATTCTTCGTCTGCGGGCGGTCACGCCCCTTGATGCGGATCAACCGAATCGGTGGCGGCTTGCAGAATCTGCTCGCCGTGCTGGTCGAGGTCGTCGAACTGGCCGCCGTGCACGGCCCATGCGAACACGCCGAGGATGAACAGCACGAGGACAGTCGAGAGCGGGATCAGCAGGTAGAGGATGTCCATGTCGCGTTTGACCTGCACTCAGCGCGACAGCCGCAGCGAGTTCAAGACAACCACCAGCGAGCTCGTCGCCATGCCCAGCCCCGCCGCCCAAGGCGGCAGCCAGCCGACCAGCGCCAGCGGCACGCAGGCCGCGTTGTAGGCCACCGCCCAGGTGATGTTCTGGCGCATGACGCGCAGCGCCCGCCGCGCCAGCACGCGGGCGCGCACCACGTCGCTCAGTGAGTTCGAGACCAGCACGCCATCGGCCTGCGCGCGAGCGATGTGCACGCCCTCGCCCATCGCAAGCGACGTGTCGGCCTGCGCGAGCACCGGCGCATCGTTGATGCCGTCGCCCACCATCGCCACACGCTCGCCACGCGCCTGCGCGGCGCGCACCGCCGCGAGCTTGCCTTGCGGCGACAGGCCGCCATGGTGCTCGGCAACGCCGAGTTGGCGCGCCATGCGCTCGACGCGTGCAGGCGCATCGCCTGACAGCAGCACCACGCGCACGCCGTCGCGCTGCAAGGCGCTCACGGCGGCCGCCGCGTCGGGGCGCAGCACTTCGATGAAGTGGAATGACGCGACCGGCCGGCCGTTGCGGCTCAGCCAGGTCTGTGGATCACCGACGTCGTTCGCTGCGGTCGGCAGGGCCGCGCTGTCGGTCATGCTGCCGGGCATGCGCTTGCCCAGGCACCACAGCACGCCGTCGCCGGTGCGGCCCTGGATGCCCTGACCCGGCGTTTCGCGCAGGTCGGCCCAGGCGCCGCCAGCGCCCTCGTATTCGGCCGCCAGAGCCCTGGCCAGAGGGTGAGCCGACCACGCGGCGAGCGACGCAGCGATGGCGCGCAGAGCGGCATCGGGCAGGCGCCGTTCGGAGTTGTCGGCCCTCTCGGCTCCGTCTGCCCCATCGGCCCCGTCTGCATCCGCATGAACGCCAGCATCACCGTCATCCACCCGCAGCATCTGCACGCCTCGTCCCTGCGCATCAGTGACGGTGCCGGTCTTGTCGATGAACAGCAGTTGCATTCGCGCCAGGCCTTCGATTGCCTCGGTGCGGCGCAGCAGCACCCCGCGCCGCGCGATGGCCAGGGTCGCCGCCAACTGCGCCGACGGTGCGGCGAGCGACAACGCGCACGGGCAGGTGACGATCAGTACCGACACCGCCACCCACACAGCCCGCGACGGGTCGAGCACGCTCCACACGGCCGCCGCGCCCGCCGCCAGCAGCAGCACGCCCCAAAGGAACGGCGCGGCCCAGCGGTCGGCCGCTGGCTGCGCCGCAGGCCGCTGCGTGCGGGCCTCCCGGGTCATCGCCACGATGGCCTCAAACCGGGTGTCGGCACCGACGCGCTCCACCCGCATCGCGACCGGCGCGCCGAGGTTCACGCTGCCCGCGAGCACGGCGTCGCCGGTGCGCTTGGCGACCGGCGCCGACTCACCGCTGAGCAGCGCCTCGTCCACCTGCGTGCTGCCCTGCGTCAACAGGCCATCGGCGCAGAACGCTTCGCCCATGGGCACGCGAACCAGATCGCCGGGTTGCAGCCGCAAGGCGCTGACCTGCGTGACGCTGCCGTCGGCGTTCTCGCGCAGCGCGGTCTCGGGCATTTGGCCGGCTCCGTCCTCCAGCACGGCGGCCGCATGGTGGCGCGCGCGCATCTCGAGGTAGCGCCCGCCGAGCAGGAAGCTCACGAACATGGTCAGCGAATCGAAGTAGACCTCGCGGCCGAACGGGCCGCCCGGGTCGAATGCGGCAGCGCTGCTGGCGATGAAGGCGACCGCCATGCCGAGGGCAGCCGGCACGTCCATGCCGATGCGGCCGGCCCGCACCGAGCGCCACGCGCCGGTGAAGAACGGGGCGGCGGCAAACAGCATCACCGGCAGCGTCAGCAGCCAGCTGCCCCAGTCGAGCAGTTGCTTCAGGTCGGGCGCGAGCTGGGCCGAACTGGCCAGGTAAGACGGCGTGGCCAGCATCATCACCTGCATGGCGCACAGGGCGGCGACGAAGAGCCGCCAGAGCGCATCACGCGCTTCCTTGCGGCGCATCAGGCGCGCGCCGGCTGCGGTGTCGGGCACCGCCTCATAGCCAGCGGCAGCCACCGCACGCACCAGCGCAGACGGCCGGGTGCGCGCCACGTCCCATTGCACCGTGGCGCACTGCGACGCGGCGCTCACGTTCGCGCTCAGAACGCCGTCGACGCGGCGCAGCGCCTGCTCAACAAGCGTGGCGCACCCGCTGCAGTGCATGCCGCCGATGCGCAGCGCGGACTCGGCAGTGCGCAGGCCATCGGCAGTCGTTCGGGGGAAGGTGAAGCGGGCGAGCTCGATGGCGTCATCGAGCACCGCCAAATCGGGCGCGCGGGGACCGGCGCCGGTGTTGCCCTGCCACGCCAGCGGGCGCGCGGCCCGTTGGCTGTTCATGGGCTCTCTCCGAAGCGGCTTCGAAGAGGCGGATCGTGCCGCGCTGACGCGTCAGGCGGCTTGATCCATGTCAACCCATGGTGCGGGCGCCCGGCGCGTCGGCGGCCTCGGCAACGGTCGGGTCGAGCTCGGCGTCGGCCGTGTCAGCCGTGTCAGCCGTGTCAGCGTCGGTGGCTTCTGGCGCGTGCCGGTCGAGTGGGCGGCAGATGCGGCTCACCAGCCGCGCGAGGCGGTCGGAGTTCTCGATGGCGGCAAACACCGCCTGCGGGTTCACCATCAGCACGAATGGGTTCGCGCAAGCTTGCGTGGTCGTCATGTCGGCACTCCCTGGAGCGGTTCGGAAGCCGACTTTAGGCACTCGCGCGGCCGCGCCACAGTGGGCGCAGCCCCAAACGGCGTGTCGGGGAAACTCCTACAACGCCGCCGTTTGCGCCCGTTCTGGCCTCAGCGGCGCGGCTGTTCCAGCAGGCGCACGACCGGCTCGCGCCCCGACAACTTTGCAAAGTCCACCGGCCCCATGCCGCGCTGGTTGCGCCGCCCAAGGTCGGCGCCGCGCTGCAGCAGCAGCTTGACGCTCTCTTCGCTGCCGTACTGCGCCGCCATCATCAGCGGCGTGGTGCCGTTGGGCGATGCGGCGTCGATGTCGGCACCCCGGTCGAGCAACAGTTTGACGAGTTGCGGCTCCGGCCCGGTGGCCGCGTAGTGGATCGGCGACCAGCCCGCGAGGCTGACCGCCGCACCGCGCCCGAGCAGCAGTTCGGCGCCTGCCAACTCGCCCTTCAGCGCGGCGAGCATCAGTGCCGATTCACCCGCCGGGTTCAGCGCGTTCACGTCGATGCCTGGCTGTTCCAGCAGCACGCGCGCGACCTTGGCCGAGCGCTCCTGCATCGCTGCAGTCAAGCCGGGCTGGCCTTTGGTGTCGCGGGTATTGGGGTCGAAACCGCGCTTGACGAGGTCGACAACGGCGCCGGCGTTGTCGTTCTTGATCGCGATGAAAAAGTCGTCAAACGAACCTGCCTGTGCAGATGAAAATGCAACTACGACAAGCAGATAGGAAAGATAGCGAAAGTAATTTCTCATGATGCGTCGGTGCCCGTGGGGCGCAGGGCGGGCAGCTTGAACAGCCGCTCGAAGTTGGCGGTGGTGGCCTGCGCGATGTCTTCGACCGGCAGGCCCTTGAGTTCGGCGATCTGCTTCGCCACAAACGGCACGAAGGCCGGGTTGTTGGTCTTGCCGCGGTGCGGAACGGGCGCGAGGTAGGGGCTGTCGGTCTCGATCAAACAGCGGTCGAGCGGCACGAGGCGGGCCACCTCACGCAGGTCGCCAGCGGTCTTGAACGTCAGGATGCCGGAGAACGAAATGAAGAAACCCAGGTCGAGCGCGGCGCGCGCAACGGCCAGGGTTTCGGTGAAGCAATGGAACACGCCGCCGGGCC
>JANNBF010000153.1:0-2017 GCA_031385155.1 Rhizobacter sp.
GCAGCGGGTGGGTGCTGGGTGCGGCCAACAGTTCCACTTCGTAGCCTGCGTCATTGACGGCTTGGTAGGGCTTGCGCTTGTTGATGGCAAACGAACTGTCGATGCGCTTGAGCACGGACATGAGCGATGCCCTGCTGCCCGCTGCCTGGTGCGGTGCGGGCGGCGCAACGGCCGCGAGCGAGACCTTGGTGCCCCGGCACCAGGCCAAATCGAAGTCCTCAGTGGCTTCGTTGCCCACCGGGAATCGCGCACCGCAGACCATCTCATAGGCGGCGAATGCATTGGTGCCGACGACCAACACGTCATAGCCCAACAGGCCCTGCAGATCCAGCGCGCGCAGCAGGCGCCCTTGCTGCTCCGCCAGTTGAGGCAGGCGCAGCGCGCGGCAGAGCTTGACGCGGTCTTGAACCAGGCCGCTCAGCGATGCTTTGCGCACATGCAGGCGTTCGCGTTCAGCGGCGTATTCGGCGAACTGGCGTTCGGTCTCCGGTGACCGCAGGCCCTGTGTGGTGCCGGAGTCGGACGTGGACTTCTTGACCGCCAGATAGTCTTTGCCAGTCTTGTTCTGCCAGAACATGCTGGAGGGCATCGCTTCAATATCGCGCTCGATGTCCACCATCTGCCCGTAAGCCGCTTCAAGATTGGCAATCGAGCGCTGAGCGTCGGCAGAAAACGGGACGAAGTCTGCCTTTTTGTATGCCATAAGTCGTTGATTCTAAATAATTTCCACCTGAAATAGTGAATTTCTATTCCGCCAGGTGGAAGTGCGCCCAAACCTTCTTGGTCGCCATGGCCGATAGGTCTTGTGAAATCTCGACTGCGAGGTACTGTGACGTCGTGCGCGTGTGTGGGCTTGCTCCGGTGCTGGTGGGGCTTGTCATAGCGGGCGGGGAGCGGGGCCTGAACGGGGCTTCAGTGGGGCGTTCGTGGGGCGTCGGCAGACCGACCGCGTGCGGCCGATGCGGTCGATCAAAACATGGCGTCGGCCAGGCGTCAGAACGGCGCGCTGCCGCCGGGTGTGGATCGCTTGCGCACCGGCTTCGGCTCGGCATCGGCGGCGGCCTGGCGCTCGCGCTGCATCGTGTCTTTGGTGATGCGCGTCGGTGCTTTGCGTGCGGGCGCCGGTGCGGTCGGCGCCGCGCCACCCGCGAGCGCCTGCTCGGGCGTCAACTCGACCGGGTCGACGATGGCGGACAGCGTGGTGCTGCCGGCGGCAGTCGGAGCGTCCATCGCAATCACGCGCGTGAAGGGCTTCAGCAATTGCACCAGTTGACCGTAGGGCTTGGGGCTGCCGGCCACCACCTCGCGCTGGTTCATGAAGTCGGCTTCACCGGTGAAGTTGCCGATCAGGCCGCCGGCTTCGGTCACGAGCAGCGAGCCGGCCGCAATGTCCCAGGGGCTGAGGCCGGTCTCGAAGAAGGCGTCGGTGTAGCCGGCGGCGACATAGCACAGGTCGAGTGCGGCCGAGCCCGGGCGGCGCAGGCCGGCACAGGCCGGCATCACCACTTCGAGCATCTGCATGTAGCGCTTGAAGTTGTCGCCTTGCCGAAACGGGAAGCCGGTGCTGATCAGGCAGTCGGTCAGCCGGGTGCGCTTGGACACGCGCAGCCGCTTGTCGTTCTGGAATGCGCCGCGGCCCTTCGAGGCATAGAACAGGTCGTTGCGCGTCGGGTCGTACACGACCGCCTGCTGCACCTGGCCCCGGAACGCGAGCGCGATCGACACCGAGTACACCGGGAAGCCGTGGATGAAGTTGGTGGTGCCATCGAGCGGGTCGATGATCCACACGAACTCGCTGTCTTTTGCCCCGTGCGTGCGCCCCGATTCTTCGGCGAGGATGCCGTGGCCCGGGTAGGCGCCGAGCAGCGTCTCGATGATGATGGCCTCGGCCTTGTGGTCGACCTCGGTGACGAAGTCGTTCGGCGACTTGGTGTTGACCTTCAGCAGGTCGAGGTCCAGAGAAGCCCGGTTGATGATGCCCGCGGCGCTGCGGGCCGCCTTGATGGCGGTGTTGAGC
>JANNBF010000175.1:0-19977 GCA_031385155.1 Rhizobacter sp.
CCAGGTCGTGAAGATCGACCCCGCCAACGGTGCCATCACCGTCATCAACAACGAGTTCCAGATCCCGGCGGCGGCCAACCTCGACGGCAAGGGCAACCTGTGGGTCGTGGACACCAAGGTCGGGCAGCTGAGCAAGGTCGAGCTCGCGACCGGCCGCAAGACGGTCGTCAAGCAGCTGCAGTCATCGCTCGACAACCTGGCCATCGCGCCCGACGGCACGATCTATGTGTCGAACATGGCGAACAACCAGATTCAGGCCTACAACCCCGCGACCGATGCGCTGCGCACGCTGACCGGCGGCAAGCTCGCGGTGCCGGCGGGTTTGAAGATCGACGGCAACACGCTGTGGGTGGCCGACATCTTCGGCTTCCGCGAAGTGAACGCCAGCAGTGGCGACGTGCTCGACGTGTTCCGCATGCACTCGGCCACGTCGGAGATGGAATACCCGTTCGCGGTGGGCGTGTCGACCAAGCAGTTCGCGCTCGCCTCGTGGTTCACCGGCACGGTGCAGGTGATCGACCGCGCCACGCGCAAGACCGTGAAGACGATCCACGGCCTGAAGGCGCCGTACGACGCGCTGCCGATGGAAGACGGCAGCGTGCTGTATGCCGAGATCGCGACAGGCAACATCACGCGCGCGAGCGGCACCGACTACGCGACCACCGCCGTCGTGGCCAGCGGCCTCAAAGGCCCGGTGCAGATGACGCTCGGCCGCGACGGCGCGCTGTACGTCACCGAAGCGGCCGGCACGCTCACGCGCATCGACCTCGCGACCGGCACGAAGACGGAAGTGGCCAGCGGCCTGGCGCTGCCCGAAGGCGTGGCGCAAACGCCGTGGGGCAGCTTCATCGTGGCCGAGGCGGCTGCCGGCAAGTTGACCGAAATCGACCTGGCGACGGGTGCCAAGCGCACCGTGGCCGACAAGCTGCCCATCGGCCGCCCCGCCGGCCCCGGCATGCCGCCGCCCTACGTGGTGACCGGCGTGGCCGTGGGCGCAGACGGCAGCGTGTACTTCAGTGCGAACCGCAACAACGCGATCTACAAGGTGCGGCCGCAGCGTTGAGGAGCGTCAGTGCTCAGCAGCGCGCGCCAGCACGCTGCGGGCGAGCTGCTCGGACGAGATCGAGCGCTCCAGCGGCGCGCGTGACAGCCCGGCGCGCTCGTAGTGCATGTTCTCGTAGATCAGCGCAGTGGCCGGGTGCGCGCGCAGCACCGCTTGCAACGCGTCGCCCGGCATCGGGTCGGCCTGCAGAGCGATCTGGATCTGCCGCACCAGCGCGCGGTACTGCTCGGCACCGATGGTCGCCACGTTGGGCTCCACGCGGTCGAGCAATTGCGCGAGCGCAATCAACGTTTCGAGGTGGCTGGTGCGGGCATCGAGTTGACGGGTGGCCATGGCGGGTCCTTGCGGGTGCGGCGTGGGTTGCGGCGATGGTCCACAGATAAGGCCGATCGAGCGGCGATCAAGGTGCCCGCTTTCAGCTCGAAGGTCGAGCGCCCCCGGCTGCGCTGATACAGATATCTGTATCATCTCGGCATGAAGACCACCCTCAACATCAACGACCAACTGCTGGCCGACGCCAAGACCCTGGCCGTGAAGCAGCGCACGAGCCTGACGCGCCTGATCGAAGAAGGACTGCAACTGCGGCTGCGTGCACAGGCGGCCGCCGTGCCTCGCGGCAAGCCGCGCATCCCGATTTTCAAAGGGCGCAGCGGGCTGGTGACGGGCGTGGACCCGAGCAGCAACAAGGCACTTCTGGCGGCGCTCGGCGATGACGCCTGATGTCAACGTGCTGGTCGCCGCCTCGCGCGGCGACCACCCGCACCACACGGTGGCACGTGCGTGGCTGGAGCACACGGTGAGTGCCGCCGCCTCTGGCGCAGCGTTCACGTTGATGCCCATGGTGCTGGCGAGCTTCCTGCGGCTGGTGACGAGCCCGAAGATCTTTCGCGAGCCCACCCCCACCGATGACGCGGTGGCATTCATCGACGCGCTGCTGGCCGCGTCCGGCGTGCAACTCGCGACACTCGGCCCGGAGTGGCCCCGGCTGCGCAGCCTGTGCCTGAGCATGCAGTTGACCGGCAACGACCTGCCTGATGCCTGGCTCGCAGCGGCCACGAGCCACTTGGGCGAACACCTCGTCAGCTTTGATCGAGACTTCAAGAAGTTGCTCGGGCGCGCCCAGTTCACGTGGCTGGCCGGCGAGCCGGCTCGTCAGCGCTGAACCAGCCGCTGCATCGCCTCCGGGTAGCGGGCTCCTTGCACGGTGATGTTCGCTGCGGCGGTGTCGATCTCGCGCAAGTCACCGGCCGAGAGAGCCAGATCCACCGCATCAATGTTCTCTTCCAGCCGGTGCAACTTCGTCGTGCCCGGGATCGGCACGATCCACGGCTTTTGCGCGAGCAGCCAGGCCAGCGCCACCTGCGCGGGTGTGGCCTTGTTCTTCTCGGCCATGCGGGTCAACAAGGCGACCAGCGCGACGTTGGCCTCGCGCGCCTCAGGCGTGAAGCGCGGCAGGCTGCTGCGGAAGTCGGCTGCATCGAGCGGGGTTGCCGCATCGATCTTGCCCGTCAGGTAGCCGCGCCCGAGCGGGCTGAACGGCACCAGGCCGATGCCCAGTTCTTCGAGCGTGGGCAGTATCTCGGCCTCGATGTCACGCGTCCACAACGAGTACTCGCTTTGCAGCGCGGCCACGGGCTGCACCGCATGCGCGCGGCGAATGGTGGGCGCGTCGGATTCCGACAAGCCGAAGTGCTTGACCTTGCCCTGGCGGATCAGGTCCTTGACCGTGCCGGCCACGTCTTCGATGGGCACGGACGGGTCGGGGCGGTGCTGGTAGAGCAGGTCGATGCGGTCGGTCTGCAAGCGCGCCAGAGACGCATCGACAACACTGCGGATGCGCTCGGGCCGGCTGTCGACTCCGGGCATGGCGTCGACCCTGAAGCCGAACTTGGTTGCGATCACGACCTGATCGCGGACCGGCGCGAGCGCTTCGCCGAGCAACGCCTCGTTGTTGAACGGGCCGTAGATCTCGGCGGTGTCGAAGAAGGTCACGCCGAGATCGACCGCGCTGCGAAGCAGCGCCACCATCTGCTGCTTGTCGGGGAAGGGCACGTAGGCGTGGGTCATGCCCATGCAGCCCAGGCCGATGGCCGAAACGTGCAGGCCGCTGCGGCCGAGTTCGCGTTGGTTCATGTCGTTGTCCTTGTCAGTTGCTGATGAAGGTTCAATCGATCGGCCACGGCATGCCCTTCGGCAAGGCGGTGGGCGCCACGTCGGGTGCCGGGTCGCGCAGCGGCTCGACCTTCGGTCCCGCGCCCCGGGGCTCCACCCCACGCCACCACGGCGTCAGCGTGTCGACATGGCTCGGCTCGACCGGCTCGCCGAGCTTCGGCATCACGAGTTGCACCCCTTGCTTCGGCGCGAGCGCCAGCAGCGTCTCGGCGGGTTCGTCCCACGCGTGCATGGCCAGGCTGAAGGTGCCCCAATGCACCGGCAGGAAGGCGCCGCCGCCGAGCAGTTGCAGCGCTTCGAGAGCGTGCACCGGGCCGAGGTGGATGTCGCCCCACGCCGCGTGGAATGCGCCCACTTCGAGCATCACCAGATCGAACGGGCCGAGGCGCTCGCGGATCTCGGTGTACTGGTCGGTGAGGCCCGTGTCGCCGCTGAAGAACACGCGGTGCTTCGGTGAACGGATGACGAGCGACGACCACAGCGTGCTGTTCCGGTCCTTCAGACCGCGCCCGGAGAAGTGCTGTGACGGTGCCGCAGTGATCTCGACCTCGGTGCCCGGCAGGCGGTGGCTTTGCCACCAGTCGAGTTCGGTGATGCGGCTCGCGTTCACGCCCCAGGCTTCGAGGTGCGCCCCCACGCCCAGGCTCGTGATGAAGGGCACGCTCGTCTTCGCGAGCGCGCGGATCGTGGGCAGGCACAGGTGGTCGTAGTGGTCGTGCGAAATCAGCACCGCGTCGATCGGCGGCAGCGCCTTCAAGGCCACCGGCACCGGCTGAAAGCGCTTCGGCCCGGCCAGCTGCGAGGGCGATGCGCGCTGGCCCCAGACCGGGTCGGTCAGCACGCGCACGCCGTCGATCTCGATCAACACCGTGCTGTGGCCGAGCCACGTGGCGCGCAGGCCGCTGGCGGGGCGGCGCTGCCAACGCTCAAGCGGGTCGAGGCTGGGCAACGGGTGCTCGGGCACACGGCGCGTGCCGCCGCACAGGAAGTCGGCCAGCGACGGCATCTTCGCCTGCGGGTCACGCAAGCCGGGGCGAACGGGTGCGAGGTTGCGGAAGCCAGATGCCGCCTCGCCCTCGCGGCCCGGCACCCACAGCGGGCTGGCTTGCATGCGTTCCAGCCGCTCGCCGGTGGCGCGCGATCCGAGTGACTTCATGACGGGGTTCCTTGCGGCGTGCGGCGCGGCCCGCGGTTGAGGTGGCCGGCGTGTTCGAAGAGGCGCAAACCATAGCATCGCAAGGCGCGGCGCGCATCGCGCTCGGCCAGGGTCGGCGCCGTCCTACAAGCGCGTGCGCTGCGGGCGGATGGTGCTGGCTTGGTGTCGGCGCTAGGGTCGAGAGTTCAGGTCGCTTGTTGCGGCCACACCCAAGGACACCCCATGAAGATCTTGATGGTTCTGACATCGCACGACCAACTCGGCAACACCGGCAAGAAGACCGGCTTCTGGCTCGAAGAGTTCGCCGCGCCCTATTACGTGTTCAAGGACGCCGGCGCCGACGTGGTGCTCGCATCACCGAAGGGTGGCCAGCCTCCGCTGGACCCGAAGAGCGACGAGGCCGATTCACAAACCGACGACACCCGCCGCTTCAAGCAAGACCCGGCCGCGCAGGCTGCGCTGGCCCACACCGCGAAGCTGGCCGACGTGTCGCGTGACGGCCTGGCCGGCTTCGACGCGCTCTTCTACCCCGGCGGCCACGGCCCGCTGTGGGACCTGGCCGAAGACGCCGATTCGATCAAGCTCATCGACACCATGGCCGCGGCCGGCAAGACCGTGGCCGCCGTGTGCCACGCGCCCGGCGTGCTGCGCCACGCCAAGGCTGCTGGCGGTGCGCCGCTGGTCAAGGGCCGAAACGTCACCGGCTTCACCAACACCGAGGAAGAAGCGGTGCAGCTGACGAAGGTCGTGCCCTTTCTCGTGGAAGACATGCTGCGCGAACACGGCGGCAACTACAGCAAGGGGGCCGACTGGCAGTCGTACGTGGTGACCGATGGCAAACTGATCACCGGCCAGAACCCCGCCTCGTCGGCGGAGGCCGCACGCGCTGTGCTGGCGCAGCTGAAACAAGGAACTTGACCATGGCCTACCAAAGCACCAACCCGTACAACGGCAAGGTCGAGAAAACCTTTACCGAGATCAACGACGCGCAGCTCGAAGCCAAGCTCCACGCTGCGCAAGACTGCTACGAGAACACGTGGCGCCACAAGACCTTCGCCGAGCGCAAGACCGTGCTCGCGCGCGCCGCCGCCATCATGCGCGAGCGCCCGCAAGAGTTTGCCGAACTCATCACCATCGAGATGGGCAAGCTGATCGCGCAGAGCCTGGGCGAAGTGGCGTTGAGTGCCGCCATCCTCGACTACTACGCCGAGCATGCCGAGGCCTTTTTGGCGCCCGAGAAGCTGACCACGCCGCGCGGCGAAGCCACCGTTGAAAGCAGCCCGATGGGCGTGCTGTTCGGCGTGGAGCCCTGGAACTACCCGTACTACCAGATCGCCCGTTTCGCCGCCCCCAACCTGATGGCGGGCAACGTGGTGATGGTCAAGCACGCCTCCAACGTGCCGCAGTGCGCGCTGGCCTTCGAGCGCCTGCTCGAAGAAGCCGGCGCACCGGCCGGCGCCCACACCAACCTGTTCATCAGCAAAGACCAGGTCGCCAAGGTGATTGACGACGTGCGCGTGCGCGGCGTGGCCTTGACCGGCAGCGAAGCCGCAGGCGCCGTGGTGGCCGAACGCGCCGGCAAGAACCTGAAGAAGTCGACGCTCGAACTCGGCGGCAGCGATGCGTTCATCGTGCTCGACGACGCCGACCTCGACAAGGCCGTGAAGCACGCCGTGAGTGGGCGCATGGGCAACAGCGGGCAGGCCTGCACCGCCTCGAAACGCATCATCGTGGTCGAGGCGCTGGCAGACAAGTTCCTGGACAAGTTCCAGGGCGCGATGCAAGCTTTCGCCCCCGGCGACCCGCTCGACAAGCAGACCACGCTTGCGCCGTTGTCGTCGGCCGGTGCGCTGAAAACGCTGCTCGGCCAGGTCGAAGAAGCCGTGGGCCACGGCGCGCGTTTGTTGATGGGCGGCAAGCGCATCGAAGGGCAGTCGGGCGAGTTCATGCAGCCCACCATCCTGACCGACCTGACGCCTGCGAACCCGGCCTACAAACAGGAGTTCTTCGGCCCGGTGGCGCTGTTCTTCCGCGTGGCCGACGAAGCCGCGGCGGTGGCCTTGGCCAACGATTCGCCCTTCGGCCTGGGCGGCTCGGTGTTCACGCAAGACGCCGAGCGCGGCAAGCGCGTGGCTCGGCAGATCGACACCGGCATGGTCTTCATCAACTCCGCTGCGGTGTCGTCACCCGAGCTGCCGTTTGGCGGCGTGAAGAACTCCGGCTACGGGCGCGAGCTGTCGGGCGCGGGGATTCTGGAGTTCGTCAACCGGAAGTTGATTCGGGTGAACTGACGGGCTCGGTCGATCGGGCCCCCCAGGCGCCCGGATCGACCTTTCCGACGCCCTGAAACACCGGCCGGGCGAAGAGGAAGCCCTGCATCAACCGGATGCCGGCGTCGCGCAGAAAATCGCGCTCCCCGGCGGTTTCGATACCTTCGGCGATCACCTGCACGCCGAGGTCGTTGCACATGCGCATCAGGCCATGCACGATGCCCTGGCGCGGGGCGCTGGTGTCGATGGCGCGAATCAAGCCCATGTCGATCTTGACCAGATCGGGTTGAAAGTCAGCCAGCAACGTCAGGCCCGCATAGCCGGCACCAAAGTCGTCGATGGCGGTGAGCAGGCCGCAACGCTTGTACTCACGCAGGATCTGCGCAAGCCACGGCCCGTCTTCCACGCGGTCACCTTCGGTCACTTCGAGAATGATGCGGTCCACCGGAAAGCTGTGCACCCGCGCCGCTTCGAGCGTGGTGCGGATGCAGACCTCGGGTTTGTAGATGGCGTTCGGCAGGAAGTTGATCGAGATGCGTTCGGCGATGCCCAAGCCCGCAGCCGTCTTGATCGCCTTGACGCGGCACGCCTGGTCGAAACGGTATCGGTTGCTCTCGGTCACCTGAGCCAGCACGCTCGTCGCGCCTTCACCGGCCGGCCCGCGCACGAGTGCCTCGTGCGCGAAGACGCTTCGGTTGACGATGTCAACGATCGGCTGATAGGCGTAGTCGAACTGAAAGCCGACACGCTCTGCAGACCCGCAATCGCGGCAGTGGCTGTCGACTTCTTCGAGAGCGGCGAACTCGGAGGCCCCGAGCTTCAGATTCATGAATCGTCCTTCCGCTGAGCACACGGCAGCACTTGGTTTCGTTGTAGTCATTTTAGCGAGCCGGCGGCTTCCCGAATGGCTCGAAACACGCTCGAAACCTCCAGCAATTCCTGCGTTCATGCGGGCACGCGCGGCTTGCGGCGCTTTGCTTCTCACTGCCAAACAGAGTGGCCGCACAAGGCATTCGCAACCGGCAGCGGCGCGGTGACAAGCCTGTGATAAGGTAAGGAATCCTTACTTT
Organism: Rhizobacter sp.; assembly: GCA_031385155.1. Taxonomy (GTDB): domain Bacteria; phylum Pseudomonadota; class Gammaproteobacteria; order Burkholderiales; family Burkholderiaceae_C; genus LMDS01. The sequence continues at coordinate 7,732 of JANNBF010000175.1, forward strand.
CGCCGGATGACGATCATGCTTGCCAAGATGACTTCCAAGAACCAGTTGACGCTCCCCAAGAGCATCACTGCGTCGGTCGGGCCGGCGGAATACTTCGACGTCGAGGCGCGTGATGGGCAGATCATCCTGACGCCGGTTCGCATCCAGCGCGGCGATGCGGTGCGGGCCAAGCTCGCCGAACTGAACCTGAGCGAGGCCGACATCACGGCGGCCGTGGGCTGGGCTCGCAAGCGGCGCTGACACGGCGCCGTGACAAAGCGCCTTGCCGGCCCGCCGGCCGTCGTGATCGACACGAACCTGGTGCTCTCCGCACTCGTCTTCGCCAAAGGCCGGCTCGCCCCGCTGCGCCACGCGTGGCAACACGGTGCGTGCATCCCGCTGGTGTCGCAGGCCACCGCCGCCGAACTGATTCGGGTGTTGGCCTACCCGAAGTTCAAGCTGGCGGCGGTGGAGCGCGAGGAATTGCTAGCGGATTACCTGCCGCACTGCCGCAGCGTGCGCCTCCCCGCGCGGCTGCCGAAGCTGCCGCAATGTCGCGACGGGAACGACCAGATGTTCATCGAGCTGGCCGCTGTTGGCCAAGCCGATTGGCTGGTGACCGGCGACAAGGGCCTGCTCGTGCTGGCACCCGCGTTCGGCCAGCGCATCGTCACGGCAGAGGCGTTTCTGGCGACGCTCGGCGGGCCGTGATCCGCAGCGCTGCCGCAGCTCGCAAATCGCTTGCATCGACATGTGGCAACTTGCCACATAAAATGCGGGTATGCCCAAATCCATTCGCGTCTCCGACGGCATCTATGAGCTTGCGGCCTCGGCCGGCGAGGCGGTCAACCGCTCGCTCGCGGAGCAGGTCGAATACTGGGCGCGCTTAGGCGCTGCGCTTGACGCTGCCGGCATCACGCTGGCGCAAGCGCTGCAACTCCTCGGCGGCGACGCCGCGCTGAAAGAGCGCGTCATCGCCCATGTCGGCCAGGCGCGGTCCACGACACACCGGCGGCGCGCCTACACGGGCGTGGCGTCGATCACGGCGCGCAACGCCCAACTCGAAAGCGAAGTGGTGGCTGGGCTGCGGTCCCCGGAAAGCCTGTTCCTGCTGTCGCGCAAGCAGCTGAAGTCAGCCACTTTCGTCGAGCGCACAACCGTGGTAGCCGGCAAGGGATGGTGACGACCAAGCGCACCGCCCGCACGGTGGCCGAGACGCCACTGCCTTTGGTCAAGCGCCTGCTCGGCGCCGCAAGCGAGAACGAGGTGCTGGTGGGCGGGCCGGCGCTCGCCGTGTGGATCGTCAAGTACGGGCTGCAGCTTCCGGCCGACATCCCCGTCGTGACGCGCGACACCGACTTTCTTGCCCAGTCTGCAGCGGCCACGACATCGGTCGAGAAGTTCGCACGGGCCATCAACGGCAAGGCGACCTTCCCGCGCCGGCTCGACATGACCGCCCTCGTCGGGCAGGTCGAGCTTGCCGTCTCGGACACGACGTACATCAACGTGGACGTGATCTTCCAACTCATCGGTCTCGACCCGGCGCAAGTGCTGGCGCGCGCAGTTCGCGTCGAGCTGACTGGCGCGACCACTTTCCTTGTGATGCACCCGCTTGACCTGCTGAAGAGCCGGCTCGCCAACCTGCACGAGCGGCGGAAGAAGCAGAACGACAAGGGCGTGGCGCAGCTGCGCCTGGGCATCGACGTGGCCCGCGCTTACCTGCGCGAGCAAGCCGCGCGCTACTCGGCAGCCGAGACCGGCGCCGGCCGCAGCCCGATCCAGACCCTGGTGTCGGAGATCGAGAGGCTCGCGGTCGACGATGCGGGGCGCAAGGTCGCGAAGCGCTGGGGCGTTCATGTGGCCGATGCGATCGACCCGTCTCTGATTCCGGCGGGGGCGTTCTGGACGCGCAAGTGGCCGGGGTTGAAGAGCCTGATGTCAGCTGAGTACGCTAGCGGTTACGTGACTCCGAATTCGACTAAACGGGCCGCGCATGAGGGGCGCTGATGTGGACGGTACAGCCGAGCGGCTGACTCCTTCCGGCCGTGATCGACCGGCAGCAACGGATCACTTGAGAAGCTAGTTTTGCCATTCATAGACAAGAACGCGAAAGCAGCATTGCGATGACTTCATCCCATCTTTGGCGCGCGCGGTTGTTCCACATCCTGCACAAGCCTTCGCCGGAGAATCCGGCTGCGCGGAGGGTCAACTACTTGCTGGCATTTTTGATCGTTGCGAACGCTGTGGCAGTTGCGCTAGAAAGCGTAGAGCCACTTGGTTTGGACTACCGAAAGTTTTTCCTCGCCTTTGAAGCCCTTTCGACTGCGATCTTCGTTGTCGAGTACGTTGCTCGACTATGGGTCTGCGTGGAGCAGGGGCATCTGTCCCAACCTGTACGTGGCCGCGTGCGCTACGCCCTACAACCGCTGTTGATCTTGGACCTTGTCGTCATAGCAACCTTCTTCGCCCCAATCGACCTACGCTTCCTTCGCGTCGCGCGAATGATCCGGCTCTTGAAAGTTCTTCGGCTCGACGAGTTCGACGAGGCCTTCGGGCGGATCGCGGAATCGATCCGGCGTCGGCGTGGATTGCTGGTCGTAGCAGTGACCTTGATGGCCGTCTGCATCTATGTCTCGGCCTCGATCCTCTACCAGGTAGAACACCGCGCCCAACCGGCAGTGTTCACCTCCATACCGGCTACGTTTTGGTGGGCCGTGGAAACCCTGACGACGATCGGGTATGGGGACATGACCCCGGTAACTCCGTTGGGCAAGGTCTGCACCGGCCTTATCTCGATATTTGGAATCGGGGTCTTTGCGCTCCCCACAGCGATCGTGACTGCAGCGATCATTGAAGCTGGGGCGGGGAAATAGACAGGTGAGGGAACCCACTTCAAAATAGGTGGTGTCTGGAGGGGGAACTTGGCTATCCGATCCGCTACCGTCACAACTTCCCAAAAGGAGGGGAGAGCAGCATGGCCTTGCGATTTCGCCGTTCTATCCAGCTAGCCCCCGGAGTACGCTGGAACTTCAGTGGATCCGGCACAAGTTGGACACTGGGGCCACGAGGCGCGTCAATCAATGTAGGTAAGCGCGGGGCTTACCTCAACTCCGGTATTCCAGGTACGGGCTTCTACTCTCGCGAGCGGTTGTCGGGAGCTTCAGATTCGCAGCGATCTGCATCGTCAGCCACGACGCGCACTTCGATGACTTGCGCAATCGACAACGACGGGACGCTTAGCTTCAAGGACGCGTCAGGTGTGCCCATATCGGACCATCTTGTCGAGATCGCGAAGAAGCAAAACAAAGAGGCAATCTCTAGCCTCATCCGCCGCAAGTGCGATGAAATTAATAACCAGATTGAAGCACTGGGCAAGCTTCACCACGATACGCCAGACGCACGCGTCAAACCTCGGTTTGTCGCGTCCAAGTTTGAGTGGGCTCAGCCAACACGGCCTCACGACCAACCGCTTGGATGGCTTGACAAGCTCATTCCTAGTCGGCGTAGGAAGGTAGAAGAACGAAACCTGGCGTCCACCGCACGCTATGAAGATCAAGTCTCCGAGTGGGAGCAAAAGTACCGCAATTTCGAGGAGGTGAACAAGCAGCGGCGTGAGCTCATCGACGTGCTGATCTACAAAGACGCGTCAGCGATGGAGGCATTTCTTGATGAGACTCTGCAGGAAATCGTTTGGCCGCGCGAAACGGTCGTTGCGGTGGAAATCGCCGACGATGGCAAGAAGGCAATGCTCGATGTCGACTTGCCAGAGATCCAGGACATGCCTAGAAAGTTGGCTGCCGTTCCGGGCCGTGGCCTCAAGCTTTCGGTCAAGGAAATGTCGGCCACGAAGGTGCAGCGTCTGTACATGGAGCACATTCATGGTGTGGTCTTCCGGCTGATCGGTGAGACGTTTGCGTCTTTGCCGCTCGTCGATTTGGTGGTTGCATCGGGCTATTCACAGCGTCGCGATCCCGGAACCGGAGCGTTGCGAGATGACTACTTGCTGTCCGCGCGTGTGGCGCGCCAGGAGTGGCTCAAGATTGATAACGGAGGCTTGCGGTCGGTCGACGTGGTCGAAGCACTCGCGCGCTTTGAGTTGTTGCGAGAGATGACCAAGACGGGCGTTTTCAAGCCGGTAGTCCCGCACGGGTTTTAGCCGAACCTGCAACGCGCTCGGGCGGACTACGCTGCTCGGGCTTGTCGCCCCATCCGCAATGCGCAACTCTCGTAGGAGAGCGCCGGTCTCGTCCCGAGAAACAGCAACTCACCACGAGGCGCCCCTCAACCCCGCGCCAACACCGCCCTCAGCGCCGCCCCCGTGTGGCTCGCTGCATTTCCGACCAACCTCTCCGGCGTGCACTCCCCCACCACCGCACCGCCCTTCAAGCCGCCCTCGGGCCCGAGGTCGATGACCCAGTCGGCTTCGGCGATCACGTCGAGGTCGTGTTCGATCACGACGACGCTGTGACCGCCGTCGACCAGGCGGTGCAGCACCTTGATGAGCCGCTCGACATCGGCCATGTGCAGGCCGACGGTCGGCTCGTCGAGCACGTACAGCGTGTGCGGGGCCTTGTTGCCGCGCTTGCCGATGTCGTCGCGCACCTTGCTGAGTTCGGTCACGAGCTTGATGCGCTGGGCTTCGCCGCCACTGAGCGTGGGTGATGGCTGGCCGAGCGTGAGGTAGCCCAGGCCCACGTCTTTCAAAAGTTGCAGCGGGTGCGCGATGTTGGGCATCGATCCGAAGAATTCGACCGCCTCGTCGATTTCCATTTTAAGAACATCGCCGATGCTCTTGCCGCGCCAGCTCACGGCCAGGGTTTCGGGGTTGAAGCGGGCGCCGTGGCACACGTCGCACGGCACCTTCACGTCGGGCAGAAAGCTCATCTCGATGGTGCGCATGCCCTGCCCTTCACAGCCCGGGCAGCGGCCTTCGCCGGTGTTGAAGCTGAAGCGGTTCGGCGCGTAACCGCGGGCCCGGGCTTCGAGCGTGTCGGCGAAGAGCTTGCGGATCGTGTCCCAGAAGCCGATGTAGGTGGCGGGGCAGGAGCGCGGTGTCTTGCCGATGGGGGTTTGGTCGACTTCGAGCACGCGGTCGATGAAGCCCCAGCCTTCGATGCTCTCGCAGCCGCTCCAGGCCGGCTTGCCGCCGCGCACGTTGAGGAACTGCAGGTTCGCGAGCAACACGTCGCGCGCGAGCGTGGACTTGCCGGAGCCGCTGACGCCGGTGACGGCGACCAGGCGCTTGAGGGGGACGTCGACGGTGATGTCGTGAAGGTTGTGGAGGTTGGCGCGCTTGATGGTCAGGGGGCCGAATTGCTCGCGGTGGGTGTTGGACTCGCGAAGCCCTGCGCGCAACACTTCACGGCGCGCGTTGAGGGGGTGGATCAGCGGGTGAGCCAGGAAGCGGCCGGTGACCGAGTCGGGGTTCTTCGCCAGGTCGGCGGCGCTGCCTTCGGCCACCAAGTGCCCACCGCGCTTGCCGGCGCCGGGGCCGATGTCGATGATGTGGTCGGCGCAGCGGATCGTGTCTTCATCGTGCTCGACGACGACCAGTGTGTTGCCCTTGTCGCTCAAGTTCTGCAATGCGTTCAGCAGCACCTGGTTGTCGCGCGGGTGCAGGCCGATGGTGGGCTCGTCGAGTACGTAGCACACGCCTTGCAGGTTGCTGCCGAGCTGCGCCGCGAGACGAATGCGCTGCGCTTCGCCACCGCTGAGCGTGGGCGCGGCGCGGTCGAGCGTCAGGTAACCCAAGCCCACTTCTTCGAGGAACTCGAGGCGGCTCTTGATCTCGCTGACCACGTCGCGTGCGATCTCGGCATCGCGGCCGGCGAGCTTCAACGACTCGACCCACGCGCGTGCGTCTTCGACCGACCATTGCGCAATCGCCGTGATCGCATGGTCTTCGAAGGTCACACCGCGCGAGGCGGGGTTCAGGCGCGTGCCGGCGCAGTCGGGGCACGGCGCATCGACCACGCCTTCGACTTCCTGCTCTTCGGACGGGAAGCTTTGCTCGCGGCCCTTGTTGTCGTCGTCGCGCACGGAATCGTCATAGGCCTTGCGCTGTTCGCGCGTCAAGGCCAGGCCGGTGCCAACGCACGTGGTGCACCAGCCGTGCTTGCTGTTGTAGCTGAACATGCGCGGGTCGAGCTCGGGGTAGCTGGTGCCGCAGCTCGGGCAGGCGCGCTTGGTCGAGAACACTTTCAGCGTGCCGATGTGCGCGGTGCTCGTCTCGTTCGCCATCGCGCCTTGCAGGCCATCGAGCGGCGTCAGCAGGTGCATCACACCCTTGCCGGCCTCCAACGCTTTCGCGAGCAGCGCGCGCAGCTCGGGCTTGCGTTCGGCGCTGACCACGATGTCACCGACCGGCAGCTCCAACGTGTGTTCCTTGAAGCGGTCGAGCCGCGGCCAAGGGCTCGTCGTGATGAACTCTCCATCGACGCGCAGGTGCGTGTGGCCGCGCCCCTTGGCCCACTTGGCCAGGTCGGTGTAGACGCCCTTGCGGTTCACGACCAGTGGCGCAAGCAGGCCGACATGCTCGCCCTTGTGATCGCGCAGCAGCTGCGCGGCGATGCTCTCGGGGCTTTGCGGCTTGACCGGCGAGCCGTCCTTCGTGCAGTGCTGCAGGCCGAGCTTGACGTAGAGCAGGCGCAGGAAGTGCCACACCTCGGTGGTGGTCGCGACCGTGCTCTTGCGCCCGCCGCGCGACAGCCGCTGCTCGATGGCCACGGTGGGCGGAATGCCGTAGACCGCATCGACCTCGGGCCGCCCGGCCGGCTGCACGATGCTGCGCGCGTAGGCGTTGAGCGATTCGAGGTAGCGGCGCTGGCCCTCGTTGAACAGGATGTCGAACGCGAGCGTGCTCTTGCCCGACCCCGACACGCCGGTGACCACGCTGAACTTGCCCCGCGGGATGCTCACATTGAGCGACTTGAGGTTGTGTTCGCGCGCGTTGACGATGCGGATGACTTCAAGAGCAGGGTCATTCACCGCAGAGGCGCGGAGGGACGCAGAGTTCCGCAGAGAAGACTGAAACGAAATGCCTTCCTCTGCGTAACTCCGCAAACTCCTTTCCTCTGCGGTGAATGAATTCGACACCCCCATCGCCACGTCGTAGTCACGCAGCGCTTTGCCCGTGTGCGATGTCGGGTGCGACTTCACGTCTTCCGGCGTGCCGGTGCACACCACCCAGCCACCAGCTTCGCCGCCTTCGGGGCCGAGGTCGATGAGCCAGTCGCTGGCGCGGATCACATCCAGGTTGTGCTCGATCACGATGATCGAGTGCCCCGCATCCAGGAGCTTCCGGAACGAGCGCATCAGCTTGGCGATGTCGTCGAAGTGCAGCCCGGTCGTGGGCTCGTCGAACATGAAGAGGTTGCCTTTCTTCGCCACACGCTGCTGGCTCGCGGCCATGTGCTGCGCGCTCTCGGCCAGAAAGCCCGCGAGCTTCAGGCGCTGCGCCTCGCCGCCACTGAGCGTGGGCACGGGCTGGCCGAGCTTGACGTACTCCAGGCCCACGTCGACGATGGGCGCGAGCACGCGCAACACCTCGCGGTCGTTGCGGAACAGCTGCACCGCTTCGCTGACGGTCAGCTCCAGAACATCGGCCACAGACAGGTCGCGGATCAGGTCGCCGGGCAAACGCCGGTCGATCTTCACCTCCAGCACTTCGGCGCGGTAGCGGCGGCCATCGCAATCGGGGCAGCGCAGGTACACGTCGGACAGGAACTGCATCTCGACGTGCTCGAAGCCCGAGCCGCCGCAGGTGGCGCAGCGGCCGTTGCCGGCGTTGAAGCTGAACATGCCGGCGGTGTAGCCGCGCTGCACGGCCAGCGGTGCCTGCGCGAAGAGCTTGCGGATCTCGTCGAACGCGCCCACATAGCTGGCCGGGTTGGATCGCGCGGTCTTGCCGATGGGCGACTGGTCGACGAACACCGCATCCATCAACCAGTCGGCGCCGTGCATGGCGCTGTGCTCGCCCGGCGTGTCGGTGGCCTTGCCGTCGTGGCGCAGCAGCGCGGGGTAGAGCACGTCCTGCATCAGCGTGCTCTTGCCGGAGCCGGACACCCCCGTCACGCACACCAAGTGCTGCAGCGGGAACTCGACCGTCACGTTCTTCAGGTTGTGCTCGCGCACGCCTTCGAGAATGAGCTTCGGCGTGGCCTCGGTGACGAAGCGCTTGATGCCCATGCTCACGTGCTTGCGCCCACCGAGGTAGGCGCCTGTCAGCGTGTCGGCACTGCGTATGGCCTCGGGCGGGCCGTCGAACACGATCTGCCCGCCACGCTCGCCGGGGCCCGGGCCCATGTCGATCAGGCGGTCGGCGGCCAGCATCACGGCCGGGTCGTGCTCGACCACGACCAGCGTGTTGCCGGCATCGCGCAGCCGCAGCATGGCTTCGATGATGCGGTTCATGTCGCGCGGGTGCAGGCCGATGCTGGGCTCGTCGAGCACGAACATGGTGTTGACGAGCGAGGTGCCGAGCGCGGTGGTGAGGTTGATGCGCTGCACCTCGCCGCCGCTGAGCGTGCGGCTCTGGCGGTCGAGGGTGAGGTAGCCGATGCCCACGTCGCACAGGTACTTGAGCCGTGTGCGGATCTCGTCTTGCAGCAGCTTGAGCGCGCTGTCGAGCATGCTGCCGGGCAGCGCCAGGTTGTCGAAGAAGCGGCGGATCCGGTCGACGGGCAACAACATCAGGTCGTGCACCGTCAGGCCGGGCAAGGCTTCGAGCTGCTCGCGCGACCAGGCCACGCCCTGGGGCATGAAACGCTTGCTCGGCGCGAACACCGCGTCGGCGTCGGCCTTGGAGCCCAGGCGCCACAGCAGCGCCTCGGTCTTGAGCCGCGCGCCACCGCAAACATGGCACGGCGTGTAGCTGCGGTATTTGGAAAGCAGCACGCGAATGTGCATCTTGTACGACTTGCTTTCCAAATATTCGAAGAAGCGCTTCACGCCGTACCACTGCTTGTTCCAGTTGCCTTTCCAGTTCGGCGTGCCGTTGATGACCCAGTCGCGCTGCGACTCGCTCAGCATGTTCCACGCCGTGTCACGCGGGATGCCGGCTTCGCCGCCGTACTTCAGCAGGTCGTCCTGGCAGTCTTTCCAGGCCGGCGTCTGCATCGGCTTGATGGCGCCGTTGCGCAAGGTCTTGCGCGGGTCGGGGATGACGAGGCCGTAGTCCACGCCGATGACCCGGCCGAAGCCACGGCATGTATCGCACGCGCCGTAGGCCGAATTGAAGCTGAAGAGCGCGGGCTGCGGGTCGGCGTAACGGATGTCGCTGTCCGGGCAATGCAGGCCGGTGGAGAAGCGCCACAGGTCTGGCTCACCTTCGTCCTTCAACACATAGACCGTGACCCGCCCGCTGCCGCGCTTCAGCGCCATCTCGATGGCTTCGAGCGCCCGCACCTTCTCGATGCCCTGGATGCGGAAGCGATCAGCCACCACGTCCAGCACCTTGCGTTCACCCACCACCCGCTCGGCCTGCACTCGCGTGTAACCGCTGGCCGACAGCCACTGTTCGACTTGTTCGGCACTCGTGTCGCCCGGCAGCTCGACCGGGAACGTGAACACGAGCCGCGGATCGCTGCCCACGGTGCGCGCCATCAACTCGGCGTAGATGGTTTCCGGCGAGTCGTGCCGCACACCTTGCGCCGTCTGCTTGTCGAACAGCTGCGCGCCGCGCGCGAACAGCAGCTTCAGGTGGTCGTTCAGCTCGGTCATCGTGCCGACCGTGCTGCGCGAGCTGCGCACGGGGTTCGTCTGGTCGATGGCGATGGCGGGCGGCACGCCGTCGACCCGGTCGACCGCCGGGCGGTCCATGCGGTCGAGGAACTGGCGCGCGTAGGCGCTGAAGGTCTCGACGTAGCGGCGCTGGCCTTCGGCATACAGCGTGTCGAACACCAGGCTCGACTTGCCCGAGCCGCTCGGCCCGGTCACGACCGTCAACTCGCCCGTGCGGATGTCGAGGTCGAGGTTCTTCAGGTTGTGCTGGCGCGCACCGCGAATGCGGATCAGGCCCTTGGGCGTGGGGCCGGGTGCAGCGGCAGCGGGGGAAGCTGGGGAACTGGGGGAATCAGGGGTGGGGCTGCCGGGGAGCGCGAGGTCCATGGAAGGGGTGCCGCAGAGTGGCCTGAGATTGTAGGGAGCGCACTGCAGCGGCGCTTCGCTGCAGGCGGGTATCCCTCATGAGTCTCGGGATGTCGCTCGGGGGGGCTGCCAGCGGAACAAAGCACCCCGGCGGCCTGATCTCGCTCCGAGCGCGCCCCGGGAGACATCAACGCCGCGGCGGCGCCGCAACCAGGAACTCGAAAGTCGCCTGCCGCGTTTGCGGTGAATTCAGGATGCCCAGATGCGTGGTTCCCAGGATCGGGTCGTAGGCGCCCTGCCCCACCAGGTCGAGCTGGCGGGCGCCCTTGATGACGGCGCTGCGCGAGAAGTCGTTCGGCTTGCCGAACGAGTCTTCGGCGGGCACGGGGGCGATAAAGCCGTCTTGCACCGGGAAGTAGACGAAGCTCTTGTCGGCATTGCGGATCACGAGCGTGCGCGGGGTGTCGGAACCGCGATCATCGTCGTGACCCCGGCCGTGGCCGCCATCGCGATCCCGGTCACCGTTCAGCAACTTGAGGAAGCGCGTGTTCGGTGAGCCGAGTTCCGCGCACACCTCGCTCGCCGGCGTGAAGCCGCCGAAGGCCACGCCCTGGAAGTAGTTGGCCGCGTTCGGCGAGCAGTTGATGATGCCGCCGTTCGGCCCGTCGATGGCGACGAAGCGGCGCACCAGCCGGCCCGCGTCGTCTTGGCGCATCCACTCGCGTGCCAGCGTCACGCCCAGGCTGTGGCCGACGATGTCGACCTCTTTCGCACCGGTGAACGCCAGCACCGCGTGGACGAAACGGCGCAGGTCGGGCACGTTGGCGGCGTTGGTGTGGGCAATGCTGGAGCGGCGCGTCTGGTTGCCGGTCAGGTCGCACTGGTCGCCTTCGTAGCCCAGGCCCCACAGCTCGCTGGTGGCGTAGCCGTTGTCCGCCAGGTACTGCGCCATCGCCTGGATGCGGCCGAAGCGGTTGCAGGCGGTCGGGAACGGGGTGTCGTTGTTGCCGTGCAAGAAGATCACCGGCGTGCGCACCACCACGCCGGCCGCGCCGAAGCCGATCACCGGTTTGCCGAGCGAGGCGTCTTCGATCACCGGGAAGCCGGGCGGGAAAGTCTCGCCGACCGTGCCTGCCGCATGCGCAGCGGTGGCCAGGGTGAACGTGGCCAGTACCGCTGCCGTGCGTCGAATCCAGTTCGTCATCATCGTCGTCATGGTCGTCTCCTCGGTGGGTCGTTGTGAATCGCGGCTTCAAGCCGCCAGAAAGCGCTCGACCAGTGCGAACTGCTCGGGCGTGTTCAGGGCTGGCGCGTGGCCGCAACCCTTGACCTCGACCACCACCGCGCGCGGGCCGCGCTCGCGCATCTGGTCGGCCACCTCAGGCAGCAGCAGGTCGGAGGTTTCACCGCGCAGTGCGAGCACGGGGATGTCGATGCGGTCCCACTCGGCCCAGCGCAGGTAGTCGTCGGTGTGGTGGGTGAACTGCATCACCATCTTCGGGTCGTAGTGCGGCGTGACGCGGCCATCGGGCAGGCGGCGGGTCGATGTTTCGGTCAGGCGCCGCCACTGCGCATCGGTCAACCGGCCATACGGCTTGTAGACGGTGCGGAAGTACCGCTCCAGCTCGCGCACGGTCGCGAACGACTCCGGGTTGCCCGCATAGCCGCGAATGCGTTCGATGGCCGCCGGCGCGATCTGCGGGCCGTTGTCGTTCAGGATGAGCCGGCGGATGCGCCCACGCAGCGCACCCGCAGCCGCCACCATGCCGATGGCGCCGCCCATCGACGTGCCGAGCCAGTGGAATTGCTGCAGCCCGAGCTGGTCGACCAGGCTGACCGCGAGCCGCTCGTAAAACGCCAGGCAGTACTCGCGCTCGGGCTCGGGGCTCCACTGGCTCAGGCCGCGGCCGAGCGTGTCGGGGCAGACCACGCGAAAGCGCTGCGCGAGGTGCGCGGCCACGTCGTCCATGTCGCGGCCCGTGCGGGCCAGGCCGTGCCAGGCGATCACGACCTCGCTGTGTTGCACGCCCCACTCGGTGTAGTGGATCTCGCGGCCTTCGCACGTGATGTAGTGGGAGGTAAAGCTCATGAAATGGGGAACTCCTTCACCGCAGAGTCAAATGAGTTGGCGGAGGCTCGCAGAGTAAAAAGCAAAGTTTTGTATTCCTCTGCGAGCCTCCG
>JANNBF010000060.1:0-19564 GCA_031385155.1 Rhizobacter sp.
TACTCGATCAATCAGACATCGCCCTGCAAGTGTCGCCCGACCTGCGCCAGATGAACGCCGCGCTGTTCCACCCCGAGCCCTTCGGCTTGCGGCTGCACCCGGCCGCGCAACGCGGCGCCCGTGCAGCAGGCTTCACGGCAAACACTGAAGGGCGGCGCCATGAGTGACACCTGCATTCGCCTGCAACGCGACGGCATGGTCGCAACGGTCTCGCTTGATCGCGCGGCCAAGCTCAACGCGCTCACGCCGGCCATGCTCGACGAGCTCGAAGCCTGCGCCCGCACGCTCGACGCCGACGAGTCGGTGCGTGTCGTCGTGTTGAGTGGCGGCGATGCGAAAGCTTTCTGTGTCGGCGCTGACATCCATCAATGGAGCGCGCTGAACCCGCTGGACATGTGGCGTCGTTGGGTCAAACGCGGCCACCAGGTATTCGATCAATGGGCGCGCCTGCGCCAGCCGGTGATCGTCGCCATCAATGGCCATGCCTTCGGCGGCGGGCTGGAGTTGGCCATCGCCGGTGACATTCGCATCGCCGCGCAGACGGCGCAGTTCGCCTTGCCCGAGGCGTCGATCGCCACCTGCCCGGGGTGGTCCGGCTCGCAGCGCCTGGTTCAGTTGGTCGGCGCCAGCCGTGCCAAGTATTTGGCTCTCAGCGGCGAGCGCTGGTCGGCTGCCGATGCGTTCGGCAGCGGCCTGGTCCACGAGGTCGTGGCGAGCGACGCGCTGGCGGCACGCGCCCAGGCTTTGGCGCAAGCGATGGCGAGCAAGGCGCCCGTGGCCCTGCAACTGACGAAGCTCCTGGTCAACGCTGCCGCTGGCGAAGGCCGGGAAGTGGCCCTCGAAGCGATGGCCGGCGCGCTGAGTGCCACCACGGACGACGCGGCCGAGGGCCTCGCCAGCTTTCGCGAAAAGCGCGCCCCAAACTTTGAAGGCCATTGATCAGGCACCGCCTGACCCGTGCAACGAAACCCAAACACTGACGACATGAGCAACAACACTATCAAGGGCCTGTCACCGGCCGAGATCCTGGAGCGCCCCGCGTATCGCGGCCGGCTGCTGATTGACGGCGTCTGGTGCGACGCGGCTGACGGCGCCACCATGGAGCGGCGTTCGCCCGCACATGGCAAGGTGGTCGCAACCTATGCGCTGGCTGGCGTGGCCGACGCCGAGCGCGCCATCGGTGCGGCGCGTCGCGCCTTTGACCACGGCGAGTGGCCGCGCATGAAAGGGGCAGAGCGTGCGCGCATTCTGCGCCGCGTCGCCGACACCATTCTCGAGCGCAAGCACGAGATCGCGCTGCTCGAAACGCTCGAGAACGGCAAGCCGCTCGCGCAGTCAGTGGCCGAGATCGAAGGTGCGGCCGACCTCTGGCAGTACGCCGCCACGCTAGCGCGCAACCTGCACGGCGACACCTACAACACGCTCGGCGACAACACGCTGGGCGTCGTGCTGCGCGAGCCGATCGGCGTGGTCAGTGTCATCACGCCATGGAACTTCCCGTTCCTCATCGTCAGCCAGAAGCTGCCGTTCGCGTTGGCCGCAGGCTGCACGGCAGTGGTGAAGCCGGCGGAAGTGACATCGGCAACGACCGTCATGCTCGGCGAAATACTCGTCGCGTGCGGCATGCCGGCCGGTGTGGTGAACATTTTGGTCGGGCGTGGGTCGGTGATTGGTGACACGCTGGTGTCGCACTCGGATGTGGACATGCTCTCGTTCACCGGCTCCACCGCCGTCGGCAAGGCCGCCGTCGCGAAGTCGGCGTCGACGCTCAAGAAGGTGTCGATGGAACTGGGCGGCAAGAACCCGCAAATCGTGTTCGCCGATGCCGATTTCGACGCCGCCGTCGATGCCGCCGTCTACGGCATCTGCTTCAACGCCGGCCAGTGCTGCAACAGCGGCAGCCGCATCCTCGTGCAGGCATCGATTGCCGATCGTTTCGTCAAGGCCGTGGTTGAACGCTGCGCTCACGCCCGCCTCGGCGACCCGCTCACCGACGGCGTGCAGGTCGGCGCCATCACCACCGAGCGGCAGTTGGAGACGATCCTCGCCTATGTCGACGGTGCGCGTGCGGCAGGCGCCAACATCGTGCTTGGCGGCTCACGCATCGACCGCCCCGGCATGTATGTCGAGCCGACCATCGTGACCGGCGTGACGCCCGACATGGCCATCGCCCACGAAGAGGTCTTCGGCCCGGTGCTGGCCATCCTCACGTTCGACACCCTGGACGACGCCGTGGCGCTCGCCAACGGCACGCTCTACGGCCTGTCTGCCGCCGTCTGGAGCACCGACTTCAACACCTGCATCGCCGCGGCGCGGCGCATTCGTGCCGGCACGGTGTGGATCAACACCTTCCTCGAAGGCCACGCCGAGCTGCCGTTCGGTGGTTATCGCGAAAGCGGCATCGGCCGTGAACTTGGCCGCCTGGCCACCGAGGACTACACCGAAACCAAAACCGTTCACATGCACGTCGGCCCAAGAACCGACTGGTACCTGCCCCGCTGAAACGGCTCGACGAGCCCAACCACCCTGGAGACAACATGAACTTCCGTAAAACGATTGCTGCCATTGCCCTGCTCGGTACCGCCTCAGCGCCTACGTGGGCGCAACAAAACCTGGAAGTGCTTCACTTCTGGACCTCCGGCGGCGAGGCGGCAGCGCTCAGCCTGCTCAAGCAGAAGCTCGAAGGCCAAGGCGTTGCCTGGAAGGACATGCCGGTCGCCGGTGGCGGCGGCGAAGCCGCGATGACCACCCTGCGCACCCGCTTATCGTCGGGCAACCCGCCGGCATCGGTGTCGCTCATGGGCTTCGACCTGGTCGACTGGGCGAAGCAGGGCTCGCTGACCGACCTGAACGCGCAGGCCGCAGCCGGTAACTGGGACAAGACCGTTCCCGCCGCCGTGCAGCGCTTCTCGAAGTACAACGGCAAGTGGGTAGCAGCGCCCATCAACATCCACGCCATCAACTGGGTCTGGGCCAACAAGCAGGTGCTCGAGAAGTCGGGCGTCACCACCGAGCCCAAGACTTGGGACGAGTTCATCGCCGCGGCCGAGAAGGTGCAAAAGGCCGGCTATGTCGCTATCGCCCACGGCGGCCAGCCCTGGCAGGAAGCCACCGTGTTCGACAGCGTCGTGCTCGCAACCGGCGGCGCCGACTACTACCGCAAGGCGTTCATCGATCTGGACGCGAAGGCGCTGAACTCGCCGACCACCGACAAGGTGTTCCAGCGCATGTCGCAACTCCGCAAGCTCGTCGACAAGGACTTCTCGGGCCGTGACTGGAACGTGGCCTCGGGCATGGTGATCACGGGCAAGGCCGGCTTCCAGATCATGGGTGACTGGGCCAAGGGCGAGTTCATCAACGCCAAGAAGGAACCCGGCAAAGACTTCCTGTGCTTCCCGGTGCCGGGCACGCAGGGCAGCATGTCGTTCCTGTCGAACCAGTTCGCGATGTTCAAGGTCAAGAGCGAGCAGGCGCCTGCCCAAGCCGCCATGGCCGCCGCCATCATGGACCCGGCGCTGCAGTCCACGTTCAACGTGTTGAAGGGTTCGATGCCGGCGCGCAGCGACGTGCCCGACACCGCGTTCGACGCCTGCGGCAAGCGCGACATGAAGGAGCTGGCCGAGGCCACCCGCAACAACACGCTGGTGGGTTCCATCGCTCACGGCCACGCTGTGCCGGCGTCGGTCAAGAACGCCATCTACGACGTCGTCACACGCCACTTCAACGGCCAGATCGACGACAAGGCAGCGAAGGCCGGCCTGATCGACGCGATCAAGAACTGACGCGAACAAACACAAGCAGGAGACAAACATGAAGAAGACCGTGATCAGCCTGGCCGCCGCAGCCATCGCAGCAGCGTTCTCGATGGGTGCGATGGCGCAGCAAAGCGTGGAGGTCCTGCACTGGTGGACTTCCGGCGGTGAGGCCGCAGCACTCAACGTGCTCAAGACCACCCTGGAGAAGCAGAACGTCAAGTGGAACGACATGCCTGTCGCCGGTGGCGGCGGTGAGGCGGCGATGACCGCAGTCCGCGCTCGCGTGACCTCGGGCAACCCGCCCACCGCAGTGCAGATGCTCGGCTTCGACATTCAGGACTGGGCCAAGCAGGGCGCGTTGGCCGACATGAACGCGCTGGCGGCGAAAGAGGGCTGGGACAAGGTCGTTCCGACCGCGCTGCAGAAGTTTTCCAAGTTCAACGGCAAGTGGATCGCAGCACCGGTCAACATCCACTCGACCAACTGGGTCTGGGCGAACAAGGAAGTGCTGGCCAAGGCCGGCGTGACCACCGAGCCGAAGAACTGGGATGAGTTCATTGCCGCCGCCGAGAAGGTGCAGAAGGCCGGCTTCATCGCCATCGCCCACGGTGGCCAGCCGTGGCAGGAGGCCACCGTGTTCGACAGCGTTGTGCTGTCGACCGGCGGCATCGACTATTACCGCAAGGCGTTCATCGACCTGGACCCGAAGGCACTGAATTCGGCGACGACCGAGAAGGTGTTCCAGCGCATGGCGCAATTGCGCAAGCTGGTCGACAAAGACTTCTCGGGCCGTGACTGGAACGTGGCGTCTGGCATGGTGATCAGCGGCAAGGCCGGCTTCCAGATCATGGGCGACTGGGCCAAGGGCGAGTTCGTGAACGCCAAGAAGGAGCCCGGCAAAGACTTCGTCTGCTACCGGTTCCCGGGAACGCAGGGCAGCGTGTCGTTCAACGCCGACCAGTTCGCGATGTTCTCGCTGAAAGACGCCGACAAGAGCGCAGCGCAGGTGAAGCTGGCCGCTGACATCATGGATCCGGCGTTCCAGTCGGCCTTCAACGTGGTGAAGGGCTCAGCACCGGCCCGCACCGACGTCTCTGACGCAGCGTTCGACGCCTGCGGCAAGAAGGCGATCAAGGACGTGGCGGCGGCCAACAAGGCCGGTACGCTTGTCGGCTCGATCGCCCATGGCCATGCAGTGCCGGCGTCGATCAAGAATGCCTTCTACGACGTGATCACTCGGCACTTCAACGGCCAGATCACCGACAAGAAAGCCGTCGAAGAGCTTGTGGCAGCCGCCAAAGGCTGAGTTCGATTGTTCTGAAACCCGGCCCGGGCGCACAGGTGTGCACCGGGCCAGCGGAGCCCTTCCATGAAAGCCGGTTTGCTTCCCAAGCTACTGCTCAGCCCCAGCGCACTTCTGATGCTGGTGTGCGTGTACGGCTACATCATGTTCACGTTCTACCTGTCGTTCACCACGTCGACGATGCTGCCCGCCTACGACATCGCAGGCAGCGTCAACTACGAGCGCCTGCTGGCCACGCAGAACTGGCATGTTTCGCTCGCCAACCTCGGCGTGTTTGCCGGCCTTTACATCGTCATCGCTCTCGCCTTGGGCCTGACGCTGGCGATCCTGATCGATCAGAAGATTCGCGCCGAAAGCGCGATACGGTCGATCTTCCTGTACCCGATGGCGCTGTCGTTCATCGTGACCGGCACGGCGTGGAAATGGCTGCTCGACCCCGGCGTCGGCCTGGAGCGCTCGATGCACCTGATCGGCTGGGAGAGCTTCTCCTTCAACTGGATCAAGGACAGCGAGATGGCGATCTACTGCGTCGTCATCGCTGCCGTCTGGCAAACCAGCGGCTTCGTCATGGCGATGTTCCTGGCGGGCTTGCGGGGCGTCGACGGCGAACAGATCAACGCCGCCCGGGTCGATGGGGCGCGCACCTGGCAGATCTACGTGAACATCATCATCCCGCAACTCGGGCCGGTGTTCGTTTCGGCCTTCGTGATCCTGGCGCACATGGCGATCAAGTCGTATGACCTCGTCATCGCACTGACCAACGGCGGGCCTGGCCGCTCGACATGGCTGCCGTCGGTGTTCATGTACCAGTACACCTTCACCCGCAACGAAATGGCGATCGGTGCGGCGAGCTCCGTGTTGATGCTGGTCGCCATCGGCATCGTCGTGTTGCCTTACCTCTTCAGCGAACTGCGCAAGGTCAAACATGGCTGATATCTCCGAAGCCGTCCGGGCTCGGCTCGACACGCCCGACATGAAGTTCACCCCGCTCAGCGGCGCCGGCACACGTTTCCACGGGATCGATGTGACGCGCATCCTGCTCTACGTGGTGCTCGTCGGTCTGGCGGTGGTCTTCCTCACGCCGGTCTACGTGATGCTGGTGAACTCGGTCAAACCGCTGGAAGAGATCCGCAGCGGCAACCTGATGGCCTTGCCGGAAGATTGGACGATCGCCCCCTGGCTGTCGGCATGGAGCACGGCCCAGATCGGGGTGCAGCCCACGGGCCTGAAGCCGTACTTCCTCAACTCGTTCCTGCTCGTCATCCCCGCGGTGGTGTTGTCGACCTTGATCGGCGCACTCAATGGTTACGTGCTCACGCAGTTCACCTTCCGCGGAGCGCAGTTGCTGTTCGGCGCGATGCTGTTTTCGGTGTTCATCCCGTACCAGGTGGTGCTGATCCCGATGGCCAAGACGCTCGGCCTGTTGGGCCTGGCGGGCACGGTCAAGGGGCTGATCTTCGTCAATGTGGTCTACGGCATAGGCTTCACCACGCTGTTCTTCCGCAACTACTACGCCGCGTTCCCGGCCGAGTTGGTGCGTTCGGCGCGCATGGACGGCGCCGGGTTCTTCGGCGTGTGGGGCTACATCCTGCTGCCCAACAGCGCACCGATCATCGTGGTCACGGTCATCTGGCAGTTCACCAACATCTGGAACGAGTTCTTGTTCGGCGCATCGTTCTCCGACTACAGCTCGTTCCCAATCACCGTGGCGCTCAACAACCTGGTGAACAGCAGCACCGGTGTCAAGGAATACAACGTTCACTTCGCAGGCGCGTTCATCGCAGCGCTGCCAACGTTGGTGGTCTATCTCGTCTCAGGCAAATACTTCGTGCGTGGCCTGATGGCCGGGTCCGTCAAGGGCTGACGCCAACTTCCACGCCAACGAAAGAACAACATGGCATCACTCGATCTCATCAACGTGCAGAAGAGCTTCGGCCCCGTCAAGGTGTTGCACGACATCTCGGTCGATCTTCTGGACGGTGAATTCCTCGTCCTGGTCGGACCGTCCGGTTGCGGCAAAAGCACGCTGATGAACATCATCGCCGGGCTCGAGGAACCCACCGCCGGAACGCTTCGCCTCGAAGGCCGCGACATCACCCACACCGCACCGGCCGACCGCAACATCTCGATGGTGTTCCAGTCGTACGCGCTCTACCCGAACATGACGGTCGCGAAGAACATCGAGTTCCCGCTGCGCATGCGCAAGGTCGAGAAGTCGGCGCGCGAAGCGCGTGTCAAGTCGGTCTCCAAACTGCTGCAGATCGAACACCTGCTGCAGCGCAAGCCGCGCCAGCTGTCGGGCGGCCAGCGCCAACGGGTGGCGATCGGGCGTGCGCTGGCACGCGAACCGCAGCTCTACCTGTTCGACGAGCCGCTGTCGAACCTCGACGCGCAGTTGCGCGTGGACATGCGCACCGAGATCAAGAAGCTGCACCAGCGGCTGAAGGCGACCATCGTCTACGTCACGCACGATCAGATCGAGGCCATGACGCTCGCCACCCGCATCGCGGTGATGAATGGCGGCGTGCTGCAGCAGCTCGGTACGCCCTCGCAGGTCTACAACCAGCCGGCGAACACCTTCGTCGCCAGCTTCATGGGCAGCCCGCGCATGAACCTCGTGCCCGCCAACATGACGCGCGGCTCGGCCGGGTTCGGCTTGCGGATTCAGACCGGTTCGGCAGCCGCCGTGGTGATCGATCTGCCCCAGTCCGTCGTCAGCGGCGCGCTCGCCGTGTATGGCGGCCGGCCGGTGATCGCGGGCATCCGCGCCGAAGCCGTCACGCTGGCGCGCGAGGGCATGGTCGCCGGGCCGCTGCAAGCCTTCTTCGAGGCGACCGTCGAAGTGATCGAGCCCACGGGGGCCGACACGCTGGTGGTGCTCGAGTTCGGCGGCCACGAGTTCACGGTTCGCTTGGAGCCCGACGTGGCCTTGGTGCCGAACCAGCGCGCCCGCTTCCTCGTCGATCTCGCGAAGCTCGTGTGCTTCGACGCCGAGACCCAGGCTCTGATCGCCTGACTGCCATGGCAACCGAGTCCTTTGACGTCGTCATCATCGGCTCGGGCGTGGGCGGTGGTGCGGTGGCGCTTCAACTCGCCGGCAGTGGCGCGCGTGTGTTGATCCTCGAACGTGGCCCGGTGCTGCCGAGCGAGCCGCAGAACTGGGACCCCGAGGCGGTGTTCGTCGACCACCGCTACCAGACGCATGAGCAATGGTTCGCCGATGGCAAACCGTTCCGCCCGGGCATGTATTACTACGTCGGTGGGCACACCAAGTTCTACGGCACCGCGATGTTCCGCTTTCGCGAGCGCGACTTCGAGTTCACCCAGCACGAGGAAGGCGACTCTCCTGCCTGGCCCATCCAGTACGCCGCGCTCGAGCCCTGGTACGACCGTGCCGAGCGCCTGTTCGGTGTGCGCGGCCTGGCGGGCAGTGACCCGACCGAGCCGCCGCGCAGTGCCCCGTATGCACACCCGCCGATCCCGCACGAGCCGGTGATCGCGGCCATCGAGGCACGCCTGCGGGGCCAGGGCCTGAAGCCCTTCGCCATGCCCAGCGCGGTCGACTTCGGCACGAACGGGAGCTGCCAGCGCTGCGCGAACTGCGACGCATTTCCTTGCAAGATCGGCGCGAAGGGCGACGCCGAGCGCTGCCTGCTGCGGCCCGCGTTGCGCGCACCGAATATCACCTTGCGTTCCTGCGTTCGCGTCGAGCGCCTCGCAACCGACGCGAGCGGGCGCCGCATCACCGCAGTCGAGGTGACAGAGGGCGGCGTGCGCAGCACCATCAGCGCCGGCCTGTTCGTGCTGAGCGCGGGCGCCATCAACTCGGCGGCGCTGCTGCTTCGGTCGGCGAACCCCCGCCACCCACGGGGCCTGGCGAACAGCAGCGACACGGTCGGGCGCCACTACATGACCCACAACACGACCGCGCTGATGGCGGTCCACCCGTTCCGCCGCAACCACACCTCGTTCCCGAAGACGCTGGCGGTGCACGACTTCTACTTCGGTGATGGCCCAAACAGCACGCCGCTGGGCAGCCTGCAGCTGCTCGGCAAGATCCGCGAGCCCATGCTGCGCGAGCCGCTCGCTGCGATGCCCCGCTTCATGCGGCAGGCGCTCGCGAGCCGCAGCGTCGACTGGTACGCCCAAAGTGAAGACACGCCCCACCGCGACAGCCGGGTGAGCGTGCGCAGCGACGGTGCCATCGAGCTTCGGCGGCGCCGCACCAACCTTGGCGCGCATGCCCGCTGGGTCGACAAGTGCCGGGGTGTGTTGCGCGCCACCGGCTACCCGATCGTCCTCACCAAAGCCTTCGGCCTGGAGGCCGTTTCTCACCAGTGCGGAACCGTCCGCTTCGGCGCCGACGCAACCACGTCCGCGCTCGACCCGCTGTGCAAGGCCTGGGACCACGACAACCTGTATGTGGTCGATGCCGGCTTCTTCCCGTCGTCGGCAGCGGTCAACCCCGCGTTGACGGTCGCGGCGCAGGCGCTGCGCGTCGGGCACCACCTGCGCACCGAGGTGCTCGCATGACGACGCAACGCCCACTCGGCGTCGTCACGGGGGCGCGCCGTGGCATCGGCGCGGCCATCGCCGTGGAGCTTGCCGCGCGTGGCTTCGACCTCGCGCTGACCGACATCGCCGCCGACGGCAGTGACGATGTGCTTGCCGAGGTTGCGCGCTGCGGCGGTCGGGCGGCCTTCTACGAGTCCGATCTGGCCCAGGTGGAGACCCACGCTGCGCTGGTCGAGCGCATCGTCGCCGAGCTTGGCCCGATCAACTGCCTCGTCAACAACGCGGGCGTGTCGGTCGCCACGCGCGGTGACCTGTTGGACGTGGCGCCCGCGTCGTTCGACCGGGTCAACGGCATCAATGCGCGTGGCACGTTCTTCATGACCCAGGCGGTGGCGCGCCACATGGCGGCAGGGGATGCGGCGGTGCCGGGCAGCGTCACGCGCTCGATCATCACCGTCTCATCGGTCAGCGCCGAGTCGGCCTCGATCGAGCGCGGCGAGTACTGCTTGTCGAAGGCCAGCCTGCCGATGCTCACGCGCCTGTTCGCGCTGCGCTTGGCGCCGCTCGGCGTGGGGGTGTTCGAGGTGCGCCCGGGGATCATCCGCACGCCCATGACCGC
This sequence comes from Rhizobacter sp., assembly GCA_031385155.1. Taxonomy (GTDB): domain Bacteria; phylum Pseudomonadota; class Gammaproteobacteria; order Burkholderiales; family Burkholderiaceae_C; genus LMDS01. Next base: position 10,193 of record JANNBF010000060.1, read on the forward strand.
CGGCGTGGCCACCGCCTACGACGAGCGCATCGCCAATGGCCTGGTGCCGATGCGACGCTGGGGTGAAGCCGGTGATGTGGCGCGCGCCGTGGCCGCGCTCGCGAGCGGCGACCTCGGCTTTTCGAGCGGGTCGGTGCTTCACGTGGACGGCGCCCTGGCCGTGCCACGCCTTTGACCGCGCGCGTCGCGATGACCATGAAAAACACTCAATTCGACTACATCATCACCGGCGGGGGCTCGGCGGGCTGCGTGCTGGCCATGCGGTTGAGCGCTGACCCGCAGGTGCGGGTGCTGCTGCTCGAAGCCGGCGGCTCTGACCTGCACCCGTTCTTCCACCTCCCTGCGGGCTTTGCGAAGCTCACCCAGGGCCGGGGTGCGTGGGGGTGGTCGACCGTGCCACAGCGGCACCTGAAAGGCCGTGTGCTGGGCTACACGCAGGCGAAGGTGATTGGCGGCGGGTCGACCATCAATGCGCAGATCTACACCCGCGGCCACCGCGCCGACTACGACGAGTGGGCGAGCGAGTGCGGCGCCACGGGTTGGGCTTACGAAGACGTGCTGCCGTACTTCCGCCGCGCCGAAAACAACCAGCGCTATGCGAACCACTATCACGGCTATGGCGGGCCGCTCGGCGTATCGAACCCGACCAGCCCGCTGCCGATCTGCGAGGCGTTCTTCCAGGCCGGGCAGGAGTCCGGCATTCCGTTCAACGCCGACTTCAACGGCGAACGGCAGGAAGGCCTGGGCTACTACCAGCTGACGCAGTTCGCGGCGCGCCGCTCTTCGGCGGCCACCGCTTACCTGCGGCCGGTGCGTTCGCGGCCGAACCTCATGGTCATGCTGAACACGATGGCGACAAAGGTCATCGTCGAGTCGCGGCGGGCTGTGGGTGTCGAGGTCACCCAGGGCAGCAGCCGCGCGCTGCAGGTGATGCGCGCTGAGCGCGAGGTGATCGTGTCATCGGGTGCGTTCGGCTCGCCAAAGCTGCTGTTGCAGTCGGGCATCGGGCCGGCCGAGCACCTGCGTTCGGTCAGTGTTCCGGTCGTCCATGATCTGCCTGGCGTCGGCGGCAACCTGCAGGATCACCTCGACCTTTTCGCCATTGCCGAGTGCACCGGCGATCACACCTACGACAAGTACAACCGCTGGCACTACGCTGCGCTCGCGGCACTGCAGTACCTCGTGCTGCGCACCGGGCCCGTGGCGTCGAGCCTGTTCGAGACCGGCGGCTTCTGGTATGCCGACGGGCCGGGCTCGGCGCGGTCGCCCGACATCCAGTTCCACCTCGGCCTGGGTTCGGGCATCGAGGCTGGCGTCGCGAAGATGCGCAATGCCGGTGTCACGCTCAACTCTGCCTTCTTGCGGCCGCATTCGCGCGGCACGGTGCGGCTGGCCAGCGCCGACCCGTGGGCCGCGCCCTTGATCGACCCGAATTACTGGGCCGAGCCCGAAGACCGGCGCATCAGCCTGCAGGGCCTGCGCATGGCCCGGGAACTGCTGCGCCAGCCGGCGCTGAAGCGGTACGTCAAGGCCGAGGTGCTGCCCGGCAATGCGGTGCGCAGCGAGGCCGAGCTGTTCGACTACGCCTGCGCCAACGCGAAGACCGACTACCACCCGGTCGGCACCTGCGCCATCGGGCCTTTGCACGACCGCATGAGCGTGGTCAACGCGCAGTTGCAGGTGTTGGGCATCCGAGCGCTGCGTGTGGTCGATGCCTCGGTGATGCCGCGAGTGCCGTCGTCGAACACCAATGCGCCGACCATCATGGTGGCCGAGAAGGCGGCGGACTTGATCCTCGGCCGTACCCCCACTGCGCCACCGAGTGAGCCCATCAAACGCAGTGCACCGAACTTCGTCGAGGAACCATCGTGATCCAAATCCGACTGCCCCAGCCTGACGGCACGCTCAAGCACCACCGCATGTTGGCAACACCGGTTGCGCCGCGCGGCCCGACCCGGCCGTTCAACCGCACGGTGTTTGCGGCAGCGCACGTCGTTGTCGACCCCCGCGCCAACCCCGACCCGTGGGATGGTCCGCTGGCGGTCGACTGGGACTGCACGCTCGCCTTCCGCGACCACCTCTACGGGCTCGGCTTTCGTGTGGCCGAAGCGATGGACACCGCGCAGCGCGGCATGGGCGTGGACTGGCCGGTGGCGCGTGAACTGATCCGCCGTTCGCTGCGCCACGCGCGCACCGTGCCCGGCGCGCAGCTGGCGTGCGGCGTCGGCACCGATCAGCTGGCGCCCGGGCCGCAGGTCACGCTCAATGACGTGGTGGCGGCCTACCGCGAGCAGCTCGAGGTCGTCGAGGCCGAAGGCGGCAGCGCGATTCTGATGGCCAGCCGTGCGCTCGCCACTTGCGCACAAGGTGCAGACGACTACCAGGCCGTCTACGGCCGGCTGTTGCACGACGCGTCGAAGCCCGTGGTGCTGCATTGGCTCGGCGCCATGTTCGACCCGCAGCTCGCCGGCTACTGGGGCAGCGCCGACCCGGCGGTGGCCATCGACACCGTGGTTGCGCTGATCGCGTCGAACCCGTCGAAGATCGACGGCATCAAGATCTCGCTGCTCGACCCGGTCTGGGAGGTCGCGCTGCGCCGCCGCCTGCCGGCCGGCGTGAAGATGTACACCGGCGATGACTTCCACTATGCCGAGTTGATGGCCGGTGACTCGAACGGCTACTCGCACGGCCTGCTCGGCATCTTCGACGCCATTGCACCGGTGGCAGCGGTTGCGCTCGATGCATTGGCCGCTGGCGACTCGCAGCGCTACCACGACGTGCTGGAGCCGACCGTGGCGCTGTCGCGCGAGATCTTTCGTGCGCCCACGCGCCACTACAAGGCCGGCGTTGTGCTGCTGGCCTGGTTGAACGGCCACCAGTCGCATTTCTCGATGGCGGCGGGCTTGCAGTCGGCGCGCGGCGCGCTGCACTATGCCCGCGTCTTCGAGCTGGCCGATGCCTGTGGTGCGCTGGCCGACCCAACGCTCGCGGCGCAGCGCATGGGGCAACTCATGGCCGTGCTCGCCGGTATCGAGTCATGACGCGCAAGGGGTGCCGGTGAGCGGCCTGCCCGAACCCGTCGAGCGCCTGCTGCGGCTGTACCGCGCGGCGCTGGACGCGGCCGACCCGGGCAAGGTCGTGCCGCCGCACCTTCCGGCGCCGCCAGCAGGCCGCACTGTCGTCGTCGGCATGGGCAAGGCGGCTGCGGCGATGGCCGAGGCGGTCGAGGCGCACTGGCGCGGGCCGCTCTCCGGGGTGGTGGTGGTGCCGCCCGGGGCAGGGCGCTCGTTGCGCCACATCCGGGTGATGGAAGGTACTCACCCGGTGCCCGACGAGCACAGCGTCGCCGCCGGTAACGCCCTGCTGGCAGCGGTGTCGAACCTGCGCTCGAGCGACCTCGTTCTCGCGCTCATCAGCGGCGGCGGGTCGTCTCTGAGTGCGGTGCCTGCATCCGGGCTCGACCTGACCGACAAGCAGAAGGTCACGCGCCATCTGCTGCGGGCCGGCGCGAGCATTGCCGAGATCAACATCGTGCGTCGCCACCTCTCCGCGATCAAAGGCGGCCGCCTTGCCGCCCGCGCCCACCCTGCGCGTGTGGTGACGCTGGTCATCTCCGATGTGCCGGGCGACGACCCGGCTTCGGTGGCCTCCGGCCCGACGCTGGGCGACGCGAGCACCTGTGCCGAGGCGCTGGCGCTGCTGAAGCGCTATCGCCTGGACGACATGCCTTGGCTGCGCAAAGGCCTGGAAGGCGGCGCGTGGGAGTCGGTGTTCCCGAACGACCCACGCCTGCGCGGCAACACCTGCCACGTCATTGCCACCGGCGCACACGGCCTGGAAGCGGCCGCGCGCGAAGCCACGGCTGCCGGCTGGCATTGCCCGCAACTGGCCGATGCCATGGAAGGCGAAGCACGCGAGATGGCCAAGGCGCAGGCCGGCATCGTGCTTTCGGTCGCCGAGCGCAGCCTGCCGTTCGCGGCACCTTGTGTGCTGCTCTCGGGCGGCGAGGCCACTGTCACCTTGCGCGGTCTGGGGCGGGGCGGGCGCAACACCGAGTTCACCCTGGCCCTGGCGATGGCGCTGGAAGCTCGGCCGTCTTGCGCGCGCGTCTGGGGCCTGTCGGCCGGTACCGACGGGCTCGACGGCACCTCGGGTGCGGCGGGCGCCTGGTTCGGGCCCGAGACCTTGAGCCGGGCTCGATCCATGGGCATCGACCCACGCGCCCATCTCGACACGAATGACAGCGCGACCCTGTTCGACGCCATTGGCGGGCTCATCCACACCGGCCCGACCTTCACCAACATCAACGACTTCCGGGCAATCCTGGTCGAGGCATTGCCATGAACCGACTGCGTTGTCACCTGAGATCAGCGGCGCTGAGTTGGGCCATCTTGCTGATCGCGCCGCTCGGCATGAGCTCGACCGCGCTCGGCGGCGAGGTCGAGGTGTTGCACTTCTGGACCTCACCGGGTGAAGCCAAGTCGATCGCGCAGCTGAAAGACCTGATCGCAGTGCGAGGCCACACCTGGAAAGACTTCGCTGTGGTCGGCGGCGGTGGCCAGAACGCACAGGCCGTGCTCAAGCAACGCGTCGCGGCAGGGCGGCCGCCGGCTTCAGCGGCGATCAAGGGGCCGGCGATCCAGGAATGGGCTGCAACCCGTGTGCTTGCCAACCTCGATGCGATGGCCACCTTCGAGCATTGGGACGACGTGTTGCCCCCGGTGGTTCAAGATATTGTGAAGTACCGAGGTCACTATGTGGCGGTTCCGGTCAACATCCACCGCGTCAATTGGCTCTGGACCAACCTCGAGGTTTTGCGCAAATCGGGCATCGACAAACCGCCATCGGGTTTTGACGAGTTCATTGCTGCTGCCGACAAGATCAAGGCCGCTGGCCACCTGCCTTTGGCCCACGGCGGCCAACCCTGGCAAGACTTCCTGTTGTTCGAGTCGGTCGCGCTGGGTGTCGGCGGGGTCGACTTCTACAAGCGTGCGTTCATCGAGCTCGACACGGCGGCACTGGGCGGCGCCGAGATGCGCCGCGTGCTGGCGTCGTTTCGCCGCCTGAAGTCGTACACCGACGACAAATCACGCGGTCGTGACTGGAATGCCGCCACCAACATGGTGATCCAGGGCGAGGCCGCATTCCAGTTCATGGGCGATTGGGCCAAGGGCGAATTCGCCGAAGCAGGCCGCCGGCCCGGCAAAGACTTTGCCTGCTCACCGGCCCCGGGTACCGCCGGCGCCTACTCGTTCGTCATCGACACCTTCGCGATGTTCCAACTCCGCAATTGGGAAGCGCAGAAGGCGCAGGGCTACCTCGCCTACGTGCTACTCGGTCAGAAGTTCCAGGAGCAGTTCAACCTGAGCAAGGGCTCGATCCCGGTCAACCAGACGGTTGCGCTCGACAAATTCGACGATTGCGCCAAGACCTCGCGGCGCGACTTCGATGCGACCGCCAAGTCAAAGAGCCTGGTGCCCTCGGTAGCCGTCGACATGGTGCTTTCCAATGCCAACCACGATGCCCTGCGGGCCGTGGTGAGCGACTTCTGGACGACCGATGCGATGTCGGCGAGCGACGCGATCGAGCGCATGTTGCGGATTTCGCAGAACCGGCCTAAGTAGCGGGCCAGACTGCTCCGGTCGATCTGGTCAGCGCGCCCGCTTCAATTCAGCGCAATTTCGTTGATCGGCACGCCGCACTGTTCCGCAATGGCCATGACAACGATGTTGTGGTCGACCCGCTGAGGCGCCCCGGAAACCGTCACGCAACCGACGACACCTGCGTGCGCTGCCCGGATCGGAAAACTGCCGCCGTGGCTGGCGTAGTCCCGTGGCGCCAGGCCCATGGTGGCGAGCAGGGTCTGGCTCTCGTGCTCCAGCGTGCGGCCAACGCCGTAAGAGCTTCTGTGAAGCAGTTCAACGGTGTTGCGCTTCCGCCGCGCCCAGTCGGCGTTGGCAGGCGTGACTCCGGGCATCGCGCAGAAGAAGACGGTCTCGGCTGCGAGCCGGATTTCAATGGTCAGAGCCAGTTCTTGCGCCAGCGCCATCTCGCGCAGGCGCGAGCCGAGTTGCCACGCGCGGCCAAGATCGAAATGCGCCCAAACGAGACGCCGCTCTTGTTCGGATAGGCGCTGGATGTCTTCTGCGATTGTCAATTGATGCTCCTGTCAAAAGGGGATGGGTTGCTTGGGTGTGTGCACGCCATATCAGTGCTTTCCCGAGGGGGCCGACTTTGCACTTGATTTTTAAATGGAACGTTCCAATAATTCATTCAATCGTTCCAAACACTATGCCTCAAATCAAAGCGCAGTGCGCGCCGGAGCATCACTCCGAACCAAACGCCCCGCACATTCCCCACTGAAATTCAAATTTCGATCAACTGGAGACGCCCATGAAAAAGCAACTTGTCACTCTCGCCATCGCGACCGTCGCGACCCTGCCTGCGCTCGCCCAGCAGCAAAGCGTCGAGATCCTTCACTGGTGGACATCCGGCGGCGAGGCCGCCGCCTTGAACGTCTTGAAGGGCAACCTGGAAAAGCAGGGCGTGAAGTGGAACGACATGCCGGTTGCGGGTGGCGGCGGTGAAGCGGCGATGACTGCAGTGCGCGCCCGCGTGACTGCGAGTAACCCGCCGACCGCCGTGCAAATGCTGGGCTTCGACATCACCGACTGGGGCAAGCAAGGTGCGGTCACGGACCTGAACGCACTTGCCGCGCGTGAGGGCTGGGACAAGACGGTGCCACTCGCACTCCAGAAGTTCTCCAAGTACAACGGCAAGTGGATCTCGGCGCCGGTCAACATCCACTCCACCAACTGGATCTGGGCCAACAAGGAGGTGCTCGCCAAAGCCGGTGTGAAGGCCGAGCCGAAGAACTTCGACGAATTCATCGCCGCGGCCGAGAAGGTCCAGAAGGCAGGTTTCATTGCCATTGCACACGGCGGCCAGCCGTGGCAAGAGGCAACCGTCTTCGACAGCGTGGTGCTGTCGACGGGCGGGACCGACTACTACAAGAAGGCCTTCATCGATCTTGACCCGAAGGCGTTGAACTCGGCGACGACCGAGAAGGTTTTCTACCGCATGGGACAGATCCGCAAACTGGTCGACAAAGACTTTTCAGGGCGCGACTGGAACGTTGCTTCCGGCATGGTGATCAGCGGCAAAGCCGGCTTCCAGATCATGGGTGACTGGGCCAAGGGAGAGTTTGTCAACGCCAAGCAAGTGCCGGGCAAAGACTTCCTCTGCTATCGCTTCCCGGGCACGCAGGGCACGGTGGCGTTCAACGCGGATCAGTTCGTGATGTTCAAGTTGAACGACGCCGACAAGAGCGCGGCGCAACTGAAACTGGCTGCAGCCATCATGGAGCCCGGCTTCCAATCCGCCTTCAACGTGGTCAAGGGCTCGGCTCCTGCCCGCACCGACGTGCCCGACACCGCATTCGACGACTGCGGCAAGAAGGCCATCAAGGACGTCGCCGCAGCCAACAAGGCGAACACGCTGGTCGGCTCGATCGCTCACGGCCACGCGGTACCGGCCTCGATCAAGAACGCCTTCTACGACGTCATCACCCGCCACTTCAACGGTCAGATCGACGACAAGAAGGCCGTCGCAGAGTTGGTCGCAGCGACCAAGAACTGACGGGTCATCCAAAGGCGAGCGGCTGGCCTGCGGCGATGCCGGCCAGCCGGATTGAGCCTCGTCCCCCAACTTCAAGAGAGTCCGTCAGGCCTGTTGTCTCGGCCTCATGGGTGGGCTTTCGCCCGGCAAAGTGTTTTTCCGCCAGTCCTCCAAACCAACATAAGGAGATAGTAAAGATGAAACTTCACAAAATGCGTGCAACGGCAATGGCCGCAGCTTTCCTCGCCGCTGCCACGGGCGCTACGAGCGCAATGGCCGCCGACAAGCCGGAATCGGAGTCGGCCCCCGCGATGGCCCAGGCCCAGCTCGACATGGCCACCTCCGCAGCGCGCAAAGCGCTGGACGAACTCGGCTTGCAGCTCTCGGGCTACATGCGCAGCGGCGCCTACTATGCCAAGGACGGCCTGCCCAAGGGTCACTACGGCCTGGGCGACATCGGCTTCACCCGACTCGGCAACGAAGGCGACCACTACTTCGAGTTCGGCATTGGCAAGAAGTGGAACATCTCCGGCGCCACGATCAGCACCTTCTGGATGCCCTACGCCTACAACGCGCAGTGCTGCAATGCCTCCGGCACGAAGCAGATCTTCGCTGACATCAAGGGCCTCTCGTTCGCCCCGGAGCTGAGCTTCTGGGCCGGCCAGCGCTACCACCGCATCCAGGATCTGCACATCATCGATCAGTGGCTGATGGAAGACGGCGACAACTTCGGTGCCGGTGTCGACAACATCAAGCTCGGGTCGATGGGCGGCACGCTCAACATCTCGGTCTACAACGAGGGCAACACCGACAACAGCAAGACCACCAGCAACGCCAAGCGCCTGAACCTTCAGGTGCGTGATCTGGTCGTTGCCCCGGGCGGCACGCTGAACCTGACCGCCGGCATCGTGAAGGGCGACTTCGCCGACAAGAACACCAGCCTCGCGCTCGGCCTGCTGTACAACCAGAAGATCGACACGCTCACGAACTCGCTGTTCGTGCAGGGCTCGAACGGCCACGCCGATCTGCGCGGCAAGTTCTACGCGCTGAACGGCTCGACCACCACCACGACGAGCAGCCCGTTCATCTGCACCGTTGTTCCGAACGCGGACGGCAGCTGCCCCACGTCAGGCTTGGCACCGAACCCCAGCCCGACGACGGTCACGGCCACCACGTACAACTCGGGTGCGAAGCAGTTCCGCATCCTCGACGCCATCAACTGGCAGAGTGGTTTGTTCGGCGGCCAGGCGTTCATTGGCTACCAGACGATCCAGCCGGAAAGCACTGGCAAGACGACGAAGAACTTCGGGCTCGGTGGCCGCTTGTCTTACGGTATTGCGAAGAACGTCAAGCTGTACGGTGAAGCCAACATCGCGACGCTCAAGACCGACGGCAGCGACACGCAAAGCCTGAACAAGGAAACGATCGCCGTGGCAGTTGCACCGAACACCGACTACTGGACGCGCCCCGAGATTCGCCTGTACCTGACGCGGGTCGGCGGCAACGACGCCGTCAAGGCTGCGGGCACCTTCGGTACACGCTCCAGCGCCCTTCTTGCCGGCGTGCAGGTCGAAGCCTGGTGGTGATCTGACGGCGGCACCGGGCACCTGCCCGGTGTCAGCCCGGTAGAGCGCGGGCGCCGTTTGGCGCCCCCGCTTCCTTGTTTTTAGGGCGGCCGGATAGGTGATGGAAGCAAAAAGGCAAATCCTGCAGCGTACCATGGCAACACGAAAAAAAATGCGGCGCCACGCCAAA